>CAVROP010000127.1:0-40792 GCA_963722675.1 uncultured Acidobacteriota bacterium
GGCAACCTATTGATGAAAAGGTACTTAGCTTGGTGGAGGCGGGGGGAGTCGAACCCCCGTCCGAAGAGCCGAACGGTCAGGAGACTACATGCTTGTCTGTTCGCTTACCTGCTTTCGCCGACGGCCCTAAGGAACGGGAACAACGAACCGCCGACTAGCCTCAATTCCGCCGAAGCGGATCTTGCCCGAAACCCCGAGGCGATGAGACCCAACCAGCCCGCCAATCGACGCCTCAATCCCTTATGCGGGCCTGAGGGAAGAGACGGCTACCTAATTAATTAGGCAGCATAGGCATACTGCGTGTTGGCAGTTGTCTTTGTCCCACGCCGATCACGGGTGGTGTGGACCCCCGGCATGCCTCCTAAGCGCAAGGACTCCCGTCGAAACCGTGACGCCCCCGCTCAATTGATTAGATTATCTCTCCTGCTCGCGGGTTGTCAAATGACTGCGGATTCCCCCCTACATTCCGAGAAAGGCGTTGCGCCGACAAGACACGTTGTACCATAATACGAGGTCGATTGATTTTGACGAGGGTTGATCCTGCCAGCAGACGACACAAAGGCACTCGTATTGCAAATTCGGGAGATGCGCGAGCATCTTGGCGAAAAGCTTCGCGCCCAAGCTCTGGAATTACAGAGGCTTGAAGAGAGGTTGCAGGAATTGCGCGCTGAGCATAGGCAGTTGGAGGCGGAGGCCCGGGACCAATTCGAAGCTCTGGTGAATCCTGAGTTCTCCTCCCACTCGACTTCGCTCGCTGAAATTCTGGCTGCCGCGCAAAGCCTCCGGGCTGCAAGTTTGCCCAGGCAGTTGTTCAACACTCTGGCCGAAGAAAGTCACCGCTTGGGAGCCCGGGTAGTGTTATTTGAGGTGCGCGGCGATGCGGCCTGGGCCGCCGCAGCGCAGGGATTTGGGGCAACTCTGAATGAACAAGCGCTGCGCTCTTTAGTGGTCCCGCTGAGTGTGGACACGGCCTTTCGCCAAGTCTTCGAACGTGGTGTGGACGTCGGCGGGACACCTGAGGTCTTAAGCAAGAACCCCAATGTCCTGAGCCGCCTCAGGCCCGACCCGCTAGACTCTGTCCTGCTTCTGCCGATTCGTGTTGGAGGGGCGGTGGCGGCGATCTTCTACGCTGATTCGGGTGGAAGCGGGGCGCTGCCCGAAGACGCCCTCAAGCTTCTGGCCGAACTTGCGGGCGCACAACTCGAGCGTTTGATGGCTCGTGCGGATAAGGCGAGGGCGGCGGTGAAGAACGGTTCTGGTCCTTCCGTGTGAAAATCGTACTTACAATATTGGCTGTAATCTGCTGGGCGCTGGTCCCAGCCCAGTGTTTCGCGGCAGACCGCCCGGCGGCCGAGCCGGTTCCGGCATCGCTCCGCGAGTTGGCGGCGCGGGCGGTGAAGAGGGCGGCGTGGCCGCAGTTGCGGACTTACGCGGAATCCCGTAAAGCGCTTGAACAACGCGACTTGGCGTATTTCGCTTTAGGCTATCGCGAATACGAAGCGGGCGAGTATCTCCCGGCGGCGCAGGACCTGCGCAAGGCCGCAAATGCTCAGTTCATGCTTGCTGACTACGCATCGTACTATTCCGCATCGGCCGCTTTCAAAGCCGGCGACTCGGCTCAGGCGGCGGAGGGCGTTCGAGAGTTCGCATCGGATTACCCTGCCAGCCCTTTGCGTGCGCAGGCGTCGCAGTTGCTTGCCCAGGCCCTCATGGGTTCCCAGAAGGCGCAAGAGGCAGTTCAGATTCTGACCGCAGATCCGAGCGTTCGCCGGCATCCGGAATCCGCTCTCCTGCTGGCCCAGGCTTACTGGCAAGCCGGAGATCAGGCCCAGGCCGCGCGGGCCTTCCAGGATGTCTATTATGCTTTCCCGGCATACCCTCAAGCTAAGGCTGCGGAAGAAGCCTTGGGGCGTCTCCGAGCCGTCCTGGGAGCGAGTTTCCCTCAGCCTACGGAGGAAATAGAAACCGCCCGGCTGGATTTGCTTCTCAGAGCTTCATCGTTCAAGGAGGCGCAGAAGGGGTACGAAGGGCTGCTCTCCTCCAGGCCAGGCAGCGCCCATGCGGGCGAGTGGCAGTTGGGCCGGGCGCGCTGTCTGCTCCGGTTGCGTCGAGACTCTGAGGCCTTGGAAGCCCTTTCCGGCAGCCTTGCCACTCCGGCACTGAACGCCGAACGGCTGGCCCTGAGGATCGAGGCGTACACTCGCGCGAATGATTCCAGCGCCACACTCGACGCACTTGCCCAGATTCAGGCCATCGATGCGCATTCAACTGCGTGCGAGTCGGCGCTCAATTCCGCAGGGGGACTCTTCTACAGGCTGGGCGACTGGCAAAACGCCGCGCGCCAATACCAGACGCTGGTGGAGGCTTTCCCGCAAGGCAGCCACATCCAAGACGCGGGATGGCGGCTCATTTGGTGTCATTACTTTTCAGGGCAGCGCGAGCAGGTCCTGCCGGACTTACAGGCTTATTTAACGCGCTACCCACGCTCGAGTCGCACGCCTGCGGCGCTTTACTGGTTGGGCCGGCTGGAAGAGGAGCAAGGCGATGCGGCCGGCGCTCAGGCGCTCTATGCGCTGCTGCAAAACCGGTTCGCGCATAGTTTCTACGCGGCGCAGGCGAGTTTACGGGAACGGGGCCTTCCGGCCACCGCCCGCGCGGTTGTAATGCCGGCGCCGGATTCGCTGGCTTGGGAAGTGGCGCAGGCGATTCCTCCGCGCGACGCCGCGCCGATCTCAGCCTGCTCTGGGTACGAGCCCGTCGAGTTATTGCAGCCGGCGCTGGAGCTTCAAGCTCTGAGCTTAAATGACCTGGCCGAGGAGTATCTCAGGGCTTCGCTCGCTGCGCGGCCGCAACAGCCGGAATTGCGCTTGTTTCTCAGTCGGCTCGAAGCGGGGCATGAAAAGGTTAGCGCGGGGCTTATCGACGCAACTAAGATCGTTCCTGACTACCCCTCTTACCAGTTCTCGGAATTGCCGAAGGAGTTGTGGAGCCTGCTGTTTCCCCAGAACTACTGGAGTCTCGTGCAACGTCAAGCCCGCGCGAACCGGCTCGACCCGTACCTGGTGATGGGCTTGATCCGCCAGGAGTCAGCGTTTAATGTCCGCGCCACCTCCTCCGCCAACGCCCACGGACTGATGCAGGTCCTCCCCACAACGGCCAGCAGCAGCAAGCGCGCCTCGAGGATCCGCTCCGCCGGCGTGCGGCTTTACAACGCCACTTATAACATCCGCTTTGGCTGTGCTTACCTGCGAACCTTATTGAACGAGTTCAACGGCAAGCCGGAGCCGGCCCTGGCGGCGTACAACGCCGGCGACTTCCGCGTCAGAGATTGGATGAAGGACACCTCCTTCCGTGATTCCTCGGAGTTTCTTGAAGCGATCCCCATTCACGCCACGCGCGCTTATGTGGAGTCGGTGTTGCGTGATGCCGCGATCTACCGGCAGTTGTTGACGGGACAGGCGAAGTTCGCGACGTGCGGGAAGTGAAGGCAGAAGGCACAAGGCCTTGTTCTTCGGAGGATTCCGAAATAACGGAACAAAGCTGTCATTCCGAGCGAAGCGAGGAATCTCGCCCTGCGTAAGGAAGGTCGCGGAAGAAAGATCAGGGCAAGATTCCTCGCTTCGCTCGGAATGACAGGGTATGTTCGAATCGGGAGGGGTAGAGAGGTTAGGAAAGGGCAGCATAGAAGCTGGCAGAGCATGCAATTCACCACTCACCATTCACTATTCACCGGTTTTCCGCTGAAGTTCGCGTTCGCCTTTTTTCTATTGACCCCGCTTGGCATCTGCGCGCCGGTCGATCTCGATAACTCCATCCCGGGGAGCATCGGAATCAATATTCACTTCGTCGATCCGAGGCCCGGAGAAATGGAAATGCTGGCCGCCGCCGGGGTCCGCTGGATGCGCATGGATTTTGCCTGGGATAGCACCGAAAGGGCCCCGGGCCAATACGACTTCAGCGCCTACGATCGCCTGGTAACTACTTTGGAATCCTACAAAATCTCACCCTATTTCATTCTTGATTATGCCAACAAGCTCTATGACAACGGCTTGTCTCCCTACACGGAGGAGGGCCGTCGGGCGTTCGCCAATTGGGCCTCGGCGGCGGTCGAGCATTTCGAGGGGCGGGGCATCATTTGGGAATTGTACAACGAGCCGAATTTTCGTTTCTGGCGCCCCAAGCCGAACGTCCACGACTACATCCTGTTGGCTCTCGAAGTGGGAGAGGCCATTCGCGCTGAGGCACCTCATGAGCGCTATGTCGGTCCGGCGACCGCCCTGATTGACTTCGGTTTCCTGGGTGCCTGTTTCAAAGCGGGACTGCTGAACTACTGGTCGGCGGTTTCCGTGCACCCTTACCGGCAACGCGATCCGGAGAGCGTGGCGGAAGAATTCCACACCTTGCAGCGCGTCATCGCCGGGTTTTGCCCGCCCGGGAAACCCGTTCCTGTCATCGCCGGGGAATGGGGCTATTCATCGACCTGGAACTGGAAGGGCATGGACGAAGCAAAGCAAGGCAAGCTGTTGCCGCGCGAATTCTTGAGCAACCTCGCCGAGGGCGTGCCGCTTACCATCTGGTACGACTGGCACGATGACAGCGCCAACCCGCAAGATCCCGAATCGCACTTCGGCATCGTGCATTTTCCCTACTCGGCGGATACCCGTCCCGTGTATTCGCCCAAGCCTGCGTATCTTGCCTTGAAGACGCTGAGCGGCGTTCTCGACGGATATCGCTTTACCCGGCGCCTGCCGGTGGGCGGAGCGAACGACTATGTCCTGCTGTTCACCAAAGGGACGGAAATTCGACTCGCCGCGTGGACGACGTCCGCCGCCTCACGAAAGACCGCCATACCTGACCTCCGAGGCAAGTTTGCAATTACCGATCACCTCGGCCAGAGTCTCAAGCCGGCCAGAGCCCACAGGGGGAAACTAGCGATTACGCTGACCGATGCGCCGCAGTACCTGGTTCCGGAAACCGATTAGAATGCGCTGAACCGCGGCCCTACAGGGGAATCTGAAGCTTGGGTGGTGATCCGGAAACCAGGAAGTTCACCAGGGCATCCAGGAACTCGGTAGCATAAGGATCGGTTCCGTAGGTGGTGTCGAGCGACAGCGTGCAGATCAAGAGTGTGCCTTTGCCGCACTTGGCTTCTACCAGCACACCGACGTTCGAGTGGATCCAGCCATAGAACATCCCCGCCAATACATCGCGAAAGTCCTTGGCGGCGATTCCTCGTACCACCGCAGGTGCGTTGATGGCTTGGGCCTCGAACCCGACCATGGCATCAAACCCCAGCGCCTGAAAAGGAGGTTGGTTGCTGCGGAGCCAGAGGAAGTTGGATATCCAATTTCCTTCGTAATCGGTGCCCGCGCGAGGAACGATGTCGATGCCCGGGGCCAGGGTCTGCCGTTCGCTCGAAAGCAAGAGAACTCGGGCGCCGGACTCGAGCTTCTTCTTTACTTCCGCGTCGAGGGTGGAAGCAATCACCACCGGCACCGCCTCCGAGCCGGATGGACGCCAGATAGTTGCGGGCCCGCATGGCATTGACCAAGCGCCGTAGCTTGCCTGCCGGGTCGTAGTACGAAACCGGCGGAGCCAGGTCGGGTTGCCGGTCAGGGTAAACGTAAATAGTCAGGGAATTCTTGGCGAGGCTTTTTCCTTCCCAAACCATCTCGACATCGAGTTGTTTTTTGCTCGTGGCAGCAACAGGGGGCGCCGCGAACTGGATCTTGAAGGCGGGACTCGCCGAGGCGGCAGGAAGGCTGGGGAGCAAGAGTGTGCCATCCAGCGATGTCCCCTCGACTTTCCAGGTCATTCGGGCCTGTTCGAGGGGTTGTGGCCCGAAATGAGAGGAAGAAACCGTGACCGTTACGGTGTTCCCCGGATTGTAGCTTCGCTGATCGGTGCGCAGCACCACCATGTCGTCGCCCTGAAGCTCCCCCAGAGCGCCGGCAAAGGCTTTGGGATTTCGCCACATATCCAGCAAACCGTTCGATTCCCAATTGAGGTCTGTGAACTCGGTGATGACGTACCCTTGGATTTCCGGATGGGAGCGAATCGACTCGATCTCATATTTCAGGGAAGCGAACTCGTGCCATTCCGTGGCCTCGGTGAGCGCGTCGAGAGTCGGGAAGAGACCCACGTACTGATAATCGGCATACCTCTGCTCAATCCCTGCCGGTTCAGTGATCTCGTTGTCAAAGCCACGCCTCGAAAACCACCAGGGTTTGTCGTGGGGAATGCGGGGCAGCCCCCAGTTGCCGAATTCGGAGAGCAGCAAGGGTTCGTTGCCCTTTGGGGATGCGTCGCCGTAGGGACTGAAGAGCCAGCTTGGGCGCTGAGCAAGATCCGTGACAAAGCGGTCGAAGTCCTCGGCGCGGTCGGGGATGCTCGAGTAAGTGTGATAGTCAGCGATGTCCGTTGAAACATGAAAATTGTCATAACACGCGCTGTTATCAACCACTAGCCAACCGGGGACAATCTTCTTCGCTTCGTTGTACGCCTGCATCAACCATTGCCGATCCGCAGCCTCTTTGAGGTTGATTCCCCAGCTCTCGTTGATGAGGCTGAGGATGACGAGGCAGGGATGATTCGAGTCACGCTCCACCATGCCGCGGAGCGTCTCGAGGCCGCGGCGCTTCGAGTCGTCGCTGAGCTTGTCCCAGTTGGGGATTTCGTACCAGATGAGTATGCCAACTTCGTCGGCGGCTTGGAGGTAACGCGGGTCGGGAACCTTGATGTGGCAGCGCAGCAGATTCAGCCCCAAGGCGCGAGCCTTGCGCATCTCGTCCTTGATGTAATCGAGTGAAGGCGGAGTGTAAATCGTCTCAGGGTAAAAATCCTGGTCAAGCGCCCCGCGCAGATAAATCGGCTGGCCGTTCAAGTAAAACTTTCCGTCCCGGGTTTCGAAAGTGCGGAAGCCGAAAGGGAAGTCCTGAGAGTCGCCGGAACCAAGACTCGCGTGCAGGGTATAAAGCACCGGATCGCCAGGGCTCCATAGGCTGGGGTTGGCCAGATGTCCCGTGAAGTCCGCAGGCGACTGGGGGTCATTGAGCTCTTGAGAGGCCTGCCAAACGACCTTTCCGTTACGGTCGCGGATTTCCACGCTAAGGCTGGTTGAGCCGCTCGCCGGCGCCGGCGAGGGCGAGGTCACAACCGGCGCCGTGATCTTGAAGTCTCCGTTCGCTCCAGCCAGGATGTGCGCGGGTCCCAGGTGAACGCGCGGTCGAATCTGGATTTCGACGCTTTGCCAGAGGCCGCTGGTTTGCACGTACCAGTTCTGTTTTCCATGAGGAATCTCCGCGTAGTCGATTCCCTCCACGACACTGGGCTTGGCTCCGGGGTCGACGACTCGTACCGCAATCTGGTTTGTTCCCGGCCGAAGCAGGGAAGTGATGTCGAACTCAAACGGGGTATAGCCCCCTTCGTGCCTGCCAACCTTCTGGCCGTTGAGGTAAACATCGGCAAGGTAATCCACCGCTCCGAAGCGCAGAATCGCCACCTGGTCCGGCGAGAGAGATTGCATGCTTACGTCGCGCCAGTACCAGGCTACCCCGGCGTAATCGCGCAGGTCCGCGAACTGGGATTGCCACGATGAAGGGACGCGAGTCGGACGCACATTCGCCGCCGAAGCCAGTTGTTGAACCTCGATGGTACCGCTGGGATCGGCAAGGAAGTGCCAGTCTCCGTCCAGCGGAATCGTAAGCGTCGTAGCGCGGGCTGCCGAGCAAAAGGATGTGAGACAGAGGAGAGACCAGATACGGAAGTATCGAAGCATAGTGTTTGCCCGCATAGGGAAAACTTTAGTCTATGCTGGCGACGAGTGGGAAAGCAACCGAGTTGAAAGGCGGAAGCCGAAAGTCTAATCCTGAGTGCCCATGGGTCGTTGTGGTGCGGGCGTCCCGCCCGCAGTCGCGCGCGCATTCCTTCGCAGTGCTCAGGACAGGCTCTGCCCGCGCGCTGGAGCGCCACCGTCCCAAGACAGCGGGCGAGACGCCCGCACCACGCTCAGCGACTTCTGCCTCTCGACTCTTTCATTCCCCCTGGAGTGCCGCCTGTGCTACGATGGCGTGGTTGGAGGGTTTCAATCCTAATCCCAGCGGAAGACAGACGATGAGTGCGAACATCTCGACGCAAACCACGCTTGGCCACCTGCTTCCTCCTGAAACGCACGTGGAGACCAATGGCGCAGGCCCTGCCTACGAACTTGGCGCCCTGGAAGGAAAGCCTGTCGTCATCGTGCTCGGCATTACGGAGATCATCGAACAAGAGTCCCTGCACGTCTCCGTATGGGGCTCGGCGGAGGGAACAGAATGGGGGCAGCAAGCGCTCTTCTGGTTCCCTCAAAAGTTCTACGCGGGGAGTGCTCCGGCGGCCCTCGATCTGAGGCAACTGCCGGGCGTTAAGTTTCTCCAAGCCAGATGGGAAGTGAATCGCTGGGGGCGAGGCGACCCGCGACCCCTCTTCAGGTTTGGCGTTGAGATTCAAGAACTCGTCCCGTGACAAGGCACCATGCCGCGTCCAGGGTTTCTGTGGACGGGTCGAGCAGGAGCCTGCCATCTTTCTTCGCGGAACCTGCCTCTAAAGTAGTATGCGACCAATGAAGCGGTTTCTTTTTCTTCTCATTGCTCTGTGCGCTTGCTGGGCGGCGGCGCAACAGCCGGCAAAAAACCAGCCTGCACATGGCGCGCAGGCGGCAGCGCCGCCTCAGACAGAAACCATTCCGCCTCCCCAACCCGCCCAGGCCAACCAACCCGTCAACGCTCCGGGATACATGGATCGTGCCCAGGTTGAGATGCTGGCGCACAAGATCGGGGCGATGGACATCCGTATTCAAGACCTGCTCAAGGCTGCACACCCGGAAAAGTGGATAGTCTCGAACATCATCCGCAATTCGCTCACCCAGACCTTGGGGAATCTTCACACCGCGATGGACGCGCTGGAGGCGTGGCGGTCGGAGTTTGAAAAACGGCCGGACAGCATCTACTACGGATTCCAGACCTACGCCGCGATCAACGCGGCGCTGCCGCGTCTGGATGGCGTTGCGCACGCCGTCAGCCAGTATGAGAATCCCAGCCTGGGTGCACAATACAGCCAAGCCGGCGACCAACTCTTCGACTTGCAGCAGACCCTGCAACCCTACATCGCATATCTCTTGCGCAGCCCTGACCAGGTCCTCTATGTGGCCCAATCCAATCTGGCTGCCTGCCAAAAGGAATTGGGAACTGCTCTGAATGGGCAGAACGGTCCGGCCAAGCCACTCAAGAATACGTTTGTCGAAATCCATCCGCGGCGAGGCCGCGGCGGGCGGCCGGGGGACCAAAAGTCGGATCGGGAGTCAAAGGATTCTTCGAACAAGGCAGGCAAGAAGGCCGAACCTCCGGCGCAGCCTCAACCGCCGCCCTCGCATTGAGCTACGCTTGTGGCTGACGAAAGCGCCTTGATCGGGATGACTAGTGTTGCGTGGGAACAACACGTTTACTTTTCGGGTTTATCACGAGTCGATGTAGCGCCGACCTTTCGGTCGGCAAGTGCTGGCCTAAAGGTCAGCGCTACAAACTGGGACGTGCCAGGTAAGTTAAGTGCAGGATGGTGAAACCACTTAAGGGTCTACCGATGAAAGGCAGGAGTCGGCGCGAGTTCGGAGCACTCGGTCGGTGCAAGATGAGCTGTTTACGCGCCGACGTCCTGTAGAGGGAAATAACCCAACCCAGTTGGTAGACAAAAAAGAGTTTCAGCGCATTGCGAATGCTAAAACCCTTCGATTGTAGATTAGCTCTATTGCTCTAATATGTCAAGTTCTTTTCTCCGGGAGTGGAGCCCTATCAATCTACCCCCGCTTCAAGCAGGAGTGACTTCCATGAGCACCGCGCTTTCTCTTTACTCGCTCGGTATAGGCGACAGGTTCGCACACCAAGGCAAGGCACAGTTGCAGGCTTGTAAGATGGCGCTCGAGCAGGGGGTGGAAGTGATCCCGGTGTGGAACAAATCGAACCGGGAACACAGTATCATAGGTTCTACGCCGGCCGATACTCGAGCGGAGGCTGACCGGGCGGTGAAGGCTCTAGGTTGGGACAAGCCGTACCACGTGGACGCCGACCACATCAATCTCAAGACGGTGGACAACTTCATCGACGCCTGCGATTTTTTCACCATCGACGTGGCGGATTTGATCGGCCGGCCCTGCGAGGCCTCGGCGTTGCAGCGATTCGTGGAAGGTCACCCGGAGCTGCTGGAGGATTTGGCCGTGCCGGGTGTCTCCCACGCCTTTCGCATCGACTCCGCCTTCTTGGCGCAGGTTGCGAACAAATACCTGGCGGCGGTGCTGGAAGCGGCCCGGGTTTACCGCCGGATCGAGCAGGAAAAGGGAAGAGGACAATTCATCACGGAAGTGTCGATGGACGAGACCGATTCCCCTCAGACCCCGGCCGAACTGCTGATTATCCTGGCCGCGGTGGCGGATGAAGGGATTCCGATTCAGACCATCGCGCCGAAATTCAGCGGTCGCTTCGACAAGGGCGTGGACTATGAGGGCGATGTTGCCCAATTCAGCCGGGAGTTCTCGGATGACGTCGCAGTCATCGCCTTTGCCCTCAGTCGCTACGCGCTGCCCTCCAACTTGAAGCTGAGCGTACACTCCGGGAGCGATAAATTCTCACTTTATGGACCCATCCACCAAGCTCTCCTGAGATTCAATGCCGGCGTACATTTGAAGACAGCCGGAACCACCTGGCTGGAAGAGCTGATCGGCCTGGCGGAGGCCGGCGGGGCCGGACTCGAGTTGGCTAAGGAGGTTTATGCCGAGGCCTATCGACAGCGCCAGGATTTGTGCGCGCCTTACGCCGCCGTGGTCAACATCGATCCTGCCCGATTGCCTGAGCCCGGGCTCGTGGCGCGCTGGGCGGCGGAACAATTCGTAGCGGCGCTGCGCCACGATCCGAACTGCCCGGCATACAATTCCAGCTTTCGCCAGCTTCTTCACGTGGCCTTTAAGGTGGCGGCGCGAATGGGAAACCGTTACCTGGATCTCCTCGCGATGATGGAGCCCACCATTGCCAGGAATGTAACCGGCAACCTCTTCGAGCGCCACATAAAAGCGGTGTTTATAGGGTGAGCTCCCGTTCACTCATTCCTCCGATTCGTGTTACGTTAGTAGCAGCGAGGCGCAAAATGACAACTTCGGTCCCGGCGATTCCGCAGTTCGTGAAAGGGAAGATTATCGAGGCGCAAGTGAAAGTTTCTGTGGATGCGACGCGCCCCTTGCCTTTAGTGTGCGCGCTCTATGCGGTGGAATCTGCTGCGGGCGTCTGGCTCTGCGCCTATTATGGAGCCAACCGGAGCGTCTTTGACTTCTTGCCGCAGAAGGGCGCCGAAATCGAGGAACGTAACCTGGGCATCGCCTTCCGCGCCAAACGGTTCATCCCCAAGGAGCAGTATCTTCCGGCTCAATGGGAAGAGTTTAAGAAAGAGAATTTCATGGCCTATGGCGGCCACGGGGAATGAGGCGCAGTGGGTGATCACCTGATGGCTTGGCCGGCGGATCCCCAGCCACTACGGAGGCAGTCATGAGAGGTGTCAGGATAGCTCTGGCGGTCATTGCTTGGGCCTTGGCTTGCGGCTCCAGCGCGCCGGCTCAAGGCATGAGGGGTAGCGTGGGCAGGCAGCCGCCGCACCTCATGGGAGAATTCAAACCCGTGGTGGGGAGCGGGGCTCAGTACCTGATGACATCTCAGAATAGTACCATGCACTTTTCTTACGTCATCGTCGGCAAAGAGGATGTGGGCGGAAGCACCGGCTACTGGCTGGAAGTCCGGACTCAAGGCCTCGAGATGCCTGGGGAAATGGTGATGAAGCAATTGATGGTCATGAGCGCTGAGAAACCCGAAATCAAACGTATGATTGTGCAGCAGCCCGGCCGCCCGCCTATGGAATTTCCCTTGGGGATGATGCCTGGTCTGGCGCAGCAGGGAGTGGAGACCGGGGACACGAGCCCGGGAGTTAAGCTGGGCTCAGAAACCATCTCGGTTCCCGCGGGCGCATTTGAATGTGACCACTACCGCAAACAGGAGACGCGTGGCCCCGTGGACATTTGGATATCCAGCAGAGTCTCTCCCTACGGGACCGTGAAGATGTCCAGAGGTGACTTGAGCCTGGTCCTGGAGAAAATTCTCAACAATGAAGTCTCGCATATTCACGGTCAACCCCGGCCGCTGAACTTCCCCATGCAGCATCCGCAGCCCTGATCGGGAGATCGGGTGATCGG
The DNA here is from genome assembly GCA_963722675.1 of uncultured Acidobacteriota bacterium. Classification (GTDB taxonomy): domain Bacteria; phylum Acidobacteriota; class Terriglobia; order UBA7540; family UBA7540; genus CAVROP01. The sequence goes on from CAVROP010000127.1 coordinate 12,263, forward strand.
GAGATCGGATGAATAAAGGCCGCAGCACGTAGCATCCCCCGAAGCAAATCCCTGCGGAATCGCCGCCGCTCAGTCATTCCGAGCGCACATGGGCCTGCGGCCCACCCACGGAGATGAAAGTGCTGTCATTCTGAGAGCTTGTGACTTTTTTGGTTTTTTGGCCGTTTAAGGGCACTTAACTCTTTTGTTATCAGTGGCACTTTTCAGTTAAATTCAAAAAAGTCACACGCTCTGAGCGAAGCGAAGGATCTGCATTAGTTCCGGTCCGTGGCCGAACTAATGCAGATTCTTCGCACAGTTTACCCTGAGCGAAGCGAACGGGCTCAGAATGACAGACTCTCGGAGGGTGGCCCATACATCGACTTCAATGTATGCGCCACCCCCGGATAAACCAGCCAGGAACAGGGCGTTTCTTCACCCGATCTCCCGATCACCCGATCACTTTTCGTCCCGTCATTGCCAAGCCGCGCCTGCTTTGGTATATTTATAAGTTGCCTGCATAAACTTACATGGAAAATCTCTACCGCCGCACGCAAATCTTGAAACTCCTGAGGAACGACCCGGAAGTCACCCAGGACGAGTTGCGTCGAAAGTTGGCCAAGCGCGGCATCCAGGTGACGCAGGCTACCGTGTCGCGGGACCTTGAAGAGCTGGGCTTGGTGAAGACGCGCTCCGGTTATCACCTTCCGGAAGCGGTCGAGCCTGCCGCCCCAGTGCAGCCGACCTTGCAGGTAGTTCTGAAGGAGTTCTTGCGCGAGGTCAGCCTGGCTTCCAATTTGGTGGTCCTGAAGACACACCCCGGCAACGCCCAGCCCGTGGCCGCGGTGCTGGATTCGCAGGAGTGGCCGGAGGTTGTCGGGACGGTCGCCGGCGACGACACGGTGTTTGTGGCGACGCCCAACGCTCGCGGCGCGGCACAATTGCGCAAAAAGATCCGGTCGATGTTGCCGCATGAGCAAGGGATCAGTGCCGCACAGGGATTACAGTTTGTTCACCCGATCTCCCGATCACCCGATCAGAAAGGGAGTTCAAAACAACCCATGACGTCAGCGCGTGATTCGAGCCATCCGGTCAAGCGGGTGGTTCTGGCTTATTCGGGAGGCTTAGACACCTCCATCATTATTCCTTGGCTGCGGGAGAACTATGGCTGCGAAGTCTTCGCCATGGTGGGAGACGTGGGCCAGGGTGACGACTACGTGGCGCTTCGCCGCAAGGCGCTCAGCAGCGGCGCCTCGAAGGTATTCGTCGAGGACCTGCGGGCGGAATTCGTTACCGGCTACGTTTGGAAGGCGGTGCGCGCAGGCGCCATCTACGAAGGCAAATATCTCCTGGGCACCTCCCTGGCGCGCCCCGTGCTCGCCAAACGCCAGGTGGAGATCGCGCTCGAGCACGGCGCGGACGCGCTGGCCCACGGCTGCACCGGCAAGGGGAACGACCAGGTGCGTTTCGAGCTTTCCTACCAGGCCCTGGCGCCCCATTTGCGCGTCATCGCCCCATGGCGGGAGTGGTCCATCAAATCGCGCGAGGATGCGCTCCAGTATGCGCGTCGCCACAAAGTGCCCGTGCCCGTGAAAAAGAATGACCTTTACAGCCGCGATCAGAATCTCTGGCATCTGAGCCACGAAGGCGGCCCCTTGGAAACCAAGCTCGGCGAGCCTCCGGACGGCGCCTGGAAGCTCACCCGTAAGCCGCAGAAGGCCCCGGCGCGGGAGGCGGAAGTGGTGTTGGGTTTTGAGGCCGGTGTTCCGGTTTCCGTCAACGGCAGGCGCATGGCCCCCGTGCGCCTGGTCGAGACCCTGAACGCCTTGGGCGGGCCTGCACGGCGTGGGCCGCACGGACCTGGTGGAGAACCGGCTGGTGGGAATCAAGTCGCACGGCGCCTACGAAACTCCCGCAGGCACGATGATCATGCTGGCCCACCAGGAACTCGAATCACTCTGCCTGGATCGGGAGACTTACCATTACAAGCAGCATGTGGCGCTGCGCTACGCCGAACTGGTCTATTATGGGCAGTGGTTTACACCCCTGCGCGAAGCCCTGGACAGCTTCGTGGAGGCCACCCAGCAGAACGTATCCGGGACGGTCAAGCTGGGGCTGTGCAAGGGCAACCTGCGCGTTCTCGACCGGCAGTCGCAGAATTCTCTCTACGACACCAGCATCGGCAGCTTCGTTATGAGCTCGGATTATAACCAGAAAGATGCCGAGGGCTTCATTAACATCCTCGGTCTGCCGCTGCGCCTTGCGGCTGCCAAGCGCGCGGCACGGAAGTAGTCACGGGCTTGACGTCTATTCCCAGGCGAAAGCGCGTTCGAACGTGCGTCATCATCCTGAGCAACCTTCGCTGGGATCATCCTGAGTGAGGGCGACTAGGAGTTTCTGCTCTGAGCGAGGTAATCTACAGGGGAGTCTGGGATATCCTCGTCGCTGCGGCTCAGAATGACAGACGAGCACGTTCGCGTTATCCACATGGAGAATCGAATGAAGCTCTGGGGAGGACGCTTCACCGGCCGCCGCGATCCGCGCTTCGAAGAATTCTCCGAATCCTTCTCTCTCGACCAGCGGTTCATCCTCTATGACCTGCGAGTCAATCTTGCCTACGTTCAGGAGCTGGGCCGGGTGGGCGTGTTGAAGCCGTCGGAGGTGCGCCGCTTGGGGCGCGCGCTCGAAGCCATCCGCCGCCACGTCGAACGTCATCCCGACTGGGCCGGGGGCAATCGAGCGAGGACGTGCACACCTGGGTCGAGGCGCAACTGGGGCGGCGAATCGGCGCTCTGGCGGGCAAACTCCGCACCGGCCGCAGCCGCAACGACCTGGTGGCCACGGAAGCTCGCCTGTACGTCAAGGACGCCATCGCCGATCTTGAACGGGCTCTGGCCGCGCATGCTCGAGGCGTTGCTTGGCCAGGCGCGGCGCCATCCTCGCGTGGTGATGCCCGGCTACACGCACCTTCAGCCTGCCCAGCCGATTCTTTTCTCGCATTATCTGCTTGCCTATTTTGAAATGTTCACACGCGACGCGTCCCGGCTCGAAGATTGCCGCAAGCGCGCCGACGAACTGCCGATGGGGGCGGGAGCGCTGGCCGGAACCGCCTACCCGTTCGACCGGGAGCGCCTGGCGCGGGCACTGGGTTTTGCGCGCGCCGGCCTCCAACAGCCTGGACGTCACCTCGGACCGGGATTTCGTCGCTCGAGCTGGCCTTTGCCTGCGCACTGACCATGCTTCACCTCAGCCGCTGGGCGGAGGACCTGATCATCTACTCTTCGCCGGGCTTCGGCTATGTGGAACTGGCCGACGCTTACAGCACCGGCAGCAGCCTGATGCCGCAGAAGAAGAACCCGGATTCGCTGGAATTGATCCGCGGGCAAGGCGGCAACCGTGCTGGGAAGGCTTACCGGGACTGCTGGCGCTGATGAAAGGGCTGCCGCTGGCTTATGACCGCGACCTGCAGGAGGATAAGGGAGCGCTGTTCGCGCCGTCGATACCACTCGCGAGGCGCTTGGTGATCGCATCCCGCGTCGCCGCCACGCTGCGGCTTCGTCCCGAACGAATGGAAGACGCCACCACGCAGGGTTTTCTGACGGCGACAGACTTGCCGATGAACTCGTTCGCCGAGGCGTGCCCTTCGCCGAAGCTCACGAGCAGGTGGGGAAACTGGTCAGCTACTGCGCAGCCCAAGGGCGGACGTTCGCCGGCCTCAGCGCTGCCGAAGCCCGGCGCTTCATACCTTCCTGGGACGAGCCCTTGCGCCGCGTTGCCGTTTCCCCTGAAAAGGCAGTCAATCGTAGAAATGTGACCGGCGGAACCGCTCCCCGCCAAGTCGCCCGCCAAATCGCCGCCGCCGAAATGGCCCTAAGGCATCTCAAAAACAAATAGCGCTGCGAGGGCAACAGCGGTAGTGTGTTGACAGGGGGCAAGCGGCAAAACTAGAGTGAGAAGAGGAATCTAAGGAGCGCGTTACACATGACCGGAATTCAGTTTATCACCGACGAAAAGGGCCACAAAACTGCAGCAGTCATCGACCTCAAAAAGCACAGGGCCCTTTGGGAGGACATCGAGGACGTCCTGGTTTCCCGCGCGCGGAGGCATGAGAAGCGCATCCCGTGGGAAAAGGTGAAGGCGGACCTCATCAAGAGCGGAAGGCTTCGTGGCTAACTGTCACGTTGCATTGACGGTGGCCCCGGACTCAAGGCTCCCGAACACAGTGGCCACCGGCATTCGTTTCTCTATGCTCCCATCCTCCCAATGCTCCAAGTGATGTCCTGGCCGGCATCGTCAACCAAGCGGAAGGCGACGGGGAACCTGGGAATGGTATTGCCGGGAAAACTGACGACCTCTTCGACCCGCAGCCCTTCCCTCAGGGCGGAATCGAGAATGTAGCGGCGGGTGAAGATGACTTCCTCGTCGGCATCCTTAGCGGTGAGCGTCCACGGAAAGACGTACCTGCACTCTGCGGCCGACCGGACAAGCCTGTAGCTGGCTCGGTCAATCACAGCCCTTGCGTCGCCTGCAATGTCAGGAGGATGCCTGCGGGGATCACCCGGTTTCTTTTTTCCCCCTACCGCGTTGCCTCCCCGTATGCGGTTTGTGCGTAAGAAAGAGCCCTGCGAGACACGCCGCCAAGATAGGCAGAAGAATAACACAGAAGATCAGCAGGAGGGCCAACTGTGTGTCTGAGGGCCAGCTGAGCATCTTCTTCACTCCTCGGCTCGCCGCCTCACAACCGTCTCGATAGCCCTTAGTTACACCCTTGCGGGTTGGCCTGTCTAATTCGACTCTCCGCCACCTGGCGCGAACTGTAGCCCTTCGATCCCTCAAGGCGCGTTGTCCATGGACCGCATGGCTTCGCGTTGCGACAGTCACGTCCTCACCCCCGCGAAATATGCAGTTTTCTGCATACATGTGTCAAAATGCCACAGTTGGGGGCCTCTTTTTCACAATGTGAAAACCCCTCGCCTCGCCTACCCTTTGATTCCATTGCACTAAAAATAATTACTCTCATCTTTTGCACCTTTCCCACTCTTCCAAGCCAACCTGATAGGCAGTAGATTTGGGGTGTTTGAAGAGGGGCGGTTCGCGAACCGCCCCTACCCGAAACCGAGGAGGGTCAGTCTCTCGAAGAAACACGAAATCGTGGGAACGAAGCCAAGAACTCATTGAAAACAAACGAAGTCGCCAAAACAATGTGCGCAAAACCAACGCATTCCTGCGCACGAAACGCGGCAAACGAAGCGAAAAAACCGGGGTTTAGATGCAACGCCCGGCCGTCGGTGGGCAGATTCAGGCCCGGTAGGCGTGGCGAAGTCGCCGGGACGGTACTTTACGGGTCGGCGCGAGTCAATACACGACCGCCTCTTCAGGAGAGGGACATCATTACCGAATCGCCGCTTAGTTCCCAGACTTGAAAGAGGCGCCTGTGCCGGATAAGTCTTCAGGCGTAGATCCCGCGCAGTTTGACGCTGAAGGCGACGCGGTCAATGGCCAGCATGTAGGCTGCGATGCGGTTGTTGACCTTGTGCTTCTCGCCCCAGCGCGCCACTTCGTCGAAGGCGGCGACCATGATTGCCTTAAGGCGTTCATTCACTACATTCTCCTGCCAGAAGTAGCCCTGGCGGTCCTGCACCCACTCGAAATAGGACACCGTCACGCCACCGGCATTGGCCAGGATGTCAGGGATGACGAAGACGCCGCGGTCAAACAGGATAGCGTCCGCAGGCGGAGTGGTGGGGCTGTTAGCGCCTTCCGCCAGGATGCGCGCCTTGATTTTATGAGCGTTTTTGCTGGTGATGACGCTCTCCGTAGCGGCTGGGAGGAGCACCTCGCATTCCTGCTCCAGGATTTCCTGCGTCCCGATGCTTTCGCCACCGGGGAATCCTTTCACGGTTCCGTTCTCTTTGGCGTAGTGCAGGAGGGCGGTGATGTCCAGTCCGCTGGTATTGAAGACTCCGCCGGCGACGTCGGCAACACCGATGATTTTGTAGCCTTCCTCGTGCAGCAGTCGCGCGGCCTCCGAGCCGACGTTGCCAAAGCCCTGAACGATGACGCGCGTTTCCTGTCTTTTCCACCAGAAGCGCTTGAGGGCCTCATCGATGGAGATCATGCAGCCGCGGCCGGTGGCCTCGCGCCGGCCCTGGGAGCCGCCCAAGTCGAGCGGTTTGCCCGTGACGCTGGCCGTCACGGTGTGGCGCATGTGCATCGAGTAGGTGTCCATAATCCAGGCCATCGTCTGCTCGTTGGTGTTCATGTCGGGCGCAGGCACGTCGCGCTCCGGCCCGATGTAGTCCAGGATTTCCGCCGTGTAGCGCCGGGTAATGCGCTCCAGTTCTCCCGTGCGAGAGTTGGGATGGATCGCAGACGATGCCGCCCTTGGCGCCGCCAAAGGGGATGTTGACGACCGCGCATTTCCAGGTCATTTCGGCGGCCAGGCCGCGGATTTCGTCCAGGGTCACATCGGGCGAGTAGCGAACACCGCCCTTGCAAGGCCCGCGGGCAATGCTGTGCTGCACACGGTAGCCGTCGAAAACCCTGAGCTGACGATTGTCCATCGCCACGGGAATGTGCACGATGATCTCCCGGTTGGGGGAACGCAAGTACTTCGTGAGCCCGTCGTCAAGTTGCAATTTGCCGGCGGCCACGTCGAAGCGCGCAGCCATGGATTCATAGACGCTGAGTTCCTTCTCGGTTTCAACAGTGCTCATCTCGCCTCCCTCGACTTAGTCCGTGGTGGTTCTGTCATCCTGAAAGTCTGTCATTCTGAACGAAGCGAAGAATCTGCATTAGTTCGCCACGGACCGGAACTGCGGATCCTTCGCTTCGCTCAGAATGACAGGGTTTCTGAGCTTGCGCGCACAAAAAAGCCGGGAGCTGCCCTCCAGCTCCCGGCTCGAAAGGAAATAATGCGAAGCTTACGGATAGAGGCCGCGCAGCTTGGTGGCTTCTGCCACTCGGCCGATGCCCAGCATATTCGCAGCGGTTCGCATCCCGACTTTGTGCGTCAGGTGGATCTTCAGCACGTCGTTGAAGCTGGTCTTCATGACGCGCTCCAGGCGGTTGTAAACGTCCTGAGCTTCCCAGAACAGGTGCTGTTCGTCCTGCACCCATTCAAAGTAGGAAACGGTGACGCCACCCGCGTTGCAGAGGATGTCCGGGATAATGAAGACGCCTTTAGCTTCGAGGATCCTGTCGGCTTCGGGGGTCAACGGACCATTGGCCGCCTCGGCGACAATCTTCGTGTGGAGCGGTGTCAGCGTTCTCGCCTTGGACGGCATTCTCAAGGGCGGCGGGAACCAGGATCTCGCACTCCAGGGCGAGCAATTGCTCGGGAGTGATCGGCTCAGAAGCCGGGGAACCCAACCACGGAGCCGGTCTTTTCCTTGTGCAGCATCAGTTTCGGAATATCAACGCCATCGGCGTTATAGACGCAACCTTTGGAATCGCTGACCGCGATCACATACGCCTGATTGCTGTCCAGCAAGTGGGCCGCAATGGAACCGGCATTGCCGAATCCCTGAACAACCACCCTCGCGCCTTTCATCGGAATGCTGAGATGTTCGCACGCCGATTGGAGGGTATTGAAAACGCCGCGGCCGGTAGCCTCGTTGCGGCCCAGCGAGCCGCCCAGAGCAATGGGTTTGCCGGTGACCACGCCCGGAATCGGATAGCCCTTCGTCATGCTGTACGTATCCATGATCCAGGCCATGACCTGAGAGTTGGTGTAGACGTCCGGTGCGGGGATGTCCTGCGCCGGGCCGATCAGGGGAAGAATCGCGCTGGCATAACGGCGAGTGAGGTGCTCCAGTTCGACTTGCGACATCGCCTTAGGATTGCAGGTCACGCCGCCTTTGCCGCCGCCGAAGGGGATATTCACAACCGCGCACTTCCACGTCATCCAGGTTGCAAGGGCTTTCACTTCGTCCAACGTTACGTGCGGATGGTAGCGGATTCCGCCTTTGGCAGGCCCGCGCGCGGTGCTGTGTTGCACGCGGTGACCCTGAAAAGCAGTGAATCTTCCCGTTGTCCATCCGAACGGGCAGGATGGACGGTCAGCACCCTTTCGGGAGATTTGATCATATTTCGCACATCATTGTCGAGTTCGAGCGCGTCCGCCGCGAGATCGAAGTTCTCCATCGCCGCTTCATACGCGTTCTTTTCGACTACAGCCGTGATTGGCATATAGTACGCCTCCTCTTCTTCAATTGTTTTGATTTGACTGCCGGAAGGTCTATCACTTATCCCCCACAGGGAGGATACTCCGGTCGTCTGCCTCCCGCAAGAGGCAAAGGACCGTATCGAAATAGTACTGCGGTGCCCGGGTCAAATTGTCCCCTCTCCTGCCTGGTGGCAGCGCCATCGCGAATCACCTTTTCCCAAAGGGGGCGACGCGCGAAGCGCCTTGGAGTGCGGCGGCTTGACGCCGCCTTCGTCCTGTGCCAGCCAATGTTTTTCGTAAGAAGAATTCGAAGGAGTCAGACTATCGCGTTGTGGAACCCCGCGCTGCGCCGTAATCCCAAGGCGGCGTCGAGCCGCCGCACTCCAAGGTGCCTTCGGCACGCAGATTCTCAGAACAGCAACGAGCCGAAGAATCGTGGAATCTTCGCAAGGAATGACAGGGCACTCGTGCGATTCACAGTACGCGGTTTACGGCCCAACTCACCGTTCACCTTTCGCAGAACGGCAGATGTGGAGGATGCTCCGCCCATACTTTTCCGCTTTCGCAGGTCCGATTCCGTTGATCTCGAGCAGCTCGCCGGGAGCGGCCGGCAGGGCTACAACGATAGCGTACAACGCCTGATCGCTGAAAACACAGTAAGCCGGAAATCCGCTTTTTCTCGCTTCCGCACTCCGCCAGGCACGCAGCTTTTCTTCCAGCGCAGACTCTTGCGGCGAAAATGTTTCCGGGCCTCGTGGCTGCCCTTGTGGCGGGCTTTGCTTCTTGGGTGCGGCTTCGTCAACCGAAAGGGTCTGGGCAGGCGGCGGTTTGGATTTCGGGGATTTTTTCCTCCGCCGCTTCGCCGGTAGCCACTCTTCCGCCCGGTGGGTGGCCAGCAGAAGATCCAGCGGCGTGCGCTCGTTCAGGCTCAACCCTTCGCGGGTCAGCATCGCTTTCCGGTAGGGTATGGTTCTGCCGCCTTTTTCAAAGCTGGCGTCCTCGATCTGCACCAGTCCCGCCGCGGCCATCGCCCCGACAATGCCCTCCAAGCGGTCTCTGCTTATGGACTCGCTTTGAGACAATGATTGGTGCAGCCTTCCGAGGGTTTGGAAATTCGCAGACCGAAGTGCGTCGACGACCTCGTAGACAATACGCCGCTCAGCTTGCGTGATGGGCCGGAATCGCTGGGCGATACATTGTTTGGGAGCGCAGAAATCGCAGTGGCCGCAAGCTCGCTGGGCGTCGGCGAAATCTCCGAAATGGCGCACCAAGGCGCGCATGCGGCACTGATGAGTTTCCGCGTAGCGCCTCATGAGTTCCAGTTGCGCCCGCTTTTGCTCCAGATGCGTGAGATACGACTGCTTCCAGTCCTTGCTGCCCACGGTCACGTTTTCCGTCCACTCGATCGCCGCGCCGCCGTGAATTGTAAGCTTGTCGAGGGCCCGGTTGAACAACTCGGGATCCAGGAGCAGCGCCCGGCAGAGGTCCTCTTTTGGCTGCGGTTGCGGGCTGAGCCGGTGATAGATGGCCTCGAGAGTTTCCAAGGGGGCATAATCCTGCTCGAAGAAGTACTCGTGCACCCGCAGGTCGGCGTAGGAATACAGCAGGATCGTCCGGCTCGGCAGTCCGTCGCGCCCGGCGCGGCCGATTTCCTGGTAATAGGCCTCGATGCTGCCGGGCAGCGCGGTGCGGATGATGGTCCGCACATTGGGCTTGTCGATGCCCATGCCAAACGCAATGGTGGCGACCACCGCCTCGAGCTTGCTTTCGACAAACTCCGCCTGGACGCGCTCCCGCTGCCTGGACTCAAGCCCTGCATGGTAGGCGGCCGCAGGAAACAAGCGAGAGAGATCCCGTGCCAGCTCCTCGGCTGCTCTGCGCGTGGGCGTGTAAACGATGGCCGGACGACGGGCTGGCTCGCTGAGCAGCTCCTGGGTGAGTTGAGGGCGATGTGGGAGCGGCACCTCCACGACCTCGATGGCGAGATTCTCGCGCCGGAAACCATGGATGAATCGAGCCGCGTTGACCAAGCGAAGTTGGCTGACAATGTCGTTCTGCACGATGGGGGTTGCCGTGGCAGTGAGCGCCATGACGGGCGCGGGACGCAACGCCGGGAGGTATTGCCCCAGCATGCGATAATCCGGCCGGAAATCGTGACCCCATTGCGAAATGCAATGCGCTTCGTCAATAGCGATCAGCGAGGGCTTCCGCCTGGCCAGCATTTCGGGGAATCCCGGCACCCGAAACCGCTCCGGCGCAATGAACATGAATTGCACTTCGCCGTTCAGATAGTCGCGGCAGGACTGCCGGGAAGCCAGGCGGTCCATGCCGGAATGCACGCGCGCGACTTTGCAGCCGAGTGAAGCGAGCTTGGCTGCCTGGTCGTCCATGAGAGCGATCAAGGGGCTGATGACCAGCGCCGTGCCGCCGCGCGCCAGGGTGGGGAGTTGATAGCAAAGTGACTTGCCGGATCCCGTCGGCATGACCAGCAGTATGTCTCGGCCGGCAATGGCGGCGCGACAGACGGCTTCCTGGTTGGCTCGAAAAGACGGGAAGCCGAACGCCTTTTCGAGAAGGGGGAGAAGTGACTCGGTCGACGTGTTGGAGATCTCATCCACCATGAATGGTGAATTGTGAAGAGTAAATAGTGAATTGTAAATAGCCGATGATGAAGAGTTGTCCGAAAGTACTCTTCCTACTGGGCTTCGCTGGTGGCGAAGACAGGGTCGGGATCGGAAACGGGTTTTGCGTCGAGCTCAGGATGGGTAACGAGTCTCCAGGATTGCCTCTCGCGCAAAAGACGAGCGACAAGTTGGGCGTGCATGGCGTGACCGGCTCGCTCGGCAACCACGTGCCCGAGTAGTGGGCGGCCTAGCAGGGAGAAGTCGCCGATCAGGTCCAGAAGCTTGTGCCGGCAGAACTCTTCTGGGAAACGCAGCCCTTCGGGGTTGACCACACCCGTGCGGTCGAGCACCACGGCATTCTCCAGCGAGCCGCCGCGGATCAGGCCATTCTTGCGAAGCATTTCGAGTTCTTCCAGGAACCCGAATGTCCGCGCGGGGGCGATTTCACTAGCGTACTCGGACGAGCTGGAGTAAAAGTCGATGGATTGCGCCCCAATTAATGGGTGTGGGAAGGAGATGCGATATGTGACGCGGAGAGAATCCGCCGGGTAGACGATGATGCGCTTCATTCCATCGACGACCTCAACGGGCTTAAGGATTTTGACGAAGTTCCTGCGGGCCCGCTGGCGGCGAATCCCGGCTTGGGTGATGAGTTCGACGAAAGGCCGCGCGCTGCCGTCCAAGATCGGGAGTTCCAGGTTATCGATTTCCACGATCGCGTTATCCACTTCCAAGCCTGCCAGGGCCGACAGGAGATGTTCGGTAGTGGAAATCAGTACGCCTTTCTTCATCAAGCTCGTTGCGTAGCTGACCCGGGCGACATTTCGGGCTTGGGCTTCAATGACGAAGCCCTCCAGGTCGGTGCGCCGGAAGACTACGCCTGAGTTAGCGGGGGCGGGGCAGAGCCTTAGGTTGACCCTGACGCCAGTGTGGAGGCCCACACCGGAGACGGAGACTGGATTCGCAATCGTGTGTTGGTTGGCCAAGAAGCTCCTTGAAAGTCAGATAATGAGCATTTTCTTAGCCAACTGCGTGAGTTCAGACAAGACAATTATTATCAATACCTTATGCTCGTTCTTCCGGACGTAACAAAACTGAAGATGTGTCAATCATGCAACATTGGCTCAGATTTGTGTGCCTTTGGCGAACCTGATTTAGGGTAGAATAGCCAACTACGTCAAAATCGGAGGGGTACCTTGGCCGAATTCCAGCCCGGCAAGAAGCTGGTCTTGATTGATGCCATGTCGCTGGTTTTTCGGGCGTTCCATGCGCCCATGCAGATGGATTTGCGCTCGCCCGGCGGAATGCCCACGAAGGCGATTTACATCTTCGTTCGAACCTTGCGGAAGATCCTCAAAGAGCACAAACCCGACCTGGTCGGCGTGGCGTTTGACCTTGCGGCTCCCACTTTCCGGGACAAGCTGTTCGAACAATACAAGGCCAACCGCCCCGCTTTTCCGGAGGAACTAGCTCTTCAGCTTCCCTATGTGCGGCAGTTCTGCCGGGCGATGGGAGTGAAGCTCGTTGAGAGGGAAGGTTACGAAGCGGACGATGTGATGGGCACGCTAGCGAAGGCCGGGTCTGACGAAGGCTTGAACACTTTCATCGTGTCGGGGGATCAGGACCTCTATCAGCTTGTTGACCAGCATGTTTTTGCCCTGAAGCCTCCCGGCAGATCGGTGGACCGGGAGTCGCTCATCGTCGCGATGACGCCCGACGAAATTGTGGAGGAAGCAAACCTGGCGCGACTCGCTAAGCAGGAACCGGAACTCACAGCGGATGAGAAACAGTCGATCAAGCACTCTGAAGAAGCCAGGCTTCAGGTCGCTTTGGACAATGTGAGACTTTCAAGTGTCGAGCTTGAAAGCGTGCTGAGCGTGATAGGCGTCAAGCCTTTCCAGGTCGTTGACTGGCTTGCATTGACTGGCGATCCCAGTGACAACATCCCCGGTGCGCGGCCCTTTCCGGGTCAAGAGCCGCCCCTCGCGCCGGGCGCCAAGAAGCGAAGTTACATCGGGCCGAAGGGCGCCACGGAACTCATCGGTAAGTTCGGCACACTCGACAAGGCGCTGGAAAACTACGAGCAGGCGGAGAAGCAAAGTTACCGCGACGCCCTGCGCGATTTCAAGAAAGAAGCACTGCTCAGCCGGCAATTGGCCACCATCCGCCCGGACGTTCCGCTGGCGGTCGCCCCTTCAGACCTCAAGCGCGCCCCCGAGGATCTGACCGATTTGCGCGCTTTGTGCCAGGAACTGGGGTTCACATCAATGCTGCGGGAATTCCTGCAAGAGGCGCCGATCCCGGTGCAGGCAGCGAAGGAGGCCGAAGAACTATCGACGCCGGAGTCGGTGACCCGGTGGCTGAATGCTTTAGAGGAACGTGCCCCGGTGGCGATTGGGTTGGCGGTCGACGGCGAAGAGAGTTTTGCCGGGCGACTTCGGGGATTAGGCCTCTCGGACGGCAGGCGGCTGGCAACTCTATCCGCCATGCCCAGCCTTCTCGAGCCCATGAAGTCGTTTCTCTCTTCCGCGTCGCATCCCAAGGCGGCTCACAACTCGAAACTGCTGCGATTGCTGCTCGCAAAGTACGGAATAGCGCTGGCGGGTGTCACGGACGACACCCTGCTCTACTCGTTTTTGCTCGACCCGCTGGCCACGAACCATTCGCTCGAAGACGTGGTGCTGCGCCGTCAAGGGCACAAGCTTTCGGGCTCGACGGCGGACTGGGCGGACGCCACACGCGAGTTGGCGTCACTGTTCGTCCCGGAGATTGCGCGGGAAGAACTGAAACGCGTTTTTGAGGAGATTGACCTGCCGCTGTCGAGCGTTCTGGCCGATGTGGAAACGTTCGGCATCCGCCTCGACCCGAGCGTTCTGGAAAGCATGTCGAGCGAGTTTGATAAAGACCTCACTGACCTCACGCGAGAGATTTATGACCTGGCGGGCCAGCCCTTCGACATCGATTCGCCGAAACAGCTTGGAGACATTCTGTTTGAGAGGCTAAAGCTGCCGGGCGGAAAGCGGCTGAAGAAGAGCGGGCAGTATTCCACCGATGCGTCGGTTCTCGAATCCCTGGCTGAGAAGTACGAATTGCCTCGCAAGATCATCCACTACCGGACTCGCACAAAGCTGAAATCGACTTACCTCGACGCGCTTCCGAAGTTCATCAACCCGCGAACGGGCCGCCTGCACACCACCTTCAGCCAGACCGGGGCGCGCACCGGGCGCCTTTCCTCGTTTAATCCCAATCTGCAGAACATACCGGTCGGCGATGAATTCGGACTGCGCATTCGTTCCGCGTTTGTCGCTGATCCCGGCTGCCGGTTGATCTCCGCCGACTACTCGCAGGTGGAGCTTCGGGTGCTTGCCCATTTGGCCGACGACCCGGTGTTAATCGAGGCGTTCAGGAGCGGCGAGGACATCCACGCGCGAACCGCGCAGGAGATTTTCGGCGTGCCCCCGGCGCTTCAGAACCACGAGCATCGCCGGATGGCGAAGGCCATCAACTACGGCGTGGTTTACGGACTCAGCTCCTTCGGGTTGGCGGAGCGCACCGGCACCAGCAAAACCGAAGCGCAGCAGTACATCGACGCCTATTTCCAACGCTACAGCAAAGTGAAAGAGCTGATCGAGCGACTGGTTGAAGAAGCGCGGACCACCGGACGCGTCCGCACTCTCTTTGGCCGCCTGCGGCCCATTCCCGATATCAACAGCCGGGATGTGCCCTCGCGCAATCGAGCGGAGCGCGAGGCCATGAACTCTCCCATTCAGGGAACTGCGGCGGACCTCATGAAGCTCGCCATGATCAAGGTGCACGCGCGCCTGGAGCGAGAGAAGATGAAGACGCGCATGTTGTTGACTGTTCATGACGAACTTGTATTCGAGGCTCCCGAAGCTGAGGCTCGATCAGGCGCGCAAGGTTGTGGAAGCCGAAATGGAAGGCGCCTACCCGCTTAAGGTGCCGTTGCGAGTGGATATCGGGGTGGGGCATGACTGGCGGGAAGCTAAGTAGTCAGGGTCAGTAGATTACAAGACCGCAGCATTCTTTCAGCACGTCTTCAAAGAACTCGCGGGCTACTTGTGCCGCTGTGATTTTCGTGGATGTAGTGACCGTAGCCGGATTATCCGATGGGACCATGCGCACGTTTAACCGATTATCCTCATAATAGATTTCCCGTAACCTAATCTTTTGGGATGTCACATATGCATAGACCCCTTCTTCGTTGATTCGGTTCAGAACCAGTGGGATCACCTTGCTTCTGGAGAATAATGCAGGGTTTCGGTAGAAGTTGAACACGAAGTTCTCCTCAGCGCCGCTCGTTCGTTGCTTTACGCGAATTCGAAAGAACCAGTTCTGATGGACTTTTCCCCTATCGCGAAGCTCTGTGAACTTGGAGAGATCAGGAGGCGGATACTTCCAAAAATCAATTTTGATCTCCCTTAGTTGCTCGTCCAGTAGATCCGCAACTGTTTCAAACTCAAGCTGAATCACCTCCATCTGACCCAGCCAGATTCTGTACTCACGCTCCTCCCGCCTTTGAATAACGGCAGCTTCTGTTTCTCCCCAGCGCTGCGCGTAGATTCGCAGCCGCTCTGTTTCTTCCTTCACCCGCTTCATCTCCGAAAAAACGTAGTTCGCCCGGTCGAGAATCAATTCTACAAGCGGGTCGTAAATACCCGCGTCGGCAAAAGAGAGGCCCTCATAGTATCTTGCACGGTCTTCCCGTCTTATATTCACAATGGGGTATCCGGAGCGCAGCAGGACGAGGTTCATGAGTAGTCGGGCCACGCGACCGTTCCCGTCTACGAACGGATGAATTGCAGCAATCTGGTGGTGGGCATAAGCCGCCATAACCAGAGGAGACTTGGGCTCAGTGGCGTTGAGCCACTCCACGAGCTTTTGCACCATTCCTGGAACGGCGATCGGCTCTGGCGGCCTGTGTTCGCTCCCGGTTATTACGACCCCGATCTTTCGGTAGGCCCCCGGGTCAGCTTCCTGCCGGTTTAAGACGGCGAGCCTATGTAGTTCGCGAACGTCGGTTTCCCGAATCGCTGTCGAGGCGGTAGACAGCTCAAAAAGAAAATTCAGGGCGGCGTCAAGGTCTTTCACTTCTTCCTGATCTGCCAGTGGCTTGTCATTCAAGTGCATTCCTTCGAGAAGAACCATCTCAGTTTCTCGGAGCGACAGGCGGTTGCCCTCAATCCCCGTGCTGTGGTAAATATGTTGCACGCGAAAGAACTCTTGCAGCTTCTTTGTAGCAATCGGGTCAAGCGCACCCTCGCTTCTGAATCTCTGAACCTCTTCCTCAAAAAGAAGTACACGTGCCTCGACACTCTTATCTAATTGGAAATACTGAATTGTCTGCATAGCACTGAGAGTATACTACGAATTCAAACTAGCCAATGCGCGAAGGCGGGTGGCTGAGGTCTGTCAAATCTCGACTCGAACGGAGTTAACAAATGAACGAGGATACTGTCGCGCAGCCGCAACGCATCATCAACTGCGTAGCTCCTATTCGCATTTGCGACAACGGGGGCTGGACAGACACTTGGTTTGCCAAAAGCGGAAAGATCTTCAATATCGGGGTCTACCCCTACGTTGAAGTGCAGGTGGAAGTATTTAGGAACGACGCGGCGGAGCGGCAGATCATGGTTTTCGCAGAGAACTATGGGCAACGGTTTGTCGCCACAGGGGCGGAATCCAGTTGGGATGAGCACCCGCTGCTTCAGGCGGCCATTGCGCGCATGAAGGTTCCTGCCGACGTGGCATTGAAGGTGTCAATATTCTCGGAAGCTCCGAGCGGGGCTTCGACGGGCACTTCAGCGGCGGTGGCGGTGGCTCTGGTAGGAGCGCTCGACCGCCTCACCCGGGGCCACCTTACCGCCCACGAGGTGGCGTACACGGCGCAGGCGATTGAGACCGAGATGCTGAAACTGCAATGCGGCATTCAGGACCAGTTGTGTTCGGCCTACGGCGGGCTGAATTACATCGAGATGTTCGATTATCCTCGCGCCACGGTTTCCCAGATTCAGATCCCCAACGCGCTTTGGTGGGAACTCGAGCGGCGCCTGGTGTTGATCTACTTTGGCAAATCCCACAGTTCATCGGCGGTGCATGAGAAAGTAATCAAGGAGCTCGAGGGGTCGGGTCCAAACTGCCGCAAGCTTCAGGACCTGCGGGCGACGGCCGAAAAAAGCCGGGATGCCGTCCACGCCGGCGATTTTGTGGCGCTCGGAGAAGCCATGATCGAGAACACCGAGGCGCAGGAGCGGCTACATCCCGAATTGGTGAGCCGCGATGCGCGTCGGGTGATTGAGATCGCGAAGGAACACGGTGCCCTGGGGTGGAAGGTGAATGGTGCGGGTGGCGACGGCGGCTCTCTCACCATACTCACCGGCATACTTTCACATGTGAAACGGGCGATGATACACGAAATCGAAGCCGAGAACCGGCTGTTCAAGAATATCCCGATCTATCTCAGCCGCTATGGGCTCCGGACATGGGAGAGGGCCGCCGACATCAGAGGGCAGTCGGCAGGGTAGTGTTTCCTGCATTATAATCTGGTGCAAGGTTCATCCGGAAATGATAGACTGCAGTTATCAGCACCCGGGCTGCTCCCCAGGAGCCCACCCGGTGTAGCGCGAGACGAAAATCACAAATACAAAAAGGGGGACTTCTTATGTCGCTAGGCAAACGGTGTGGAGCGGAGTTCTTTGGCACGTTCTGGCTGGTTTTCGGCGGTTGCGGAAGTGCAGTTTTGGCCGCCGCTTTTCTCCCAAATCCCCATATGGGTATCGGGTTTGTCGGCGTGGCGCTGGCATTCGGTCTTACCCTGCTCACTATGGCGTACGCCATAGGTCACATTTCAGGCTGCCATATCAATCCGGCAGTATCCGTAGGGTTATGGGCTGGGGGACGGTTCCCGGCTTCAGATCTTGTTCCTTACATCGTCGCGCAGGTCTTAGGCGGGGCTGCCGCGTCCACGGTACTGTACTTCATCGCCAGCGGCAAACCCGGGTTTGAGCTGGGCAGCTTCGCGTGCAACGGATATGCCGACCACTCTCCGGGCGGGTACTCCCTCGGAGCATGCCTGCTGGCAGAGATCGTTCTCACTTTCTTTTTCCTGTTTGTGATTCTCGGCGCCACACACGGCCGTGCACCGGTGGGCTTCGCGGGAATACCGATCGGCCTCAGCCTCACCCTCATTCACCTGATCGGCATACCCGTGGACAACCTCTCAGTGAATCCTGCTCGCAGCACCGGGCCTGCGCTTTTCGTGCACGGATGGGCGCTTCAGCAACTATGGCTCTTCTGGGTTGCCCCGATCATCGGCGCAGCAATCGCGGGGGTTGTCTATTCAGGGCTGTTCAAGTCGGAGTAGGAATCCGGGTGTAAGCAGTCGCTCATGTCCGGCGTCCGAGGGGCAGGCGGGAACGATCAAGCGTCATTCCGAGCGCAGCGAGGAATCTTGCTCTGTGGGGAACTGCTCTCTAAAGAAAGACCAGAGCGAGATTCCTCGCTGCGCTCGGAATGACAGTCTCTCCTAGGGCGCCAACTTTTTCACGGGAGCGGAACGTATGGATCATCGAAAACTCTTTGAATACGACTACTGGGCAAACTTCGAGACGTTGGCAAGCATAAACACAGTGCCGAGCGGAAGCGAAAAAGCGAGAAAGGCGTTTTGTCACGTCATCGGCGCGCAACGCATCTGGATGTCCCGGTTCGAGAATCCCGCGCCGCCCACGGCGCAACCGTGGCCTGACCTGACGATCGTGGAATGTAGTGCGGCTATCGAAGATTTGCGGCGGCGATGGCACGAACTCCTGGACGGTCGGAGTCCCGAAAAACTGGCGAGCGATCTCACTTACCTGAGCCTCAACGGGACAGAGAACAGGACGCCGATTCAGGATGTGCTGATGCACCTCGTTCTGCACTCGGCTTATCACCGCGGGCAGGTGGCCGCAGCCGTACGGGAAGCAGGTGGCAAACCTGCGCCCACGGATTATGCCGTCTACCTGAGGGGCGCTAAGAAGTGACCTCCGCAGCCGGGCGGACGGAAGCTGTCAACTGATTGCCTACCTACTGGATTTTGCAGAAGGGAACCGGACAAGAGTGAAGTCACTCACGTCGTTGCCGGCGCGATCGAAGGCGACGACGCCCGAGGCGCCGTGGTAGTCTGAAAGCGCGGCCAGCGCGTCTCGCAGGCGGGCGCGGTTGGGGCCCGAAAGCCGCAGCGAGGCAGCGAGAATCCGCACGGCGTCGTAGGCTTGAGCGGCGGCCGGGGCGGGGAGTTCTCCCGTCCGCGCGCGGAAGCGATTTTCGAAGCTCTCACGCAACGGGTTTTCTATCGGGCTCGGGGCGACGATCCAGACATTAGACTGGCTGGCGCCGGGAAGCGTCTGTGCGGCTTCTTGGCTGAGATAGAACTGTGTCGTCGGGAGCGCTTTGAGAAGCAGCCGGAGTAATCTCGAAGCCGTCCTGCTCCCCGTCCAAAACACCAGGGCCTCGGGTTTTGCAGCCATGACTTGACTTACCGTCGAGTCCAAGTTGGACCCCGCCGGGTCGATCTCAAACCGGTCGCCAGGTGGGGCGCCCAGTGAGTGAGCCGCCTTTTGAAATTCCTCGCCGCCGACTCTCCCGTCATGATCGCTCTCCGTGATCAGAATAACCTTCTTCAATTTGCGCTCGATGTAGATGTCGTGTGCAAACGCGCCGGCCTGCTGCGTGTCTGTGGGGGCGAGGCAAAGATCCAGGAAAGGTTGATCTGCGTTGTGGAAGGGTCGGTGGAAAGTGTGACGACGGGGATTCCAACCTTGTTTCCGACTTGCTCGGCAAGGTGAGCCGAATCGCCATCGAGTGAGGTGACGAGCGCCGCCACTTGGTCGTCAAATACGAGTCGAACGATTTCATTTGTTGCTCGACCCCAGAAATCGCTTTGATCGCGGGCTGCAATTGAAAGCCGGCGCCCGCCGGGGAAAGGGCTTGCAGCCTCGTCTTCCACGGCCAACTGTGCCGCCTGCAACAACGCCTTACCTTCGTTCTGGCGCGGGCCGGTGAGCGGCGCAAGCAGACCGATTTTGATTTCAATCCCTCGCAGATCGTGACTGGCATCGCGGCCCGGTCCGGAATAATTCACTGCGTCCCGGGGAATGACTGCGTAAGGATGGGGAGGGGTTTGGGGAAGGGCAGGCGAGCCGCAGACGAGGAGTGCGAAACAGAGCGCAGTGGCCGGGGGCACGGCAGGAGGGCTAGATTTGAAAATTGAGACCTGAGGCCAGCGCAGGGCGGCAAGATGCAAGAGGGGAAATTTGAGATTTGAGATTTGAGACCGGCGCAGGGCAGCAAGATGCACGAGGGCAAATTTGAGATTTGAGATTTGAGACCAGCGCAGGGCAGCAAGATGCAAGAGGGGAAATTTGAAATTTGAGATTTGAAATTTGAAATTCTGCAAGACTATTGTCCGCCACGACCGCCTGAGGTGCTCTGCGCCCCCTCGTGCCCGCCTTGACGCGGCGCCGGCCAGTACTCAAACTTGCCGTCCTTCACTCGCGCCATCGTCACCGGAGAAATATTGTTCAACGTGTGGTCGAAAAAGGCCTTTCCGGCCACGCCGTCGTAACTCTTCATCTGGTAGTCCCGTAGCACGTCCATGATCCTGCCGCGGTTGAGTCCCGTTTTTTCAATAGCCGCGACAAGAATATTCATTCCATCATAGGCGTAAGCGGAGTAGTCGATGGGCTCCTCATTGAACCGCTTCCGGTAAGCATCCCGGAAGGCCAGCCACTTCGGGTCCCGGCGCGTGGGATCGAGGGTGGTGGTGACGACTGTGCCTTCCGCCGCTGGGCCGGCGATTTCAAGCAACTGGGGGTAGGCCAGGCGGCTTCCGCCGAAGACCGGCTGCTTCATGCCCATGGCGCGCATCTGCTTCAGGATCAACCCTGCGTCGGCGGCCTCGCCCCAAATGATCACGCCCTGGACCTTGGCGTCTTTCAACATGCGCAATTGATTGCTGAAATCCTTGTCGCCGCGCTCAAACTTCACCTCCAGGATCGGCTGGCGGCCCATGCGCCGCGCCTCGTCGGCGAATTTCTCCACGCCCAGGCGAGCATAGCGGGTTTGAGTGCGAATCACGCCGATACGCTTGAGCTTGAGGGTTTTGAAAACGTAATCCGCCAGCGTATAGCCCTGCTGGCGGTCGTCGATAAAATCGTGCATCAACCACTGGATGCGGGTCTCCGTCACGGTGGGGTCGGTGGTGCCTACGTTCACGATAGGGACTTCTAGTTTTAGGGTCGTGCGGAGCACGATGTGGCAGTTCTGACCATCCACGCAACCCAGCATGGCCCAGCAGTTTTCATTGAAGAGCATCTTCACGAGTTCGGCCGAGGAGGCGCCCCAGAGCGCTGACTCGTTGTGCACCTTGAGTGCATAGGGTTTGCCGTGATATCCACCGCGGGCGTTCGCCTCTTCGATGGCGAGTTGCGCGCCGTGCAGCATGGGAAGACCGAAGATGGATTCGGGATTGTTCTCAATGGGGGCAAATAAGCCGATAGCAATTTCACTCAGCTTGGACGCGTCACCATCAGGCCGCTTCTCTGCCGCGCCGTAATAGGCCAGCGTATCGGTTTGGACGAACCAGTCATAATAAGGCTTTGTAAAGCGCCGGTACGGCACCGCCTCGTCAGGCATATTGGCGTAGCGCTGCACGGGCTTGTCGTCGTCCGGCTCCTTGTATTGAGCCCAAGCAGTGCTGGAAATCAAGAAGAGTACGAGAACCAGGCTTGCGTTTCGCATGTTGACTTCTCCGCGCAGGAGTTAGGTCCGTTAATTGACCGGAACGGTTGCGGCTACCGCGACCGTCTTCTGACTCCTGACTTCTGACTCCTGTCTTCTCGCCCTCGCAAACTCGACAATTCTTGCCAGAGTCGCCACGTCGATGGCCTGCAAGCCGTCACACTTGGGCTCGCCGAAGGTGAGGTCCGCGACTTCGATCAGCAGGCCGTGGCTTCCCATTTCGAGCGCGGCCCGGCTGGCCGGCTCGACCATGGCTGAGACCCCTGTGGCGTGGCTTGGGTCAACGACGACGGGGAGGAAAGTCAGCATCTTGGCTGCCGGAATCACGTTAAGGTCGAGCACGTAGCGCGAGTACTCGCCGGAAGGGAAGCCCCGGATGCCGCGCTCGCACAGCACGATGTCCATGTTGCCTTGCTTGGCAATATATTCCGCGGCGCCCAGCCATTCGCAAAGGCTCGCGGACATCCCGCGCTTCAGCAGAATGGGTTTGCGGGTGCGGCCCACTTCGGCCAGCAGTGAGTAATTGTGCATGTTGCGCGAACCGACTTGCAGCATGTCGGCCACTTCGGCCACTTCCGCCACCATGCGCGGATCCATGACTTCAGTGACAATGGGGAGGCCGGTCTCCGCGCGAGCGATACTGAGGATGCAGAGGCCCTCGAGTCCGGAACCCTGAAAATCGTGCGGGGAAGTCCGAGGCTTGTAGGCGCCTCCGCGCAGCATGTCTGCGCCCGCCTGCTTCACCGCATGCGCCAACCCCACGGTCTGGGCGTGACTCTCCACCGCACAAGGCCCCCCGATCACCACGGGACGCTCGCCCCCAAACTGCACGCCCGCCACATTCACCACGCGCGTGCGGTGCTCTCCGTATTGAGGGTTGGCCGTCCGGCTCAGGAGAGGGCAAATCTTCGGAATGTCATCAACGCTGACTTGTCCAGCAATTCTCATTGCCATCACTCCTTCGCTCGCGCGGCACCGACCCCGCTCCCGCCGGTAGCGCTGACCTTCAGGTCAGCATCCGGATGCCGGCCTGAAGGTCGGCGCTACGCTCGAAGCTCCAGGCCCCGCCGCATCATGCTTACTGCCCGTTGTTGCCGCCGTCGCGGTCCGTCTCGAATATCGCAATCGCCTCAATCTCGATGAGCAAATCCGGACGGCACAGAATGGCCTGGATGCCTGTGGAAGCCGGCAGCGGATCCAGTTCCTGCTCTTTGAAGAACTGCGTGCGAATTTCGTTGAAAGCCTCGTAGTCGCGCTCGATATCGCGCAAATAGCACGTCGTGCGCACGATGTCCTTCCACGTTGCCCCTTCGGCCTCGAGCAATCCGGTGATGTTCTGATAGGTTCTCCAGCACTGGGCGCGGAAGTCGCCCGCGTGGACCGTCTTGCCACTCTCATCCACACTGGCCGTGCCGGAAATCAGCAAAATAGTGACGCCTTTAATGTCCAGCCGCAGCGCGCGGGAAAAGGAAGAGGGCTTGGGGTAGTCGTAGGCTTCGTTCAGTGTATGAGGCGCGCTAACGGCCTTTCGGGGCACGGGTTTGTGCGACTTCACCGCTGCTACGGTGGGATGTGATCGACGCATAGAGTTGACTCTCCTTCTGAGGTTCGCGAATTCCGTGGCTCAGCCCTTGGGCTGTCGCCACCCAGATGTCCTCGCCCTGGAAATCCATATTTAAGATGTAATTATGGGCGAGAGAGGTTGGTGTCTCGAGTTTGTTCTTCTTTGAATCCGGCCAGGTGATCTCGATTTCTCCGTGGGCGGTTTTCTTCGCAGGGCGATAACTGACCCAGGTATTGGTCTTGTAATTGAGATAACTCAGACCCTTATCGGTGCAGGCCCAGACGTCGTCGCGGCGGGACTTAGGGGCATTGATAAAGTCCGACGCCAAGCCGCTGTCTTTCGTGAGGTAATTGTGCCAGTTCCGGCCGTCATAGCCGCTGAGGCCGAAATAGGTGGAGGCCCAGACCATTTGGGTGTCGGGGTTGTAGGCGACGTTTGAAACAATGATATGGAGGAGGCCCTGATTGCGGAACAGGACGGTTTCCATTTCCTCGTCGGGATCGGTGTAGGGCTTCCAATAGTTGCCCGCCAAGTCGTACTCGAGCAGGCCTCCGCCCCAGATGGCGAAGTACATTTTGTTGCCCGCCGGAGCCACCCCGTAACACCAGGGCTCATGGAAGGGTGCATTCTTCTCGCTCCAGTTCGTCCACTCACCGGTGTAAGTGTTGAGGCGGCTGACGCCTGCCGTCGTCGCTACCCAGACGTACCGATCGACGACGGCGATGCCATAGCAAACGTCATTCAGAAGTCCGCTGGTAAGATTCGTGAAGTTTTGAAACTGGCCGCCGGAGAAGTGGCTGACTCCGCCAAAGGTGGCAATCCACAGGTCGCCCGTTTTCTTGTCCGCGGCGATGCCCATCACGGCGCGCTGCGCTAGGCCATTTTCGGTTTTGTAAACGCGTTGCACTTTTCCGTTCTCGATCAGCACTAAGCCGTCCTCAGTCCCTGCCCAAACCCGGCTCCCATCGACGGTGACGCAGAAGACCTTCGGGTCGGGCATACCGTTGGCGGTGGTGAAGTTCTCCCAACGAGTCATGAGGTACGGCTTTGGGGCGGGTCCGGGAGAAGACACGTTTTGCGCCCAGCCGAGTGATGACGCTGCCAAAAGGATCGCGGTGCTCAGGAGCGATCTCTTCATCATGTATCTCCTCACACCCCCGAAAATCTCAGATTCCAAATTTCAGATTTCAGAAAAAACTCAAAGTCTCAAATTTCAAATCCCGGGTCTTCAGAGTGTTTTCAAAAACTCAATCAAATCGTTCAACTGCTCTTTGGCCATATCCGAGCTCACGCCGTGCGTGTCGTTATTGTTGAATATGGTCCAGATTTCTTCGAGTGTCAGCGCCTCTCCGTTATGCAAATACGGGCCGTCTTCGTAGACGCGATCCAATTGAGGAGTATCGAAGGACGTAATGGTGTCATACTTATTCGCCGACCCGACATCGAAGCTCGTCCGGGTGGTGTAGTGCGAACCGGCCGGGTGGCAGGTGGCGCACTGGTTGTAGACCGGAATGGGAGTGCCGTCGTTCTTCTGGGTGCGGTAGAAGATAGCCTTGCCGCGCTCCTGCGCCTCGGTAAGCTGAACGTCGGGCGCGAGGTGTCGATTCGGGGGAAGCGGTATCTGGTTCAGGTATGTGACCAGATCCTCGAGTTCGTGGGTGTTGAAGCCTTCGGAGCGAAATAGGAACTTGGCGATGCGCGGGCCGCACTGGGTGGCGAGGTCCGGATTGTGCCCGTTCCATTTATAGGGCGCCGTGTCTTTGATCCCGCGCAGAGTGCGGTTGGCCACCCGGTCGCGTCCCAGTTGGGCAGTTTCCAGATTCCACGACAGCCCGTCCAAGTGACGGTTGGGATGGCAAGTGGCGCAGGCAAACTGCCCCTGGAAGCAGTACTTTGCGGCGTTGAAAAGCCGCTCGCCTCGACGAATGGCGGTGAGTTCGGTTGGCCCTCCAAGACCGACCGTTGAGGCAACTTGAAGCTTGGCGAGATCAACGACCGTCAGAGTATCGTCCAGACGGTTGGCGACGTAGGCCATCCGGCCGTCTGGTGAAACAACCACGCCCTGCGGATCGAAGCCGGTTTCGAGGCGCCTCACTACAAACGCGCGCGCAGAGTCGAGGCGGTTGGCAAGTCCCTCGCTCGAAACCGCGTGGAGCCGCCGCGCCAGCTTGGCGGTGTCGATGATGGTGAGAGTGTCCGCCTCTGAGGCGGTCAGGAGCGCGTAGCGGCCGTCGGGTGTAAATGCCGCGCCATTCTCGCCGGCAAAATAGTAATCAATGTCGTCGAGGACCACCTGTGTGACCTGTCGGGGCGATTCGCGAACCCCACCCGCCGCAGGTCGGACTATTGCCATGCCATGTGTCATTACCCAGCCTTGCGCCACGCTGATCAGGGGGCCGAGGTTCCTAGGCCTTATTTCCGGAACGAGCAAGTAGCCGCCCAGAGATTTCGGGGCTTCCGCGATATGTCGCAGTTCGATTGCCCCAGGAACCGAAACGCGCGCTTCCACAAGTTGCTTCACGGCGTCGATGACCAGCAATTCAGAGACAGGCGGCTGATCGTAGGGACCAAAGCGCGGCAAGATGTTCGACACGTAGACTCGGCGTCCATCTCGGGAGAGAAGGATTTGTTCAGGATAGCGTTCGCTCATGAAACGCTTGATCTCCGTGCCCGAAGCGAGATCGAAAAGTGAAACGTCATCGCCCACGCTGTTGGCCACGTACAAGAACTTGCCGCTGCGGTCGGTAGTAAGCCCCACGGGTCCCCAACCTGCCTTGAGAGTGCGACGGACCTCGAACGATCGGGCGTCGATTTCACTGACCGTATCGCTCCAGGAGTTCGAGACGTACAGTGTGCTGCCGTTCGGGGAGAGCGCCAGGCCTCGAGGTTTGGCGCCAACCTTGGCGCGCGCCACAACTTGGCGGGTGCGCGCATCGACTGCCAGCACGGTATCCGTTCCCTTCGCATACTACGTATAGCCGCTGACCATCCGGCGAGAATCTCATCTCGACGGGAGACAGGTATTCGGGCTCGACCACCGCTGCCTGCTGCGGCGTGGAAGCGTATGAATGCAGTGCGGGGTTCAAAAGCAACGCGGCCACGAATGTCATTCCGAGCGTAGCGAGGAGTCTTGCCCTGGCTTTTTCCGCGGTCCGCACCCGGCAGAGCCACATTCTTCGCTGCGCTTGGGATGACAGAGTTGCTTGAGGCGTTTGAAAAGCAAGCGGTGAAGCCACTTCCCCTGCGTCCTTGCCTCGGAGCGGGCGGGTTGTGCAGGCGCCCTTCATCGCCCCTTGCCTCCCGTGCCGGTGGGCGTTTCGGCGGGTTCCTTCACAGTCAGGAATTGGTCTGCCTTGATGTGGTCAAGCTCCTGATCGATTCCGCTTGGCCAGTGGATAATGAGCTTGTCAACCTCCGTGTGCTTGCCCAGGCCGAAGTGCGGCCGCGGGTCGCCCTGGGAAAGATAACCGTTCTCTGCTGGGGCCTCGGTGTATTGATGGAAGTCGCCGGCGACCGCCTCGAGGCGAGCTCCAAAGCCGTCGCGATTGCTCTTGGTCCCGATCAACTTAACGCTCAACCAGTGATTGCGCACGCCCAAGGGAGGGGGATTGTTGTGGAGCAGGATTCCCTTGCCACCCAACACCATGATAAAGGCGTCGGTATACCCGTCGTTGTCGTAATCCCCAAAGCAAGCACCCCGCCCGACTTTCTTGACCTTGAAGTAGTCACCCAATTGTGAGGAGACATCGGTGAACGTCGAGTTCCCGTTGTTTCGGAGCACCGAGTCTTCCATGGGAATCAGCCAGTGCAGGCCTCCGTTCACAATAAAAAGGTCCTTCCAGCCGTCGTTGTCGAAATCGAAGAAACCGTCGCCCCAGGCCACGTATTGTCCGGAAACACTGGCCACGCCCGCTTCAACGGTGGTGTCGAGCCAGAATCCCTTGCCGCCGGGGTTGTGGAAGAGGCGGTGGTAACGCATGTCGGAGACAAAGATGTCCTGCCAGCCGTCATTGTCGTAATCGCCGAAGATGGGATTCATGGCGGAGGTAGCCTCGCCGTTGGCGCCAAAGGCTACGTTCACATCCTGAGCGACATTCGTAAACGTTCCATCGTGGTTGTTGTGGTAGAGGTAGCTGTCCATGGTGTCGTTGGCGACGTAGATGTCCGGCCAGCCGTCGTTGTCGAAGTCGCCTGCCGTCAAACCCATGGCCCGTCCCAACGGGTTATCAATTCCCGCTTTATGGGATACGTCGGTAAAAGTTCCGTCCCCGTTGTTGTGGAAGAGGCGGTCGGCGTCGCCTTCGTAGTCGAGGGGGCCGGGAAAACCCTCAGCAGTGAAATACTCCCTTTTGGCGTTGGGATCGAATTTCAGGTAATTCCCCACGTAGAGATCCAATTTACCGTCGCGGTCGTAATCGAACCAGGTTGTGCCGGTTCCAAAGTGGGGATTCTCGACCCCGGCTTTCGCCGTTACGTCAGTAAACGTTCCATTCCCGTTGTTGTGGTAGAGGACGGAGGAATTCCAGTTGGTGATGTAGATGTCTTCGTATCCGTCGTTGTCATAGTCGCCCACCGTCACGCCCATGCCGAATCCTTTGCCGCCCACACCTGCTTGCTCGGTCACATCTGTAAAAGTGCCATCGCCGTTATTGCGGTAGAGGTGGTTCGTAGCATCCACACCGTTGGGTTTCGAGAACTTGGTGGCGCCGTCAATATACCGCCCGCTCACGACGTAAAGGTCCAAGAGCCCGTCGTTGTTGTAATCGATCCAAGCGCAACCGGAGCCGGTAGCCTCCATAATGGAGCTGAGCTTCTGCTCCCCAAAAGAATGCCGAAAATTGATGCCGGATTTTTCGGTAACATCTTCGAAAGTAGGTAAGGCGGGAGCGGCGCCCGTCTGCGGCGCGGGATCACGCGTTGAACCTCGGGCTGAGGCAGTGTGTTTTGAAGCCGGGGTGCGTGCTGCCGGCGTACGAACCGGGTCTTGCGCCGTGACCCTCAGCCCCACAACAAGCAGGATCGCCGCCGCAAGTGTCATCGTGATTTGTCGTGCTCGAACCTCATTGTCTTTTCCCAGTAAGGGCGGTCCTTGTGTCCGCTCTAGGCAACCACCAAAGTTGCCCCGCAGTTCGTCAGTGCGCCGCCTGGAGCGGCGGCTGCACACCGAGGCAGAAAGGTGCGTCAAAGCGCCGCAACGCGAGAGGCCAGCGATTCTCGGGAGCTACAGCGCGGTCTTCGTGGCAACCCACGCAGCCGTGTTCTTCCCCCGTGCGCGCCCATATCCAGCTCTTTTGTCCACGCACTACCTTGCCCTCGCTGCTCAGCAGTTCGAAGCGCACCGGACGGTCCGGAGGCACCGCGATATAAAAGGAGCCGTCAGGCTCGACGGGTGCTTCGCCCAG
>CAVROP010000128.1:0-4116 GCA_963722675.1 uncultured Acidobacteriota bacterium
GTGGCAAGTCATTCCTGCCCTACGGAACTTTCCTGCGACAGGAAGTCAACGAGCAGTTGCGACCAGGTCTCCAGCGTGTCGCGCATGGAGATGAGTTCCGGCAGGGTGCGGAAGCTGAGCTTGCCGATGCCTCGCTCACCTCGTATGGCGACGCTCGGTTTGGCCAGCTTCATGACAAAAACCATACCGAAGTGCACCTTTCCCACGTCGTTGGAATCATCGTTGACAAAGCAGATTAGTCTAGGCTCCTGGGCGTTCGCTCCCTCGATTTGGACTTCTTCGCTGACCTCGCGCCGGACGGCTTGGAGAACGAAGTCTTTCCAGGCCGCTTCCTTCGCGCCGAATAGAGTTGGTTGAATCTGGTCATCCACGTTGACGTGCCCCCCGATGCCGATCGAATACAAGGCTTTGAGGCGGGTCTCGGTGGTCTTGGGTGTGCGTTGATAGCTCAGGAAGGTCTCGCCATGATTGATGAGGACGTAAACGACAAGCTGTTTGGTGTCGTAGTCGTGTTCCGCGACGGATCGCGCCTTGGGTTCGAGGTGGGCCAGGATCTGGCGCCAGAGACCCTCGTCGTAGAACGTCTTCGCGGGATAAGCCCGCAGGATTTCCCGTTTGAAGCAGAGTATTTGTTCTTCCACTCGGCAACCTATTGATGAAAAGGTACTTAGCTTGGTGGAGGCGGGGGGAGTCG
Organism: uncultured Acidobacteriota bacterium; assembly: GCA_963722675.1. Lineage (GTDB taxonomy): Bacteria > Acidobacteriota > Terriglobia > UBA7540 > UBA7540 > CAVROP01. The sequence continues at coordinate 695 of CAVROP010000128.1, forward strand.
AACCCCCGTCCGAAGAGCCGAACGGTCAGGAGACTACATGCTTGTCTCGTTCGCTTCCTGCTTTCGCCGACGGCCCTAAGGAACGGGCAACAACGAACCGCCGGCTAGCCTCAATTCCGCCGAAGCGGATCTACCCGAAACCCCGAGGCGGTGAGTTCCAGGCCAGCCCGCCAATCGACGCCTCGCATCCCTTATGCGGGCCTGAGGGAGGAGACGGCCACCTAATTAATTAGGCAGCATAGGCATACTGCGTGTTGGCAGTTGTCTTTGTCCCACGCCGATCACGGGTGGTGTGGACCCCCGGCATGCCTCCTGAGCGCAAGGACTCCCGTCGAAACCGTGACGCCCCCGCTCTATTGTTTAGATTATCTCTCGTGCTCCCGGGTTGTCAAATGGTCGCGGATTGCGGTCCGACAAAGGCGTTGCGCCGACGCGACACGTTGTACCATAATACGAAGTCGATCGATTTTGACGAGGGTTGATCCTGCCAGCAGACGACACAAAGGCACTCGTATTGCAAATTCGGGAGATGCGCGAGCATCTTGGCGAAAAGCTTCTCGCCCAAGCTTTGGAATTACAGAGGTTTGAAGAGAGGTTGCAGGAATTGCGCGCTGAGCATAGGCAGTTGGAGGCGGAGGCCCGAGACCAATTCGAAGCTCTGGTGAATCCTGGGTTCACCTCCCACTCGACTTCGCTCGCTGAAATTCTGACTGCCGCGCAAAGCCTCCGGGCTGCAAGTTTGCCCAGGCAGTTGTTCAACACTCTGGCCGAAGAAAGTCACCGCTTGGGAGCCCGGGTAGTGTTATTTGAGGTGCGCGGCGATGCGGCCTGGGCCGCCGCAGCGCAGGGATTTGGGGCAACTCTGAATGAACAAGCGCTGCGCTCTTTAGTGGTCCCGCTGAGTGTGGACACGGCCTTTCGCCAAGTCTTCGAACGTGGCGTGGACGTCGGCGGGACACCTGAGGTCTTAAGCAAGAACCCCAATGTCCTGAGCCGCCTCAGGCCCGACCCGCTAGACTCTGTCCTGCTTCTGCCGATTCGTGTTGGAGGGGCGGTGGCGGCGATCTTCTACGCTGATTCGGGTGGAAGCGGGGCGCTGCCCGAAGACGCCCTCAAGCTTCTGGCCGAACTTGCGGGCGCACAACTCGAGCGTTTGATGGCTCGTGCGGATAAGGCGAGGGCGGCGGTGAAGAACGGTTCTGGTCCTTCCGTGTGAAAATCGTACTTACAATATTGGCTGTAATCTGCTGGGCGCTGGTCCCAGCCCAGTGTTTCGCGGCAGACCGCCCGGCGGCCGAGCCGGTTCCGGCATCGCTCCGCGAGTTGGCGGCGCGGGCGGTGAAGAGGGCGGCGTGGCCGCAGTTGCGGACTTACGCGGAATCCCGTAAAGCGCTTGAACAACGCGACTTGGCGTATTTCGCTTTAGGCTATCGCGAATACGAAGCGGGCGAGTATCTCCCGGCGGCGCAGGACCTGCGCAAGGCCGCAAATGCTCAGTTCATGCTTGCTGACTACGCATCGTACTATTCCGCATCGGCCGCTTTCAAAGCCGGCGACTCGGCTCAGGCGGCGGAGGGCGTTCGAGAGTTCGCATCGGATTACCCTGCCAGCCCTTTGCGTGCGCAGGCGTCGCAGTTGCTTGCCCAGGCCCTCATGGGTTCCCAGAAGGCGCAAGAGGCAGTTCAGATTCTGACCGCAGATCCGAGCGTTCGCCGGCATCCGGAATCCGCTCTCCTGCTGGCCCAGGCTTACTGGCAAGCCGGAGATCAGGCCCAGGCCGCGCGGGCCTTCCAGGATGTCTATTATGCTTTCCCGGCATACCCTCAAGCTAAGGCTGCGGAAGAAGCCTTGGGGCGTCTCCGAGCCGTCCTGGGAGCGAGTTTCCCTCAGCCTACGGAGGAAATAGAAACCGCCCGGCTGGATTTGCTTCTCAGAGCTTCATCGTTCAAGGAGGCGCAGAAGGGGTACGAAGGGCTGCTCTCCTCCAGGCCAGGCAGCGCCCATGCGGGCGAGTGGCAGTTGGGCCGGGCGCGCTGTCTGCTCCGGTTGCGTCGAGACTCTGAGGCCTTGGAAGCCCTTTCCGGCAGCCTTGCCACTCCGGCACTGAACGCCGAAAGGCTGACCCTGAGGATCGAGGCGTACACTCGCGCGAATGATTCCAGCTCCACACTCGACGCACTTGCCCAGATTCAGGCCATCGATGCGCATTCAACTGCGTGCGAGTCGGCGCTCAATTCCGCAGGGGGACTCTTCTACAGGCTGGGCGACTGGCAAAACGCCGCGCGCCAATACCAGACGCTGGTGGAGGCTTTCCCGCAAGGCAGCCACATCCAAGACGCGGGATGGCGGCTCATTTGGTGTCATTACTTTTCAAGGCAGCGCAGCAGGTCCTGCCGGACTTACAGGCTTATTTAACGCGCTACCCACGCTCGAGTCGCACGCCTGCGGCGCTTTACTGGTTGGGCCGGCTGGAAGAGGAGCAAGGCGATGCGGCCGGCGCTCAGGCGCTCTATGCGCTGCTGCAAAACCGGTTCGCGCATAGTTTCTACGCGGCGCAGGCGAGTTTACGGGAACGGGGCCTTCCGGCCACCGCCCGCGCGGTTGTAATGCCGGCGCCGGATTCGCTGGCTTGGGAAGTGGCGCAGGCGATTCCTCCGCGCGACGCCGCGCCGATCTCAGCCTGCTCTGGGTACGAGCCCGTCGAGTTATTGCAGCCGGCGCTGGAGCTTCAAGCTCTGAGCTTAAATGACCTGGCCGAGGAGTATCTCAGGGCTTCGCTCGCTGCGCGGCCGCAACAGCCGGAATTGCGCTTGTTTCTCAGTCGGCTCGAAGCGGGGCATGAAAATGTGAGCGCGGGGCTTATCGACGCAACTAAGATCGTACCTGACTACCCCTCTTACCAGTTCTCGGAATTGCCGAAGGATTGTGGAGCCTGCTGTTTCCCCAAAACTTCTGGAGTCTCGTGCAACGTCAAGCCCGCGCGAACCGGCTCGACCCGTACCTGGTGATGGGCTTGATCCGCCAGGAGTCAGCGTTTAATGTCCGCGCCACCTCCTCCGCCAACGCCCACGGACTGATGCAGGTCCTCCCCACAACGGCCAGCAGCAGCAATCGCGCCTCGAGGATCCGGTCCGCCGGCGTGCGGCTTTACAACGCCACTTATAACATCCGCTTTGGCTGTGCTTACCTGCGAACCTTATTGAACGAGTTCAACGGCAAGCCGGAGCCGGCCCTGGCGGCGTACAACGCCGGCGACTTCCGCGTAGAGACTGGATGAAGGACACTCCCTTCCGTGATTCCTCGGAGTTTCTGGAAGCGATCCCCATTCACGCCACGCGCGCTTATGTGGAGTCGGTGTTGCGAGATGCCGCGATCTACCGGCAGTTGTTGACGGGACAGGCGAAGTTCGCGACGTGCGGGAA
>CAVROP010000129.1:0-49629 GCA_963722675.1 uncultured Acidobacteriota bacterium
AATTGTAAGGGTAGGGCTTGCCCTAACGCCCGCGACGGCCGGTGAGGGGAGGGCAAGCCGTCCCCCTACAGGGTTGTCGCCCGTGTGACGGCGGCAGGGTGAGTCCACACTTCCGGCTTGATCTCCATTCCGAAGCCCGGCAACTCGGGGACGCGCACAGTGCCATCCTTGGGGACCAGCGGATTACTGAGCATGGTGGGCCAGGTGGATTCGTAAAACACCTGGCAACTTTCCTGGATGGCGAGATTGGTGAGCGCCGTGGCAAGGTGCGTGGACGCGTAAAAGAGAAGCGGCCCGCCGGCGGTGTGCGGGGCCACCGGTAACTCGAAGGCTTCGGCCATGTTGGCAATCTTCCTCGCCTCGCTGAGCCCGCCGCACCAGGTCACATCGAACATCACGTATCTGGCCGCGCGCGATTCGAGCAGTCGCAGGAATTGCATGCGCCCCGCCAGGCGTTCGCTGAGGGTCAGTGGAATCGACGTGGCCTCGGCCAATTGCCGGTACTGCTCGAAATTGCCTGGCAGCAGCATGTCCTCGAGCCACATCGGCCGGTAGGGTTCGAGCGCCTTGGCGATGCGGATCGCCGAAGTCAGGTCCCAGCCGGAGTGGAACTCCATGAGGATTTCAATCTCGTTCGCGAATTTGTCGCGCAGCAGGCGGACCGGGTAGAGGCCTTCTTCGAGGTCGGCGCCGGTGACATACTCATGCTGATTGCGGGCTGCGGCCCGGTCGAAGGGCCAGATCTTGATCGCCTTGATGCCGTAACGGTCGATCAGCTCGCGCATGATTTTGTCCGGCTCTCTGGTGAAATCGTACTTGTGCGGGAAGCAGGTGTTGTAGAGGCGCACCTCGGGATTTGACTTGCCGCCCAGGAGGCGATAAACAGGCTGGCCGAGGGCCTTTCCCAGCAGGTCCCACAAAGCCAGATCGATGGCGCTCAGGACCCGCATCTCGGCGCCGCCCGTGACCTGAAAGTCGAAGGTGCGGTACAAGTCGGCCCAGATGCGCTCGATGTCGCGCGGGTCGCGCCCCAACAAAAGACCCGCGATAGTGGAATGCACCACGCTTGCCTCTACTTCGTTCCGCGGGTAGGTTTCACCCAGACCGACCAACCCCGAATCGGTGTGGACACGCACCCAAACCCAGTTCGGTTTCCAGGGCAGATCACTTCCGGAGCGCCAATAGGTGGACTCGATGCGCGTGATCTTCATGGCCGGAGCGGGGCTCGAAAGGGCGGCTGCCCGCTCGAAAGACGCGGCAACCGCCGGCGTCACAAGATATGGAAGAAAGGTTCTTCGGTTCATAGGCGTAGGAACTCATTGACTTGCAAGCGACTGCGCATTATAAACACGCTTCGATTGCATTGTATAGACGTAGGGGCGGCCCTTGTAGCCGTCCTGGGGCAACCACAACGTTTGCCCCGACAGGGAGGAAAGATGTCACACCCGCTTGTTGCAAGAACGCGCCGGTTATTCACTGTGATTCTAGTGACGCTTGCCGCGCCACTCTTGGGAGCGGAAGGGAATGTCGCAATATTCAACGTGAAGGACTACGGCGCCACAGGCAACAAAGCCGAGAACGCCCAACCGGCCATCCAAAAGGCTGTGGATGCTTGCGCCAAAGCCGGGGGAGGCACGGTTTATCTGCCGCCCGGCGAGTACACGTCCGGAACCATTCACCTGCGCAGCCATGTCAGATTCTATGTCGAAAGCGGCGCTACGCTTTTTGCGGCCCAATACGACGCCGCCTTTGATAAGAGCACGCTGCTTTACGGCGAGGACCTGGAGAACATCTCCATCGAGGGCCGGGGAACCATTGACGGCCAAGCGGAGTACGAGTGGCGGTTGAACGATTTCAATGACGCTTACATCCGCGACAACCAACTCCTGGCGGAGAAGCTGGGCAAGCCCCTGATGCGCTCTTTTCCGAAGGACCTTCACACGCGCAAGGTGTACCCGCACATGGTTCTGCTCCTGCGCTGCAAAGACGTGAGAATTGCCGGGCTGTCGTTTCTCCATTCGCCGAGTTGGACCATCAATCCTTACGCCTGCGAACGTCTGACCATCGACGGGGTGTACATCCATACCAGCCTGAAGTATGGCGTGTGGGCCGACGGCATCGACCCGGACGGCTGCAAGGACGTGCGCATCGCCAATAGCACCATCGAGACCGGCGACGACGCCATTGTTTTCTATTCCTCGAACGAGTGGGGACCACCGCTGCCCTGCGAGAACATCACCATCACCAATTGCCGCCTCTCCTCGGCCTCCAGCGCCCTGAAATTCTGCGACGGCAACATGAACAGCGTGCGCAATGTGACGGTGGACAATTGCGTGATTACCGGCTCGAATCGTGGCATTGCCTTCATGGTGTACGACGGAGGTTATGTGGAGAACGTGGTGCTGTCGAACCTGATTGTCAACACGCAGCGTTTCGACTGGTTCTGGTGGGGCAATGGAGATCCCCTCTACTTCACCATCCAGCGCCGCAGCGAGAGCCAGGGTCTGCCGCCCAAGCCCGATGAGCCGCCCGCGGGGTCGATTCGAAACGTCATCGTCCGCAACGTCATCGCGCACGGCAAAGGCTCCTGCCTGATCCTCGGCCATCCCCAGAGCTGGCTCGAGAACATCAGCCTGGAAAACATCAAGCTATTTCTCTCCACCGATCCGGAGGCCGCCTATGACCGAACAGTGAACGCCATGCAATTCCGATTCGCCCGGGATCTCAAAGTGAGGGATCTTCAGGTGACCTGGGAGAAGCCCGAGTTGAACCAGTGGCAGAGCGCGCTTTACTTCCAGGATGTGCAGGGGCTGAGCCTGGATGGCTTTGTGGGCGGACCGGCGAAGTTGCAGACGGATATTCCGGCCGTGGTGTTCGAACGGGTTGAGGATGCGACGATCCGCAACTCGTCGGCGCGACCCGGAACGCAGGTTTTTCTTAAAGTTAAAGGTCCGCAGAGCAGCCGCGTCTACCTCATCGAGAACGAATTGCACGATGTCCGCTCGCACTATCTGGTCGATGCGGACGTGAAAGCGGGAACCTTGAAAGAGAGTGGCAATTGGTAGCACGGAATAGAGTATGTAAAAGGACTGCGTCGTAGGGGCGGCCCTTTTGGCCACCCCTTCAGTCCGTCCCGCCGCGTCGAAATAAACTGAAGAAACCAACCCGACAATTAATCCGTCTATACTAGTGTAGGGTACGAAACAGGGCGATACGTGCGAGTTCAGCAAGGTTAACTGAGCATCTTCCTCCGGGCTTCGTGTGCTGGGGTTGCGACCTTTCTTCAAAGGGCTGACCGTTATGCCCGCTTTAGACAAGAAGATGAGAAGCGGTTCGAATCGGCCTGTGGGCGGGTTTACCCCGCCATATCCCCAAGAATTCAAAAAAGGCAAGGCGGCATAAAACCGCCCCTAAGGTGCTGCAAGACAAGGAGCATGGATGAAATCTCTGGCAGTTCGAACGCTCATACTCGCCTGCGCGATGCTGTTACCAATGCTGACGGTACGCGCGCAGGCTCAAACTGGCACCGGCACGATTCGCGGGCAGGCGACAGATCCCTCGGGGGCTGTCGTCCCGAACGTCTCCGTGATGGCGACTCCAGCCCCGGGCCAGCCGGGCCAAGCCAAAGCCGCTACGGTGGGCAAGGACGGCACGTACCAGATCAACGGTCTCACGCCTGGGACGTACTCGGTGAGCGCGGTGGCGCAGGGCTTTACGCCCTTCGAACAAACCAGCGTCGAGGTGAAGGCCGGCCACTCTCGACAACTGGACATCAAGCTCGAGATTGAGCAGGAAAAGGAAGAAATCAACGTCACGGGGCAGGCACAGACGCTCAGCGTCGCCCCCGAGAACAATGCCAGCGCAACCATAATCAGCGGCAAGGACCTCGAGGCACTCTCCGACGACCCGGACGAACTTCAGACCGAACTCGAGGCTCTGGCCGGGCCTGCCGCCGGACCGAGCGGCGGTCAGATATATATCGACGGTTTCACGGGCGGGCAGCTTCCACCCAAAGAAGCGATCATGGAGGTGCGCGTCAACCAGAACCCGTTCTCCGCGGAGTACGACAAGCTCGGCTACGGGCGAATCGAGATCACCACCAAGCCCGGCTTCAGCCAGTTCCACGGCAGCGCATTCGTAAACGGGAATGACAGCGCCTTCAATGCCCGCAGCCCGTTCGCAGTTACCGAGCCTCCCTATCACACGGAGTTCTACAATGGCAGCATCGGCGGCCCCATCAGCAAGAAAGCCTCGTTCTTCTTCGATCTCTTTCGGCGTGACATTCAAAACAGCGAGGTGGTCAGCGCCTACGTGCTCAGCCCCAATTTCACCGAGCAGCCCTTCAACCAGGTGGTGATTAACCCTCGGACGCGCACCAACATCAGCCCGCGGGTGGACTTGCAGCTCAGCTCGAACAACGTCCTGACCATGCGCTACCAGTGGTGGGAGGACATCGAAGATAACGACGGCATCCAGGCGTTTTCGCTGCCCACCCAGGCGTACGACCAGCGCGAAGTCGAGCACACGATTCAGATCAGCGACACCCAAGTAGTCAGTTCCCGGACGGTCAACCAGACTCGCTTTCAATTCGAGCGGGACGACACGAACCAGACACCCGCGAGCAAGCTATCTGCCGTAAACGTGCTGGGCGCATTTACCGGGGGCGGCAATTTCCAGCAGACTTCTCTTGACACCGAAAACCACTATGCGCTGCAAAACCTCACCACGATGTCTTTCGGCAAGCACCAGGTGGTTTTCGGCGGCAGGCTGCGAGACTATGACGTCCTGTTGAACTCCACCACCCAGGGCTACAACGGCACCTTTACATTCGGCACCATCAATGAATACATCGCGGCCGAAAAGGCGCTCGCGGCGTGTCCCGCCCCCTGCACGACCGGAGTGCCGGGAGCGACCCAGTTCAGCTTGACGGCCGGCAATCCCGAAGCAAGCATCAACTATTTCGACGCGGGGCTTTATGGCGAGGACTCGTGGCGTCCGCGATCCAATATTTCGCTTAGCCTGGGCTTGCGTTTTGAATCGCAGAACTACATCAGTGATCACGCCGACTTCGCTCCGCGCGTGGGCTTCGCCTGGGGCATCGGCGGGCAAGGGAAAAAAGCTCCCAAGGCCGTCCTGCGGGCGGGCTTTGGCATCTTCTACGATCGTTTTATGGAGGAACAAATCCTGGATGCCGAGCATTTGAACGGAATCAACCAGCGGCAATACCTGGTTACCTCTCCGGATTTTTACCCGAACATTCCTTCCCAGAGCAGCCTGGCGAAATACACGAGTTCCCTTCCGACGAAAGACCTGATTGACCCGAACCTCCACGCGCCGTACACAGTGCAATCGGCGATCGGGCTCGAGAGGCAGTTTACCAAGACTCTCACGGCGTCGGTGACGTACATCAATTCCCACGGAGTGCATCAGCTTCTCACAAACAACATCAATGCGCCGCAGGACTTCAGCTTCTGCTCCCCCTCGGCTGCGCCGGGCGCAACCACTTGCGGCCCCCTCTCCGGGGTATTTCCGCATGGCCAAGCCGCCGGATACCTGGACCAATTCGAATCCGTCGGGCTCTTCAACGAGAACCAGTTGGTAACGAATTTCAGCCTGCGCGGCAAGCGCGCAACGGCTTTCGGGTTTTACACCCTCAGCTATGCGAAGAGCGATACAGGCGGCCCCACCTCTCAGCCGATGAATCCCTACGATATCGCTGAAGACTATGGGCCGGCAGCATTTATCTCCCGCAACCAGGCCTTCATGGGCGGGTCGATCCAGATGCCGAAGGGCTTCCGCCTCAGCCCCTTCATGATCGCGAACACCGGCAGGCCCTTCAACATCACGCTCGGCCAGGATGTTTATGGTACCGGCGCTTTCAGCGCGCGCCCTTCGCTGGCCCCGGTGGGTGCGCCCGGGTCAATCGCGACGAAGTATGGATCGTTCTACACCTACCCCGTCCAGGGAGCGCCGGTGATTCCTCCCTACGAATTCTTCGGGCCCAACCTCTTTTCACTCAACATGAGATTAGCGAAGGCGTTCGGGTGGGGCGAGAAGAAGGGCTCATCGAGCAGTGGGGGAGGCGGATGGCATGGCGGCAGGGGAGGCGGCCTTGGAGGGCGTGGCCTCAGCGGAGGAGGCGGTCCGGACCTGTTTGGCGGCGGAGCGGAGAACTCGAGATACTCGCTCGAATTCAGCGTCAACGTGCGCAACGTGTTCAATGACATCAACCTCGGCCCACCGGTCGGTAATATCGGTTCACCTCTCTTTGGCCAGTCCAATAACGTCAACGGCTGGATGGGCTACCGGCACCTTGATCTGCAAGTCAGGTTCAACTTCTGACCACGCGCGGCTTAAGACACGTAGGGGCGGCCCTTACCACTCATAGAGCCAGACATAGCTCGTGGCTCGGCTGTGCTGCGGCGAACCGTAGAGTTGGCCATCCTTTTCTTCGCCGTTTCGCCAAGCGAGACGAAACCCCTTTTGGAAGATAATGGGATCGTCCTCATGAAAACGGTAAGCTGAAAAACGGCAGGTCCCATCAGTATCCTGCTCCTTGTGAGTCAGTCCGGCGAGAGGAAGGTGGTACATGCCGCGGTTGAAGTAATACGTCCCGAGGAAGTAGTCCTCAGTTCCCGAGGAGAGCAGTAGCGGCTCTTTCGCGCCGTCCATATAGGCCCTCAGGACGGCTTCAAGGAAATTGAAATTCTTGCTGGCTACGGACAGCGTCACCTGGTAAAGCGCTCCGGCTCCAGGGGCTTGGCAGATTTCGAGCATCTGAAGAGGCTCGAGTTCGACGTTATCGTGCACCTGCAGGTGCAGTCGCGCGTTCTCCGGCAGGCGGATATTCCCGAGGAACACGGGAAGGTTCTCAACTCCCCGGATTATCCACCAGAACACTTGCGGCTTCTCGATGCCCGCGCCCAGTTGCCCGGTAACCCGGACACTCTTCCCAAAAGGAATCCGGTAAGTGTTGTAAAGGCCGCTAGGATGGCCGGTCTTCCCCAGCCGCGCCGTACCCCAAGGGGCCGAAGCATCGCCCCAGCCGATTCCGTGGCCAAGAAAAAGCTCCATGTCAATCGAGGCTACGGCCTCTCCGTCAACATAGAAGCGAATCCGCGTCCGGTCGTATCCCGGCCAGTCGCCTCCGAACCACATCTGCGTCAGGCATCCGGCGCCCGCGTGCTGGAAGAGCACAGTTTCATGGTCGGGGTAGAGCGTCCCTTCCTTGCCGGCGGTCCCGAAGGTTTCGAGGTTTGCGACAGACACGGTGCTTTCGGGGTTATCAGGAGGAATTCCGGAGGCTGCCAATGGGCAAACGAGAGAGGTGACTATGGCTACGATCGCGATCACCCAGAGGCAGAACAGAGACGTCCCGGTCTTCGCCGTTGCAGAATCTGTATTGGCCATGGGGAACTCCTTCCAGGGTAGGGCAAGCGCCACCTCCGCAACTTGTAGGGGGACGGCTTGCCGTCCCCTGAGCGATCGCGCAACCAAACCTCATCCGGAACGCCACAGTAGGGGCGGTTCGCGAACCGCCCCTACGAACTCTAGCGAACAACCTGCTTCAACGGCCCAGGGTTGAGACGAAGTGATATGTGCCCGACCCGATCTCGTAGACCGCCGCGCCGGCTTCCATGCGCACGTACTTGATGCCTGGCATTCGTGCCACCGGCCGGTCACTTTCTTTTACGGATGCTTCCCCGTCGGCGGGGACGTATACAGTCGCCGTGGAGTTAACGGGAATGGAAACGTTCCAGGTAAAGCGGTCCCCGTCACGCCTCCAGTCGCTCGCGATTTCCCCATAGGGCGACTTGTGCGAAGCCTTTACATAAGTCAGGTCACCCACTGGTGTGGGGTGCATGATGATGTGCTTGAAACCGGGCTGCGCCGGATCGGGCCGGATACCGGCCAGGTTTTCATAGAACCAGGTGATCAGGTCCCCGACCAACATCAAATGGTTGCCCGAGTTCATGGCCGGATTGGCCGTATCACCGTTCCAAAGTTCCCAGATTGTGGTGGCTCCCTGGCCGGCCATGTACCCCCAGCTTGGATACGATTTCTGAGAGGCCATTTCATAAGCGACCTCCGGGTGCCCGTTGGCCGAGAGCACTTGCATGAGCCACTGGCCACCGATCAGCCCGGTTCCGGTGTGCCCCTGGCTCTGGTCCTGGATCTTTCTCAACAGCGTTTCGGAGACTTTCTGCCGGTCTTGTTCCGCGACCATTCCAAAGGCCAAAGGAAGAACGCTGGAGGTTTGTGAGCCGTTGCTGTATCGGCCAGTCGTCTCATGAAAGTAAGTCTTGTTAAAAGCCACGACCAGCCTGTCGGCGAGTTCGTTGAAGCCTTTCGCATCATGCGGCTTGTCGAGCAGGGTCGCGAAGCGCGCCATCAGGCGCAGCAGGTGGTAAAAGTAAGTCGTGCCCAGTACCGGCCCCTCGGTCCTGCGGGCTGGGTCTTTCGAGTGGATCAACTCGGGAGATTCCGGCGGCACGCACCAATCGCCGTAAACATCGCGGGGCATGAGATCGTCTTTCAGGAACGTCTGCATATGCGCGATCCACTTCTTCATGCCCTCGTAGTGTTTTGCAATCACCTGCAGATCGCCGTACTGATCGTAAAGATGGTCGGGGATGATGATAAAGCTGGAGGGCCACGTAACGTTTTCATTGCGGAAGGGCCAGTAGGCCGGAGAGACGTCGCTCACCCTGCCTTTCTCATCCTGCGAGTCTGCCATGTCGTCCACCCACTTGGCATAAAGCGCGGCGACGTCAAACATGTAAGGTTCGCCGCGGCTCTCGGCCGACCGGTCGCCCAACCAGCCTTGACGCTCGTCGCGCTGCGGGCAATCAGTGGGCATGCTGCGGTAGTTGTCCTTGGTTCCCCAGACCACGTTTTTGTAAATCTGGTTCAGCAGCGGGTTGGAGGATGCGAAGTCGGTGTGCTCCTCGACAGCGTCATGCACCTCGCGTCCTTCGAGTGAAGTCAAGGTGGGGTCGCCCGGATATCCCTTTATCTCAACATAGCGGAAACCATGGTAGGTGAACCGTGGCTCGTACATCTCGGTTCCCTCACCCTTGAGCGTGTAAACATCGGTCACCAGAGCGGAGCGCAGGTTGTCCAGATAGAGCGTGCCGTCGGGCCTCAGCCTTTCGGCATGGCGCAGTGAGACTTGGGTTCCCTTCGGCCCTGAAACCGTCAGACGGCACCAGCCCACCATGTTCTGGCCCATGTCGAATATGTAGACGCTGGGGTGCACTTGATTCATTGCAATCGGCTTGAGAGTTTCCGTAACTCGGATGGGTTCGATCATCTGCGAGCTGAGGACCCCGGCTGGACCTTTGACAGCCTGCGCTTTTTGCCAGCCGCTATCGTCGAAGCCCGGGCGGCTCCAGCCCTCCCTCTCGCGCCGCGCATCATAGATTTCGCCGTCATATTCGTTGTTGGCGCGGATCGGTCCTTCGGTGGTCAGTTTCCAACTCGAGTCGCTGACCACGCGCTCCGCTTTTCCGTCGCTGTATTGGATTTCGAGCTGCAACAGCAGCTTGGGATAGCCAAACGTCCGCGTGAACGTGGGAACCTTGTGCCGGGGCGCGAAATAGCGTCCGTTGGCCAGGATTACGCCCAGCGCATTGGCGCCCGTGGCAAGGCGAGCCGTGACATCATAGGTCAAGTAATAGACCCGCTCATCGTAATCGCTGAGCGCGGGAACGAGCACGTCGTCGCCAACTTTGCTTCCGTTCAGATAAGCTTCCGAGAGGCCCAGGCCGGAAATGTAGAGCGTCGCGCGCTTCACCTCGCCTGCAACGTTGAAGTCCTTGCGCAGCATCCGGGCAGGCAACACGGTTCGTTCCGCCCATCCTACCTCTCGCCAGGGCGCCATACCGTATTCCCCCAGAACTTTGACTGCGCCCCAGGCGGAGTCGTTAAACTCCGGCTTGCTCCAATCGTGCGCCTCTGCCGGCGCAACGCGCCACTCCTGGTCCGTGTGAATGACCATCGGTTCACCGCGCGCCAGCTCGATTTGAATCGCCCCGATCAGGCCGGTTGGGCCATCGCCGGAAGCGCTCACAGAGACGGCGAAAACGTTGGGACCAGTGCGCAAGGCCTGAGTTATGTCGGTCGAGATAGGGTTCTTGATTCCCTTCGCTGATCCAACCGGCTGCCCGTTGATATAGAGCGTCGAATTGCCGGAGCTGACCAGGTACACAAGGGCGTCCGACACCGGGTTGTCCTGCGGAATCTCGATCGTGCGGCGGAAATACCTGGTGGCCGGCTCGCCCTGGGATGACCACACCCAGTGAGCTTTCTTCAGCTCTTCGGGCTTCCCCTCGCCGCCGTCGAGTCCGATCCACTCACCTTTCCAGTCGGTGCGTTTAAGCAACCCCGTTGACCAGAACCCAGGCTCACTCCAGGCGGAGGGCTTGCCGGCGCTGTCCCAGACGCGAACTTTCCACCAGACCGGCGTGCCCGTGGCCAGCGGCTTGCCGCTGTAAGGCACTTGAATAGACTTGTCGGATTCCACTCGTCCCGTGTCCCAGAAATCCCCCTGGTCCCGACGCAGACCCTCCTCGCTGCTCGCCGCCAGGATTTGGTAAGCCCCCTGCCTCTGACCTTGAGCCTTTGGATCCGCTGCCTCCAGTCTCCAACTCAGGCGCGGCTTCGCCGCATCGATGCCGAGAGGATTCTTTCGGTACTCACACCTCAGATCGGTCGGCGGCAAAAGCCCCTCTGCCGCTTTGAGAGGCAACCATGAAATCGCGACCAGCAAAATCGTTAATGCGAAACTCCATTTGGACATTCGACAGCTCCTCGTGACATGATCCGACATAAGATACTTCAGAAACACGATCAATAGGATTGCACAATTTCCTAAACTTAGCTAATATAGATTAGCTAAGGGGGGAGCCATGGTATCCGTAAAGGTCCACGAGGCGAAGACCAATCTGTCGAAATTGATCGAGCGAGCATGCCGTGGTGAAGAGATCATTATCGCGCGCGGTACCGTCCCGGTAGTTCGTCTCGTTCCGGTGGGAAAGGTTCGTGGACGGCGGCAGCCAGGAGCGTTGCGCGGCAAGCTCCGCGTAGGTCCGGAATTCTTTGAGCCGCTACCGACCGAAGAGCTTTCCGCCTGGGAGTAGCTGAGGTGCGACTGTTGATTGACACTCATGCATTGCTCTGGTGGCTCAACGACGAGCCGTCTCTTTCCCCTGCGGCGCGGGAAGGCATGGCGGAAAGCTCGAACGTGCTCCTGGTGAGCGCTGCTTCAGCCTGGGAGATTGCCACCAAAGTGAGATTGGGAAAACTTCCGAGCGCTGAGGAATTGGCTGCTGACTTTCAGGGATTCATGCTGCGCGAAGGATTCACGATACTAGACATTACTGCCAACCACGCCAGTCGCGCCGGACTCCTGCCCGGCCCTCATAAAGACCCGTTTGACCGCATGCTGATTTCCCAGGCTCAAGCCGAGAGTGTCCCCATCGTCACGAACGAGCGGATATTCGAAGCTTACGGGGTACGCCGAATCTGGTGAAGGCTGAATCGAGAATCTAAAATCCAAAATCCAAAACCGCCAATCCGCAACGTCGCCATCATTGCCCACGTTGACCACGGCAAGACCACGCTGGTGGACGGGATGCTATGGCAGAGCGGAATCTTCAAAGCCAATCAGGAGGTCGTGGAGCGCGTTCTGGACTCAAACGAGCTCGAGCGCGAGCGCGGCATCACTATACTGGCGAAGAATACCGCCGTCTTCTACCGCGGCGTCAAGATCAACATCGTGGACACGCCGGGCCACAGCGATTTCGGGGGCGAGGTGGAGCGCGCGCTGAAGATGGTGGACGGCGTGCTGCTGCTGGTGGATGCCAGCGAAGGGCCGCTGCCTCAGACTCGTTACGTGTTGCGCAAGGCGCTCGAGGCCAAGCTGCCGCCCATCGTGGTGATCAACAAAATCGACCGCAGCGATGCGCGACCGCAGGAAGTGCTGAACGAGATCTACGATCTGTTTATCGAGCTCGATGCCACGGAAGAGCAGCTCGAATTTCCCATCCTCTATGCCAACGCCCGGCGAGGCATCGCGACTCGCTCGCTCGACCAGCCATCCGAAAGCTTGGCGCCGCTGTTCGAGGCAATTCTCGAGCACATCCCTCCTCCCGCGGGCGATCCCGCAGACGTGTTGCAGTTGCTGGTGGCAAATCTGGACTACAGTGACTATCACGGACGCATTGCCATCGCGCGCATTTTCTCGGGCACGCTCAATCGAGGCGACGACGTAGCCATCGTCAAGCTCGACGGCGCTGTCCAGCAGACGCGTATTACGAAGCTGTATGGTTTCGAAGGCCTGGAACGCACGGACATTGAACGCGCCGTGGCCGGTGAGATCGTGGCCATCGCCGGCGTCGAGGGCATCACCATCGGCGAGACGGTGACCAGCGTCGAGACGCCGCGCACCCTCCTGCACGTGCCGGTGGATGAGCCGACCATCTCGATGATCTTTACGGTGAACACCTCGCCCTTTTCCGGACGCGAGGGTTCCTACGTCACATCGCGCAACCTGCGAGAGCGGTTGGAAAAAGAGCTGCTCACCAACGTCGCTCTGAAGGTGGAGGAAACCGAGAGCACCGACTCGTTCAAGGTGATGGGCAGGGGCGAGCTGCAACTGGCCATCCTCATCGAAACCATGCGCCGCGAAGGACACGAGTTGGCCGTGGGCAAGCCGGAAATCATCACGCGCCAGGTTGACGGCAAAGTGCAGGAGCCCATGGAGCAGCTCGTCGTCGATTGCCCGGCAGAATTCGTCGGCGTGCTGATGCAGAAGTTGGGCGCCCGCAAAGGGATCAACACCAAGATGGCGGGGCAGGGAAGGCCGGGCGGGCGCGTGCGCCTGGAATTCCTGATTCCCTCGCGCGGGCTGATCGGGATGCGCGGCGAGATTCTGAAGGACACGCGCGGCACGGCTGTGATGAATACGCTGTTTGACGGTTATGCCGACTGGCAGGGCGAGATCGCCCGCCGGCTCACCGGCTCGCTGGTGGCCGACCGGCAGGGCCGCACCACCGGATACGCGCTGTACAACCTGCAGGAACGCGGCGAGCTCTTCGTCGGGCCGGGAGTCGAGGTCTACGAAGGGATGGTGATCGGTGAAAACGCGCGCTGGGACGATATGGATGTGAACGCGGTGAAGGAGAAGAAGCAAACCAATATGCGCGCTTCCGTCGCCGATGAGGCGATCCGGCTTGTCCCGCCCACGCCTCTCAACCTCGAACTGGCCATGGAGTTTATCGCCGACGATGAGTGGGTGGAAGTGACGCCGCAGTCAATCCGCATTCGCAAGAAGATCCTGCCGGCCAACCAGCGTCCCCGCCGCCACCGGGCGGAGGGATGAGGTCCTGGGATTTATAGATCGACAGTTCGGGAGTTTCCGAACGGGCGCGGCTAATAGTACGATAACGTTGGGAGATGCAAGGGGGTGAGCTTTGGCGCTGAAGGTAACTCCTAATTTTCCTGCCGACCGTTCCGATTCGGAGTGTCGTGAGCCATCGACTCAACAGCCTACGGAAGCAGCCGACCGTCTCGAGGTCTTCCACCTACCAGGAGATTCTCCTCGCGTTAGCACGAAGACAATTAAAAAGCTCGAATCGGAGAGCGAGTGAACGCAGTCTGCTTTCCTCCCGTTGCGCCGGACCCGCGCGCACCGTTGATTAATCTACGATCAACTCCCATCCAAACCCCGGCCGATCCGGGGGCCGCATGTAGATGCCCTCGGGCCCGCGCGTAATGCTATTCTCCTCCTCGAACTGCCGGTAGACTTCCGGCGGCCCACCCGGCGGCGGCATGAACATTTCGCACCATGGGCTATTGGTGGTGGCGAGGATATAGTGGGCGCAACCGTGGCTCCATCCGGCGTGGGGGATGACGGGGATATTGTAAGCGGCGGCCAGCGCGCCGATGTGGCGCATTTCGCTCAGACCGCCGCACCAAGTGAGGTCCGGTTGCCAGATGGCAGCTCCTTTGTATTCCAGCAACAACCTGAAGCCATAGCGCGTGTACTCGTGTTCGCCAGTGGCCATCTGGGTGGACTTGATCGCGGCGCTCAGTCTTCCGAATCCCTCGTAGTCGTCGGGCGGAAGACACTCTTCCATCCAATAAACACGGTAGGGTTCCAGCATTCCAGCCAGTTCGATGGTGTAGTGTTCCGTAAGCGCCATCCAGCAATCCAGCATGAGGTCGCCCTCCGGCCCCAGCAGTTCGCGAGTGCGCTTCACGAGCGCGAGGTTTTTCTTCATGCCCTCGCGCCCATCCGCCGGACCGTAGGGAAGTGCCAGCTTCAACCTTTTGTAGCCAAAGTCGAGGTGCTGCTCGACGTCATTTCCAGTGCAGTAGGCAGGGATTTTTGATTTGGTTTGCCCGCCCAACAACTTGTAAACCGGCAAGCCTAAGGCGTTGCCGATAATATCCCAAAGGGCTATATCGACAGCACTTATAGCGTGCACGGCAAGTCCCTTGCGTCCGTAGTACAAAGTGGATCGCCACATGATGTCCCAGAGTTCTTCGACATCGAAGGGGTCCTCGCCCAGGAGCAATTTGGTGAGGTGCTTCTCGATCACAAAACTACACCCCGGTCCGCCGAAGCCGATGCCAGTGACGCCTTTATCGGTCGAGATCTCCACTGCGTCCGGCCCCAGGTCGTTCGCCATGAACAATTCCCGGCGCGGCTTGTATTTGGGGTAGATCGACATGGGGTTTGCCACTTCGGACCCGCCCGTTGACCACGAACCCGGCGCCGGTTCGTAGCTGGGCGACGGCTTCTTCGGCTTGGGACGGACCATCCTGATGCCGGTAATCTTCAGCTTGCTCTTCTCCTCTTGAAAGGGAAGCGGCGGAGGAGAAGCGAAGGGCGCCGAACTGCTGCTTTCGGGCAACGCGGAGGTGGTCAACGCGCCCATGGATAGTGCCGTGCCTGCCCGGAGGAAGCTTCTGCGGTCCATTCTTAGACACTCCAGCGGATAAGGGTTTGAAAGCGAGGTCGCACGCGCCCACTTTAACAGAATCAAATTGTATATGGAAATCGTGTCCTGTTGTGGCGCCGGGGAACTTCAAGGTCCCTTGTGGCAACCCGCAATCACCGGCGGCTTATCGGGGTTGTCCCGATCGCGGCTTACGCTGTAGCAATCTGCTCTTTTGTATTCTGCGCCATTCCAACGGTACACGTTAATCAACTGTTCGTAAGCGCTGATATGCCAGGAAGTTTCCACGTCACGAAACCCGTGGCTCGTGGTATTTCGCACCAGGAAGGCGCCACCGGCATCCAGCACCAATCGCAGTCGTCCGGGCTGGCGGATGAAGAGCAAATACGGGCAGTTTCCGCTTGCGCCGCAGAACAGCCTGGGCCCTTGGACCAAGACCCCCTGACTCCCGTCGCCAGCGAGCTGGATGAACCCGACGCGAGAGCCCATCACGGTTTCGCGTTCTTCGTCACGCTGCGCATCCGTGAAGGAGTCGTGGACAGTCTCGTTGTCGAGCAGCCGGTAGATCTGCTGGCGCCCCTTCGCCGTGAGAGGCGCGTCCGCCAATGAATAGATAAGCTTCCCATCTACATCGTGAGCGTTTCCCGGCCTCCAATCGTCGCGCGAACTCTGCCCCGCGACTACTCCCCCGCTCAGGACCGCAAAGAGGCAGATGGCCGGGACGAAACGCCTACTTTCCAACGTATTTCTCCGGGTCCTGATCGAATTTCGCTTTGCAACCCTTGGCGCAGAAGTATATCGTTCGCCCCTTGTATTCGCTGGTGGCCGCAGCCTTTTCGGAATCGATGGTCATTTTGCAGACCGGGTCAACAACCTTCATGACTTCACCTCGCGATCTGGAGTTATCAGACGGAGGGCGGGGCCTCGCCAAGTTCCAGGTTGATTTCGCCAACCCCGCCCTCAACCGTCACATTGACGGTGACCGGCGATTTGCCATAGGCCTCGTTGACGTAGGAGTCGCCCTCTTTCCTCAGGCCGTGAACGTTAACGGCTCCGATACCTCCGCGCGCGCGGGCCCGCACGCCAACATCGCTGGGCAGCCGGATGGTTGCCTTGCCCACCCCGCCCTGAATGTTGGCGGTGAGGTCATTCTTCCAGTCGCCGGTCAAGTCCACCGTGGTCTCTCCCGCCCCGATATGGAGGTCCAGTCTGCTCACCGCAAGGCCTCCCAGCGTGAGATTGGCCCGCCCTGCGCCTTGGTTCACTTCGAGTTGCATGGGCACGTTATTATTGAGGTGCAGATCCCACCTGTTGTGACTGCCTCCGCGGCCGTGGGATGATTCCGACTGCCGGATCGACAGCCGGCCCTGACCCTCGCTTACGTTGTATTCCACCGAAGGTTTTGCGTACCGGCTGTTGTATGTGAAGTCGGCCTCGAGCAGTTCCTGAGCGCCGGGGCCAACGCTCAGCTCGCCGGCGGGCATCTCGATTTCCACTCGCGCCGACTTCGCTTCGCCCAGCTTAACGGTGCGGGATTCCGTCTGGGGCGGGCCGGCATCCCAATCCCCGGTATTGCAGGCGGTTACGACAAGGAGCGGAAGAAGGACCAGAAAAAAGGCTAGCCTCGTTGCGGGTTTTTCCATCTTAGTTCCCTTCTGCAGGTTCTTAGGAGCGGGATAGTTCGAACACGGTTATTTCAGGAGGAGCATCGAACCGAATAGGCACGCCGATGGTTCCGATGCCTCGATTAACATAGAGTTGGCCCCCGGGTTTCTCGTACCATCCTCGAACGTAGGATGTGATGAGGCGGCTGGGCGAAAGCTCGGGGCTGATAAACTCAAGCGTGACCTGGCCTCCGTGGGTGTGCCCGGCCAGGCTGAGGTCGATTCCAGACTCGGCCGCGCGGTCGAAGGTGTTGGGGTTGTGGCTGAGCAGAATGTTGGCCGTGCCGGGAGCCATCAGACGGTCCACGCCCAGAAGGTATTCGCGCACCAGACGCTGGTTGTTTGGTCCCATGCGGGTGTTCGACTCGTAATCCACTCCCAGCAGGTTGATGAATTCACTCCCGGACGTGATCAAAGCCCGCTCGCGCCGCAGGATACGAACTCCCCGCTGTGCGAATAGGTGCGTGATGGAATCCTCCACTTTCGCCCACATCTCGTGATTGCCGAGACAGCCATACGCGCCGAAGGGAGCCTTGATCCCCGCCAACACATCCACAACCGCGGATTGAGTGGACGGGTCCCAAGTGACAAAGTCGCCCGTGAGGGCAGCCAAGTCCGGCTTGAGGCCGTTGGCGATCCCCACGTAGCGTCGAATCTCATCAGCAGGCATGAACGCGCCGATGTGAATATCGGAGAGTTGGACGATCCGGAAACCCTCGAAGGCTCGCGGCAGGCGCGGAATTTTGATGCGTCGATGAGAGATTTCGAGGTTCAGGCGTTCGTAGAACATCCCGTAAGCGCCCGCCACAAACGGGGCCGTACTCATCGCCACGGCCGTTCTCTCGAGGAAGCGACGCCGAGCCAGCGATACAGGACTGGGGAGCGGCACGGCACGGCCCGCCCACGCAACCCTCCGGTACAGCCAGCGCGCGCCCAAGGCGATTCGGTTCCCCAACCCCAAAAGGACGGCGATTAAAAACCCCAATAAGGAGCAAAAAATCCACCATTGGAAGGGCGCCTGGAGCAGGGCCGCGCGCAAGGTAAGATGCGTGGGTTCGGCGCTTCGCGCGGCACCGCGGATCCAACCCCAAAAATGCGCCTGGTGCAGAGCCCCGCGCACCGCCAGATCCGTGGCCCCTGTGCTTCGGGCCCCCTCGCCGATCATCGAAATCCTGTTGAGAATGAATATGATCCAGGACGGCAGGAGGTTATAGGATAACAACAGGAGATAAGCCACTAAAGTTGCCACGACGACGCGGCGGCGCCAAACGGAGCTGGGAATTAAGGAAGTCGCCCAACTTCGAAACTGCTTGACCCAAAAAATCTGGCTGGCAACAAGAATTAAGACTCCAGCGCTGCCGATCAGAAAACCCTGCAACATATGAATTCAGACCCACGTCCCTTCCCCTTTAGTATACATTGCTTTCCCCCTGGAATTGTGGAGTTTGATGGGGTGGCCGATACCCACCGGGTTAGACTCGTCGCGCTGGCCTTTAAATGCTGTGGAATGACCGGCTAAGCCCGTGGTCCGGGGTGCGCAGGAGAGGAAGGATCGCTGCAGATCATTGAAATCACGACTGCCAAAATTGCCCGATTTCCGGAGCCCGAAGGTCCGATCTCAATCGGACCCGAAATCGGTCCCCGTTTTGCTCAGAGTGATAGCTTGCGGGCGTTTTTCCGCACCGTGGTTAGGCTGGCGCTTGCCGAGTCCGGCGTGGGGTCGGCAACGCCACGTGACATATTGTAGCCTGGAAGGGATGGCCATTGACTTTCTGGTACGAGAGAGCTAGTCTATAGGGTTGGCTGTTGCAATCTTTCGAATTATAATCGAGGAAAATCATGTCTTTTGAGATAGGCGATAAGGTTGTCTATCCGAACCAAGGTGTGGGGATTGTCGAGCAAATCTCCACCCGCAACCTGACGGGGCAGCCCGAAATGTTTTATCTTCTGCGGCTTGCGTCGGGCAGTATGCGGGTGATTGTTCCTATCAGCAGCGTGGTCAACGTGGGCCTGCGCAGGGTGACCAGGACCAGTGAAATCAGCAGCATCGTTGACTACTTGCAGAAGGGACAGAGTAAGGCAACTCAAGACTGGAAGGGCCGCTTCAAGGAGAATTCCGAGAAGATGCGAAATGGCTCGCTCCAGCAAGTGGCCGAAGTCCTAAAGACTCTCATCATCTTAAACCAGGCCAAGCCTCTGTCTTTTCGCGAGAAGAAGATGATGGATCGCGCCTGGCAACTTCTCGTGGATGAGATTGCGGTGGTGCGTGGGACCTCGAAGGAGACCGTGGAAGGCCAACTCGTGCGCGCCCTCAATAAGTCGAATCTGAAAGCCCCTCTTCCGAGCTAAGGCTGTCTGGCTGCTTCCTTCCGGATGTCTTTAATAACCACTTCGTTGAACCGTGCCGGAGTGTCCCCAATCTAGTCCCACCCCTGAATTCAGCCACTGGTGGCGCCAGAGTTTCAATACGAGTTTGGACAAGAAACGCAGACCTAATAGCAGGTCTACCCAGTCTTGAGAAGCCAGACTTCCGCCACCTGGCAGCCGCGGCCATTGCCGCCCAAGCCGGGTTCACGGTTCCAGATCAAGCTCAACTCGCCGCCTGCTGTAGCTTCGGGGGGGATGTCGAATTCGATCGGGCGCGGCGGCCAAGGCTTGTGGATGAAAGGATGAATCTCCCGGTTTCCATTGCAACTCATGCGGATGACCGCCGCACGTTCGTCACCTGAGTAGACGACCCTGACCCTATATCGCCCGCGCGGATCGAGGCCGGTGTAGCGAAGCTCCAAAGGTGCATCAAACAGCGACTCCGCCCATCGCTTCGAGGAAACGGGCACCTGATCTCCAAACTCATCGGGGTAATCAAACCCGACGAGCGACGAGGCGCGAAACTCCGGGTCCTCGACCCCACCCGGGCCTCGCACCAAGTGAGGCTGGCGTGTGAGATCGCCCAAGTCGTCGTAGAACCCGCCCGGACCCGGATTCGACCAATTCAGGATCTCCTCGATGGCCGTCATTTGGGCTTGTTCAGAGGCGAGCGCGCGAATCTGCTGGATCTTCCACCGCAGCCACGAGAGGTTGGTGATGGACGCATCGAGCGTATCGAGATTGGCGCCCCGCGAGACAGACTCCGCCTGGTAACGCTCCACCGCTAGCTGCATGCGGATGCTCTGAAAGAGGGCCTCGCCCAGCTCCAGAATCCTGGTTCTCAAATCCTCGGCCGGCGAATTGGACAACCCCGTTTCCACAATACCTTCAGCTTCCAACAGGATGGCAGAAACATCGTGTTCACTCGTGCGGCGACGGGGTTCTCCGGGGTCGATATCGAGAGGAGCGGGGCGAATGCCAACGCGCCGAGTTTCTTCCAGTTTGCTGGTAACCCGGTTCTCGACCTCGGTTTCATCGAGCAACCGCCGCCGGACGTACGCATCGTAGTACGCCCGGTAGAGCGCTTGCTGGAATCGCCAATTCAACAGGTCCTGAGGCGAGGCAGAGTCCTCCATCGTGTGAAACTGCCTCAAGGTGACGTCGACATCCTGGTTCGTGAGCAAGGGTCCCTGCCAATTCCGCTCCAGGCTGAGCAGGCCTTGCGCAAAGCCCTCGTCGTACTTTACACCAATGAAATAGCGGCTATAGTCACGCAACACATCGGCCACTTTTGTTTCCGGATCCCAAGCCAGGGCGCTCCAAACGATTTTGTTGACGTCGTCGTTGCAGCCCTCGGAGTAACTGAGAAAACCGATGGAATAGGGGGCATAGCGGCGCAGAATGTTCGCCGAGCCCTCGGGCCGGGGGTTGATGACCTCGCGGCCCTCCGTGTAAGCATACGCCGTGTCCCAGTCCGGAACGGGAAACTGGCACTCGAGGCTATGGGTAATGTCCGGATAGAGCCGGACGGGGTATTGCCGCGGAATCTGCTTGCGCAACGCCGGCAGGTCATCGCAGTTCTGCGGTCCGTACACGACTCCGTTGAGCCAGGAGGGCTGGTCTCTCTCGAGGATCTGGTAAAACTCGTTCGTCCATTCCCGATCAAACGACTGAGGAGAAATCCAGACTTTTCCCTTGGGATGATATCGGTGCAGGTTTTCTGCTTGTTTCTGCAAGAGCGCCAGCAAGTATTTGGGCCGCGTGTGGCCGGGATCGCCACCTGGGACGAATACCGCGTCGATGCGCGGCAGCGCGCGGAAGACCTGCCCCCACTCGTTCAGCGCAAACTCGACGGTTTTCGGATCAGCGTAGTTCTCGTCCATGGCGGGATACCAGATCCAGACGTCCAACCCGTACTCGTCCGCAAGGCGGGACATCTCGATCATCATCGGCATGGGCGGGAGAGGGAAATGAGGACTGTCAGGCGCGTCGTCGGAGCGCGGAGGAATCAACTCGATGGCGTTTGTCCCGAACACGGCGAGGTCGCGAATGTATTGGTCCCACACGGAAACGGTCCAGCCGTCGTAGGAATTGGTTTTGGGCCGGTATCCCAACTGGTGCCCGCGCAGCGGATATTTCGGGCTGGCGGCAACGTTCAACGGGCTCGGGATCGTGACCTTCCCCTTTGCCATGCGCAGCGCGCGCAGCAGACCCCCCACCCCGAACAGAACGCCGCGCTCATCAGCCCCCAGTACGGCGACGACGGGCGCACCGGCTCGAGTCCCGGCCCGCAGGGCAAAACCCTCGGCGCGCAAGGCCGGCGGATGCAGAAAGAGGCTTTCGAAAAACTGCGGCTGAAGGCTTTGAAGAGCAGCGGCTTGTCCAACCAGGATGGCAGGGGCGGAGTCCGGCCAGGAGTTGACGACCTGCCATTGAATCCCGGTTCGTTTCTCGACCTCTTCGCTGAGTACCGAGACCGCTTTTTGTTCGCGACTAGAAAGGCTTGGAGGTTGGACGATGACCGCGCGGCTCAAGTGCAGCGCTGTTTCGCGGCCGCCTGCTGCGGCTCCAGCCCCCTGGCTTACCGCGTGATCGAGCGGACCAGTCCTGAGAAGTTGCAGCCCGCTTGCGAGGCAGGCTGACGCTGCGCTGCTCTTAAGAAAACTCCGCCGGTTCATGAATCCCTCGCGCTACCCTCGACGACGGACATACCTGGTGTTTAGCTGAATTGGTAAGCGAACTTATTCGTCGGAAGCGGACGGGCGGGGCTTCAGCCCCGCCGCTAATCTCGCGAGGTAATTACGGGGCTTTAGCCCCTGAAGCGGCTCGGCTTCAGGGCCTAAAGGCCCCTCTAACCCAGCACCCATAGTCGGCGGGGCTAAAGCCCCGCCCTTCCGAAGGCCGTTTGAAATTGGGCTCATTAAACCAACCAAGCACTAGTGCCCGGCGGCGGTCATCGCGCCGTCTACGACAAGGACGGATCCTGATATGAAGGAGGCCGAGTCTGAAGCGAGAAACAGCGCTGCATCGGCCACGTCGCGAGGCGTGCCAATGCGGCCCAGAGGATGAACACCGAGAATCTGCCGCATGGCCGCAGCCGTGTCGAGTTGGGCGTGACCTGGTGAGATCAGCATGGGGGTGTCGATATAGCCGGGGCAGATGGCGTTGACGCGGATTCCCTCCCGGCCGTGGTCGAGGGCCATGGCGCGGGTTAATCCCAACATAGCGGCCTTCGAAGCATCGTAGGCGGCGGTCCCCTGGTACGATGCGAAGGCGTGCACGGAGGAGATATTCACGATTGACCCTTGACGCCCGCACAAGTGGGGAATCGCATACTTCGAAAACAGGAAAACACCTTTCAGATTCACGTTGAGCTGACGGTCCCAGTCGTTCGAGGACATTTCAACGACGGTGCCCGGCAGCTCAAGGCCTGCGTTGTTGACCAGAATATCAAGGCCCCCGAAGGTGCGCACCGCTTGCTCGACCGCGCCCTTGACGTCCTCCTCGCGGCTAACATCCCCCGCGATCGCGAGGGCCTGACCGCTCTGGCGAAGCTTGCGCTCCATGCCGAGCGCACCCTTCGCCATTGATGTCAAACAGGACCACCGCCGCGCCCGCCTCAGAAAACCGCCGGGCGATCCCGGCCCCAATCCCTGATGCGGCGCCGGTGACGATCGCGACTTTGTGGTCTAAGCGGATCAATTTCCCTCGTCAGGAGAGAGCTTCGCGCACCATCTGAGTGGTCTCCGCCACTTGGTTCGAGTACCGCGGGTAGAGCCCGATGATCGTGGCGTCGGTCGGCTTGATGTTTTGGTATGCCCAGGCAATCGCCTTGCGCTTCTGGTCCTCGGAGCTACACTTGCGGCCGGCGCTCAGGACCTTATAGACCAAGGTCGGCTTATCGACTTGGCGGATGGCGGCGGCCATCTTCGGCGGGTCGGAAGCAATCCAACCTTCATCCACGGGAACCGTGCCGATCTCCGCGATCCAGTCTTCGGGATGGCGGCTGAGGTAATGCAGCCCCGCCATGTAGAACTCGTTGCCAAAGCCCTTTTCATGAAGGGTGGCGAGGATTTTGGGATTGTGGGTGGAGATTCCGGCGGCGGCGCCCAGGTCGTGAACTTTGTCGACGTAGGTCTTGAGCAGGTCGATCTTGCCGGCGCGAAAGAGGAGGTCCGTGGCATGGCCGTGGAAGGCAATGCCGAGGGGCTTGAATTCCATGGCGGCCTGCGCGCATTTGATGGTGCCATCCAAGACTTCTTCCGGCGTGCGGCCCATCTTTTCGTCGTAGTGCCAGGAGGCGGCGAGGCAGATGAATTGGATATTGCATCCCGCCCCGCGAAGTTTCGGGAATATCCGTTTCATGTCCCAGTTGAAGCTGAACTGCCAGGTGTTGATGCCTGCTTTCTCGCAGTCCTGGAGGAGCGCCACGATGCGCTCGTCCGTGAACCACTCCCGCATATGCATGTCGTATTGCCGGTTGACGTGCGAGTAGCCGAACATGGGGTTGCTGCCCACAATCAGCCTCGACACGCGGTGCGATCCCAGGCTTACCTGGGGCAGCAGGTCCGCGGGTTCGGCGCGCAGCGCGGCCGGAGCCATCAGGCTGGCGGCTACTGTTGTAGCCCCTTTGAGGAAATCCCGGCGGCTGGTTTCGGATTTCAAGGTGTTCGCCATTTCCCGCGGGTCGGATAATTCATTCTGGGCCATAAGTATTCTCCCTCGCGCGTTTCGTCTCTCGCTGACTCGCCAGACAATACAATCTCGCTACTAAGAAGTCAATGGCCCCTGGTTTGAATTCGTAGAGGCGAGTTTACCTCGCCAAATGGCGGCGTAAAGCCGCCGCTACCCCAAACTAAGGCACTCCCTATTCATACCGCAAGGCGACCATAGGGTCCAGGCGGCTGGCGCGCCGGGCAGGGAGGTACCCGGCCGCGCAAGCCACCAGCAACAGCGCGGCCGCAGCCAACGCCAGCGTGGAGGGGTCATGCGCCGACAGGCCGTAGAGTTGAGTGGCCACCACGCGCGAGAGCGCGATGGCCGCGGGCACCCCGATCGCGATTCCGACCGCCACCAGCAGCAGCACGTCGCGCATCACCATCCAAACAACCCTCGCGGGCTCCGCGCCCAGCGCCATGCGAATGCCGATCTCACGTTTTCGCTGGGCGACCGAGTATGCCATCACGCCATACAACCCGAGCGCTGCCAGCAGGGTCGCGAGCGAGCCGAAGACGGAGGAAAGGCTGGCGATCATCCGTTCGGTAGCAAGCGAGTTGCTGATCGACGCTTCCGTGGTGCGCAAATCGTAAATCGGCATATTCGCGTCGAGTTCGCGGACCTTGGCGCGCACGGCCGGCATCACCTGCCTGGGATCGGCGGTGCTTCGCAGGTAGACGGTCATGCTGCCGAGGAAATGGCTGCCGAGGTACGGAATGTAGGCCTGGGCGGGGATTTCGTCGCGCAGGTTGGTGTACTTGATGTCCTTCACCACGCCGATGACTTCCATCTCGGTGTGCGTTCCGGGATCGTCTCCGAAGCCCATGTGGCGGCCGAGGGGATTCTGCCCCTGGAAATAGAGCCGCGCGAACTTCTCGTTGATCATCACGGCGGTAGGAGTCCAGTCATCCGGCTGGGGACCGTTCTTGACCTCGTGGTTGTCATTGACCGTGAAGTCCCGTCCCAGCACGATGGGCACGCCGAGCGTCGCGAAATAGTTCGGGCTGATCATGTTCATGTAAGGTTCGGGGCGATCCTTGGGCGTCGCGGGATTATAGCCCTCCACCGTCACGCTGCTGTCCCATTCGTTGTTTTCGAGAATGCGCATCGCCGCCAGTCCCACGGATTGCACGCCCGGAATCGAGCCAAGGCTATCCGTCAATTGTTGATAGAAGACCTTGGCTCGCTCGGGTGTGTAGCCGCTCAGCGAGGGGTCGATTCGAAACCCCACCAGCCGTTCTGCCGGGAAGCCCGGACCGAGGCTGCTGAGATTATTCAACGTCCGCAGGAACAACCCGGCGCCGATCAGGAGCAACAAGGAAAGGGAGACTTGCGCCACTACGAGTGCGTTGCGCAGTTTGCCGTGTCCGCCGCCCACCACCGCCCCACCTTCGTCTTTCAGCGTCCGTGAAATATCGGGGCGAGTGGTCCTGAGCGCCGGCGCCAAGCCAAACAAAAGTCCCGTCAGAAGCGTGACCACCAGCGTGAAGACGAGTATGCGGAGGTCGGGCGCAGCAGAAATACTCAAGCCTGTCGAATCGGATGGCAAATAGATAGCCATCAAAGCCTTGTCGGCCGCAAATGCCAGCGCCAGCCCGGCAACGGCTCCCAGCAAGGAAAGGCAGATCGTTTCCGCCAAAAGCTGTCTGACGATGCGACTCCGGCCGGCGCCGATCGCCAGCCGTACCGCGATTTCCCTCTGCCGGCCGCTCGAGCGCGCCAGCAGGAGGTTGGCGAGATTGGCGCAAGTGATCAGCAACACCACGCCGGTAATCGCCATCAGCACCCAGAGCGGGGTGGAGAGTTCGCGCCGGAATTGTGCCCGGCCTTGCGACCCCGGCAGCACATCGATGTAGCACTTGAGGAACTGCTCGCGATCGTAGGCGGAGGCGTGGGCGAACGCGGCCTCCCGAACCTCATTTTCCAGCATGGAATGCATGAACGGCGCGAGCGACGCCTTCGCCTGCGTCCGCGCCACCCCCGACTTCAAGCGCCCAAAGGCGTTCACCCAGCGCTGGCGGCGATCGGTGAGAAAGTCGTTGGGGACAATCACCAATTCGTGCTGCATCATCACTGGGACAAAAAGTTTGGGCGAGTATCCAAGTTCCACACCGTCAAAGCCGGCTTGCGCCACGCCGATGACCGTCATGTCGTACTTATTCAGCGTCAGCTTCTTTCCCAGAATCCCCGGATCGCCCCCGAACCGCTGCTTCCAGTAGCTGTAGTTCAGAATCACCAGTGGAGCGCCTTCGGGTGTACGATCCTCTTCCGGCGTGAACGGGCGGCCCAGGGCCATGCGCACGCCGAGAACGCTGAAGTAAGTTCCCGAGACCAGTTCCGCGTCCACGCGCTCCGCTCGCTCGCCCGCCGTCATGCTCACCGAGGTCGGGAAGCGGCAGAACATGCCCGAAAAAACCTCATTGTGATTCTGGAAGTCGCGGTACATCGGGTAGGAGATGGCGTTGCCTCCCCAATTGCTTCCGTAATGCTGGCCGCGCATGGTCAGCAGCACCAACTGTTGCGGATTCTTTACAGGCAACAGGCGAAGCAGGACCTGATCGAGCAGCGTGAATATGGCGGTATTGGCCCCGATGCCCAGCGCCAGGGTTAGTACCGCGACCGCGGCAAACACTGGATTCTTAGCCAGCACGCGCGCGGCATAGCGGATGTCTCCAACCAAAGCACCCATAGGTAGCACCCCCCACAGAGTTGGTTATTCTCCAATTAGACGTAGGAGGACGGAGGGCGTTAGTCCCGTTTTTTCAATCTTGCTGGTCTCTTTCGACACTTGAGAAAATCATGCTCCCTTTGTTTTCAATGACATTCTCGCTTTGTTCCGGCAAAAATGAGCTTTCAGCAGCCAGCTCTCAGCTTTCAGCCAAACCGTTCACACCCGGAGACGACTCGAGCCCAGAGGTTGCTTCGCACCGTGGGACCCGACCTGCCATGCCCACCAGCGGCATGCGACTTTTCCATAGCGGTCCTTTGTTTTCATAGACATTCTCGCTTTGTTCCGGCAATTCTCGTAGCGCCGACTTTCAGGTCGGCACTCTGGCCGCGTTCTTCCGCCATGCTAACCTGAAGGTCAGCGCGACGCGCGCACCAGAGGTTTTCCATAGCCGTCCTTTGTTTTCAATAACATTCCCGGTTCGTTCGTATTATTCTTATGTTTTTCTCGAGATCCTCCGGGCTTTCGAGAGCGGATCGCTTCTGTGCAATTCGGCATTTCGAGGCGCAACCCTCCCGCTCGGACGCGTGGTTCACTGGAAAGCTTACTATTTGGGTTCAACCTGTGCATTTGACGCTCAAAGTTGGGTTCGTTTTGAGTTCGTTTTCCAATGGCTTCCTGTGTTTTCAATGACATACTGGGTTCGATCGTATTATTTTTGTGTTCTTTCGGAGTAGTACCTCCCTGCTCGTTCGCCAAGTTCCCGGGTCGGCAAATTGACAAGTCGGGAAGTCCAGGAATGGCCCACCGCCGGCCCAAGTTGCGACCCGAAAGATGGGGTCGACGGTTGGCTTCCCAACTCCTCGACTCTTTGACTCCTCGACTTCTTGACTGTAGTTGAAGGCAGGAACCGGAGGCAGCGGCTCCCGACGAAGACAGAGGAAGGCGTTCCAACATAACTTATTCGGCAGGGCAGACTGCCCGCCTTAACCCCACGAAACCACTCTAGCCTACTGCATTCGGTTTGTCAAGAGAAAAATCGCTAGAGACAAAAAGCCCTTCCCCAAAGAGGGGAATCGCGCATTCTCAGAGTCTCCGGGCGCCCGTCGGCCGAGGGGCGTGCGCGACTGCCGTCTTGAACTCAGCGCAGGCGTTTGATGCGCAGGGCGATGTCGACGGTATGCTCGGGGGTGTTCAGGTTTTTGTTGCCGCCTTGGTGCGTGAACGTGGCGCTGCCGATTACCGTGTTCGAGGCAGGATCGACCCAGTCTGCCTGGTAGGTTCCTCCGGGAAGATTCACGACCAACATCTCGTAGTAATGCCCCGGTTTCACGACATAAGACATCTGGTCCTTTTGGAGTTCACTGTGGTGATGGTACAGGGCATACCGTTCTCCCGCCTGGCTCAGTCCCCGGCAGTAAGCTCCGGCCGGCACACCGCTGACGACGAAACTCGTATCCGCGCGCATTTTGACGAAATCGAGGCTGTACATGAAGGCTTTCAGTTTGCCCAGCGCGGCCAGGACCTGCACGGAGTCGGGTGTGTTGCCGGCCGGGTCTTCCGCCGTGAATCGCGAGTTCAAGTGGTTGAAGCTCGCTCCGCCTCCCACCATGAACTCCCAGGCCTCGACGCGCGAAGCCGCGACGGGATCGGTGTTTGAATACCACATGGGGAAGTAGGCGGTTTCATTGAGCTCGATCGGCTTGTCGTAGCGATACTGATAGTCAAGTCCTTTCATCCCGCCCATCTGATCGCTGTCGGCGTCCCCACCCCACACATACTGGCCGACAATCACAGACAGCAACGGACTCGCCGAAAAATCAACCGGACCTCCCAGCGGCCCCTCCACCTCCTGCGCCACCAAATGCTTTTGGGGGAGGCTCGCTTCGGTGTCATGCACCACCTGCAAGAGGTGGCCTACCCACGGACCGGCCTCCGCGTGCGAAGTGAAGTTGGACGGCTCATCGCAAATCTCGAGAATGACGTTGTCATACGCGTTCACTTCCTGCGTGATTTTGCCGACATACTCGCTCTGGCGGCGCACCAAATCCGGATACTTCAGCCTCTGGAAATCCTCGTAATCGCACCGGCCGACACCCTGGATGTTGTTTTCGAAATAGAGCGGAGAAATCGGCCAGTTCACGACGTATTCCGAGTTGAAAAAACAGATCTCAACCACGATGCCGCGCTCCCCCGCCTTGGCAATGAAGTCTTTCAGGCGCGCGAAATACTGCGCATCCCACTTGTCGAGGTCATAGCGGTTCCCGCCATAGACATGGCCGGGCCGGTCGCTACGCGCCCAGGGCACAATCGTCCTCGCCGGCTTCGGCCCCAGCGGGTTGCCCTTCACATACTCGTCCACCAGCTCGAGCACCGCGCCGGGATAGATTCGCGTGTAGTTCATGCCGTAGGCTTTTAGCGCGTCCAGGTACTTCACGTAGTCGAAGTCCAGGTTGACCACGGCGCCGTAGTGCTCGGCCGAGGTGATCAGGACGGTGGGTTGGCCGTTAAACAGGTAATAATGCGGATTGGCAGGATGGACTTTAATGGGCTCGCCGGCAGCGACCGTTGCCAAGAGAAGTAATACGACGTTCAGATATTTGATTGTTTTCAACATGTCACGGCTATTCCCGGCTTCCTCTCAGCGGAATGTAGGGGCGGCCCTTGTGGCCGCCCGCGGGCAACCATCCGCCGGTTGGCGGATTGCCCCTACAGTGCGTTAGCTCGGAAAGCGGTAAGGCGGACGATACTCGTAGCGGAGATACTTGTTCGCCGCCGGGTTATTCGTGAAATACTCCTCTTTTGCATCCCATTCCAAATACGATTTGGTCTTCAGCGCGAGGTCCGCAATCAGGGTTGCGCAAGTGCTGCGATGGCCGATTTCGATATCGCAATGGCACGCCTTCCGGCTGCGCACGCAGTCGAGAAAGTTGCGCGCGTGGAGGGGCGTGCCGTCCTTGCCTTCCGCTTTGCTGGCTTTGATCATGGTGTGGCGGCGGTTCGTCCACGGCTCGTCCACGTTCCGATCGAGCGGCGTCGAAGCGGGGAAGTCCACTTCGCACACGGCTTCGGGGATCACCTCGTAGCCGTTCCAACCGAGAAACATCGTCCCCTCGGTGCCGCGCACCTCGATGGTGCTGCCGCGGCGGTCGGCAGGCGAAGCGTTGGTGTTGTATTGCGAAAAGATCACGAGCGTGCCCTCTGGATAGGTCCAGATCACCTCAGCAGTGTCGGGAATCTCGCGGTTGTCCTGCACCGCCAACTTTCCCCCCATCGCGGTCACGGCCAACGGCGCGTCGGCGCCGAGCGCCCAGTGGCTGAAGTCAAGATAGTGCGTGCCGAAGTTGGTGATTTGTCCTCCCGAGTAGTCGTAAAACCAGCGAAAGCGGTAGAAGGCGCGGTTGCGATTGTAGGGAACTTTGGGCGCCGGTCCCAGCCAGGCATCCCAATCCAATCCCGCCGGCGGTTCTCCATCGGGGGGATTGCCGATGCCGTTCGGCCACTCATTCTGGATGTGGAAGGAACGGATGGTAGTGATCTTCCCGATCCCGCCACTGCGCAGGAGGTCGACAGCCTCCTTCATTTCGGGGCTCGAGCGGCGCATCAGTCCTACCTGCGTCACGCGCTGGTGGCGGCGCGCAGCTTCCACGATCTTGCGCCCTTCCGCAACCACCAGGGAAAGCGGCTTCTCGATATAGATATCCTTTCCTGCCTCGCAGGCCTGAATACCCATCAGGGTATGCCATTGGTCAGGCGTGCAGATCGCCACGGCATCGATATCCTTCAGTTCAAGCAGGCGGCGATAGTCCTTAAACTGCCGCGGGCTGCCCCCGATCTTCCTGGCCGCGAAATCCAAGTAGGGCTGGTGCAGGTCACAAATCGCCACCACTTCCGCGTCTCGGTGCTCGAGAAATCCGTCGAGTACCTGGTCCCCGCGATTCCCGAGTCCGATAAAGCCCACGCGTATGCGATCGTTCGCGCCGTGAACCCGCGTGGCACTGAGCGCTGTCGCAAAGCCTGCTGCGATTGCCTGCTTGCCGAACTCTCTTCGCGATAATTCACTCATAAAATCACCCTTTCCAGTTAGTTTCCGATAGTGTCTCAGTTTGAATTTGTAGCGGCGAGTTTACCTCGCCAAATGTCGGCGTAAAGCCGCCTCTACTTCAAACTGAGACGCCACCTAGTTTCCACTTACGCTGATTCATACGCTTCATGCAGCAGCGTTTTCAGAGTATCAAGGTTGCGCTGGGCGGCGGCCATCAGGGCGTCGTCTGTGGCCCGCGAGAGGGCAATTCCCTGCTCGTCGGACACACCGGGAATCTGGTATTCCATGTGTAGAGAAATGGGGCCGTGGAATCCACTCTCCGCCGCCATGCGCAAAAGGATTTTGTAGTTACACATCCCTTCGCCCAAGGGGCAGGTGGTGGAGCGCCAGCCATCCGCCTCGGTCTTCTTCCAATACATATCCTTGGCCGCCAGCATCTTCAGCCGGGAGATCGCCAGGTTGGCGTCGATTCTCCAGCCCTGCGCGCCGCCTTCTTCCACCGCGTTTTCGAGATCGTAATAATACCCCACCCATCTGGGGTCCAAGGAATCGATCACCGGCGCGAAATCCCAAAGCTGGCATCCGATGTACCCGGCGTGATTGTGGAAGCCCAATTGAATTCTGTACTGTTCCGCCAGCTTGGCCAGTCCACGGAATTGAATGCCGGCCTCCTCCACTTCTTTTCGCACGTCAACGAATTGGTAGTGATAGTAACCCGGCTTCATGTAAGGAATGGAAAGCCGGGACGCGGTGCTCATGATGGGCCCGGCGGTGGGATCGTCGGCACGCTCGAGCGCCGTGGTGATCATGGGGACTTCCAAACCTGCCGCGCGGATCGCGGCGACCGCCTTGGGAAGATCCTCCGCCGCGCGCTCCGGCATCACGTGTCCGTCGCGCCGGACGGTAAGATCGATCCCACCAAAGCCGGCGCGCTTCGAGCTTGCCGCCAGTTCCTGCCAGTTCAACTGAGGAACGGATTTCGAGAAGAGGCAAAGCGTGCCGCGAAAGGGGACGGGAACAAAAGAGCGTGGGCGGGCAGCGGTGGAAACAATTCCCGCGCCGGCCAGAGCGGCTGCCGACGAAGCTTGCAGGAACCTGCGTCTGGAAAACACGTCGTTCAAAGTTGCCCTTCCACCAACCACCGAACAGTCATCCTGAGCGCAGCGAAGGATCTGTATTGGTTCGAAAGCGTTGATCCCAAAGGCAAATGCAGATCCTTCGCTGGCGCTCAGGATGACAGCAGTTGATTCTTCTGCATGTCCCGGCCCTAAACCGCCCCGATCCCAAGGCCGTTCAAGTGCGAAGTGTCCATGGTGCCGTCGGTGATGTGAAAAACGCCGGGAAAGCGCTTTTCCCAGCCTTGGTTGGCGACAGGCACAAACTGCCGTGAATTGGCCTCGATGGCTTTCACGCCGGGAACGTGCGCAGCCAGACTCGCGGATTGAATCAGCGCGGCGCCGGGACAGGTAAGGTCCTGCACGCAAAGGAACATCTTGTTTCTTTCCATGTAAGGGGCAAGGATCATCATGTTGCTCTGGCCTTTGCAGGCTTTGAGCGCGGCGCCGGTGTACCCCATCTCGCGGGAGAGTTTCAGCGCGTGGAGGTCGGTCAAGGATTCATCAATGACCACCGGTTTCAGCTTGGCAGCCTCAAACATCACGTTCTGGCGATGCGTGTCGAGATCGCGTGCGGTGGGTTGCTCAACGTACTGAATGCGCGCAAAGCCTCCCGGCGACTTGTCCTTAACCCGATGCAGAAAATCAACGAGATACTGCACGTTAGGGCAGCGCTCGTTGAAGTCCAGCGAGTAAACCCAGTCTGTCACCCGGCGCTTTTGCTCGGTCTCCGTAACCACCCGGTCGATGCTGAGTACGCGCTCGGAATCCCATTTCAAATCGTCGCCGTCCAATTTGATTTTGAAATGCGTCAGCCCGTTGTAGTTGATCCACTCGGGAAGCGTCTCCGGCAGGCCGTCGTTCACACGCTGCTTGATATCCGAGTCCACCAGGGGATCGATCGCCGAAACCAGGTGGTACATCGGCATGCGGGGCTTGGGTACCTTCAAAACGTATTTTTCCGGGTACTCTCCTTTGTAATCCTCACCCAGATAATACGAAAGATCACGATTCATGAATTCAGGGCCATAGGTGTGGTAACAGTTCAGCCCGTGCAGTTTGCCGTAGGCATCATGGACCGCCGCGTCGAAGGCGCTCGCCGTCACCAAGGTGCAAAGCTTGGGAATGGGTTCGGCCAGCTTCAGCTCCTGCGTGACTGCCTCGGCAGCCTTCAAGTATTGGGGCTCGAGCGACCCATTGAGTTCGATGGGGTGTCCGTACTCTTTAAAGTCACCGGTCAGCTTGGAAATGCGTGCCGCCAGGGTATTCATGGCGTTCTGCGTAGCGCTGAAAGGAAGCACGCGTGAAGGAAACGACCAGGTGTTCGCGAGCGGCATCGAACCGAAGCCTTGGGAACTCCTGCCGCCCTGCGATCGCACCGCACAATTCACATTCAAGAGAACGACGTGCGTTGAAACGACGCCCCCAAACTTGATGGGAACGCGATACTGGTACTCCTTGAACTCAATACCGACGGATTGAACTTGGATGTCGGTGCTCCGAGGCACGCTCGCCTTCAGGATCGCGGGAGCGCACGCCAACCCCGCGGCGGCGGTTTTCAGAAATGCACGGCGTCTGATGTGTTGCATGTTGAACTCGTCTTCACACGGTTGCCTAAGGCAAAGATAGATGATAGCGGATTTTGTGGTTATGCGTGCAACAAGAAGTGAGATGGCACAGCGGCTTTAGATTCTGGTATTGTTCAGTGACCTATCTTAAACTCGTGGGGGATTCTTTCCCGCGACGGTGAGGGGTGGGAAGTGCTTGGCCGAGGGAATCATCCCAGCTTGCGAACGCCGCCCGGAGGCAGGAGAGGCCGATGAACGAAACAGAGAGTTTCCCGCTGGCAACGATCTTTAGCGCCAAAGTGCGCAGCAGGACCGCGCACGTCGGCGTCATCGGATTAGGGTACGTCGGATTGCCTCTCGGACTGCTCTTTGCCCGTAACGACTTGCCGACCACAGGCTTCGATATCGACCCGGCTAAAGTGGAGAAGCTCTCGAAGGGCGAAAGCCATATCCGCCACATTCCGGCCTCCGCAATTGCAGAGGCTGTCAGGAAAGGAGGGTTCCGAGCCACCACCGACTTCGCGCGCCTGGAAGAAATGGACGCCATCTTAATCTGCGTCCCTACCCCCCTCGACGCGCATCGCGAGCCGGACCTCTCCTTCGTGCGCAACACGGCTGAATGTATCTCGCCGCATTTGCGCCGCGGCCAATTGGTGGTCCTGGAAAGCACCACTTATCCCGGCACCACGCAGGAGGTGGTCTTACCCATCCTCGAGAAGTCCGGGCTGAGTTGCCCCATCCTGCCTTACGCCACCGACGGCTCTCGGCTTTCCACGCCTCCGCAACCCTCCGGCGACTTCCTGGTGGCATTTTCTCCGGAGCGGGAAGATCCCGGAAACACGCAGTTCCAGACCCACCAGGTCCCCAAAGTCGTCGGGGGCATCAATGCCGCAAGCGCGCTGGCGGCGCAGGCTCTTTATGGCCAGGTCTTCGAGAAGACAATCGTCGTCAGTTCCACGCAGACTGCGGAGATGACCAAAATCCTCGAGAACACCTACCGTTGCGTCAACATCGCGCTGGTGAATGAACTCAAGCTGCTTTGCCTGCGCATGGGGATAGACATCTGGGAAGTCATCGAGGCGGCCAGGACCAAACCCTTCGGTTTTACGCCTTTCTTCCCTGGACCGGGGCTGGGCGGGCACTGCATCCCTATCGACCCCTTCTATTTGACGTGGAAGGCCCACGAATACGATTTCCCAACCCGCTTCATTGAACTGGCGGGCGAGATTAACAGCGCCATGCCTGAACACGTTGTCGACGCCTTGCGAGATGCCCTCAACAAGCGGAAACAATGCTTGCAGGACGCCCGAATCCTGGTTCTGGGGGTTGCGTACAAGAAGGACATCGACGATTTGCGCGAATCACCGAGTTTGCGCATCATCGAGCTGCTCAAAGAGAGCGGCGCTCACGTCGATTACCACGATCCCTATTTTCCAAGCCTGCCCCGCACCCGGAAATATGATTTTCGACTGAGCGCCGTCGAACCCACCGCCGAAGCTCTCGCTTCCTACGACACCATCCTCATCGCCACGGACCATTCCAGCTACGATTACGCGGCCATCGTGCGCAACTCGCGCTTGGTCGTGGACACCCGGAATGCGACGAAGCAAGTCAAGGAACAGCGCGAAAAGATCGTGCTGTGTTGAAGAACCGGCTCCAAGCGCCGGCTAATAAAAGGAGATAAAGATGCCAGTTCACTCACCAACCTATGCCGACAATTCGAAACGCAGAATCGTGGCGGGCCTCTGCATCCTCGCCTCGGCCTCCATGGCGTGGGCGTGGCTACCGGCTCGCAGCGGCAAAGATTTGACGGCCGACCCCGCGCCGACGGCGGTGCACGGCCCCTACGCCACCACGTTCCGTCACGCCGAAAATCCACTTTCCGAAGGAGGCAAGTGGTTGAACGGACATGCGGACGGCCTGGATTGGGCGGATGTCCAGACTACTCCGGGCCTGGCCTTTGGCCTCGAAATCGGTGGCAGCAGGCCGGAGCCGCAGAAATATGACGACTCGACGGCCTTGCTGAA
Organism: uncultured Acidobacteriota bacterium; assembly: GCA_963722675.1. GTDB lineage: Bacteria > Acidobacteriota > Terriglobia > UBA7540 > UBA7540 > CAVROP01. Next base: position 35,137 of record CAVROP010000129.1, read on the forward strand.
AGGGACTTGGGGGCCAAACCAAACGGTTCAGGCGACGGTCTACTCGGTGCATCCCAACCAGGACGACAAGGTCTGGGAGGAAGTCGAATTGCGCCTGCGAAGTTCTATCACTCCCCACAGTTGCACGGGCTACGAAATCATGTTCCGCTGCTCGAAAATTCCCCAGGCTTATTGCAATGTGGCGCGCTGGGAGGGGCCGCTGGGAAAGTTCACCTACCTCAAACAAATGGGAGGCTCGAAGTACGGGGTCAAAACCGGCGACGTGGTGAAGGCCAGCATGATCGGGAACACTCTTACGGTTTACATCAACGGCGAGCGGATCTTCCAGCTCACCGACGACAAATTTCCCAGCGGCAATCCGGGCATGGGATTCTTTCTCGACGGCGCCACGGGCGTGAATCGCGACTTCGGCTTTTCAAGTTTCATGGCGACGGACGAATAAACGCAGCGCCGCGAAGCCGCTATTCAAAGTTCAAGACTCCAAATTCAAGAAAAGTCGGATAGAACCACGCTAGCGGAAATCGGTTAAACTACCTGTTGTGCGGGGTTTCGTGTCAGTCGTCAGACGTTCAATCTCCGCCAGGGCATACGCATTCGATAATCCATGGTTAGCGTATTCCGGGGCAACGTATCGAAGTTCATCGCCGGGTTCGTGCTGATGTTGCTAAGTGTCAGCAACCTGTGCGCGCAGCGTCCCGTGTCTGCGCCGTCGCACGAAGCGCAGGCGCAGCAACGGTACTTGCAGAGCTGTGCGGGCTGCCACGGAGCGGATTTTCTGGGAACCGACCAAGGTCCGGCGCTGAAAGCTAACGAGCAGCTTCGTGAGATGTCGAAACGGCGAATCGAAAATATCATCAAGAACGGCGTTGCGCGCGCCGGAATGCCGGCCTTCGATTTTCCCCCCGATGATCTCACTGCACTCACCACGTTTGTAGCCTCACTGAACGCACCCGCGGCACAAAGCGCGCTGCCCGGCAACGCACGAGCCGGCGAGCAATTCTTCTTCGGCAAGGGAGAATGCGGTTCCTGCCATATGGTGGCGGGACGGGGGCGACCCATCGGTCCGGATCTTTCGAATCTCGGCAACGAGAAGATTTTAGACGAGATTACGTCAGCGCTGAAAGATCCTGCGGCAGACATCACCCCTGGATATCAACTGGTCACCGTCAAGCTGAAAGACGGAAGCACGCTGCGTGGCTTCGCACGGAGCCGGAGCAACTTCGACATTCGAGTCGAAGACTTTGCCGGAAAGCTGCACCTGCTCGAGGAAGGCGAAATCGGCTCGATTCTGGACGAGCCGGGATCGCCGATGCCCGCCGTCCATGCCTCCCCCACGGAACTTCAAGACCTCGAGGCGTACCTCGGCGGATTGAGCGGCGTTAAGCCGGGAAGGCTCGATACGTCTCCGCCCGCCAGCGCAGAAGGAATTGACTTCGAGCGCATTCTGCATCCCCGGCCCGGCGACTGGCTGAGCTACAACGGGACTCTCGATGCCAACCGTTACAGCAAGTTGACGCAAATCAACACGTCGAACGTCAGCCAACTCCGCCCTCAGTGGATCTTCACAGTCCCGCTCTGGAAAAACATTGTCCCTGACACGCCCTACTTCGTTCAGAACTACGAGTATTTCGGATTGGAAGTGACGCCGCTCGTGGCCGACGGCGTGATGTACGTCACTGGCCCCAGTTCCGTTTACGCGCTGGACGCCTTGAGCGGGCGCGAGATTTGGGAATACAGGCGCAAGCGCTCGCCGGACGTGGTCGGCGACGCCGCGCTCGGCACGAATCGCGGCGCGGCGATTCTCGGAGACAAAGTTTTCTTCCTCACCGACAACGTCCACCTGGTTGCCTTGAATCGCATCACCGGCAAGCTGGTATGGGAACAGGTGATGCCCGATGAGCCGCAGCACTATGGCGGGACGGTGGCGCCGCTGGTCGTCAAAGACTTGGTCGTCGTCGGCGTCGCGGGAGGCGATTGGGGTATTCGCGGCTTCGTGGCTGCTTTCAAAGCCGATACGGGTCAATGCGCCTGGCGCACCTGGACCGTCCCCGCGCGAGGCGAGCCGGGCATCCAGACGTGGGGCCCGAAGGAACCGGTTATGGGCGGCGGCGCCACCTGGATAACAGGTTCGTACGATCCCGAGACCGACACGCTCTATTGGCCGACCGGCAACCCGTGGCCCGACAGCGACGACCGCGACCGTCCGGGCGACAATCTCTATACCAACTCCATCCTTGCGCTTGATCCTGCTACCGGCAAGATGAAGTGGTACTACCAATTCACTCCTCACGATCTCAAGGACCAGGACGCGAACCAGCCCCCGGTCCTGGCAGACACTCGCTACCAGGGGCAGGAGCGCAAGCTGATGCTGTTTGCCAATCGCAACGGCTTCTTCTATGTGCTCGACCGGACGAACGGCAAGGTGCTGCTGGCTAAACCGTTCGTGAAGAGATTAACCTGGGCGCGCGGCATCGCGGCGGATGGACGCCCCGAACTGCAGAACGAAGGCGCCCTTAGTTGCCCGGACACCGCAACCAACTGGAACGCCACGGCCTTCGACCCGAAGTCTCGACTCTACTACGTGGTGGCGCTCGAGAAGTGCACGCTCAATCCTAAGGCTGAGAATTGGAGGCAAAAGCCTCCCAAGTTAGAGCCGGCTAGGAAATTCCTTCGCGCGCTCAACATCGACTCCGGTAATGTGGTCTGGGAGAGGCTGGAGATTGGGCCTGTGGAAGGAAAGCGCGACGCAGGAGTGCTGGCGACGGCCGGCGGCCTGCTCTTCTATGGCGATCCCTCCGGAGACTTTGAAGCCATGAACGAAGTAACCGGCGAAACCTTGTGGCACTTCGCCGCAGGTTCCGAAAACAAGACTTCGCCCATGACTTACAGGGTGGACGGCAAGCAATTTGTGGCGATCGCCGTTGGTCCGAACATCCTTTGCTTCGGGTTGCCGGATAGCGGCGAACAACGATGACGCTCAAAGGGCCGGTCTATCATTGATCATGAAATCTGCGCTGGCATTAACGCTTCTTATTTCGAGCGCCGCTTTCGCTCAACACTCGCCCCCTTCCGCGGATGCCGAGTGGCGGAATTACGGCCGCGATCCCGGCGGCATGCGCTTCTCTCCCCTGAACCAAATCAACACCTCGAACGTTCAGCTCCTGCAAAGGGCCTGGACGTACGTGATCCCGCCAACTCCCAACAGCGGAATTGCGGCGTTCGAGGCCACACCGATAATGGTGCACGGCGTCCTTTACTTTACAACCTCGATCAGTCAGGCCGTGGCGGTGGACGCCGAAACCGGAAAGCAGATTTGGGTGTTCGATCCTGATCCCAAGGAGAGCGCCACCAGGCGGCCGAACCCCAGCCGCGGCGCCGCCTATTGGGAGGGGCAGTCGGGCGTTTCCTGCGGGCCGGAAAAATCCGAACTTGATAAGCGTCTTTTCTACATCACCGAGGACGCGCGCCTGTTTGCCCTCGATTCCCAATCCGGCCGGCCCTGCACGGGCTTCGGTGATGCAGGGTCGATCAACCTGCGTGACGGTGTGGCGGACAAGTTCCCGCGCGCTCAGTACAACTCGACTTCGCCGCCCGCGATTTACAAGGATCTGGTCATCACCGGATCGCAGGTCCAGGAATACCCCTCAAAGGGGCCGAGCGGTGATGTTCGCGCGTTTGACGTCCGAACCGGAAAGTTAGTGTGGCGCTTCCACACGGTTCCTCGAGTAAGCGAGCTGGGGCACGAGACGTGGGCAGACGAATCCTGGCAAGACCGCTCCGGCACGAATGTCTGGTCCGTCATGAGCGTGGACGCCGAGCGCGGCATGGTGTTCTTGCCCATTGGCTCGCCCTCTTACGATTTCTACGGCGCGGACCGCCAGGGGGCGGGCCTGTTTGGCAACTCGCTTGTGGCGCTTGACGCCGCGACCGGAAAGCTTTGCTGGTACTTCCAGATGGTGCACCACGACATCTGGGATTACGATGTCTGCGCGCCCCCGAGCTTGCTCACCGTACATCGCGAGGGCAAGGAGATTCCGGCCGTAGCGGAGATCACCAAAATGGGATTTGTTTTCGTGCTCGATCGGCTGACCGGCAAGCCTCTCTTCCCTGTCGAGGAGCGCCGTGTGGCGCAATCCCAAGTGCCGGGAGAAGCGACGTGGCCGACACAGCCATTTCCGATTGAGTCCATGCAACTGGCCCGCACCTCCGTCACGCTGGACGATATTACGGACGTCACGCCGGAGTCTCGAAAGTATTGCCTTGACAACTTTGTGAAGTCGCTGCCCGGTGGGATCTTCAATCCCTGGGGACTCGAGACGCTGACGGTCGAAATCCCCGGGACCCTCGGGGGAGGCAATTGGTCCGGCGTCTCCTTTGACCCCACGCTCGATTACCTGTTTGTGAACGTCAGCGAAGTGGGGGCCGTGGGTTACATGCAGCCTCAGCCGCCGGGTTCGCCGGAGGCCTACCTCCGCAGCAGCAAGTGGGGAAACTACGCACGCTTTTGGGACGACCATCATTATCCGTGCCAGAAACCACCCTGGGGTGACCTGAATGCCATCGACCTTGCGACCGGCAAACTGGCCTGGAAAGTTCCGCTGGGCGTGATGGATGATCTCGAGGCGCGCGGCGTTCCCCAAACGGGAACTTACAACCTCGGGGGTTCCATTGCCACGGCGGGCGGACTGATCTTCATTGGCGCGACAGTTGATCACCGTTTCCGGGCGTTTGACGCGAAGACCGGCAAGGAACTCTGGGTGGATCAGCTTGAATCGAACGCGCACGCCACGCCTATGACCTATAGGGGTGAGAAATCCGGAAAGCAATTTGTCGTGGTTGCGGTGGGTCCAGGCGGTTATTTCAATCCCGACAGTTCTGCGCCAACCGTGCTGGCCGGATACGCTCTCTACCCCAAAGGCCAAGGGCCGGCGCGGCTGCGTGCGGACGCCTACCCGCGAACGCTCTCTGCGAGTCCTGCGGGTGAGCCGCAGGAGCTTCCTGCGCCAGCGAGTCCGATAGTTCAACCGATTCCGTTCAGTCACCGCAGGCATGTTCAGGCAGGATTCCAATGCGGGACGTGCCACCAACCCATGGGAACCAGCGGTAAGATGCAGGTTCCCGGGGCGGCCGAGTGCATGACCTGCCACGAGACAATCAAGCGCGAAAGCCCGGCAATCCAGAGACTGATCGAGCTCCGGGCCGACGACCGCCTGCTCGCCTGGAAGCCGATGTACAAGCTGCCTGACTTTGTCTATTTCAGCCACCCGAAACACCTCGACGCGCATGTGGAATGCGCAGTGTGCCACGGCGAAGTCAAGGAGCGCGATCAGCTTTGGCAGGAGAAAGCAGTATCCATGGTGAGTTGCGTGAATTGCCACAAGCTGCGCAACGCGCCAGTGAATTGCGATTTGTGCCACAATATCGGACACTGACCTCGGGCCCCGGTTCGGGGAGGAGGGAGTGGAGACGGCAGGGAGCGGAAGGCAGAAAGCGGAAGGCAGAAGGCTTGGCGATTTTGAGAATATCCTGTCATTCCGAGTGGTCATGGGCCTCCGGCCCACCCCTGGGGACGAAAGTCCCGGTCATCCTGAGCGAAGCGAAGGATCTGCAGTTCAGCGTTGACGCGACCCAATGCAGATTCTTCGCTTCGCTCGGAATGACAGGTGTGACTAATGGTTACAAGGTGCTTTCGGCACAACCTGAATATGCTGAACCGCCGGACATTCATGAAGACGCTTGGCGCGAGCGGAGCATTGGCGTTTGCCAAGGCCGACGCCTCTTATAATCGCGGTCCCGGCGCAGACATACGGATCTGGGACCAACACTCTCACCTCGCCTCGGTTCCGGGCGACACCCCCGAGGAACGAATGGGATTCCTGGTGAAGTGCATGGACCGTGTCGGCGTGGAGCGCCTGATTCTCTCGCAAGGTTATTCCGATGACCGGCGCCCGAACCCACCCGAACAGTTCCGCCTGGAGAATGACCGGGTGATGCGCGCCGTGAAGGCGTTTCCCGACCGGGCTTACGGCTCGGTGTACATCTCGCCGGCCCTGCCCGAATTCAGCATTCAGGAACTCCATCGCTGCGTGCGCGACGGCCCCATGGTGATGATTGGCGAAATCGAAGCCGACGCGCGCTGCAACGTTCCGGGGATGGATCCGATTGCCGAATGGGCCATCGCCAACGACGTCGTCATTCTTCAGCACGAATGGTTGAACGCACTCGGCAACCAGCCAACCGAATCCACTCCGTTTGATGTCGTCGAACTTGCCCGACGCCACCCCAAGCTTCAAATCGTCTGCGCCCACACGGGCGGAAACTGGGAGCTGGGAATTCGTGCCATCCGTTCCACGAAGAACGTCTACTGCGGGCTGGCCGGCTCGGACCCAACAAACGGATATGTCGAAATGGCCGTGCGCGAGTTGGGCGCGGAGCGGGTGATCTACGGCAGCGATGTCGGCGGACGAAGCTTTGCTTCGCAGATTGCCAAGGTGGAAGGCGCCGTGATCTCCGATTCCGACAAGAAGCTGATCCTGGGCGGCAATCTTCGTCGATTATTAGAGCCCGTGCTGCGGAAAAAAGGTTACAAGATTTGATCATCGATACCAACGTGTATCTTTTCCAGTGGGCGTTCCGCCGCCTCGAGGGCGATGACCCGGCGCGGCTCGTCGCGAAGCTCCACGAGGGAAAAGTCACGCAGGCCTGGGCGGGGAGCTTCGAGGGAATTCTCGAGCGAGATGTTGCCGGAGTGAATAACCGCCTGGCCGAGACCTGCCACAGTTTCGGCGAGGGCATGCTGATTCCATTTGGAACTGTGAACCCCAAACTTCCCGATTGGCAGGAAGACGTGCGGCGGTGCCACGAAGAACACAAGATGCCGGGAATCCGTCTTCACCCCAATTATCATGGGTACAGGCTGGACGATCCGGTTTTCGCGGACTCTTTGAAATTGGCAACGGAGCGCGGGTTGATTGTGCAGTTGGCGCTCTCGATGGAAGATCCGCGCACCCAGTCGCCGCTCATGCGGATCCCCGCTGTAGAACTCGCTCCCCTGGCTGCTGTGGTTAAGGCGACGCCAGGACTGCGTCTTGAGCTTCTCAATTGCACTTCGCAAATCGGGAAAGAGGAATACGCGGCAGCGCTTTCCGCCGGCAATGTGTCGATGGATATCAGTATGGTGGAGGGAGTGGCCGGTCTCGCTCGGCTGGGGCGCCAGGTTCCGCTTGCGCGCGTGCTCTTCGGCTCTTACTACCCGTTCTTTTATTTCGAGTCGGCCGTCCTGAAAGTGCAGGAATCCGGCCTGGATGAGGCATCGCAAAAGGCCATCTGCGTGGAGAACGCGCGCCGGCTGATGGCCTCTGCGTAACGCGGGCGAGACGCCCGCGCTACATCATTGGAAGGGCGGCATCGCGCCCGTGGTAATCGAATCATGAGACCAAACAAACTCGTACTCTTCTTTGCGTTTCTTCTCGCTCCCTGCTCTCTCTATGCGCAGGAAGCCATTCACGATCCATTGCTGCGCTGGATGAATCACATCGCGCAGCAGCAACTTCAGCAGCGGCAGCGGGAGATCGACCAGATCCACACCGTCGCCGAAGCGGAGCAGCGGAAACACGTGGTGCACGAGAAGCTGCTGAAACTCTTGGGCGGACTGCCGGATTACAGCGGCCCGCTGAATGCCAAAATTACGGGCGAAATCAAGGCAGACGGTTACACGATTGAGAAAGTCCTGTTCCAGAGCCTGCCCAATTTCTATGTGACGGGCGACCTTTACCGGCCCAATCAGCCGGGCCGCTATCCCGCCATTCTCTATCAATCCGGCCACACCCAAGAAGGAAAGCCTGAGCCGCAGCGCGCGGCCGCCAACCTGGCCTTGAAAGGCTTCGTGGTGTTCGCCACCGATCCCATCGGCCAGGGCGAGCGGGAACAAACTTACGATCCGCACCTTTCGGGAGCGCTCGCGGGTTGGTCGGTCCCTGAGCACATTCAGTCCGGCGCGCAGTGCATCCTGATCGGCGAGAGCGCGGCGCGCTTTTTCATCTGGGATGCGAAGCGCGCCATCGATTATCTCGTCAGCCGTCCGGATGTGGACGCCGCGCGTCTGGGTGCGGCAGGCTGCTCGGGGGGCGGCGCGCTCACCACCATGATCGGCGCGCTCGACCCGAGGCTTAAAGCGGTGGTGCCTGCCTGTTATCCCAATTCGTACCAATTGCTCTTCGCCGGCCCGGATCCCGATACGGAAATGACTTTCCCCGAGTTTCTGGTAAACGGTCTGGATGTGGCGGATTTTGTGGAGGTGACCGCGCCCACGCCCTGGCTGATACAGGAAACACAGAATGACTATTTCACGCCCGCGGGCGCTCGCATGGTCTACGAGGAAGCGCGGCATTGGTACAGCATTTATGGGGCCGAGGACAAGGTGGGTTTCTTCGTCGGGCCGGGCCCTCACGGGACTCCTCTGGTCAGCAGGGAAGCGGTTTACCAATGGATGATCCGCTGGCTCAAAGACGGCAAGGGAGATTTTCACGAGCAACCCGTCAGGATGTTCAACAACTTCGAACTGCTGGTCACGCCCACGGGCCACGTGAACGACCTTCCTGGCAGCCGCAAAGTCTATCAACTGATCCTCGACGATTTTGATGCCCAACTGCAGCCACAAGGCATTCCCGAACTCGAGGCGGAATTGCGGCGGCTGGGAATTCCAACCAGCGGCGCGTCCCCGCAATCGACCGTACTCGATGAATCGAATGCCGGGGAAACCCGCCGGCAGCACATCCGGTTCGAAACCGAGCCCGGAATCGAGATCGAAGGCCATCTCTACTTTCCTTCTACCCCGGCTGGTCGGAATCCGGCGGTGCTGATGATCGAGGACAGCGGGCCGTATTTCCAGGCCGCCTCCATTGACTCCTGGGCGAACCGCATGGCGGCGAAGGGGCGCGTGGTCTTGACGCTCGAGCCGCGCGACTCTCCTGGAGAAAACACCCACGCGCCCTTCGTTGGAAATTGGATTACCAATTCACGCGCCAACCAGATCGGGCTGAATCTGCCGGCGATGCGGGCGCACGATATTCTGGCCGGAGTTGATCTTCTGGCGGCGCGCAGTGACGTGGATCCGGCATCGATTCGCTCCGTGGGGCGCGGCGTCAAAGGAATTTGGCTTTTGCTGGCTGCGGCGGCGGACCCCAGAATCAAGAAGGTCTGGCTCGACCGCACCCCCACCAGTCTACGCGCCGCTCTCGAAAACACTCTGAATATGGACTTGTTCGATGCGGTCATTCCCGGCTTTGCGCTCCATTGGGATCTCGACGATCTGGTGAAAGCTATGGGGAATCGTCCCGTAATGTGGACCGACCCCGCGAATTGGATGAACCGGATTGCCGACTTGCGCGGACCCTACCTGTACCGATACATTCTCGGTGATACCACCGAACTCGCCGACGCCCAAGACGACGCTTACATCGAGCAGTTTCTGAAATGAGCATTGTGCCACCGCGATAGCCGGGGCCCATGCTCGATTTGGAAGTCGGTGGATTCCCGCGTGCGCGGGAATGACGTGACTTTCGACGGAAGTGCCTGAAAACACGCTGGAACGCCGAACACGGGGAGGTAGTGTAGAATCGAGCCCGACAGGATGGCCGCCTGAATGCTCAGTATTGCGGGAATCCGTGTCAGGTGGTGAGGAATACGCAGGAGTAATCATGGCAGAGGAAACACGCAGGCAGTTTGTGAAGAGAATCGGCGCGGCGTCTGCACTGGCGGCGGGTGGGTTTTTGAACTTGAACACGCGCGCCCTGGGCGCTAACGATAAGGTGATACTCGGTCTCATTGGGGGCCGAAACCAAGGGCGAGGAGACGCTCTGCGGGCCATCGGCGCCGGAGCCGAGCTAAAGACTTTCTGTGACATCGACCAGGCAATCCTCGATAAAGTCAACCCGGAGTTCGAGAAGGCGCAGGGCAAGGCGCCCGGCACCACCCGGGAGTTCCGAGAGGTTCTGGATGACAAAGAAATTGATGGCGTGATCATTGCCGTGCCCGACCATTGGCACGCCCGGATCGGCATTTTGGCCTGCCAGGCGGGAAAAGACATCTACATCGAAAAGCCGCTGACCCAGACGATCCACGATGGGCACGAGGTTCGCAACGCGGTGCGAAAATACAAGCGCATTGGCCAGGTGGGCACCCAGAATCGAAGCGCGCCGCACTTCCAAAGCGCCATCGAATATCTCAAGGCGGGCAAAGTCGGGAAGCTCTGCGAAATCAATACCTGGGAGTGCCAGTTGCGTCCCAGCATCGGCAATCCGCCCGACAGCGATCCACCCTCGACCGTAGACTATGATGTCTGGCTGGGTCCGGCGCCGAAGCGGCCATTTAATGTTAATCGCTTCCACTACAACTGGCGGTTCTTCTGGGACTACGGAAACAGCGAACTGGGCAATCAGGGCGTTCACATGCTGGACGTGGCGCTGTGGGGGATCGAGGCGCTGCGCGGCGGCCTCGACAACGCGCTGCCCACTCGGGTGAGCGGCAATTCCGGAATCTACTGGCTCAAGGACGCGAAGGAAGTCCCCGACACCCAAGTGCTGACCTATGAATACGGCGACTTCATGCTGACCTGGGAACTTCGCAGTTTTGCCAAGCAACACCCCATTTACGGACATCGCGAAGGCATAGCGTTTATTGGAAGCGACGCAACCCTGGTGGTCGCACACGACGGCTGGGAGGTGTTCTTCGCGGATGGCAGCCCCGGGCCTACCGAAAAGGCCAACGACGAACGGGAGAGCGGTTTGCACGAGAAGAACTTTCTGGACTGTGTGCGCAGCCGCCAGACACCGAACGCCGATATTGAGATCGGGCGGATCTCCACCACGGTCTGCCATCTGGGAAACATCGTGACTCACCTGCGGCGGGACGTGACGTTCGATCCCAAGACGGAAACGTTTGGCCACGATAAGCAAGCCAACGCGTTTCTGACCCGCGAGCACCGCAAGCCGTATGAGACGCCGAAAGTTTGATCGTGTACTCTGTGACAGCGCCGAGGTGAAAGGACTTGAATCATGAACAGATTCTGCCGCCGCGAACTGCTGAAGAATTCCCTTGGAGCCTCCGCCGCTCTGCTGGCGGGAATTAGTTACGAGCATCGGACGCTCATGGCGCATATGAGCGCTCCGGCGCAGGAATCGACGCCGAAGGACCCGGTGAAGGGGCTGCAACGGGGAAAATTCGGCAAGTACGAAGTTTCCCGGTTGATCATTGGCGGGGACCCGGTTTCGGGAATTGCCCACGCAGGCGAACTGGTTTATCAAGCTGACTTCATGAAGCAGTATTTCAACACCCAGAAAATCCTGGAGACGCTGGCACTCGCGGAGCAGAATGGCATTAACACTTTGCTGATGCGTGCCGACGATCGTATTATCAGCCATTACAATATGTACAAGAAGGAGCGGGGCGGGACGCTGCAGTGGATTGCCACCTCTGCGCCGGAGCAGGGCGATCCGGTGGAAAACGCCAAGCGTGCTCGCGACAACGGCGCGATAGCCGTTTACCTGCATGGCGGAGTCGCGGACGATCTGGTGAAGCATGGGAAGGCCGGCGAAGTGGGCGAGATCGTCGAGGGCTTCAAGAAACTTGGACTCATGGCGGGGGTCGGCGCGCACCAACTCGATACCGCGCGCGCCTGCGTTCAGTCGAGAATCGATCCGGACTTCTACATGGTTACCGTCAATCGCGTCAACTACTATTGCAGCGAAGCCGCTGAAGTGGGGATCTTCATGCGCTCGATCAAGAAGCCGTGGATTGCCTTTAAGGTGTTGGGCGCGGGCCGCGTGAAACCCCAGGAAGGTTTTCGCATGGCGTTCGAGCACGGAGGCGATTTCCTCGCTGTCGGCATGTTCGATTGGCAGATTCGTGAAGACGTTGCGCATGTTCAGGAGATGCTAGCCAAAGGCGTCGCGCGCGACCGGGATTGGGCTTAACCTCAGTCCTTCGAGATCTGGTCGGGGCAATCCGCCGGTCCTTTGTTTTCTATAACATTCTGGCTTTGTTCGGGCGATTTTGAGGTTTCGCCGGCGTTCTGTTCTGCCGGACTTTCTGTCTGAGTAGCGCTGGCCTTCAGGCCAGCACCTGGCGAACTGAAGTTCGGCGTTGCTTCGGCACCTTCGAGCCCCACCAGCTTGCTCAGTTCCTCGGCTTCCCGGTCGTTCGACTCATTGTCGGGAGGGCTGGCCTCCTGTTGCGCGGTTGGCGAACCGCCCTTACACTGTTGCGCGCCTTCTTTGCGCATGGTCAGGAGAATCCTCACCTTGCGGTCGATCGCCCGGTCGAGCGCCATTTCCAGGCGCAGCACCATGTTCGCACACCCGTCCTCCGGAGCGAGACACGAGTCCCGCGCAATCGCGTCCTTCTCCTCCTGCGCCTTCATCTGCTCCGCGAACGCCGCCTCCACCGCCGCGATCTGCTCCTCCAGCAGGCGCAGCAGTTCCTGGTAGCGAGCCTCCATCTCCGCCTCGCCCCCGAAGCTCTCCTTCACATACTTGTCTAGCTCTGCCTGGTCCTGCTTCTCGTGGAGGTGCGCCCAGTTCATGAAGAGCCCCAGCAGGTGGCCGATCTGCCGGGTGTCCACGAAGTAACGCAGCAGCTTCGGAAAGCTGGCGGGCAGCAGCACGCGGGAGACGGAATCAGCGCGGTTTGGACGCTTGACGTGGGGTGAGGCAAAGATGGAGGCATTTTCGAGAACACTTCGCCGGTGGGGCGCAGGTGCCCACGCGGAGGTAAATTGTCTGGGGGCCAGCGGGGGGGGAACCGTTAACTGGTGTCGTCAGGGACGGGGCGCGACAAGCTAAGCCAGAGGAGTTGGCAGAGGGCAGCGGCTTCCAGGATGGGGTGAGTACCACGGTGGAGGTAACGAATTCGGTAGAGCCGTTCGATGGTCAGGGCCAAGCAGGTCAGCAGCCAGACGACCAGCACACTGTGGCGCTCATGGTGACAGACATGTTCCAGGCCGTAGCGATTCTTGGCATCGTTGAAGCCTTGATTTTCGATCTCCCAGCGGCTCTTGGCCATGCGGAAGATGGCGCGGCTGCTGACCCCCTGGCGAGGGAAGTCGGTGAACCAGTAGGCCTCGGAGATGGTACCGTCGGGACGGTGCTGGCGGTAGCGAACTACCCGCACGGTTTTCCAACGCAGGGTGTCCCAAGGGTCGAAGTCATCGGCATCCCGAATCTCCACCCAGTCCTTACCGTAACCAAAGACCTGATGGGGAGGCTGGGCGAGAAACCTTTTCTGGGCGGCGGCAAACAATTCCGGGAGATTATTCTTCAAGCGGGCGACCACGAAGAGTCCCAGATCGCCGGCGTCATGCAAGAAGGGGGCCCGGGCGAAGTTCCCGTCGACCACCACATATTGCGCAAAACGGCGGCCCAAGCTGCGGGCGGCACGGCGGAGAAGTCGTCGCCCGGCACTGTACTCGCTATCCCCAGGGCCGTAGGGTTCGACATCCAAGGGCAAGGTGAGGCCGGTTCCTACCACGCTGATCATCACCAGCTTATGATGGTAGCCGAGGATCTCTCTTTTCTGGTTTCGGTAGGGGCGACACAGATCGCAAACCTTTTCCTGTGATCCTCCGGCGCCGGTCCCGTCCACAGCCAGTCCGATGAAGCGGCAGTCGTCGAAGGCTTTGTGGCGCTTGGCTTCACGCACGGCGGTGACCGCGGCTTGGCGCGTGACACGGGGGTCAAGCCGTTCGGTGAAATAACTGAGGGTGTCGTTGCCGAAGCTCTGGGAGACCCCCAAGGCCCGCCGTGCCTCAGAACCAACCAGGTCTTCAATGGCCGCGAAGGCCAAGCGACGCAGCAAAGTCCCCATCAATAAAGCCCACACCAAGGCGGTCGCCGGAATGCGTGCCTGCGGGCGGCCATCGCCCGGTGATCGGAAGTAGGACTTCAGACGCAGACACTTCACCGCGTAGTTTTTGAGGCGACGCGGCGAGGGCCCCTTCACCGAGGTCTTTGCTTTCGCCCCAGCGCCAGCAGTTGAGCGTTGGTGGCGAAGACCTCGGCCACGGCCTCTTTAAACTCCCGGCCTGCCTCCACCAAGCGTTGCACTTCCTCGACCCAATCGTTGGGGATGTGCTCCACCCGTTTCTTGCCGTCGGCCATAAAAGTGAGAGACCAGACGGGGTGCCCCTGCTGGTCCTTGGCGCAATGGCAACTGGGCTGGCCACAGCGGCGGTGCGTGAGGGAAAGAGAACCAGGAAGCAGGTCGGGCGGGATGGGGAAGCGGCGGAGGAGTTCGAACTTGCGCTGACGAAGACGAGCGACTTGCGGACCTTTGGGTGCGATCTTCATACTGCATGTAATAATCCATGCATAAATAGAATGTCAAGACCTTTCTTCAGGAGTGCGAAAATAGAAGGGGTTCAGGAGAACAGGAGCGAACACGCTCTGACATGCGCCGTCATTGGCCTGGGTCTGGGAGGACTATTTGGCGTTTCCGAAG
>CAVROP010000130.1:0-31376 GCA_963722675.1 uncultured Acidobacteriota bacterium
TTATGTCCTTTTTCATCAGCCTAGGAACATTTGTAACTCTGGGCGCCGTTGCTCCTCAGAATGCTATACGGGTCATTCTTGTTTCGCTTTTTCTAGGCTGCGTCTGGAGCTTTACTCATGGGGGTGGGGTTGCGATGCTGACCTCTCGAGTACTGAAATAACATATCACGTCGCGGCGGACTTGGCCACATTGGAGGGTAGTCATGACCAAAAGGAGAGGGGTAATCCTGCTCGTGCTAGCCGCTGTCGCGGTCGTATGGGTGTACCTCGCCTGGCGTAGAGCTAGGGAGTCCGGCGGGCAATCGACAACTTCTCAATTGGTCATCGGCTACAGCCGGCTGGGATCAGCCTGCCGGTGTTCGTGGCGGTTGACAAGGACAATTCCGCAAGCACGGACTCGGCGTCAAACTCAAAATGTACGATACGGCGCAGCCGATGATGCAGGCATTCGTTGAACGCAAGGTCGAAATTGCGGGTTACACCGCAATGCCGATTACTTACAGTGGAATGGAGCGAAGTGAACGAGCTATATTTCATAACGACACTCGTCGAAGATCAAGATCACCGTATTAGCTATCTGCTTCGACGTGCCATTCCACCGGGAAAACAGCCCCGGATACGAGCCGTCGGGGACCTCAAGGAAAGAAGTCGGGACACTGCCCACGATCGCTTATAGCGCGTGGCTGAAGGTAATTCTACGCGCGAACGGGCTCGACCCTGACAAGGATGTTGTCATCCACGAATCGCTCCAGAACAGGAGGGAGCCGCGCTAAGGAGCGGCGGAGTGGACGCGCTGTTCCAAAACGACCCTGCAGCTACGGCGGCTATTCGAGCCGGAATCGCCGAGCTAATATCAAGCACCGTCCAGTGCCCAAAGTACATCGAGGATCCATTTCCCTTTGGGAGTTTCAATGTTCGAAAAATTGGGCCGACAGTGACCCGGACGAGTTCAGACTCTTGGTGGCAGCAATCGACGAGGCCGCCCAATACGTGAATGACATCCGGCTGAAGCGAAACAGGCTATGGTCCCTTACCTTCCCGAGAAATTCCGACCCGATGTGCAATTTTATCCCGATGCAAAGTACCTTCTGACCACCCAGTCTTCGGAGGCCATGTACCAACATCTTGCAGAAATCTATCTCAAGTTGGTATTATCAACCAACCGATTTCCCTTGTAGGGCTTGTTGTAACGAATCATTAGGGGTTGGCGTGATCTCTAAATTGGTCGTCAGCAACTTAGCCGCATCGTACGACGACGCGTTCAAGCGCACAGAGGTCTTTAAGTCTGTTTCATTTGAGGTCAAGGGGGGTGATATTTTAGGGGTATTGGCCCAAATGGGTCCGGGAAGACGACGCTGGTTCGTGTAATCGCAGGGCTGAAGCCAGCCGGTGAAGGAACAGTCAACTTGCCGGGGAAGGATGGAAAACCACCGTCCGTCGCCACGATCCCTCAGGACTACCGCTCCTCCTTTTTTGAGTGGGCGAATCTGCAACACAACTTGGCACTGACCTCGGTCTCGGTCCCTGCGCACCCGAGGAGAGCCATAGGAACCATCGATGATATTCGGACCGAAATGGGCCTTGATCTCGATTTGTCTTTGCGCCCCAGGAAGTGCAGCGGAGGAATGCTGCAGCAGGCTGCGATAATTCGGGCCTTCGAGAACAATCCCAGCCTAATCCTAGCCGATGAGCCATTCTCCGCTTTAGACGTCAACATAGCTGCGACAGTGCGAGCGAGCTTTTGCAGGATGGTAGAAACCGTGGCATTGCTGCGGTCGTGGTACTGCACCAACTGCAGGATCTTGTCGAAGTAAGCGATGAAGTGCTTGTTATTCCGGGGCGACCGTTCTCAACGGAGTCCATACTTGGTTTTGAGCACGCTTGCATACTGAAGAACGAGGTCTTGCCACCTGCTCAGCGTGCGGAAGGTCGGCTGGCGTTTACGACATTGGCACAGCGGCTTCTTGCCGGCGCCTCCTAAAACAGAATGGCTTTTCTGAGATGACTAGTGGATTAGGTGCATTCCTCAAGAGACACGCATGGATTATATCTTTCCTGGTCGTGTTGTGTTTCTGGTCGGCCGCTTCTCGTTGGGGCTTGGTCGGCAAGACGCTACTGGCCTCACCTGCGGAAGTTTGGCATGTCCTACTTCAATCTGCGTCACTGCCCGTGGCAGATGAGCGCCAGAATGTATATATCCACGCGTTCTATACATTTGGGCGTGCCTTAGAAGCTTGGTGCATCGTCCTTGCTGCCGGGATTGCACTGGGGTTGGCCACCGGGAGCCTCTACGTGCTCTTCATCGGAGCCGAGCCGCTCATGGAGTTTGCGAGGTCTATTCCTCCGGTGCTGGCGTTGCCTCTTTTTCTTGTGGCATTTAATTACGGCGAGCGAGCCTACATTTGGACAATAGTGTTTGGCTGCTTGCCGGTGATGATTCTGGCGGTGGCTCAAGGGGTGGAGCAAATCTCACGCGAAAAGCTCGAAATACTGGCAGCGAACAGGGTGGCTCGTTTAGTCCGAGCGTTCGCCGTAGTGATGGAGATTCTTCCTTCGGTATTTCTTGGCGCAAGGCTAACGCTGACCATGTCTCTAATTATTGCTGTCGTTACAGAGATGGTGTTTACGCCAAGAAATGGGTGGGCACTGGGTGCTCTGGCACGGGATTCCGAAATCTCCTTCGATACCCCGAGGTTCTACAGCGGCGTGCTAGTGGTTGCATTGTTGGGTATCTGGCGATGCTGGGATAAGGAAGATAAGAGGCGCTCGGCCTTGTTTCATCAGTACGGGCGGAGCTTAAAAATGACCCAAAGGCGTGCCCTTGGTCACTACAAAGCACGTTGTTAGTGCGCCTGCCCTTCTTCCTTGCTCGCGACGGAGGTGATTGGTGCGGCGGGGGAATCCACCCCCACAGGCCTTGCGGCCCAACGGATTTTCTTGCCATCTGGGCTTTCGCCGCCGCCAACTGGCGTTTGTGGTCTGGACTATCCCTTCACCTTACCCGGATCGTCCGGCTTCGCCAAAGCTACGCCGCGACAGGGGTCCAGGGCTTAGGTGCTGCCCGGTCTAGTCTCTACACCTTCCCGAACGGATGCGCTCGTCCGGGTTGGCCGGGATTGCCATTTCAAAGGTTCCCCCAAGTTCGAGCAGTTCTGCATCGCCGGTTTCCCGGACGACACTCAAGTTGCGATTAAGTCCGGTGCGTCTGCCATTCCGCCACGCCCGCGTGGCAGTTTATTTACACGTGTCTATCATAGAGCAACGAAGCGGAATTTACACGTCAATTTCTGGGATCGGAGGCCCTGGACAAATTTTAAGTCCCTTGCGTCTACCAATTCCGCCACCCCCGCAGGTTGAACCTCAAGGACTGGCTGAGTGTCCTCGATTTCGGATTCTACCACTGCATGAGAAACTGGAGTAGGCTGATATTCAGCCGTCCGACTCTCGCCGCCTTTTGGCAGGTCTGCGAGGTCGAAGTTCCGTATTACCGCTTGGGCGAGGGCGGCGGATCTCAACGGCGGCAACTCCGCCAGAGAGAGGTTGCGATGACTAACAAATACGAGAAGTAAGGCTGACGCGCCGGGCGATGCTGCGGGGCGCTGCGGTGGCGTCCATGCTTGGTCCCATATTCAAGGCGACGGAAGGTTCGGTAAGCGCGCAGGAAAGCGTGAATCGCAATTCGGCGCCCAGCGGGCTGAAGATCACGGACATGCGCGCTTGCCGGTTGGCTACGAACTACGACTATCCGCTCATCAAGATATACACCAACCAGGACGTTTACGGCCTGGGCGAAGTGCGCGACGCCGGAGTGGAAGGCATCGCGCTCGTCCTCAAGGCGCACCTGCTGGGCCAGAATCCTCTGAATATCGAGGGCAACCTGAGAAGGCTGCGCGAGTTCGCCGGGCACGGGCGCATGGGCGGCGGCTACAGCGCGGTGGACATGGCCCTGCACGAGATCGCCGGCAAGGTCTACGGCGTCCCGGCCTACCGGCTCCTGGGCCAGAAGCGGCATGACCGAATTCGCATCTACGCGGACACCACCGCCCACCCGGACCTCAAGGTTTACGCGGAACGCATGCGCAAGCGCCAGCAAATGGGCCTCACCTTCTTCAAAATGGACTTGGAAACGGATCTGGTGGAAGACCGCCCGGGTGCCGTCAACGATCGCGGCGTCGCCACCGACAAAGGCCTCGAGTACCTCTGCGAATTCATCGCCGCCATCCGCGACGTCATCGGCTGGTCGGCTCCGCTGGCCGCCGACCATTTTGGGCCGCTTAATGTGCAGGATTCCATCCGTTACGCCAGGGCCTTTGAACGCTATCAGCTTGCCTGGGCCGAGGATATCCTGCAAATTGGCGAAGGCAATCATTACCCGTGGCAAAACTGGCGCGCCTACAAGATGATCACGGAATCGAGCACGACGCCGATCAATACCGGCGAGGACATCTTCGGGCTGGAAGAAGGCTTCCAGCCGCTCCTGGATAACCGCGCCGTGAACGCGATTCACCCGGACATCGAAACCTCCGGCGGGTTGCTCGAGACCAAGAAGATCGCCGATTATGCCGAACTCGCGGGTATTCAGGTAGCCATGCATCACGCCGGATCGCCCATCGGAGGGTTCGCGGGCTATCACTGCGCGGCCACTTTCGGCGAGAACTTCCTGGCGATGGAGAACCACGCGCTCGACATGCCGTGGTGGCAGGACTTGGTGACCGGCATCCCCAAGCCTATCATCGACAAGGGGTACGTGACCGTGCCGGAGAAGCCCGGGCTTGGACTGGAACTCAACGATGAGGTGGTCAAGGAGCACCTGCGCCGCCGGCTACTTCGAGCCGACGCCCCTGTTCGACGACTACATCGTTTCCGGATTTCGCACCGGCGGCCCTTGGCCTCATTATGATGAAACGGGCAAATGGTGTAACTGCGTGACTTTCGAGTAAGGGCGAGCCACTCGGGCTGTCATCCTGAGCGGAGCGAAGGATCTGCGTTTGCTTGTTTTCAAGGAGATACTGCAGATGCTTCGCGAAGTTTACCCTGAGCGAAGCGAACGGGCTCAGCATGACAGATAACATTGGGGCTCGTCTGCGGGTTGTCGCAGACTGCCAGCTCATGGAATCCTGCGCCGGCCGCACCTCTCAAGCTTTATGCCACACTGCTAACCCGCCTGCCATAGCGACGTCTTAACAACAGGAACATCCGGATTCGATCTCGATCCGCTCGACAGGGAGTGTGCGATGAACGCACTGTTACAGGATCTTCGCTACGGTTTGCGCCGCGTGCGGCAGTCGCCCGGCTTCGCTGCAGTCTGCGTGATCACGCTCGCGCTGGGCATCGGCGCGAATACCGCGATCTTCACTCTGCTCAACGCCGTGATGCTCAAGAGCCTGCCAGTGTCCAAACCCGGCGAGCTTTACAGGCTGGGCAACAACGGCAATTGCTGCGTGATCGGTGGACTTCAGGACGACTGGGCTATCTACTCTTATCCGCTGTATCAGCAATTCCACGATCACACTCCTGAATTCGGTGAGATGGCTGCCTTTCAAGGTGGCTTGCAGAACCTGAACGTGCGCCGCGCCGGGGCTTCGGGCCCCGCCGAACCGTACGTCGGAGAGTTCGTCTCCGGCAACTACTTCTCGATGTTCGGCCTCGGCGCCTTCGCGGGCAGGACCATCTCGCCCGACGATGACAAGCCCAACGCCGCGCCGGTTGCGGTGATGAGCTACCGTACATGGCAGCAGCATTTCGGGCTCGATCCCTCGGTCATCGGCGCCTCCCTGAACATCGACAATCTCGCCTTCACCGTCATTGGAATTGCCCCTCCCGGATTCTTCGGAGATCAGTTGCGTCCCGATCCTCCTGATTTCTGGCTGTCCCTGGCCGCCGAGCCGGCCCACGATGGGGAGACCGCATTGCTGAACAGCCCGGGAATGCACTGGCTCTTCATCATTGGCCGATTGAAGCCCGGGGCCAATCCGGCGAGCGTTCAGTCGAAGGTCACCGCACAGCTCCAGAACTGGCTGCGCACCCAGCCGGACCTCTCGGCCAACGACCGCTCGCGGATCGACAAGCAGCACATCGTGGTTGCGTCCGCCAAAAGCGGGGTCGCCAACCTCCAACACGACAGCGCGGAAGGTCTTCACCTGCTGGTGATCGTTGCCGGCCTGGTGCTCCTGATCGCTTGTGCCAACATTGCGAACCTGCTGCTGGCGCGCGGCGCCGCCACGCGCTTTGAGACGGCCATTCGCGTGGCCCTGGGCGCGCCACGCCGCAGGCTGATTCGTCAGATCATCACCGAAAGCGTTCTCCTGGCGCTGCTCGGGGGCCTCGCCGGGCTGGCGGTGGCCTTTGCCGGGGTGCGTGCGATTCTGCTGATCGCCTTCCGGGGCGCGAATTTCATCCCCATCGATCCGCGACCGTCGCTGCCCGTGTTGGGTTTTGCTTTCCTGCTCTCGCTCGCGACCGGAGTTGTTTTCGGGGTTGCGCCCGCCTGGATCACTTCCCACTCGATCCCATCGAGGCGCTGCGGGGCGCCGGCCGCTCCACGCGCGAGCGCGGCTCGCTGGCCCGCCGATCTCTGGTGGTGGTGCAAGTCGCCCTTTCGGCGGTGTTGCTCATCGGCGCCGGTCTGCTCACCCAGTCGCTTCGCAACCTGGAGAATCAGAAGTTCGGCTTCGAAACCCAGGGCCGCGTAATCGTCAGGCTGAACGCCAACCTGAACGGCTACAAGCCGGAGAAACTGTACGGACTCTACCAGGAGATCGAGCGGCATCTGATGCAAATCCCCGGCGTGATGAATGCGAGCTACTCGATTTACAGCCCCATGCGGGATGAGAACTGGGGTTTCGGCATTCATATCGAGGGCCATCCGCCGGACGAACAGATCGGCGCGTCCTTTGACCGCATCGGGCCGCATTACTTCGAAACCATCGGTACGCGGCTCGTGCGAGGGCGCACCATCGGCGATCAGGACACGCCGAATGCGCCGCAGGTTGCGGTGGTGAACGAAGCGTTCGCGCGCAAGTTCTTCCACAACCAGGACCCGATCGGCAAGCGTTTTGGCTTTGGCGATATCCGCAACGCGGGGGACTTCGAGATCGTGGGCGTGGTGGAAGACGCGAAATACCAGGACGCCCGCGAGCCCGCCTACGAGACGTTCTTCCTGCCCTTCCTGCAAATGGCGAAAGACCCGAAGCTCGCGTTCATGATCGGCTCCCATTACATCAAGGACATCGAACTGCGCGTTGCCGGCCAACCGCAGAACCTGGAGGCCGCAGTTCGTCGAACTCTGGCCGACATCGATCCCAACCTGAACGTTCTTAACGTCATCACTCTCCAGGAGCAGCTCACTCGAAACTTCAACCAGGACCGCTTGATCGCTCGCTTGACGGAACTCTTCGGACTGCTGGCGCTGCTTCTCGCCTGCGTGGGACTGTACGGCGTCACTGCCTACTCGGTGGCTCGCCGCACGGGCGAGATCGGCATCCGCATGGCGCTGGGCGCGAACCGCTGGAGCGTGGTGGGGATGGTGTTGCGCGGAGTGCTCGCGCAACTCGGCTTGGGCCTTGTGGCCGGTCTGCCGGTGGCGCTCGCCGGCGGCCGCCTGCTCAGCAGCCAACTGTACGGCGTCAAGAGTCACGACCCGGCGATCGTGGCCTCCGCCGCCATCGTGCTGGCAGCTTCCGCCCTGCTGGCTGGACTCGTCCCCGCCCGGCGAGCGGCTTCCATTGAACCCATGCGCGCCCTGCGAACTGAGTGATGTGGTGCGGGCGTCCCGCCCGCTGTGGCGCGGGCATTCCTTCGCTCCGCTCAGGACAGGCTCTGCGCGCGAATTCTTGCGGGGTCGAGACGCCCGCACCACACCCCGCGCCACACCCCGACAGTGAGGTCGTCGCAATTTGGGCTTGATTCGAACCAGCCGGCGACGTACGGTTGTAAGCAGGGGCGAAGATTGAAGTCCGGACCTCGGGGTGAGCATGAGCGTCGTCAAGGCTCTTGTGGGAATCGGCTGCGCGTTGTTTCTGGCTGCCGCCTTGTATGCGTTCCAGCGGCCGTTCCGGGAATATCCGTCGGTCGAATACGGTTACGTGCAGTTGCCGCCGGACTGGAAGGAAAAGGCCGAGTGGACGTTCGCCCGACTGATGTATCCGCCGGGGCCCAATGACGGCTATCGCGGCCGATTCGACGGAGACTGGCGGCTGGGGCTCTCCTTGTGGACGCAGGACTTTCCGCGCGCCGACCGGAATCTGGCCCAGGCCGTGCGGCGTTTGACTCGCGTTCAAGCGCGCTCCGTCGAGGAGGCGGTGAATCTGGAAGACGGCGACGAGGTGTTCAACTGGCCCTGGCTCTACGCCGTCCAGACGGGCGAATGGGGTTTGACCCCCGCCGAGGCGAAGGTGCTTCGCGAATACCTGCTGCGCGGCGGCTTCTTCATGGCCGACGATTTCCATGGCGCCGAGGAATGGGAGGTGTTCGAGAGGAGCATGAAGCTGGTCTTCCCGGACCGTCCCATCGTCGAGATTCCCGGACTCCGACCCGATCTTCCACACCATCTTCGATCTGGATGACCGCTTCCAGATTGTGGGCGCGGAGCACCTGCTGGAGGGTTCGAAGAATGGCGGCAAGGTGGCGCACTGGCGAGGCATTTACGACGATAAGGGCCGCATCATGGTGGCCATCACCTTCAATTCGGACCTGGGCGATTCCTGGGAGTGGGCGGGCGATCCGCGGTATCCGCAGAAGTATTCCGAGATGGGAATTCGGCTGGGCGTGAACTACATCGTCTACGCCATGACGCATTGAGCCTGCCGCTTCGTAATTCGTAGCGCGGGCGTTTCCCGCGAACCGCGGACCTGAAACGCAGGTCCGCGCTACCCTTCATGCGGAGACCTCCTGTGCGGCCGGTCCTTTGTTTTCTATAACATTCTCGCTTTGTTCCGGCAATTTTGAGGTTTCGCCGGCGTTTTCCTCTGCCCGACTTTCTGTCTGAGCGTCCAGCCCGACCACCTTACTCAGCTCCTCGGCCGCACGGTCGTGTCGGCTCACCCGCAGGGGCAGTTCGCGAACCGCCCCTACCCCGTGCGTGTTCTTGGCGCATGGTCAGGATAATCCTCACCTTGCGGTCAATCGAGCGGTCCAGCGCCGCCTCCTGCCGCAGCAGCATCTCCCAAGTCTCCCCCGCCGGAGCCAGGCAGGCGTCCCGCGCAATCGCGTCCTTCTCCTCCTGCGCCTTCATCTCCTCCGCGAACGCCGCCTCCACCGCCGCCATCTGCTCCTCCAGCAGGCGCAGCAATTCCTGGTGACGGGCTTCCCGCCCCGCCTCGTCCCCGAAGGTATCCTTCACATACTGGTCGAGCTTTGCCTGGTCCTTCTTCTGCCAGAGGTACGCCCAGTCGTAGAAGCGCGCCAGCAGGTGGACGATCTGCCGGGGCCTCCACCCCAATTCACCCTGGTAGTAGCTTTCGATCTGTTTACGATGGGGCAGCGAGAAGTACTGCCGGCGCACCTGCTCGCGAATCACCCCCCAAAGCGAAATCAGCAGGCGCAGCCGCACGCAGGGGTGTGTGGGCTTGGGCAGGTTGAGCGCCACCGCCTCGCACTGGGAGGGTTCGAAGGTAACGTCAGCGAGGTCCCGGGCGAGCGAGCGCCGGCGCTCCTCGACCCCCTGGAGAGCGTCCCGCATCAGGCCCGTTTCCATGCGCTCGATGCGGTTGCGACGCCAGTAGAGCCTGGCCAGGTCTGAGAGTTGCCGGTCCCAGAGGGCGTCGCCGGGGCCGTAGGTGGTGGCAAGTTCCCGCTGCAAGGCTGCATACCGTTCGGGATCTTCGCCCAGGGCGCGCATGACAGCGGCCTCGTTTTCGGGCGCCGCATCGCAGCCGTGCTTGAGGGCGTTCATTCTCATGCCCTGCTTTCCGGCCTCGCTGCGGGGTCCGGTGGAGTGCTGAGCATTGCGCCGAGCGGCGTCGAGCCGCTGGGGAGTGAGACACGTAGATTTGCGTAGAGACATAGTAACTCCATGAATTGGAAGATTAGGAGCAGGGGCGGCAGGCGAGCCGTCCCCACGCGAGGTGAGGCAGACATTCACGACCCTTATAGACTATCACAGATTTACCTCTATTGTCAAGTGTAAGCAAAGTGACGTCACACCGTAGGCATCAGTGGGTAGGGCAAGCCCTACCCCAACAGGCTGTAGGGGGACGGCGTGCCGTCCCCCTGATCGTCCGACTTGCTGGGATTTAAGCGGTTCGCGAACCGCCCCTACCGAGGCTGGCGCAGGGCGAAGCCCTGCGTTGCGTACAGCCGGAATGAACAGAGACCGCAGAGCTGCGCCAGCCCCGGAGGAGGGCAAACTGGGGCTACCTCCGTGCTACCGGCCCCTACTCCTTCAGCCGGTGTTCTTGCATCGAAGCGGCAACTTCTTCGCACCACGCAAGTATTTTGCCGATCTCCGCGTCGGTGAAAGCCCGATCAATCGGGCATCTCAACTCCTGCCCGACGTGCTGGAATAGCCTCGTCGCGTCGGCCTTGCTCCACAGTCGCTTGATTTCATCCTCTGAAACCTGAGTCTTCGACCTCATGTTGCCCGGCGGCTCAGGTGTCGCGCGAATGCATTGCTTGAACGGTGAGGCAGGCGGATAGCCGAAGAGGACAGCGACATGAGTTCCGTGCAAGTCAGCGTTCAGGGAGAAACCTGTTATTCCCCAGTGGATGGGCATCTCAGGTGCGTGCGATGCCGCGAAGTTGAGAATCTTCTTGAAAACGGCCTTGCCGTTTTGGTCCAAGGCCGCAAGGAACTTCTCCTGGGTCATGTGTGTTGTGCCGCTTGTTCGTCCACCCAATCCGTACATCTCGGGCACCAAAACTGCCACCCCACTCTTCTCGTTCCGTGAATTGCTGCAGTTCAAGCACTTCGAGCCGGACCCCACCGCGTTGTTTCAGGTACTCAACAATTCCCTCAAGCTCATCGTTCATGCCGTTGATGGCGATTACCAAGCGAAACTTGCCCGATTCCAGTCCGCGCTCAACACCAGCTCGGAAGTCCGCCTCGGACCATGCGTCATCTGAGATGTGCTCCCTCACCATGTCCACAAGGGAACGACCCGAATTGTCCGTCAACATCTCTTCAAAATCATCATAACTCGTGCCCCAAAGCTGACCGGCGTATTCAAGTATCTGGCCAACAACCATCCGGCGTGCTTCGCGGTTCGCTTCCAGTTTGCATTCGACCATCACAATCATTCCGTCTGCATCAACTCCCAATAAATCCACGGCGTTATCGCCAATGCTGACTTGCGCCTTAAAAAAAAGGATTGGCTTGCCCCCTTCCGTGGTCATAAGGTCGGGAGACTTCTTTAGTAAGGCTTCCAACTTCTTCTCGCCCTCGGGGCCGCCGAATTCAAACGGTTCCAACTTCTGCCACGGGTCCTCCGCTGAGTTCCTTAAGAGAATCTTCATTGTCCCCACCTCGCTGGTGAATCTATCGGTGATAACGCATCGGGGTAGGCTCAGTCCCCAAGTTAACGCCTATTGAAGCACGTCGCCTTCGCTGCCTTCTCCAAAGCCTTGAGCCGGGCCTCTATACTCTTCGATTTCTTGGTCGTTAGGATGGTGTTGTTACTGTCGCCCATACTTTGCCCTCACACCGGAGATCGGAGGGTCCCAAAATCTAGGGGCTGCGCCAGGCCGCGATCGTGAACATAAAGCATGTGGTACGAGTTTCGCTTCTGGGCTAGCACTATAGCCGCTGGCAGGCGGATTGACCGCCGACGGCCGCCCGATTAATCAGTGAATGAACTGGCCGAGATATTGGTCGTGCCTAGCGAAGGCGGAGTCGACCAGAGACAGGGCCGGGGTCTGATCGATGAACTGACGCAGAATCTTGACTGCCGCCTCATCAGTACACGCAGTGCCATACTTTTGATGCCAAACATCACAAGAGAATATATCAGCCACGATGTCCGACATAATAAGATCGTGAGACGCTTGTTGCCAGTCAGCAATGGTGACAGTGATACCGCCTTTGAACATCGAGTCAATACCCGAGTATATAACTCGGTAGTCCTTCGGCGGCGGATTCATCCCATGCATGTAGAGGGTGAAGTGCTGTTTAGTTATCGGGCGCCCTAGTATATCCTGAGCCGTAAATCGCTCGAGGTGATACGAAAAAGTGTAAGAAGAAACCTCGGAGAGACCAGCATTTCTCAATATGTACTCGTTGACCTCTGACGGCATGCTGACCGACGTATCAATAATGTGACCGTTGCTCAAGAGAAATACCCGGTGAGAGAGCAGAACACCGCACCGAACAGAATTAGGGTTAACAACACAAGTATCGTCGCCCACACTATAGAGGTTCGGACTCTTAGCCTGTGCTGCCTCAAAAATTGAGACGTGCCAACCGGTTTGGGTGTCGGGTGGAGGTGGGGCAGGTTTCTTGGCGAACAGACTACCTGCCAGAAGAATCGATATGATGGCAAGAGTGATCCTTTTCATGTAGTGTCCTTCCCGGTAACCCAATACCCACGTACGCGCCCAAGATTACGGCTCCAGGCCATAAGTCTGGGACGGGACCTGGCCCACGCGAACTCCAACAAGCCAAAAGAGTAATATTTGATGTAGTTGTCACTCAACAGCACGGAAGTACCACCTGCTCGACTGGCGCTGAATCAGCGCCGCCTACCCACACAAGTACCCATTTTCCATTTCTGCGACCATTTTCTCGCAGGCACGGCGAGATGGCGGGCTGGCGCGAACTCCTGCCTCTTGGAGTCTACGATGTCCCGCAGGGACAGGTCTGCGCTGCGGTGGTTTGAAAATCACTCCCCTCCTCTGCAGGAGGAGGGGGCAGGGGGTGGTGGCGTTTCGGTCAACCACCCCTGACCCCTCCTTATCAAGGAGGCGAACCACGGGCTGGCGCCGGGCGAGGCCCTACGGCGCGCCGGTCTTTCCGGCGAGAAGCGCTTTCATGCGTTCAAGGCCTTCGGAGCCCGCGGCCAGCAGGCAGACGGCGGCGAGGACAGGACAGAGGCCGGCAACCAGGATCGCCGGTCCGAAATGCTTTTGCGGCCCCAGAATCAATCCCGTGATGATGGGCGCCGCGGCGCCTGCCGCCACGGAGACGGTGTTCAGGAAACCGATCGTGCGCCCCACCATGTTCCTGGGCGGCAGGTGCTGCGAGATCGTCCAGAAATTCGAATTGCCGATTCCGGTGGCGCACATCGCAAGGGTGAGGATGGGGAGCGCCCAGGAACGATCCCGCGCCACGAGCAGCAGCAGGATTGCCCCGGTGCCGATATATCCCGCCACCGCAAATCGCAGGCGGGCGGGGAAAACTCCGATGCGCGCCGCCCATTTATCCACCGCCCAGCCCGCCGAGACGTTGACGATCGCCATGGTAAAGAGCGCGGTGGAGACCACGCGCCCCATTTGGAGTGTTGAAAACCCTCGGGAGAGGATCAAGTAGCTCGGCACCCACGTCAAGACGAAGTACCAATAGTAGGACGACAGCAGGATGCTCAACGACATTGCCCAGAAGGTTCGGTTGCCTGCGAACATTTCCCACCTCCAGGGCTGCGAGGGTGAAGTGTCATTCCGAGCGAAGCGAGGAATCTCGCTCTGCGTTGAGCCAGTCGCGGAAGAAAGATCAGGGCGAGATTCCTCGCTCCGCTCGGAATGACAGGCCGTCCCGGTGCTGTCGTCGCTCGAAAGCGACTGGCGCGACTTTTCCGCGTGCCGTGTGAGGCGAGGCCGGTCGGAAGGAGTGGCGATCCACCAGCAAGGCAACCACACGAGCGCGCCTAATCCCGTTATGGCAAACATCATGCGCCATCCGAAGCGGTCCAGCAGAATGGCGCCCACCAGTGCGCCGAGAGCCGGCCCTATGTTCTGGCCCGAAATATAGATCGAGGTGGGCAGTCCTTGATCCTGGGCGGCAAAGTTGTTGCGGATGAAAGAAATGCTGGCCAGCGGCGCTACGGCTTCCGCAAGGCCCAGCAGCAACCGCAGGCCGGTGATGTCCGCGGGCGCGCGGCTGAGGGCGATGGCGGCCGAGGCTACCGACCAGACGAGGAAACCGGCCGCATAAGTGCGGCGTATACCGAAGCGATCCACGATGGCGCCGGCCGGCATTTGAAACACGCCGTAAGTCCAGAAGAAGGCAGAGAGGAGGACGCCCATGGCGGCGGGGGCGACGCGGAAGTCGCGCATGATCGAGGGCGCGGCAACGCTGAGGTTGCCGCGATCAATGTAGTTGATCACGATGCCAAGAAAAACCAGAGCGAGGACAATCCAGCGGCGGCGCATGAGGTTCGATTATATCTGACAGGAGTGGCTTTGGATGGAGAGAATGGTAGTCGAGCGCGGCCCTCGTGGCCGCCCTGGGGCAACCACAAGGGTTGCCCTTACGACCGTGGCATCGCGGGAAAGCCTACTTTACGAACTTGATGATCCCAAAAGTCGCGGGCTGGTGGAACGAACCGTTGGCGCCTTTGGGCAAAGGGCTCCACGAAAGGAATCGCCGTTGCGAGTCGTCGCCGGGGCCGTCGCAGCGATAGAGATTGACGCGCCATTCGTCTCCTGCTTTGATGTCGCTCGCGTTCATGGAGCTGACCGGGATGCGCAATTCAACCGCCCAGGATTTATGCGAGGCGTCCACTTTGGTAGCGTGCTCGAAGTGAGAATCCCAGGCGGCGTCATTCATGGGATTCTTGCTGAGATCGATCTCGAGGTCGATCCACTGGTTGTTCGGCGCCACTTCGAACTCGTAATAGTGGAGGAAACGCTCGGGTTGGGGATTGATGAACGCTTCCACCACGTCGCGGTTCCAGAGTTCCCAGCGCTCTTTCGCAGGATCCTCGCCGGCGTAGATGTTCAGGGACTGGTAACGGCACCAGTAAGCGAAGTAGATGTAACGAGGCGTCCAAAGGCTTGCCACCTGGGTTTCCGAACCGGCCAGCGGTTTGTGGCTCATGCGGTCGCCCAAGGTTACCCGCTCGGCATCCTTCCAAACGCCCTTCGTGAGGTCGCCATTCGGGACGAAATCGGCAGCCAAAGAGTTCGAGGTCATGGAGACTGTCCGAATGTATGGTTTTTTCTCCGGCACGTTCTGCGCACCTCCCCCTGCTGTTAACAGACATGCAAAAGCCAGCGCCATCAGTGGCGCGATCAACAGAATAGCCAAACGTCGCATCAGGGTCCTCCATAAATGAGTCCCTGCAATATAGCAGGATGAAACGAAAAACAAAACCCGCCAGCAACCGGCCAGATGGGATATTGTAGGGGCGGCCCTTGTGGCCGCTTGGAAGGGCGGGGCTTCAGCGCCGCCGCCTCTGCGAACCGGACGAATTGGGCCTTTAGGCCCTGAAGCGATGTTGCCTCAGGGGCTAAAGCCCCCAGTGATAAGCCGTTTTCCATGGCGAGGCTGAAGCCCCGCCCTTCCCGCACTCCGCAATATGACGCGGGCTTTGGTCGCAGGTGGTCGAGGAGGTAGCATGCGCAGAGTTAATCGCAGGCAATTGTTGGGTCGGATTGGCGCGGCGGCAGCCGCGGGAGTGGCCGTCAAAGGATCGCCGGCCAAGGGAGGGGAGTCAACCGAAGCGGCGCAGGGCGCGAAGCCGGAGCCACTGGCGCTCGAGGACTTCCAACCCCGGAGCATGCTGCACGTTCCGGAAACGAAGGTGGAACGTTCGCGCTTCCCCGTTATCGATGTGCATACCCACCTCACCATGGGGGCGCAGCACAAGAATGGTGTGACGATCGGGGAGGAGATCCGGTTCCTCACGACTCCGGAAGAGGTGCTGCCAGTGATGGACCAGAAGAACATCCGCATGATGGTGGACCTCACCGGCAACCATGGAAAGGGCCTCGAGCAAGCCATTCAGCGCTTTCAGCGGGCTCATCCTGACCGGTTCCTGGTCTTCACGGAACCCGGATGGGACCACTTTAACCGGCCGGACTACTCGCGCTGGCAGGCGGATGAGATTGGGCGCGCGCACCAGGCAGGGGCGAAAGGATTGAAAGTGGTGAAGACTCTCGGTCTCTACCTCCGGCAGGACGTCACTTCGGGCCCGCTGGTGAAGATCGACGATCCGCATTTCGATCTCATGTGGGAAGCGTGCGCCGGCTTCAAGATGCCGGTGGCCATCCACATCTCCGATCCCGAAGCTTTCTTCCTGCCCATCGACCGATTCAACGAGCGCTTCGAGGAACTGAACCATCACCCCGACTGGTCGTTTTATGACCACGGCTTTCCCAGCTTCCAGGAGCTGCTCGAGGCGCGAAATCGCATGTTTGCACGCCATCCCAAAACCACTTTTATTGCGCTGCACGTGGGACACAACGCGGAGAACCTGGCTGCGGTCTCCGAATGCCTGGACCGCTTTCCGAATATGTATGTCGAACTTGCGGCGCGCATCGGCGAACTCGGCCGGCAACCGCGCACGGCGCGCAAGTTCTTTGAGAAATACCAGGACCGCATCATGTTTGGAACGGATGCGGTGCCCAATGGCAAGGAGACTCCCCAGCAGATTCTCTCCGCTAGACTCTACGAGATCTATTACCGCTTCCTTGAAACCGAGGATGAGTATTTCGACTACGCTCCGGCGCCCAAACCACCGCAGGGCCGGTGGCAGATTTACGGGCTCGGTCTGCCGGAGGGCATCCTGCGCAAGGTGTATTACGAGAATGCGCAGCGCGTGTTGGGGCTGACGTAAGCCGTCAGCTCTCAGCCGTCAGCTATCAGCAAACAAAAGCGCTGTCATTCTGAGCGCAGCGAAGAATCCCGGCAGTTCCGGATTCACCACAGAGCGCACAGAGACCGCAGAGAAGAGCAACTGCGGAGATCCTTCGCTGCGCTCAGGATGACAGGGCATCGCGTCAGGATGACAGCGTGGGGTAGAGGGTTGCTGAGAGCTGACAGCTTTCTATCTCGCCTTAATCTCCGTCCAGTATCGGTCGTAAAGCTGCGCGGCGGGGCCGACGTCGCGCATGAACTCGCAGTGAACGAGGGAGGCGGGGTCGGGAAACACGGCGGCATTGCGGAGGAGCCAGGGTTCGATATCTTTCTGGTCGTAGCGGTTGGGTGTGTTGAAGCCCGAGTCGTTCACAAAGAGCGCGGCCACGTCGGGGCGGTGGAAATAGTTGATGAAGGCCTCCGCCAAGTCCTTGTGGGGAGCGGTGCGCGGGATGCAAGCGCAATCCACGGAAATGGTGCAGCCTTCCTTGGGAATAACGTAACGGAGCGTCGGCTCATCGCGCATCACGAAGGTCATGTTTCCGTTGTAAGCCTGCGCGATCCAGGCATCGCCGGCGGCGAGGTCTTCCTGGAAGTTGGAGCTGTTGTAGCCCTTCACGAGAGGCTTCTCGCTGAGAACAAGTCGCGCGCCTGGCGGAGTTCGTCCGGGTTGGTGGAGTTGAGCGAGTAGCCGAGTTTCTTGAGAGCCATGCCGAAGACTTCGCGCGTGTCGTCGAGCAGAAGAATGTGGCCGGCATAGCGGGGATCGAAGAGCGCCGACCAACTGTCGAGATTCTCCTTCACGAGGTCTGCGCGGTAGGCCAGGCCGGTGGTGCCCCAGGCGTAAGGCACCGCATAGTCGTTGTGGGGATCGAACGGCAGACCTAGAAATCGCCGGTCGATGTTGGCCCAGACGTTGGGGAGCTGGGATTTGTCGAGGGGCGCGAGCAAGCCTTGCCGAATGAGAATCTGCACCATGTAATCACTGGGAACCACCAGATCGTAGCTGACGTTGCCTGCCTGCAGCTTGGCGAGCAGGGCTTCGTTCGAGTCGTACAGATCGTAGTTGACCTTGCAGTGGAACTCACGTTCAAACCCCTGGGCCACGCGGCGCGAGCTGTACGTGGACCATGTATAGATGTTCAGTTGGGGGAGGTTCTCACCGCCCGTCCAGGTGCGGGCGACGACCGGCGCGAGCATAAGCAGGAAAACCGCCGTGGCGCTCAGGACCGCGGCGCGGACTTTCATGGCTCCGCGTTCCAGCCGCTGCGCGATGTAGACCAGGGGAATGGTGGCCGCCAGGATGACGGTGGAAATGGCGTTGATCTCCGGCGTGATGCCGCGCTTCAGGCGGGAATAGATCTCCAGGGGCAAGGTGGTGGAGCGAACTCCCGCCGCGAAGGAAGTGATCAGGTAGTCGTCAAAAGAAGTAGTAAAGACCAGCAGGGCCGCGGAGAGAATAGCGGGAGCGGCAATGGGCAGGGTGATGCGGAAGAACGTGGTCCATTCGTTCGCGCCCAGGTCGAGCGCCGCTTCCTCGATGGAGGGGTCCATGCCTGCCAGGCGCGCCCCCACCACGATGATCACATAAGAGATACAAAAGGTGATGTGCGCGATGATGACGGTGGAGAGGCTCAATTGCATGCGCAACAGGCTGAAGAAGATGACGATGGCCACGGCCATGACGATTTCAGGTATGACCAGGGGAAGATAGACGATTCCGTCCAGGACGGTCTTGGCGCGATGGCGAACTTTGGGGAAGACCAGGGCGCCCATGGTGCCGAACGCCACACAAACCAGGGTGGCGGCGGCGGCGACCAGAAGGCTGTTGAGCAGCGATTGGATGATCTGTTCATCGCGCCAGAGCAGCCCGTACCATTCGCCGGTGAAGCCGATCCAATGTGCGGAGAGGCGAGAGCGGTTGAAGGAGAAGAAGATCAGGACGAAGACGGGTGCGTAGAGGAAGAGGTAAACGAGTGTGGTGGACGCAGCCAACCCCCAACCCTGGCGGCGCGGACGCGGCATTAGAGTATCCCCCGCGTGAGGCGCTCGGCGCGGCGCGACCCTGTCCAAAGCAGCACCAGGACCACAAAGGTCAGCAGGAACGCTACCGCCGAGCCGAAAGGCTGGTCACGCACGGAGGCGAACTGGTTTTGAATGAGGTTGCCCACCATGATGGTGCGCGCGCCGCCCAGCAGATCCGGCGTGATGAAGGCTCCGATGGAGGCGATAAACACCAACACCCCGCCCGCGCTGAGCCCCGGCATCGAGATGGGCAGAGTAATCCTGAGAAACGTATGCCAGCGGTTGGCGCCCAAGTCCTGCGCGGCCTCGAGGAGGATGGGATCGAGCTTTTGCAGCACCGCATAGAGAGGCAGGATCATGAAGGGAAGTTCGCCGTAAACCAAGCCAATGAAAACCGCCAGCGGAGTGTAAAGCAAGCGCAGCGGCTCGTGCACCAGGTGCAGAGCCATTAGAGCGGTGTTGACCACCCCCTCGGTGCGCAAGATGACCATCCAGGCGTAAGTCCGGATGAGGAAGCTCGTCCAGAAAGGTATCACCACCAGCATCAACAGCGCGGATTTCCACCGCCCGGAGACCTTCAGCGCCAAGGTGTAAGCCACGGGATAGCCCAGCAGCATGCAAAGCACCGTGGTGAGCACCGCCATCCAGAAAGAGCGCCAGTAAACGCCTAGATAGAGAGGCTGGAAGGCGCGCCAATAATTTGATAACCCCAGGGCCCATTCGATCGTCCCATAAGGCGAGCGGCGGGCGAAGCTGACCGCCAGGAGGTAGGCCAGGGGAAGAAGGAAAAAGCCCACCAGCCAAACCAGGCTGCCGGAGAGAAAACTGGCGGTCCGCAAGGCCGGACGGCGCCGAAAGAAACGCAGCACGGGTTCCGCTTTGGATTCTGCTGAGGGTGTGATTTGCGGGCTCATGTCTTGGCAAGCGAGAATAACGGAAGGACTCGATGCCTGTCAAACCCAGGCTGTGGTGCGGGAGCGGGGCGCTCTCGCGACAGCGGGCCGGACGCCCACACCGCAGCGGCGGATGGGTAGTGTCTCAGTTTGAGGTAGAGGCGGCTTTACGCCGCCACGTGGCGAGGTAAACTCGCCGCTACCACTTCAAACTGAGACACTACCGGGGGATGAGACGACTGCGCCCATTCACGCTTCTGGGTGTATCCTATTCCTATAGGGAAGACCAAAATGAGATGCCTTGCGCCAGGCCGCCCGGACCCCAAAACGTTCCCGTTGCTCCTCTGCGCCTTGCTCTTGGCCGGCTCATGCCTATTCGCACGCGGTGGAC
The DNA here is from genome assembly GCA_963722675.1 of uncultured Acidobacteriota bacterium. Taxonomy (GTDB): domain Bacteria; phylum Acidobacteriota; class Terriglobia; order UBA7540; family UBA7540; genus CAVROP01. The sequence goes on from CAVROP010000130.1 coordinate 20,036, forward strand.
AAAGCGGAAGCGCACCGCAGGCCGGCGGCGCGGCGGCCGGTAGTCCCGCAACGCAGGTACCGCCTGCTCCCGTTACCGCCGAGGATTTTTTGAAACAAGGCAACGAATTCGCCCGGCTGCACAAATGGAAAGAGGCCGAGGAGTCGTACCGCAAAGCAAGCAGCTTACGGCCCGATTACCCCCAGGCGCACTACAACCTGGGCAACGCCTACCTGGCGGAGCAGCAGACCGCCGACGCCGTTCGGGAATATCAGGAGGCGTTGCGGTTGAAGCCGGACTTCCCTGGCGTCCACATGAACCTTGGCGCAGTGGAGGAATCGCAAGGGCACCTGAAAGAGGCCATCGCGGAGTACCACGCCGAACTCCGCCTCCACCCCTCGAATCCCGCGGCCCACGTGGGTTTGGCGAACGTGCTCACGGCCAACCGGCAATTCAAAGAGGCGGCCGGCGAGTACCGCACTGCGATCGAACTCGACCCGGGGGACCGCCAGATCCGCGTGGCGTTCGCGAATTCACTGCTGCAATCGGGAGACGTGGCTGCGGCCAGCGCGGAATACAAGCAAGTCCTTGCCCAGGCTCCCGATGATCCCGAGGCGCACTCCGGGCTGGCCACGGCGCTCGCCCAGGCAGGCAGATTCGATCAGGGCGTGGCCGAACTCCGCGCCGCTGTCCGCCTGCGCCCCGACGACCCTGATCTGTACCTGTCACTGGGCAACTCCCTCGAGGCCACGGGGGACCTGATTCACGCCATCGAGGAGTATCGCCGGGCGGTTGAGTTGCGCCCCGAGCAGACCGACTACCGGTATGCGCTGGCGATGGCGTTGCGGGAGGCGGGCGACTACGGCGGGGCCATCACCGAGTTGCGCCGGGTCACCCGCCAGCAGCCGGGAAACGCCAATGCCCATACGGCGCTGGCCGCCGCCTACCTTTCTGTCTCCGACCATCCGGCTGCGGAGGCCGAGTATCGCGAGGCCCTGCGCTTGAAGCCGCAGGACCCCGCTCTCCACGAGAACCTCGGCCTGGTGTTGCGCAAGACCGGCGACCTGCCGGACGCCGTCCGGGAGCTTCAGCGAGCCGTGGATCTGGCCAAAGACAACCCGGATTACCATCGTAACCTGGCGGAGACTTATCAATCGGCGGGCGATCTGGCCGGCTTCGTGCAGGAATACCGCGAGGAAGTTCGGCTGCGTCCCGGCGATGCCGACGCCCATCTGCATTTAGCCAACGCTTATCAGGCTGCCGGCGATTGGGACAATTCGCTGGGTGAATACCGGGTGGCGCTGGGGATGCGGCCCGACAGTCCCGAATTACACTTCACCTACGCCATGGCACTCAAGGCGTCCGGACACCCGCAGGAGGCGGAGGCGGAGCTGAACCGCGCGGTCCAGTTGCGTGCCGACTATCCAGAAGCCTTGGTGGCACTGGGCGATATGCTGGTTGCCGACAAGAACTACGAGCTGGCCATACCCACTTACCGGGACGGGCTAAAGTTTCGGCCTGACGATCCCACGCTCCACTCCCGCCTTGCCGGAGCCCTGCGCCAGGCAGGGGACGCGGCCGGGGCGGCCAACGAGAGCGAGCAGGCGGCTCAGCTCGACCCGAGCTTTGCCGGTTATCAACTCGATTTGGGCAACGCTCTCTACAACAAGGGTGATTACAAGGGCGCGGTGCGGGCTTTCCGAACCAGCCTGTCGCGCCGCAACGATCCCCAGGCGCAGGAGAATCTGGGGCTGGCCCTCGAGCAACTGGCGGACTGGAAAGGCGCTTCGGAGGCCTTCCGGGAAGCGCTTAAGATGCGCCCCGATTGGTCTGACGCACACCTGAATCTGTCTATCGCTCTCAGCCACATGAACGACCCGGCTGGATCCGCGGAGGAAGCGCAAGCCGTTCTGCATATCACCCCGAACAGCCCCGAGGCCCATTTCGCGCTCGCCAGCGCCTGGCTGCGCATGGGCAAGGCGGAGGAGGGAATCAAGGAGCTTCAGGAAGCGCTGCGCGACAAGCCCGAATACGGGGAGGCGCGGCTGGCGCTGGCGGATGCCTTTGCGCACTCAGGCCAAATCGCCGATGCCATCGGCAATTACCGCGAGTACCTGCGCCTGAACCCTAAGGACGCCGTGGCGCACGTTGATCTCGCCAACAGCTTGCTGAAGACGCGCCAATTCAATCCGGCCATCCAGGAGTACCAGGAAGCTCTCCGGCTTCAGCCGGCTGAACCTATTACTCATTACAATTTTGGCGTGGCCCTCGAGGCGGCCGGAGACAAAGCTCGCGCCCGGCAGGAATATGAGACCTACCTGCAGCTCGATCCCACCGCGGCGGATTCCATCGAATTGCGCAAACACCTGCACGAGTTGGCAGCGAAGAAGTGAGCGGCGAAGCAATCCGGATCATCAGCGCCAGCAAGACAACACCTCGCGAGAGGCAAATCTATGAAGAGGGCTAAGCCCAGTTCCGATGAACTTCGGGTGGAATACAAACGTTCTGATTTTAAGAAGCTTGAGCGGGGTCGGTACTACGCTCGGGTAAAAGCACGCTCAAACGTTGTGAGTGTCATCTGAACCCTCATGTCGCAACCGTCTTCCCGAACTCCGAGGCTGTCAACAAAGCGTTGCATTCCCTAGTTAAAGTCGCCAAAGCGATAAGGTCCACCGCCACCGAACGTTGATCACGGGTGCACCCCGATTATAATCTCCGTACTTGAACGCCTTGTTCGGGTAGGGCGGCGCTTTGGGCACCGGCCGCGGATCCTTTTGGATTTCCTCCTGGAGCAGCTTCACGGCGGCGTCAAGCTGCGCGTCACTGCCCTCGAAGGTGGCATGTGGCAGGTCATCTACCACTATGTCCGGGTCCACCCCGTGCCCTTCGATCAGCCATTTGCCCTCCGGTCCGTAGACACCCATCTCGGCGGCAGTGGCGATTCCGCTGTCGGCAAGCCGGTTGCTCGCCGAGAGCCAGATCTCGCCTCCCCAGGTGCGCACCCCGATCACCTTGCCCAGAGTGAGGCGTCGAAAGCCTTCGGTGAAGGCCTCGCCGTCGGAACCGGTCAAACGATCGCAGAGCACCACCATGTGGCCGCGGAAGGCGTACTGCATGTTCCAGGTGGGATTGCCAACGCGAGGCTGCCAATAAAACCACGCCTGGCGCAGGAGTTTCGGAGCAGCCAGGAATCGATGTTGCCCCCGCCGTTATGGCGCACGTCGATGATCAGCCCCTGGCGATCGAAGACGGGATAGAACTCACGCGCCCACTGCTCGATATCGCCGGAGCCCATGGCGCGCAGGTGAACGTAACCGATGTGCCCTTGCGAGTCCTTCTCCACTTTAAGCCGGCGCGTATACTCCCACTCTTTATATCGCAGGTTGCGTTCCTCAGAAGCCGCGATGGGCGTCGCGATGACTTCCCGGACGGCCCGGCCGTGGACTTGACGCGCAGCAACACCTGGCGGCCGGCCTTGCCGCGCAGCAGCGCCCGTTCGTCGGGAACGCTGAGCAGAGTTTTCACTATCGATGCTGATAATGACCTCGCCTTCGTGCACGAGCGAGTCGGGCCGCGCCAGCGGCGGGGCTTCGTTGGGCAGGTCGGGATCGTGAAGGTAGATGTGCTCGACCACAAACCCGCCGGCCTGCTCATCGCGCCGCAGGCGGGCGCCGAGCGAGGCCAGCGCAACGTCATCGCGCGGGCTTGCGGGAATCGCCGCCGAAGACGAAGATGTGAAGCGCCGAAAGCTCGCTCACCATTTGTGCGATCACGTCGTTCAGATCGTCACGGTCCGCCACCCGGTCAACCAAGGGAAGGTACCGATCGCGCATGGCTTTCCAGTCCACGCCCTGCATGTTGCGGTCATAGAAATAATCGCGCTCCAGCCGCCAGGCATCCACAAAGAGTTCGCGGAATTCGGCGCGGGGATTGGTGTCGAACGTCCATCGGGAGAGGTCCATCTTGGCTTTGGACATCGCCTTCGGATCGCCGAGCGCGGCGGCTTTGACGTCGGAGTCGAGAATATAGAAGTCATCGCCCTTCGCCACCAGCATCTTCTTGCGGTCCAGCGACATCTCGAAACCCTTCACGTCGGCGAGCACGGTCTCGGGAGGGTCGCCCTTGTTGGCGATGTCCACGCAGGCAAGATTCTCCTTGGGGGGCGCGCCCTCATCGCGGTCCAGCCAGCAAATTCGTTTCTCACCAGCCTGGAGATCGGAGTAATTGCCGGGGGGCACGGGCACGTCATTGAGCCGCGAGGCCAGCTCGTTGAAGTCAATGTTCACGGTGGGGGGCGCCGGTTTCTTGGCCTCAGCCGCCTGACCGGGCTTTGCCTCGCTCGCCTGGCTCGGCTGCGACACGGCGGGCTTGGCTTCCGCCGGCTTCTCCGTTTTCTTCTCCTCCGTCTTGGTCTCGGCCGGCTTGGCGGGCTGATCGGGATGCAGTTCATCCGCGGGCGCGAAAGGCGAGCGCAGGCCCGGGGTGAGTGCAATCTCGTACAATTTCATGGAGCGATCGAAGTAGGGGTCCGGCTGCCGCGCCCCCCAGGGCGACCGCACCACGGTCCTCAGCATGCGGTCGGAAAGGAAGTAGAGCCACTTGCCGTCCGCACTCCAGGCGGGGTTGCCGCTGTTGTAGCGGTCGGAAGTGAGGGCTGTGAATGGCGCCGGTATTTGCATTCAGAACCTTGATCTGGCTGAAAGTGTTGGTGGCCGCTTCCACATAGGCAAGCCACTGGCTATCCGGCGACCAGGTGAGGTCCTCGAAGTCGCCCACCATCGACTGCGCGATCAGCTTCTGCTGTTTGGTCTTGGTGTCGAGCAGCCACAACTGCTGGTCCTTGTCGTGGTGCGCCAGCCAGCGGCCGTCCGGCGATGGCACGCCTTCCCAGCGCAGCACCTTGGCATCGTGCGTCCATTGCTCGGGCGCGCCGATTCCGTTGGCCGGGTATTTCCAAAATTCGGTTTCGCCGCTTTCGGTGGAGAGGGCGATGATGCTCTTGCCGTCGGGCAGGTAGCGGGCCTGGCGGTAACGGACGGCGGAGTTCCCGGCCACCTTGACGATGCGCCCGCTCTTGGCGGGAAGCGTGAACACTTCGCCGCGGGCGGTAAAAACGGCCGCATCGCCGCCGGGCGAGATGTGGACGCCGGTGAGGTAGTCGAGCGGCTTCTTCACCCAGTGGTCGCGCAACTGGTCGAAGTCGCTGACCAGTGAGATGTTGATGACGGCGTCGTGTCCGGTCTTGAGATCGAGCAGCCATAGGTCGGCGCCGCATTGATACGCAATGCGGCCGCTCGAGAGTGACGCCCACTGAATATCGAAACTGTGCTGGTGAGTGTGCTGCTTCAGGCCGTGGCCGTTGCGGTCCATCGAGTAAATGTTCATCACCCCGTCGCGGTCGGAGAGAAAGTACACTCGGCCGTCCCAGAACATGGGATTGTGGGAAGTGCCGGGCCAATCAGCGGTCAAAGGGACGGCCTCCGAGCCGGCGTCGTAGCGCCAGAGGTGCTCCGCCGTGCCGCCCTTGTACCGTTTCGTGAAACTCGGCTGGCGATTGTAGCGGGTGAAGAACAGGGTGCGGCCGTCCGGCGTATAAGTGGCCTCGGCGGCTTGAGCCAAAGGCACCACCTCGCGCCCGCCGTGGCGATCGACGGCCACCAGTTTGGGGTCGGGCAGCGTGGAGTAGCGGCCGGTGCGCACGAGCACGCGCCCGTCGGGCGTCCAGCCCGCCACGGCCGCGTCTCCGTCCCAGGTAATGCGCTGAGGCAAGCCGCCCTCCACCGGCATCGTGTACACTTCCGTCGGGCCCTCGTATTCAGCGCGGAAGGCAACGGTTGGCCGTCCGGAGAAATGGCCGCGCCACCTTCGTGGCCGGGATTGGAGGTGAGCCGCCGCGCCGCGCCGCCCTTGACGCTGACTGTCCAGAGATCCCCTTCAGCCGTAAAGATGATCGTGTCGCCGTGGAGGGCAGGATCGCGGTAATAACCGGGATGCGCGGGAGCATCGTCAGCGGCAATAATAGTATTAATGAGTATGACGCAAGAGAAAACGACAAGCAGTAGCATAACAAGGTGCGCGGCGACCCTGAGGCGGTCCAGCCCTTTTCCGGTTTTTGCGTCCATTTCCGTTTCCATGCCTCCTTCTGAATGTAACTCGTGCATGACAGGCAAGGCCCTATTGAGGGTTCCATAAGATCGTGACGGACCAACCCCCTCACCCGTCCGACGGCTGACGGACACCCTCTCCCCCAAGGGGGCGAGGGCATAAACTCGGTCAGCGCCACTCTAATTGGAAGGGCGCGCGACCTCTTTAGGCGCTCCTACTTTCTCGGTGGCGTCCACGTTGAAGAGTTTGAATTCCGAGTAGCGATGCTCGTTGCGGAGGTGTCTGCTGCTCCAGTCGACGGTCACGGTGACTTGCTGCGGAACCCAGAACACCGCGGCCTTGTCTTTAAAGTGAACTTCGCCATAAGCGATTTCAGTTGTTTCGCGTTGCAAATTGAGTTCCTGCACAGGCTTCAGCAGGTCGCTGCGGAGGCGGGTGATCTGGTAGGTCTCGGAGTCGATCCAGGCCAAGCCCTGGGAGAAAGTCGTCACGGAGGTATCACCGGATTTGAAGGCGCCGGTCAATTGCGCTCTTGCCGGTCGCTGGGCATAGGCCACCAAATAGGTATCCCGGCCGTTGATCTTCTGCCGGCCGAGGTAGCGAAACTCTGCTTGCGATTGGTACTGGGGATGGAAAACAAGCGCCGCCGAGGCAAATCCCGAGGTGAGCATGAACCCGTCCCCCAGACCCACCGGGCGTCGTCTGCCTACCCAACAAATCAGTACGGTACTCATCGAAGCCCGGCCCCCAGGACTGGACCGGAGCGAAGCACAAGTAACGAAACTTCTGATCGAGTGTGTCGGGTGTCTTTTGCTTGCGCTGGAGCTTTTCCTGGTGAATCTGCTCCAGCGAACTCGTGTTCGGGAAATTGACGAAAGACTCCGCCACGGTCTTCCCGACGGCGCTGAGGATGGGATCCAATTGTGCCTGGTCGGTGGCAGGCTTCCAGACCCTCGATGTCGAGCGGAGGATGGTGGAGGTAGTCGAGCGCTTGCTCGCCCTTGGACTTGGCCTTTCCGTAGTCTGCTTCGATCTTCTTGCGATTATCAATCTTCATCCATAGGGCACGCACCGCAAGGGGCATCTTCTTTACATCACGGCCTTCGAGGTAACGAGCCATCTCCTGGTCCGCTGCCTGGAATTGATCCTCGCCTAACAGGGCCTCGATACGCAAAAGACGTATTTCGGGTTTGGCGCCGGCCGCCAGGGCTTTGCCGAGATAGTCATCGGCAGCGGCCCAATTCCGAAGCAGCAACTGCGAGCGGCCCAGTTCCTGAAGCGCGAGCACATCTTGAGGGGCATATTTGAGCGCCTCAATAAAATAGGCGGCCGCGTTCTTGGGATTGTGCTTCCAGCTCTCCATCACTCCCAAGGCCACCAGGGGCTCCGGGCGTCCCAGGCTGTGGTCTGCCATGATCTTGTTGAACACGTCGGCGAGATTGCGGTAGGCGCCATCCCAATCTCCCAAGTCGAGTTCAGCGACCGCCAACATGGTGCGGCAAGGCAGGCAGGAAGCATCCTGGTGAATCACCTTGGTAAAGAACAGTATGGCCCGCTCGGGACTTCGCTTTTCCAGGAACTCCGTCACCCCGCGCGCATAGTCCTTGTCGCCGGCAGCCGAGAGCCCGTCGGCGGCCGTGAGCTTTTTTAACCTCGGCGCCAGCCCTGCGATCAGGTCGGCCTGTGGGAGCAGGTTGGGATCCTCCGGCGCTTCTCGCAGGGTAACGGGAATCACCCAGGTCTTTCCTATTCTTCAAACGTAACGATCGCGTGAGCCCGGAGGTATCCTTTCTTGACCACCTTCAGGTCGATGGTGAGTTGTTTGACACCCTCGAGATTTAGCGAGTAGTCGGTCCGGAACTCTCCTTGGAGGTCTGTCAACAGGCTTCGCGGTGAGGCAGAGGCGTTCACAGGCAGGATCGTAACCTTCGCGCCTCCGACTGGATCACCTTGGAGCGTCTTCACCCTGCCCTGAATGAACCACATGGTGTACAAATTCAAGCCGCGGGCAGGCGTCGCGGCGGGGCCAATAACCTGCGCGAGCGCCGATCCCCCCAGCAGAAATACGGCAGCAAAGAGGACGTAATGCGCACAATCAGCTTCCTCATGACGAGCCCCCAGCACGTCGGATTACTCGACATTAGCTCCGGCGCGAGTTCTACTGTTTCTTTTGGCTAAGCTCATTGGGTTTGCCTTGCTTCTCGGTGGCCTCCACCTGGAAGAGCTTGAACTCGGAGTAGTGATGCTCGTTGCGGAGATGTTTGCCGTTCCAATCGACGGTCACCGTGACTTGCCTTGGTACCCAGAATCCTTCCGTCATGCCTTTGAAGTGCACTTCATCGTACGCGATCTCGGTGGTTTGACCTTCCAGTTTGACTTCCGGCAAGGGCCTCAGCAAGTCGGTTCGGAGCCGGGTAATTTGATAGTTGTGACAATCAATCCAGGCCAAGCCCTGCGTGAAAGTGGTCAAACTAACCCCCCCGGACTTGAATGTCCCGCTCAATCGCGCCTTGGCGGGTTGCTGGGCGAAGGCAACCAGGTAGTTATCATGGCCGTTCACTTTCTGCCGCCCAAGATAATGAAAGTCGGATTGCGGCTGATACATAGGATGGAAAACGAGCGAGGCCGAGGCGAACCCTGAAGTGAGCATGAACCCTTCGCCCAGGCCCTTCGGCGCAGCTTGCATTCCGGACAGATCGGCCCGGTACTCATTGAAGCCCGGGCCAAAGTCTTCGTCCGGAGTAAGGCACAGATAGCGGAACTTCTGATCCTGCGTGGCGCCCACCTTTTGCTTGTGCACCAGCTTTTCCTGATGAATCTCCTCCAGCGAAATTGTGTTGGGGAGTTTGGCAAACGCTTCCGCCACGTTCTGGCCCGCGGCTTTGAGGATGGACTCCAAAGGCTTCTGGTCGGTGGCAGGCTCTAATCCCTCGAGATCAAGAGGAGGGTGGCGGAGATAGTCGAGCCGCTGAGCGCTCTTCGCCTTGGCGTAAACCGTGTCAATCTTCTTTCGATTTTCAACCTCCGCCCATAGCTGCCGGACGCGTAAGGGCAGGGTTTTCACGTCGCGCCGGTTAAGGTAACGGGACATCTCCGTGTTCGCTGCCTGGTATTGCCCCGCGTCCAACAATGCCTCGACGTACAGCACACGCACCTCAGGATTAGCGCCGGCCGCCAGGGCCTTGCCCAGATATTCGACCGCCGACAGCCAATTCTGAATCAGCAACTGCGAGCGGCCCAGTTCCTGAAGGGCGAGGGCGTCCTGAGGGGCGCACTTGAGCGCCGTAACAAAATACCCTGCCGCTTCTTTAGGCTCATACTGCCAGCTCTGCATCACTCCCAAGGCTACGAAGGGTTCCGGCCGTCCCGTGCTGCCGTCCGGCAGCATCTTTTGAGAGACTTCGACAAAGTTGCGCTGGGCGCCATCCCAATCACTGGACGCGAGCTCGGCGAGCCCCTGCATTGTTTTGCAAGGCAAACAGGAAGGGTCACGGTGGGTCACCTTGTTGAAGGAAGCCAAGGCTCGGTCCGGTCTTTTCATGCCCAGGAACTCCGTTACGCCACGCGCATAATCCTTCTCTCCGGCAGCCGAAAGCCCGTCGGAGGCTTTGAGCTTGCTCAGTTTCGGCGCCAGGTTTGAAATCAGATCTGCTTGCGGGAGCAGGTCCGGGTCCTCCTCCGGTGTCCGCAGGGTAACGGGAATGACCCAGGCCTTGTCGGATCCCGAGAAATCAATCAGCGCGTGAGCTTTGAGGAACCCTTTCTTGGATACATTCACCTCGAAGGAAAAGTCCTTCACGGAGTCCATAGCCGTTTTCAGCATGTAGACCGTATTGAACTTGCCTTGCAGGTCGGTCATCAGGACTCGGAATTCAGCTCCTGTGTTCGCGGGCATCACCTCGACCCTGGCATGAGCCACCGGGTCGCCCCGAAGTGTCTTCACCTGGCCCACCACGGGCCATTGTTGATAATTGAAAACATTGCTGTCCCCGAGTCCGGGTGCGAGGGGACTCGCGGTAGTTGAAAACTGGGCGAGCGCGGACACGGCCAACAAACACGCTGCCACAAATAGGACGGGAATGCGCATGCGGGCAATCATCATGACGACCTCTTAAATCGGATTGCTCAACTCCAACTCTACCTCTGCCTCGAATCGTACACCTACCGGAGCTTGGCGGCAAGGGTCGCAGCGTCCGGTTTATCTCGCCATGGCTTGGACTCGCGTGCAGGGCAGAGACTTTTGACATGCGTAGGCGCGCTTTCCAGGGTCGGCGGCAATTAGTGTTCAGCGAAAGTGACCTCGAGGAGGAACGCTTCGGTGTTGCCTGCGGGGCGGGGCGACAGGGCGCATTGTGTCCCGGAGAAAGCGGGCTCGTTGACGGTGGTCATGGTCAAGATGTCCATGCCACTTCAATCTGAGATACTACCCCCAGCCTCTTGCCTGACTCAACAAAAGCCGCTCGTGGTATACTTCGCCAATTCCTTCAAGCGAAAGGACACTTGCCATGAGAAGACTCGCTCTGACGATTGCTTTTCTGCTGGGCGCGGGAAGCCTCTGTTGGGCCGAGGCGGGAGCGCCCCTGCTGCTGCGGCAGCCCTCGGTGAGCCGCACGCAAATTGTTTTCAGCTATGCGGGCACGCTCTGGATTGCGAATCGAGAAGGCGGCGAAGCGCGGCGGCTGACTTCGGGCGGCCATGAAAGCAATGCACTCTTCTCACCCGACGGCTCGATGATCGCTTTCACCGGCGAATATGACGGAAACGCCGATGTCTACGTGGTGCCGGCAAGCGGAGGGACCCCGAAACGCCTGACCTATCACCCGGGCCCGGACGTGGCGGCAGGATGGACCCCGGACGGCAAGCAAGTGTTGTTTCGCTCCGCGCGGAACGCTTTCGCGAACGGCGTGCTTCAGCTCTTCACCATTTCCGTTGACGGCGGATTTCCAACCCAGGTGCCGCTGGTGCGGGCCTCCGAGGGCTCCTATTCCCCGGATGGAACCCGCTTGGCCTACGTCCCCAATGTCCAATGGCAACGTGCCTGGAAGCGTTATCGAGGCGGCCAGACGAAGCCCATCTGGATCGCCAACCTGGCCGACTCGCACCTCGAGGCCAAAATTCCGCGCGAGAACTCGAACGACTTCAACCCCATGTGGGTGGGCGATACGATCTATTTCCTTTCCGACCGCAATGGCCCCGTGACGCTTTTCGCCTACGACACGCGCAGCAAGGCTGTAACGCAAGTGGTGAAGAACGACGG
>CAVROP010000131.1:0-10689 GCA_963722675.1 uncultured Acidobacteriota bacterium
AGTTTGCTTCCATCGACGATCCATACCATAAGAGAAGACGCTGGTGACAAAGTTGTACCGAGGCGCAATAGCTCCGAACATCTGGCGCATCGGTCGCCGGTCGGATTTTTCGGCGGGCACTATCATGGGGTACAGAAATCGTACCATTGTTGCGGCGGCGATGTCGCAGTCAGTCCCGCGAAAGCGGAGATCCACTGCCATAACTGTGCGGAGTGTGTGGACGACGCACTGGATTCCCGCTTTCGCGGGAATGACCGGCGCTGGTGGAGTAGTGAGTGAACGTAACGCCCCCTCACCCGTCCCGCTCCGGCTGATGAAAACGCCGGAGCGCGACACCCTCTCCCCAAGGGAGAGGGCTGTTGTACTGCGATGGATTGGATTACTGAAAACTGAGAACTGAGAACCGACAACTTACTGTGTGATTCGCGTACCCGCCATGCCCTGCAATGCTTCGGGAATGTTTTCGGGAGAAGTGATGATGACCAGCTTGCCTCCGCGCTCGAGGTAGGCCAGCGCGGCCTCGATTTTCGGTCCCATGCTGCCGGGAGGGAACTGGCCAGCGCTGAGGTAGCCGCGAGCCTCGCCGGCGCTCAGCCGTTCGAGTTGTTGCTGGTTGACTGTGCCGTAGTTCAAGGCCACTTGCGCGACGCCGGTGGAAATGAGAAACAACTCCGCTTCCAGTTCCCATGCCAGCAAGGCCGAGGCGCGGTCCTTGTCGATCACGGCGTCGATTCCCACCAGCCGCTCGCGCCGGAACACGACCGGGATTCCTCCTCCGCCGCAGGCAATCACCAGCGCGTCGCTCTCGAGGGCGGCTTGAATGGCGGGCAGTTCCATGATCTCTTTCGGCTCAGGAGAGGGCACACGCGGCGATATCCGCGGCACGCATCTTGCACCATTTGCCAGCCCAGCGTGCGGTGGCGGCGCTCGGCTTCTTCCTGGTTGTAGAACGGGCCGACCGGCTTGCTGGGTTTGCGGAAGGCGGGATCTCGCGGTGAGACCAACACCTCAGTGACCATCGTCACCACGGGCCGCCGCAGGCCGCGGCGCGACAGGGTTTCCTGCAGCATCTGCTGCAGCAGGTATCCGATGCTCCCCTGGGTCTCCGCCACGCAGGCGTCCATGGGCAGCGGTTCCACCTGGCCGGCGGCGAGTTCCGAACGCAGCATGGCGTCGCCCACCTGCGGCCCGTTGCCGTGGGTGACCACCGTGGTAACCGGCGGAGAGCACCGCGGCGATGCCCTCACAGGTCGTTTGGAGGTTCGACCGTTGTTCGGTGCTCCTCTCGCCGGGTTTGATCAGGGAGTTGCCGCCAATGGCAACGACCGCGGTGGGCATAGCCGTCTCTCAACAGAGCAGTGCCGCCAGCATTGCCTTCTGAATGTGCAAGCGGTTCTCGGCCTGGTCATAGACAATGGAACGACGTGAATCCATGACTTCGTCCGTCACTTCCTGGCCGCGGCGCGCCGGCAGGCAGTGCATGAAAAGTACCTGAGGCCCCGCGTTGCGCAGCAGTTCGGAGTTTACCTGGTAAGGTCGAAAGACGCGCAGGCGCGTGTCGGTTTCGTCCTCCTGGCCCATGCTGATCCAAACATCGGTGTAGACCGCGTTCCGCACCCGCCACAGCTTCCAGGGCATCGTGAGTGAGCGTGATGTCCCCGCCTTCGCGTTTGGCGTCGGCCACAACGGAGCGATCCGGTTCGTAGCCCGCCGGCGTGGCGATGCGCATGCGCACTCCCAGCCTTGCGGCGCCATAGATGAGGGAATGAGCCACATTGTTGCCGTCGCCCACCCAGGCGAGGGTTTTCCCCTCCAAGGGGCCTTTGTGTTCGAGCAGCGTAAAGTAGTCGGCCAGCGCCTGGCAAGGATGCTCGAAGTTCGAGAGAGCATTGATGACCGGGATCGAAGCGTTGGCGGCAAACTCCATCACGGTTTGATGGGCGAAGGCGCGGATCGCCACCGTGTCCACCCAGCGCGAGAGATTCTGCGCCACGTCTTTCACCGACTCGCGCTTCCCCAACCCCACTTCCTGCGGACCGAGGTAAAGCGCCTTCCCGCCCAGTTGCTCCATGCCGACCTCGAAGGTCACACGCGTCCGCAGGCTGGGCTTCTCAAAAAGCATCGCCAGGGTCTTGCCCTCCAGCGCGTGCTTGAAACGCCCCGGTTGGGCCTTCACCACCTTGCCCAGCTTGAGCAGGTACTCAGTCTCCCCAGGAGCCAGATCGTGCAACGAGACCACGTGCCGATGGGCGAGCGTGGAAGGCCGTGCAGGCAGTGGAGTCTCCCTATTCGCCTGGGTTACAACCTTGAGTCTGCGCATGGTGAAAGTCCTTTCGTTGTGCCGAAGGCACCTTGGAGTGCGGCGGCTTGACGCCGCCTTGGGAGTCCCGGGACCCTACCCCTGGCGTCGCCTTGCAGGAAGGCCATCCGTCCACCTCGTCCGAAGGCGGCGTCAAGCCGCCGCACTCCAAGGCGCTTCGCGCTTGATTGCTTTCCGCGAAGCGCGGGCGAGACGCCCGCACCACAACTCCTTCACGCGGACTTCGCCTTCCTGGGTGACGCCGCGTGCGCCGCAAATTCAGCCATAATCTCGCCGAAGCCGGGCTTGGTTCGTTCCACAACCTCGTATCCGATTCGCAGGCTCGGTTTGTTCAAATGCAAGAGCCGGGTAAGATCCACCGGAGTCGCCACCAGAACCAGATCGCAGGGAGTACGGTTGATGGTTTCTTCCAGTTCATGACGCTGCGTTTCGCTGTAGCCCATCGCCGGCACCAGGCACTTGAGATGCGGGAAGCGTTCGAAAGTGGAACGGATCGATCCGACCGCATACGGCTTGGGGTCGGCTTGCTCGGCCGCGCCGTACTTTGCGCGGCCACCACTCCCGCGCCGAAGGCCATCTCCCCGTGGGTCAGCGTCGGGCCGTCCTCCACCACCAGCACGCGCCGCCCCTTGATCCGTTCCGGTTCGGCCGCCGTCACCCGGCATTCCGTTTCGATCACTACGGCGCCCGGGTTGATCTTCCGTATGTTCGAGCGCACCGCTTCAATGGCTTCCGGGCTCGCCGTATCGACTTTGTTGATCACCAGCACTTCCGCGCGGCGAAAATTCACTTCCCCGGGGTAATAGCTCAGCTCGTGCCCGGCGCGGTGAGGGTCGACAACCACGATCTCCAGGTCGGAGCAATAGAACGGAGTATCGTTGTTGCCGCCGTCCCAGAGGATCACGTCGGCTTCCCGTTCCGCCTGGCGGAGAATCGCCTCGTAATCCACGCCGGCATATACCACCGCGTTTTGCCGGAGGTGAGGCTCGTATTCCTCCATCTCCTCGATCGTGCAGCCGTACTTTTCCATGTCCTCCAGGGTGGCAAAGCGCTCCAGGCGCTCCGTGGCCAGATCGCCGTAAGGCATGGGATGGCGGACCACCACCGGCCTCAAACCCTGGGCGCGCAATTCCTGCACCACGCGCCGCGAAACCGGACTCTTGCCGCAGCCGGTGCGCACCGCACAGACGGAGACCACCGGCACCTGCGCCGCCAACTGTGTGCGTTCCGTCCCCAGCAGCCAGAAATCGGCCCCCGCCGCCACGGCCCGCGACGCCAGGTGCATGACCGTTTGGTGCGAAACATCGCTGTAAGAGAAAACCACCGCCTCCACACCATATTTGTGAATCGTGTTTTCCAACTCGCCTTCCGGGATGATCGGAATCCCCTCAGGATAGAGCTTTCCCGCCAGTTCCGCGGGATAAGCCCGGTTTTCGATGTTGGGTATTTGCGTGGCCGTGAACGCCACCACCCGGTAGGCGGGGTCGTCGCGGAACACGACGTTGAAATTGTGGAAGTCCCTGCCTGCTGCACCAAGAATGAGTACCTTTTTCATGGCCTGTGCCTCAAACCGCAGTGACGAGTGACAAGTGACGAGTGACGAGACTACCTCCATGGCATCGAACCGCCTCCACCATGAGAATTGCATGGAGCAAGAGGCGGGCCAAGTTCTTAACATTCGCCGAATCGGTAGCGTAACTTGTTAGTTTTAAACGCGTTAGAGGTGTAGAGGGGATAGGGTCTGAAGAGTTCATGCCGGAATTTGGGGGTTATTACACTGCTTCTTTATGTCCCCAACTCATTGGGTGTAGAGGTCAAAAGCCACCGCCCGAATTCTCCGCCGGTCAAAAAGGCAGCAGGCTTTGCCGAAACCCATCCCACGCCCGTCATTCCCGCGAAGGCGGCGGACGGCCTGAATAGCAGGCCGGTAGCGCGGTTCTTATCTAATCTTCCGGGTAAACATCTCGACCAACACCGTCGCGACAGTCGCGGCTGCCTTGGGTGAGATCCTGCCCAATTTACGGACCAGTCGTTGCCGGTCGATGGCGCGGAGTTGGTCAAGCGCCACCTGCCCATGCTTGCCCTGGAACGTGAGCGCCACGCGCGTCGGATAAGCTCTCTCGACGGTAGTCATGGGGGCGATAATGACGGTCCGCAGGTGGCGGTTGCTTTCGTCAGGTGAGACCACCAGGCAAGGGCGGGTTTTCTGGATTTCCGCCCCCTGCGTTGGATCCAGAGTTACCAACCAGACTTCGTCCAAGCGCGGCGAATCGCCTACCATCGCCACTCCTCCCGATCGAATTGATTGGCGGGGGTGTCGAGGAACAGTTCATCGTGAGCGGAAGAGCCGGCGGCGCGGAAAGCTTCCTCCCAGCCCTCGCGCGGCCGGCGGGCCGGTGCGATCACCAGACGATGGTTTTCGATCTGAAGTTCAACCGTGTCATGGAAGCCGCACTGCTCGAGGATGGGCTTGGGGATTCGGATCCCTCGTGAATTTCCCAGTCGTACAATTTCAATCTTCATGGCCGTTATTAACCTCGTGCTTACATTGTAGTTACACCAAGGGACTTTGGCAAGGGGCAAAGACAGATTGCGCTGCGCCGTGGCAGGCGCACAGCAGCTTCGGAAACGCCAAATAGTCCTCCCAGACCCGGGCTAATGGCGGCGCATGTCAGAGCGTGTTCGCTCCTGTTCTCCTGAACCCCTTCTATTTTCGCATTCCTCAAAAAAGGGCTTGACTTTCATGTTCTGAATGTATTATTACACTCATATGAGAATTGCACCCAAAGGTCCGCAAGCCGCTCGTCTTCGTCAGCGCAAGTTCGAACTCCTCCGCCGCTTCCCCATCCCGCCCGACCTGCTTCCTGGTTCTCTTTCCCTCACGCACCGCCGCTGTGGCCAGCCCAGTTGCCATTGCGCCAAGGACCAGCAGGGGCACCCCGTCTGGTCTCTCACTTTTATGGCCGACGGCAAGAAACGGGTGGAGCACATCCCCAACGATTGGGTCGAGGAAGTGCAACGCTTGGTGGAGGCGGGCCGCGAGTTTAAAGAGGCGGTGGCGGAGGTCTTCGCCACCAACGCTCAACTGCTGGCGCTGGGG
Organism: uncultured Acidobacteriota bacterium; assembly: GCA_963722675.1. GTDB lineage: Bacteria > Acidobacteriota > Terriglobia > UBA7540 > UBA7540 > CAVROP01. Next base: position 5,421 of record CAVROP010000131.1, read on the forward strand.
CGAAAGCAAAGGCGGCGGTGAGGGAGCCCTCCCCGCGTCGCCTCAAGAACTACGCGGCAAAGTGTCTGCGTCTGAAGTCCTACTTCCGATCACCGGGCGATGGCCGCACGCAGGAGCGCATTCCGGCGACCGCCTTGGTGTGGGCTTTATTGATGGGGACTTTGCTGCGTCGCCTAGCCTTCGCGGCCATTGAAGACCTGGTTGGTTCTGAGGCACGGCGGGCCTTGGGGGTCTCCCAGAGCTTCGGCAACGACACCCTCAGTTATTTCACCGAACGGCTTGACCCCCGCCTGACGCGCCAAGCCGCGATCACCGCCGTGCGTGAAGCCAAGCGCCACAAAGCCTTCGACGACTGCCGCTTCATCGGACTGGCTGTGGACGGGACCGGCGCCGGAGGATCACAGGAAAAGGTTTGCGATCTGTGTCGCCCCTACCGAAACCAGAAAAGAGAGATCCTCGGCTACCATCATAAGCTGGTGATGATCAGCGTGGTAGGAACCGGCCTCACCTTGCCCTTGGATGTCGAACCCTACGGCCCTGGGGATAGCGAGTACAGTGCCGGGCGACGACTTCTCCGCCGTGCCGCCCGCAATCTGGGCCGCCGTTTTGCGCAATATGTGGTGGTCGACGGGAACTTCGCCCGGGCCCCCTTCTTGCACGACGCCGGCGATCGGGGACTCTTCGTGGTCGCCCGCTTGAAGAATAATCTCCCGGAATTGTTTGCCGCCGCCCAGAAAAGGTTTCTCGCCCAGCCTCCCCATCAGGTCTTTGGTTACGGTAAGGACTGGGTGGAGATCTCGGGATGCCGATGACTTCGACCCTTGGGACACCCTGCGTTGGAAAACCGTGCGGGTAGTTCGCTACCGCCAGCACCGTCCCGACGGTACCATCTCCGAGGCCTACTGGTTCACCGACTTCCCTCGCCAGGGGGTCAGCAGTCGCGCCATCTTCCGCATGGCCAAGAGCCGCTGGGAGATCGAAAATCAAGGCTTCAACGATGCCAAGAATCGCTACGGCCTGGAACATATCTGTCACCATGAGCGCCACAGTGTGCTGGTCGTCTGGCTGCTGACCTGCTTGGCCCTGACCATCGAACGGCTCTACCGAATTCGTTACCTCCACCGTGGTACTCACCCCATCCTGGAAGCCGCTGCCCTCTGCCAACTCCTCTGGCTTAGCTTGTCGCGCCCCGTCCCTGACGACACCAGTTAACGGTTTCCCCCCCCGCTGGCCCCCAGACAATTTACCTCCGCGTGGGCACCTGCGCCCCACCGGCGAAGTGTTCTCGAAAATGCCTCCATCTTTGCCTCACCCCACGTCAAGCGTCCAAACCGCGCTGATTCCGTCTCCCGCGTGCTGCTGCCTGGCGCACAGCGAAGCTGTGCGTGTCGCTGAGCTATGATATACTGAGGCCGTAGAGCTTCACTCTGATGCGCCAGCCGCGGTGGGAAAATAGGGACATGCGTGCCGGTTCCCTTGGTCCCTAGCCCCTGGTGCGCCCTGCCCGCCATTCGTACCGCCAGCGCTTCCGCTAAGGTGCGGCGACGAGGTACCCAGTTTTTGCTTTGGCGTCGTAGGGGCGAACATGGATTTCGACAGTGCGACCAAGCGCCGTAAGCCAGGCAGTGAGCCGATCAATGGTCACGCTTTCCATGCGGCCACGAAGGACTTTGGAAAGCGTAGGCTGGTCCGTGCCGCAACGTTGCGCGGCCTCCTTCTGGGTGAGTTTGCCCTTCTCGATAGTCTCTACAATAGCGGTGATGAGCATGCTCTTCGCAGTCAGTTCCGCTGCCTCGGCGGGCGTAAAGCCGATATCTTCAAACACGTTCCCGCTGCTCTTGTGGAATGTCTCGACCATTTTTCAGTCCTCCCCGTCCAGTGCGCGTGCCGACTGCAATCGCACCTGGATCAATTCCGCATCGGGTTTGGAAAGCCCGATTCCTGATTTCGATTTTTTCATGAAGGCATGAAGAACATAAAGGGCCTTCCTGAGGCTCACCACATACATTAGCCGATAGGCGTTTCGATCAAAGCGCTCGCGAAGCTCAAAGACTCCCGCTCCGAATTGCGGAAGTGGTTTCATGTCGAGCGGGGTCTTTCCGTCCTGTAACTGCCGCAGCCGGTGGCCGAAAGAGGCTTTCACAGGGCTTGGCAGAGCCGATATGTCCTCTTTGCTGCCGCCCATCCAGATGATGACCCTGCCCGACAGTCGAGGCTGAGTCGGCGGATTGGCGGCGTCACTGGCGCTGCTCTCCGGGGGCGCAGGATTCTTCAAGATCATCTCATAAATATGGTAAATTTACCATATTTCGTCAAGTCTTATTTTGGGGTTGAAGGGCGCTAAGAATGACCCGCAACCATGCCCATCGCTTTCTGCCGGAAAAACTGGACAACGAGATGCCTGTCCCCATCGGCCTCCGAAAGAAAAGGATGCCGCAACTTTGATCCGTCGGCTGACGGACGCTACACTACAACAGTTTGTAACATCATCGCGAGAGAGAAAGGGTGTGAGGTACCCTTTTTCCATGAGGAAATACTCTCTACGTAGTACCACGCAGTTGTGGTATAAGGTGGGACCGCTACGGAATAGCGCAGTTCTAAAAACGGCCTACGCAACCGACCAGCCGCCTGCCAAGTTGGTCCAGGAGGAGATCATGGAAATAGCGGTCTTGGTCATCGTCTGGCTAATACTTTGCTTCGCCGTTGGCTTTTACGCTGAACACAAGGGCCGCAGCGGAGTTGGTCTGTTCTTTCTATCATTTTTGCTGAGCCCACTAGTACTACTACGTTAAGTTAAGGCGGTCGTTTTCGCTTGCAAATGTTGCTACCACAATACGCACAATGTCCGGTCCAAGTGAACAGCAGGCGTTGGATTTCACGGCGCGTCTGTGGCAGGGTCCACCCAGAAGTTTTTTTGCTGCGCAGTTTTTCCAAGGTCAAGAAAGCATGCGCCAGCATCACCAGGGTGACATGATGATGCCACCCGGTCCAATTGCGGCCTTCGTAGTGATCCAGGCCCAACTCCTCCTTCAATTGCTGATAATCCCGTTCGATCTTCCAGCGGCCTTTGACGGTGCGTACCAATCGCCGCAGGGAGTAGGGCTCGGGCAAGTCGCAGAGAAAGTATTTCGTGGGCTGCTTCTCGCCGGGCGGCCATTCCACCAGCAACCAGGCCTCCGGGTGGGGAGGCTGGCCTTCGTGGAATCCGTGCGAGGGCTGGACGCGGCAGGCGTAGAAGCGCGACGCCAGCCAGCCTTTCGTGCCTTCTCGCCAACGCACTTGCTTCCACCCGCGGGCCTTTTCCGCCACCTCGCGAACCGCGCACGGCCGCTGCTCGCCGTAATGGTAAACACTCGGTGGACGTCCTCGTCCCCGCGCTTTCAACTTGCGCAGGCGGGGCGGCTTCGCCCACACCCCCAAGGTGGAAGGGACGCCCACCGCATAGGGAAGTTGGCGCACCTCCAGCCCCTGGCGAAATTCCGTGACTTCTCCGTACCCGGCGTCCGCCAACACCACCCCACACCGCAGGCCCCACTCCCGCGCCTCGTCGATCAAGGCCAGCGCCAGTTCCCACTGGGTCTGGAATTTCACCTCTGCGGGGATGCCCGCGGCGGCACGCCGCTCCGGATCCTGCGTCCAGCTTTCCGGCAAGTAGAGCCGCCAGTCCAGGATGGTACTTTCTTCCCCGGCCGTTTGGTGCAGGCTCACCGCCACCTGGCAATTGGCCGTTTTGCCCAGCGTCCCCGAATATTGCCGCGCCACCCCCACCGAATGGTGACCCTGCTTGGGGAAACCCGTGTCGTCGATGACCCACACCGGATCGGGCGTCAACTCCGCCCTCATGCGTTGCGCCAAGCGTTGCCAGACCGGCGCCCAAAGCCAGGGACTCTGCCCGATCCACTGCTGCATCGCCTGCACGTTGCCCTCGGGCAGCCGCGCCGCCAGGGGCTCGATGGATTGGCGTTCGCCGTCCAGCAACAGGCCGCGCACATACACCGCGCCCCAGTGACGCCGCTCACGTCGCCCCAGCGGCTCCAGCAGGTCGGCCAAGAATTGTTCCAAACGTGTTCGACATTTCGCGATTTCGCTCTCGGTCACGAACCGGAGCTTAACACTTCCCTTCTGGGAGGTCAATCTCACTTAACGTAGTACTACTAGCAGGGTTCGTGGTCGCTCTGGCCATGCAAACGAATGAGAAAAAAGTTGCACAGGCCAAAGGCCTGAAGCGATGCCCACAGTGCGCTGAATACATTCAGCCTGCCGCTAAGGTGTGCCGATATTACCAGTACAAGTTTCCAGAACTAACAAATGAGGAGCAACTGAGCGCCTCAGGAATAACACCGGGCCCGCCTTGCCCGAGCTGCGCCGGCGTTAACACTTTCTCAGCAATGACCCAACGAAAGCAAGTCACTGGTGGAAAACCGCTAAGGTGTTCTTCGGCTTCACTGTCGCAAATGCGGAAAAGCATGGCAAGACGGCAGATCAATACGCGTGGAATCCACGAATGGCGGCCTGCTTATGTCTTTGGCATTCGTCACCCTAACCTGTTTACTGCTGATCATAGCCGTGCGGCGGCCCAAGACGAACGGCGGGACGCCTTCACCCTCAGCGCAGACAGAATCCACGCCGTCCACCTCGAGGCAGACCTCCCAAAGTACCTGGCACACCGACGAATCTGCCAATTCCATGGACGGAACCAAGGCTACTATTCTGGTGGACGAATGCGGAGACCACAACATCTACATACGATTCACTGGAAAACAGATAGAAGCATATGTCACAACACCGGAGATGATAGGGTACGACGACACAGGTGTACGGATTCGGTTTGATGAGGGCCAGCCAATCAGCCAAACGTGGTCTAGGCCGAAGTTCCCCTGACAATTAGGCCGAACCTCCGGGTCAGCCCTTGATTACGCAGAACTTGGAAGAATTGTGGTTTTTGTTATGTTCCCATGTAAGTGCAAATATTATGCTTGACATTGGCTATTATTTGTTAATAATAGCTCCCATGTACATCGAAACCGTTCCCAACCGCAACTCCCCGCCCGCCATCCTCCTCCGCGAGGGCTTGCGGGAGGGCCAGAAAACCCGCAAACGTACCTTGGCCAATCTCTCCGATTGGCCGCAATCCCAAATCGAAACCTTGCGCCGCGTGCTGCGGGGCGAGATGCTGGTCTCCCCCAAGGATTCGTTGACTACCGCGCACACCTCCCCCCACGGCCACGTGGAAGCGATTCTGGCCATGATCCGGCGACTCGACCTCGAC
>CAVROP010000132.1:0-54965 GCA_963722675.1 uncultured Acidobacteriota bacterium
GGCCACTACTGTCCGGTCATTGAATTTGTCTTTCGTTCTAAGTTGCTTTGAGCCATGAACTTGATGCTTAGACCGACCGTTTTCGATTTGAATTCCGAATGCGTTTTTGGCGACTCTTCCCGGGCATTCCGGGAGGGTGCGCCGCATGCATTTGGGGAAAACCGTTTTTGCGCAGCTGATGGATTTCATTCCCGCTCACGAGTTTCGTCGTTGTGTGGACCGCTATCAGGGGAATCGCAAGGTCAGCCGCTTGTCCTGTTGGAGCCAATTTCTCTGCATGGTTTATGCGCAGCTGATGGGCCGCGACAGTCTGCGCGACATCGAGATTTGCTTGCGCGCCCTGGGATCTCGACTCTACCACCTCGGCCTTCGTGGTTCGGTGGCGCGCAGCACACTGGCCGACGCCAACGAGACTCGCGACTTTCGCATCTACGCCGATTTGGCCCAAGCTCTGATCCAAACGGCGCGCCCCTTGTATGCCGGCGAGGACTTCGGCGTCGAAATGGATCAGACCGCTTATGCGCTGGACTGCACCACCATCGACCTCTGCCTCTCGTTGTTTCCCTGGGCTCGCTACCGAGCCACCAATGCCGCCGTCAAGCTTCATACGCTGCTCGATCTGGAAGGAAGCATCCCGGCTTACCTCGACGTGAAACCCGCGAAAATCCACGAGATTCATGTGCTCGACGAATTGCTCTTCCAGCCCGGCGCGATCTACATCATGGACCGCGGCTACCTGGACTTCCAACGCCTTTATCGCCTGCATCAGTCGCAAGCGTTCTTCATCACCCGCGCTCGCAAAGATTTTTGCTTTCGCCGCCTGGCGGCCGCCCCCGTCGACAAGCTCACCGGTTTGCGCTGCGACCAAAAGATTCGCCTCGTGAGTTTTTATACGGCCAAGTTTTACCCCGACCCGTTGCGTCGCATCGGCCTTCGCGACAGCCGAAAACGAGAAGACCTTGGTCTTCTTAACCAACAACTTTTATCTGCCCGCGCTCACCATCACCGAGCTTTACAGATGCCGCGGGCAGGTGGAGTTGTTTTTCAAATGGGTCAAGCAGCATCTGCGCATCAAGAAATTCTACGGTCTTTCACCCAATGCCGTGAAGACCCAAATCTGGATCGCCATCTCCGTTTACGTGCTGCTGGCCATCGTTCGCAAACAACTGGGGCTCGAACTTAACCTCTACCCCATGTCACAAATTCTGAGCCTCAGCCTATTTCGAAAAAGTGCCAATTTTACAGGCTTTTTCGCACCTCAGCTCGCAATGCGAAATCGACTTGCCCGGTAACCAACTCGAATTATTCAACTTATGACCGGACAGTTCTGGTTAGTGGCTAGTGGTTAGCGGCCAGAGACTTTCTGAACAGTGGCCAGTGGCGATGGCCCGCGGTTTCTGAATTCTGGAATCTGAAATCTCAAATCTGAAATCTGCTTATCCTGAGGGGGGACTTGGGGTCAGTGCCCACCACCCGGGCTTTGTACTGGTGCTTGTCGGAAGTAGTGACCAGAATCTCCGTCGCCCCCGCGACAACGTGGTTGTTGGTCAGGATATATCCCTCCGGGCTGACGATCACGCCGGAACCCAGGCTCCGCTCTCGCTGCGTTTGCGGAAACCGCGGTGTGTTGAATTGCCCGTCGAAGTTATCTCCAAAGAACTGCCGGAAGAACGGATCCATCGGCATCATCTGTCCCAAAAAACCCGTTTTCACCACTTTGCTGGTTGAGATGGACTATCACGACGAGTGTGTATATGCGATACCGGCGATTGGGGATGCCGCAACGTTTCGTGTTCGCCCGCGCTCGTACGGGTGGGATGAAGAGGCGAGGAGCCTGAGTGAATTCACTCGGCGGACTGTGGCCAGCCCCGACGGGATAGTTTGGAACCGTCCAAGCCTGGTTTCGCACTCTTCGGTGTTTTTCGCTTGACAAGCGCGGACCGATGTGATAGCCTACCGTTGTGTTCGGCTTCTAGACACATTGTCGCGGACAGGCGCCGGCGCCACCTAGCCACGAGGCTCGGCTTGAATGGTCCCAGCGCGCAGCGAAACGTGCAGCGAAACAGGAAGCCTGAAACAAACAAAAAATGATACGAACGAAGCCAATAAATCTTTGAAAACAAAGGAACGCAGGTTTGAAACGAAGCTAAGATCGACCCAAAACGAACCTGTATTGAGCCCGCAATGCCTGCATCTGACCCAAGTATCGCCCGTTTTGACGCTCGCAGGAATCAACCTCCCCTAACCCCCAACCTTGTCCACGGAGGGGAATCACCAAGCTCCCCTCCTCAGATGAGGAGGGGTTGGGGGTGGTGGGACTTTGCGGCCTTGGCGCGCTTTGCGCCTTGGCGTGAAACCGGGTCGGTGATATTGAAAAACGGCGGAACAAAGCGAGAATGTCTATGAAAACAAAGGATCGTTGCAGAAATCAACACCCCTGGCCCCTCCTTATCCAAGGAGGGGAATTTCGGGCTCCCCTTCTCGAACAAGGAGGGGTTGGGGGTGCTGCGACTTTGCGTCCTTCGCGTTTTTTGCGCCTTGGCGTGAAACCGGGGTTTGATAACCAAAAACGGCGGAACAAAGCGAGAATGTCTATGAAAACAAAGGATCGGTGCGCCGGGATAAACCGGCAGGGAGCAGAGAATGCAAATTTCTCACGAGAAAGGATTAGCGATCCACTCGGCCCCGAGTTTTGCGCTGTGCGCCGCGAGGTGCGCAGTGAAGCGTAAACAGGGGAATAGGTGGGCTGGGTATGGAGCTTCGAAAATGTGCAATCAGGACGCCGACGCCCTCGATCCGGCGGAAGGCAACATGCTCAGGGTTGCCAGCGCGAGACCCGGAGCAGTCCTGCGTAGTCCGAGACCCCAGACACGCCTAGATACTTTCTGCACGAGAACCGGGAGACCTCGGAGATGTCCGTCGCTGGGGCGGACCGGCGGGCGAAGGCTTAGGCTGTACGGCCCGCGTGTACGTCTCGGAGGAGTCGGACAGCGGCATAGTACCGATGAAACACTCGAACAAGGACCTCAGACGGTCTGCGGAGAATGCGGAGGGAAGGCTGCTGGTCAAGGAGAGCACCCCTTAGCCTCACACGCGCCCGACGCCGAGCGGGATTCCTTTCGCGTGTCCCAGGGGCCACCGGGTGCATGGAGAACGCCCGAGCGCTCTCCGTTATTCATCCGCGACAAGAGCCGTATGCGCTAGTGAGCGCTCGTACGGATCCGTGCGGGGGGCGATCAGCAATGGTCGTCCCTACCGCGACGTGTAGAATTCAACCACCCCTGACCCCCCTTATCCAAGGAGGGGATTCACCAGGCTCCCCTCCTCGGTTGAGGAGGGGCCGGGGGGGGGGTGGGACTTTGCGGCCTTTGCGCGCTTTGCGCCGTTGCGTGAAATCGGTTTTGCCCATCGGGAAAGGACGAGTGAATCGTGAAAGATGTTTTTTAGCGGAAACGAACTCGGTCATCTAAGGCAAATAAAAGACTTGGCTCTTTTGGAGCGTTCAAAACGAACTGCTTTTTGATGCAAACGAACTCAAATCGAACTCCTAAAAGGGGCACAGAACCCACTTTTTGCGTGGCACCGAACAGGTAATCGACATGGACCGAAGAGAATTCCTTGAAACAGTAACCACGGGCGCGGCAACGACGCCGCTTGTGGTTCGATCAGGGGAGGCGGCGGGGACTGGCTGGTCTGACCAGCAAACTCCTGCCCAGCCTGCCTCGACGGAACCTGGCCCGCGCCGGCGCGAGAACTTCAACCGCGATTGGCGCTTTGCGCGGCAATCGAAGGGGACCGGAGCGCTTGGGTTCATTCGACCGCGAGAACGGCGAAGCCGCGGAGATCGAGCCGCGTTTTCGCAACGCCCACCGGCCCGAATACGACGACTCGGACTGGGAAACCATCAACCTGCCTCACACCTGGAACCAATTCCGAGACGAGGCGCCCGGCTACTGGCGCGGCATCGGCTGGTATCGAAAGCATTTCCGGCTCCCCAGCCAGGATTCCGGCCGGCGGGTGTTTTTGGAATTCGAAGGCGCCAGCAGCGTGGCCGAGTTCTGGCTCAATGGCCAGCGGGTTGGGGAGCACAAGGGCGGATACACCAGCTTCGAGTTTGACGTGACCGGCTACGCAAAGTTCGGCGAAACGGAGAACGTTTTGACGGTTAAGGTTGACAACCTGTTTCGCGCACTCTGCCGCCCACCGTCAAGACCGATTATACGTTCTACGGCGGCATCTATCGCGACGTCTGGCTGCGGATTACCCACCCCACGTACCTTTCCGATGTCATCTGGCTCACCCCTTCGGTTAGCGAGAGCGCGGCGACGCTCCAGATCCGCTCGCGCCTGGTCAACGAGACGCCCCAGGCCCAGGAACTGACGCTCGTGCAGGAGGTTCTGAACCCACAGGGCGAGGTGATCAAAACTCTATCAGTTTCGGCTCGCATTCCGCCTCGCGAGCGGCTCGAGGTCACGCAAGATGGCGCGGTCGAGAACCCGCTGCTGTGGTCGCCCGACACTCCGAACGTCTATCGCCTGCGCTCCAGCTTGCGCGCCGGATCAGACCTGATTGACACGGCCGAAAACCCCCTGGGTTTCCGCTGGTTCAAATTCGATCCGCAGCGAGGGTTTTTCCTGAACGGCAAGCGTGTACAGGTGCAGGGGACGAACTGGCACCAGGTTTACCCCGGCATGGGAAACGCCCTTCCGAATTCGCGGCACGCCTTGGACATGGAAATCATCCGCGCCATGGGGGTGAACTTCTGGAGGACTTCCCACTACCCGCACGACCCGGCGACTATGGAAGCTTCGGACCGTCTCGGCCTGATGGTGTGGGAAGAACTTCCCATCAGCAAGGAGATCGGCGAACCGCGCGAGTACATCGCGAACGTTCGAAGCGATGGCCGACGAGATGATCCGCCGCGATAGAAACCATCCTTGCATTATTGTTTGGGGTATTGCAGGAGAAGTTAACGCCTCGCGGGCGGTCACCAAGAAAGTGATTGGGGCCGTGGCCGCGCGCTATCGCCAGCTCGATCCCTCCGGCCCGTGGCGATGCACGAACCGCGTGGCGAGGACGTGGAGGCCCTGGTGGACGTAGTGGGCCTCGGCGTGGGCAAGGAAACCGACAGCCAACACCAGCGTTTTCCCCAGCGCCCCTACCTCGTGGCCGAATACTCCGCCTCCACCATGGGACGCGGAGTTTACGGAGGCGGTCCGGAGAGCGAAGAACTGGCCTGCGAAAGCCACGAGAAGTATCTGCGCGAGTTGCACCGGCGCCCCTGGATGGCCGGCGGCATGATCTGGCACCAGTTCGACTACGAAGGCGAGACCTACGACACCGTGATCCCTCACATCGTCGCCTTCGGCATGGGCGACGTGTACCGCATTCCCAAGGACGTGTACTTCTTCTATCAGAGCCAATGGACGGCCAAGCCCATGGTGCATATCCTCGGCCACTGGACGTGGCCGGCGTCGGAAGGCACGGCGAGGAGTGTGAAGGTCTTCAGCAACGCGGCCGAGGTCGAACTGTTTTTGAACGGCAGATCGCTGGGGGCAAGAACGGATGCGCCTGACGGAGAACTGCCGCATCCGCCGCGCCTCTGGACTGTCCCTTACCAGCCCGGAACATTAGTGGCGGTGGCTCGACATGCGGGTAAGGAGATACGCGAAGAGCGCCGTACAGCGGGTGCGCCGCATCACCTGGTGCTGGACGCAGACAAGCGCGAACTCGAGTCCGGGAACCTCGAAAGCCTTGCCTACATCACATGCCGCGTGGTGGATGAGAACGGCGTGGTGGTTCCCTCCGCCGCGTGTCCCGTGACTTTCACCTGCGACGGGCCGGGGGAGCTTCTGCGCCAAAGCTCGCTTGGCCACGGAACGGGGTGGACGCTGGATACTGTGGCGGGGCTCGCGCAGATGGCCTTTCGCGCCACCGACCGCACGGGCCACGCTACCGTTAGCGCTTACTCTGCCGGCCTGCGCATGGGCCGCATCGAGATCAGCGTTCAGGCGCCGGGCAAGCCCGACGAGATGGAATACAAGGAGAGGTTCGACAACGACGAACCCTGACATTGGTGATTGGTGATTTGCGATTTCTGAATGACGCAAGCGGTCGCGACTCGCCAATCACAAATCAGAAATCGCAAATCACAAATCACTCGCGCCTCGTCCCCAGGGCTTGCTGTGGCGGCCGCTCGCAACCCGCTCCACGGAAGAGACGTCGACTTCCACGGCGGCGGACCGCTCCAGCAATTCCACGGAAAGCACCAGCCGATACAAGTTCTTCTTGCGGACCAGAATCCCTTCCACCCCTTGCAAAGGTCCGGCTATAACGCGCACCCGGTCGCCGCACCGCAGAAACGGGTGAGGTTCGACGCGATTTCCCCATTCGAGCGCTTTGCGGACCGCTTCGATTTCGGATTCAGGAATGACCGCCGGTTCACCATTGACACTCAAAATGGAAACGATCCCCGGCGTGGTCACCACCTGGAGCCGCCGCTCCTCCATGCCGCGCAGAAATAGGTAGCAAGGGAACAGGGGAAGCGAGAGCTGGACGGTGCGGTCCTTCCAGCGCCGGGTGCTGTTGTAAAGCGGAAGGAAGACTTGCAGCCCTTTGGCGGAAAGAATCTGGGCAATAGTCTTCTCGTGCTGATGGCGCGTGTAAATCGCAAACCACGGGTCGCTCGAGCCCGCTAGCGTCGGCGCCATTTGTGAATCCGTCCCCAGCATAAAGCAAAGCTTCGTGAATTACATGAGAACATGAGGGCGGCCCGGAGGTCAAGCACTGCGGCTGGCACGTCTCGCTCGTGCATGCTCGTAGCGCTGACCTTCGGGTTGGCATGCCGGGTGCCAGCCTAAAGGTTGGCGCTACCAGCCGGCTCACTTCAGGAGTTCGGCTATAAACCGCTCGTCCGCCTCCCCGAAAGTGCGATACAGAAAGCCAGGCAGGTGCGGGACAATCCTTTGCAGCCAATCGGTGGGGTCGCTCCAAAGCACCGTGCGCGGAGCCATGGTCTTTACCAGGTCGTCCAGGTCCCAGTGAAGCGCGAATCCCGGGATGACCGCGTCGTGCAAGTCTCTGGCGATCGGAACGTCCAAAGCGGCGCGCAGGCTATGGGGAGTGCCGTCGAGCCAGATCTTGCCGATTCGCGCGTCGACAGCGGCCGCCATGAGCAGCCACACGCCGGATACCTCGCGCGCTATGGCGCGGACGGAACCGGCGTCAACGTCAGGCCGCGCTACCAGCAAGTCCACAGCTCGCTGAATGTCAAAGGCGCGCAGGCCGGCCATATTCTTCCCTATCACCCAGGCGCGGATATTCTGCTTGGCAGCGGCTTGATCTTCGCCGCTCGAGGGCAACGGAAGCCCTCGCGGATGCAAGTTCAGAACTACCGCACCGCGCCGGGCCAGTCGCTCCGCCATTGCGGTATCCAAATCCACCAGCAACACCGCCGGCTTGCGCCCGGAAGCCAGCGGCGCGTATAGCGTGCCCGAGATTTCCAGCCCAGGCTCCACTTCCAATGCCAGTTCCTGAGTGCGAAACGCCTCGCCAGGGTCATCACGCAGCACGTGCACGAGCGGCGGCTGGCCCGCGCCATCTGCGGACCACTTACGAAGTTCCGCCAGCAACTGCTCAGAGTTCCCTTGCTTCATTCTCTCGCGGAAGCTTTGCTGAATCACTTGATACATCTGGCGCCCTTCCACCTGGCCGGATGGAGTCGCCAAGAGATCGAAATCCAGCGCCATCTCTACGGGCTCTTCACGAAAGTCCCCATGGCCGTCTTTCAACCAGTGGATCATCCACTGATAGATCGCCTCGCGAATCTCCAGCGGAGTTCCGTGCGGCCCTGGACCAACCGCCCAGCGAATATGGTCCTCCGCGTCGTAAATCCGATACCAGTCCAGCGCCTCCTGGTAAGCATGGCGCGCGCCCTCGATCGGGAAGAAATCGCCGACCGTAGAGTTGATCAGCCAGGGTTTCGGCGCAAACAGCTCGATGTAGTCCGCCACATCCAAACCGGAAGAAAGGAAGAAGGGGAAGCTCTGCTCGGAATCACCGGTGGGTCCGGCGAACAGTTGGCGCCAGGAATTGATGTAGCAAGCCGGCGCTGCGACCTTGATCCGCGGGTCGAGCGCGGAGATGTAGGTCGTGAGCGTTCCGCCCCCGGAGCAGCCGGTGCAGCCGATCTTATCGCCATCCACTTCGGGGCGGCTCAGCAGGTAATCGAGCGCGCGTTTAGCGTCCCAGATGCGGTAGCGGGCGAAGTTTTCGCCGGCCAGAATGCTTTGTGCCCCGGCCTGAAAGTGCTGATCGGTTGCGCCTCCCATCAGGGATGCCTCGATCCTGCGGTCGTAGGCCTGCTGGCGCTCGCCTTGTCCCACCGGGTCGTAGGCCAGCGCCACGAATCCCTTCATGGCCAGGTTCGCTGCAATGGGCTGCGCGGCCAGCTTGCCCTGCTCCCAGTGACCCATGGGAATGAGCACGCCAGGATGCCTGCCGCCCGCCTTGGGCAGATACAAATCGGCAGTGACGTAGAACTCGGGCAAACTCTCGAAAACGACTTTCTCAATGGTGTAGCGGGACCGCTCGATCCGGCCGGTGACGCGGGCATTGAGCGGCCCGTTATAATCGGGGAGGCCTCCCAGCAACTCCAGGATCTTGGCCCGCACCCACGCTTGGCGCGCCTTCGCTTCTCTCAAGGTGTGAATCCTCGCGACCGCCGTTTCGCGGCCGGAAAGCTGCTGCTGCGCGATTCTGTCCATCCACTGCAGCAAACGATCATCCGCAGCGGAGAGCCTTGCGACGTTGAACGCGCAGACGCAGATAAGCAGAAGCCTTCGCATGACGTGAGCGCCTCCTTGAGGTTTTGCCGGAGCAGCATACCACGATTGGCGCCTTAGCTCGGGGGAAGATTCATCCATCCAACACGCCGAGATAACTGCGCATCGAGCTGCGGTTTCAAAACCTCACTGGAGATGCGTGGCAATGCGCTACGAATCTTGTCTGGCATCAGTTATGATAGAAGTCGCTACAGCCGATTGGCTTACGGGGGCAGACCGATGAAGATTCGCATTCTAGGGGTGCCGCTCGACCTCGGGCAGGAACGCCGGGGGGTGGACATGGGGCCGTCCGCGGTGCGCGCCGCGGGGCTTAACCAGGCCTTGAAGAACCTGGGGCACCAGGTTGAGGACGCCGGAAATATTCACGTTAAGCTGCCGGAGGAACAGCACTTCGGCGACCGGCGAGCCAAATACCTGAAGGAGATTACTGAAACCTCGCGGCAAACGGCGAGGCAGATTCGCGAGACTCTTGAGGCAGGTTACTTCCCAGTCTCGCTGGGCGGCGACCACTCCGTGGCAGTCGGCGCGCAGGCAGGGGTCTCCAAGTTTTACCGCGACCGGAAGCAGGCGGTGGGTTGCCTTTGGATTGACGCGCACGCTGACATGAACACGCCGGAGAGCAGCCCCAGCGGCAACGTTCACGGTATGCCGCTGGCCGCGACGTTAGGCCACGGCCCACTATTGCTGGCCAGAATCTTCAGCTATGCGCCCAAAATCCCGCCTCGAAACTGCGCGCTGATTGGGGTGCGAGAGTTGGACGCCCGCGAGGCCAGCTTTGTGAAGGAGTCAGGCATCAGCGTGTTTACGATGCGAAACATTGACGAGCTGGGGATGCCTGCGGTGATGGAGAAGAGTATTGCGCTCGCCTGCAATGGAACGGCGGGTTTCGTCGTCTCGTTTGACGCGGATGTGGTTGACCCGGATGAAGCGCCCGGCGTCGGCACGCCCGTCCCCGGCGGAATCACCTACCGCGAAGCTCATCTTGCCATGGAGATGGTGGCCGACAGCGGTCGAATGGTTGCCTTCGAATTAGTGGAGATTAATCCCATCATTGATGTCATGAACAAAACAGCCATACTGGGCGTCGGCCTGGTCAGTTCGGCGCTGGGGAAGAAAATTCTGTGACAAAGAAAATCCGCTTGGGAGTTCTGTTCGGCGGACGGTCTGGCGAGCACGAGGTCTCCCTGACCTCCGCCGCTGCCGTGATGAAGGCGCTCGACCCGGAAAAGTACGAACTCGTCCCGGTCGGCATCACGCCCGAAGGCAGATGGCGCGTGGGATCTAAGGCGCTCGGCCTCTTGGCGGGGGCGGCAGGAGATAATCTGGCGCAGCGCACGGCGCCCTTACAGACCGTGCTCGAAGAAGGCAGGGCCGTCACGCCCTCAGTGGATCCAACCGGACCCAAGCTCCTTCCCATAGCGAAGTCCTCCGGTGCGGTCAACTCTCGTCCCGAAGTTGACGTCATTTTCCCGATACTCCACGGCACCTTCGGGGAGGATGGAACCATCCAGGGGCTGCTCGAACTCGCAGATGTTCCCTACGTGGGCGCGGGAGTCCTGGCCTCGGCCGCGGGCATGGATAAAGACGTTATGAAGCGGCTTTTCCGGGACGCTGGGTTGCCGGTGGTTCCCTGGGAGATGGTGCTCCGAAAGGAATGGGAGGACGATCCTGCGGGAGTTCGGAGGAAGATCAAGAGACGGCTGCGGTTCCCGCTGTTCGTCAAGCCTGCCAATTTGGGCTCATCCGTGGGGATCACGAAAGTACATTCCCCAGAGGAGCTTCAAGCCGCTATGGATCTGGCTGCGCAGTACGATCGCAAGATCTTAGTGGAGAAGGCCGTCGACGCGCGCGAGATCGAGTGCGCGGTGCTGGGAAACGACACGCCGGAGGCTTCCCTTCCCGGCGAAATCGTTCCCGTCAATGAGTTCTACGACTACGAAGCAAAGTATATCAAGGAAGGTTCAAAGTTGCTGATTCCCGCCCGTCTCAGCCGCCGCCAAATCAAGCGCGTCCAGGAGTTGGCGGTACGGGCATTCAAAGCCATCGACGGCGCCGGCATGGGGCGCGTGGACTTTCTGCTGGACCGGAAGAACGGCAAGCTCTTCCTCCTGGAAATCAATACGATCCCTGGATTTACATCCATCAGTATGTACCCGAAACTCTGGGAAGCGACCGGCGTCCCCTATTCCAAGCTCCTCGACCGCCTTGTTGAGCTGGCCCTCGAGCGACACCGCGACAAGCTCCGCACGCGTTACGATTACGCCCCGCCGAAGTAGGTGCGCGTGCTGTTGGGGAAGCGCTTTGGATCGCCCCATGGGTAGCCACAAGGGTTATCCCGACAAGCATCAGACACCCGGCCTTGACAACCCAAGTTTCGTATTGTATGTTAACTATCCGGTTAGTTAAATGCGGAACGGACAATCTTACAGACCGGCGACGCGCCCTGCTCGTCATCACGACAGCGAGTCAACCCGGGCGGCCATCCTGCAAGCCGCCGAGCGTATCTTCGCGGATGAAGGTTTGGAAGGGGCGCGCACGGACGCTATCGCCGCCGCGGCAGGCGTCAACAAGGCGCTGCTTTACTATTACTTTCGAAGCAAAGAGGGGCTCTACCGCGAGGTCCTGGAAGGCTACGTGGCGGACTTTAACCGCAACGCTTTGGAAGTGCTTTCTTCAGAAGGTTCGGCCCGCTCGGTCCTGCTCCGCTATATCGATCTCCAGTTCGATTTCATTGGAGCCCACCGCCACAACGGTCCGTTGTTTCAACGGATGTTGATGGCGGATGAAAAAACGTGGGTGCGGCTGGCGCGGGAGCACGGCCTGCCGCGGATGAAAGCGCTTCTCAAGGTCATCGAGCGAGGCATGCGGACTGGAGAGCTCCGGCGGATGGACAGCTTCCACATTGCCATTTCGTTGGTTTCTCTGATTGCGTTCTATTTCAGTTCGGCATCCGTGTTGCGGGCGGTAAGCGGGGAAGATCCCTACACCAAGGCCAATGTAGGACGGCGAAAGAAAGAAGTGCTGAAGTTCGTCCGTTATGCGCTTTTCACGGATCCGGAGAGTGGGGTGCAATGAAGCGCAAAATACTAATTCCGGCGCTCATTCTGCTGGCGCTTGCGGGCAGTGTGGCCTATTACAAAGCTACGACCAAGCCGCACAATATGGTGATCACAGGTATCGTCACCACCAACGACGTCATCGTCAGCGCGCAGATCCAGGGCCAACTGGCGAGACTGCTGGCTAAAGAGGGCGATACGGTACAGGCGGGGCAGCTCGTCGCGGTCATCGAACCGCAGGAGTTGCGCGCCGACCGGGCCTTCTACGCGGATTCGGAACGGGGAACCGCTGCCCAGGTTCAACAGGCGCAAGCCGCGCTGCAGTTTCAGGAGGAACAGACGCAGGATCAGATCCGCCAGGCGGAGGCCTCGCTGGCCTCAACGCAAGCCCAGGTGAACGAAGCGGAGGCTACCCTCAAACTAGACCAGGTGAATTTGGAGAGGACTGAGGGACTTTTCAAGGAAGGCATCGTCACAGCGCAGTCGCTCGATGAGGCTCGCACCACCTCTACGGCGCAGAAGGCCCATGTGGAGTCTCTCCACAAGCAAGTGGAGGCGCAACACGCCGCCGTGGCCTTGGCGCGTTCCAATGAGGATCAAATTACCGTGCGGCGGAATGAACTCCTCTCGATGCGGAGGCAGTTGGCGGCCGCTGGGGCGCAGATGTCGAAAGCCGAGGTCCGTCTCGGTTACACGGAAATCCGGGCGCCCATCCCCGGCTACGTGGCCGGCCTGCCGACTCGCCAGGGCGAAGTGGTGAATGTCGCTCAGCCGATCCTGGAAATCATCAATCCGGACGATCTCTGGGTTCGGGTTGATGTTGAAGAGACGTATATTGACCGCGTACGCCTGGGCCAGAAGATGAAGGTGCGCTTGCCTTCCGGGGCGGAACGCGAAGGGACAGTGTTCTACAGGGGAGTGGACGCGGACTACGCCACACAGCGAGACGTGAGCCGCACCAAGCGCGATGTCAAAACCTTCGAGTTCCGTTTGCGGGTAGATAACGGCGACCGATGTCTCTGGCCAGGTTTAACAGCCTACGTGGACGTCCCGCTGCCGGAAGCCAGGTGAATGCGGAATTTCAAATTTTGAAATCTCAAATCTCAAATCCTGCAATCAGGAGAGTCCGTACTCGCGGTCGAGGTCTTGGCAGTAGCGCGAGTGGTTTTCGAAGTTCCTAAGATGAGGAGAGCTGGTGCCCGCGGTTGAGGTCCAGGAAATCAAGAAGTGCTTTGGGACGTTTTGCGCCGTTGACCGCTTGAGCTTCAGCGTCGAACGGGGTGAAATCTTCGGTTTGCTCGGCCCCAACGGCGCGGGGAAATCGACGCTGATCCGCATGCTCACCACACTGATTCTTCCCACTTCCGGAGGCGCGCGGATCAACGGTTTTGACGTGGTGCGCTCCGCCGCCGCCGTGCGCCGTTCGATTGGTGTGATCCCTCAGGCGTTGACTTCCGACATGGAACTCTCCGCGGTCGAGAACATGAACATCTTCGCGAAGCTTTACAGCGTCCCACGCGAACGGCGCCGGCGGGTGGTGAAAGAACTGCTTGAAGCTGTAGAGCTCACGCAATGGGCGGATAAACCTGTTAAGAACTTTTCCGGCGGTATGCGGCGGCGGCTTGAGATCGCCCGCGGGCTCGTGCACGAACCTAATATCTTCTTCCTCGACGAGCCGACCACCGGGCTCGATCCTGCCTCCCGAATCGGCGTTTGGGATATGCTGCGAAAGCTCAAACAAGGCCGGGACCTCACTATCCTTCTCACCACCCATTACATGGATGAAGCCGACAAACTTTGCGACCGGATCGCCATTGTGGATCACGGGAAGCTGGTGGCGCTCGATTCGCCTCTGAAACTCAAGGCATCAATTCCCGGCAACGACATTCTGGAAATCAGCTTTTCCACGGTTCCGCCTGGTTGGTTGGAAACCCTCGAGAGCTTGCCGGATGTGCAGAGCGTAAAGGCGGAGGATCACGTTTATCGCATCGGATCGAATAACGGGCCGAAGACGACTGTAGCCCTGATGGAAGCGACGGGCCAAGCCAAGGTAGAAATCGCCTCGCTTTCCGTGCAGAGCACCACTTTGGACGATGTCTTCATGCACTACACAGGCAGGCAATTGCGCGACGCGTTGCAAGACGCCAAATATGATTTCGGGTTTATGCCTGCAAGGCGCTAGGGACGGATTGATATGAATCGAACGCTTGCCATTATCGAGCGCGATATGCGCAGGTTCATGCGAAGCCCCACCTTGATCGTGGTTTCCATGTTCCTTCCCATAGTGCAGCTCGTAGTCCTGGGCTATGCCTTCGGCGGGAAGATCAAGGAATTGCGTGTGGGAATCGTCGATCAGGATCGCGGCATTCCCACGGTGAAATTGCGCGAGATGTTTGGAGCCATTGCCGCCAATGCGCGAACCTTTACAACCGTCGATTATACTGACCTCTCCCAGGCCAACACGGATTTGCGGGAGGGGAGAATCAACGGCGTCCTCACGATTCCCCCGGATTTCTCCCGGAGGTATCTAACGCAGGACAAGCCCCAGGTGGCGCTCATTGAAGACAACACCGACAACTTTGCAGTCGGAGGGTTGGAAGGGGCTTTCTCCGATTTGGTCGGCGCCTACAATCAGCGTGGCCTTGGCCCACGTGTACCCAGCGGAGTCACGCTTTCCGTCGTCGAGCTTTACCCTTACGTTCCCTACATGCAGTACCTGCTCTCCGGCACCATCGTGCTCGCAATTTATATCTCGGCAATGATTGGCGGAGGCATTATCTACATTGACGATAAGGCGAGAGGACTTCACGAGGGCTATCTGCTGACGCCCATCAGCAAAACGGAATTGATCCTGGGCTTCATCCTGTCGGGGAGCATCAAGGCGTCGTTGTCCGGCCTGGTTTTGACGACGCTGGGATCGGTTATCGCCGGGATCCCGCATCCTCTGGATCCAATCCGCCTGGCAAAACTCTTCATTCTCATCGTCATTACTTCCGTCGCTCTAATCAGCATGATGTTCCTGCTGATGGTGCGGGTCAGCGACCCCCTGGTGCCGAGGTCGATTTTCGGGGTTCTCAACACCTTGCTCTACTTTCCCAGCGGCGCAGTCTACCCCATTTATGGATTCCCCGGGTGGATGCGGGTCATGGCCAAGTTCGATCCCTTTACTTATGCGGTTCACGCCTTCAAGAGCTTGCTGCTCAAGAACACTCCGCTGGTCGCGATTGCGGGCGATCTCACCTACCTCACTCTATTCGCGATTGTGTCCATGCTTCTCGCCACCTGGCTTTTCCGGCGGACGCTTTAGCTCCCGCGCGAGCCGCATGGGGACAGCTTGCCATCCCCGCCGTGCGATTCTCTTTGAATTTGTAGCAGCGAGTTCACCTCGCCACTGGCAGCGTAAAGCCGCCTCTACGTCCCTAAGCGTTCGGAATTCGGGTACAATAGGAACTGAAGGGGGCAAAGCCCATGACGCTGCTCGACGCCACACCTCCGAAACCACCCTTGCACATCTGGAGGTACATTGTCCTTGGAATCTTGGTTATTCTGCTGAGCGTAGGATTTTATTTCGCGTTCCGGAATTATCCTGAAGAACGCGCGGTGACACGCTTCCTGACTACTCTCGAGCAGGAGAAGTTCCAGCAAGGCTATCAGCTTTGGCAGCCCAGCCCAACTTACTCTTACCAGGATTTTCTGCACGGATGGGGTCTCCAGGGAGACTACGGCAAGATCCGTGGATTTGAGATTCTGGGAACCAAATCCAAAGGGTCCGCCCTGGTGATCGTCACCGTGAGGATCAACAATATTGACCCGCCCCTGGACTTGGTGGTGGACCGCAAGACCAAGGGCCTGTCTTATTCAGCCTTTGACTAGTGAATAATGGACTGAGATGGGAGGGGACAGGCGCCGCCGACCGCGAAGCCGCGGGTCCGCGCTTCCTGGCTGAGTTCGATAGGTCTATAGCTCACAGTTCATTATTCATAATTCTGACCTCACCGCCTCGAGCAATTCCTGACGGGTAATCTGCGCCGTGCCGAACTTGAGCACCACGCGGCTGGCGGCTAGGTTAGCCAGTTCCGCGGCGTCTCGCACCGACGCTCCGGAAATGATGGCAAGCGTCAGAGTGGCGAGGACGGTATCACCCGCGCCCGTCACGTCGTAGACCGGTCGAGGCAAGCTCTTGATTTCCTGCCCAGGTTTATTCGGTTCGAAGAGGATCATCCCCTCGCTGCCTCGAGTAATGACCAGGCAACCACAGTCCAACTCGGCACGCAGTCTCTGTCCGCCGGATTCAAGGTCATGCCGGTTGCGCAGGGACGCATGAGCCAACAACTCCGCTTCGTGCAGATTGGGAGCCGCCACCGTGGCGTGGCGGCAAGCCTCCGGGTGCTCCGGCTTGGGATCCACGAACACCGGGATACGGCGCTGACGAGCCAGGCTTTTGATCCGGTTGCAGAGTTCAGGAGTGACAGTTCCTTTCAGGTAATCTGAGATGATCAGCGCCTCGATCCTCCCGGCTTCGAGCGCGAAACTCCGCGCCAGCTTTTCGGCAGTCTGCCTGCTGATGGTTCCCGGCCGCTCGAAGTCCAGCCGCAGGAGTTGGTGCGCATGGACGGCGATACGGACCTTGCGAGGGGTCATTCGCCGGCGCTCCGAAACGAGGGCTGGCGACGGGCATATCGCAACCTGCGAGCAGCGCCCGCAGCCGCCTTCCGCTTCGATCGTCGCCGACGACTCCATAGGGTATGGGGCGACCGCCTAACGCGGCGATGTTTGCCGCCACATTTCCAGCTCCCCCCGGGTACTCTGCGCCTGCCTCGGCATCTCGAACGAGAACCACTGGCACGGGGGCTTCGGGAGAGATGCGAGTGACCTCCCCGCGCAGAAACTCGTCCAGCATGTAGTCACCGAGAACGGCGACCCTTCGTCCGTGGAATCTCCGGACAATTCTCGAGAAGTGGATCTGTTGTTTGTTCATGGCGCTCTCCAGCCCTGCTTACGAATTACCCGCTGACCGGACCAGCACGGATTCCACGGCTGACTTGACCTGCTCTAAGCTCACAGAAAGGATACACTCCGGGCGCTGAAAGTGATAGCACCGGTCGCCTGGGCAGGGGTTGCATTCGTAAAAGTTCTGCACCACCTGCGCGGGAGGATTCGAGGGTTGTCGTGGCCACGGCCCCCAAATGGCTGAACTGGAGGAACCAAAGATGACCACGGCCGGGCGGGCAAGCGCCCCCGCGATATGTGCGGGCCCACTATCATTTCCAATAAACAGGCGCGCCCCGGAGAAAGCTGCGGCGAGTTGACCCAGGCCGCTGTTCTCCAGCCTGCAAATCGCAGAGCTTGAAGCGTTCTGGACGGCGTCGAGGACGGCACCCTCGCCAGGGCCGCACGAAAAAACCGGCTTCAGTCCCATTTCCCGCTCCAGGGCGACAGCCAGTTGCGCAAACTTCTCCGCTGCCCATTGCTTGGTGGCGTAAAGCGCGGTGGGGTGGACCATTGCATATTCCTGGTGAGGTGCGAGGCCGAGGATTGCGCGCCTTTGCTCCCACCATTCCTTGTGCTTGTCATGGACGAAGATGCGGGAGCGCGGCATCTCCGTTCGAGGCAATCCAAGGTAAAAGAAAGCGCAAGCTTGATGTTCGGCGGTGTGCAACGTGGGCTGGTTCAAGATCAGGCGGGCGTCGGGAACCAGGATATGATATTGCTGCGACGAACGGAAGTGCGCAAAGCCGACGCGGATGCGGGCTCCGCTTACTTTCGCCAGAAACCGGCTGGTGGGGCCGCCGTGCAAGTTAACGCAAACCGCGAACCCTTTGCGTAGAAGCGTCAGCGCCGCGCTCAGCCGCGAGACAATCTTGATGGGCCCCTCTCCGGGGAAGAGTATCTCGTCAACGTCCGGATTGCCTTCCAGGAGTTCACGAAAGCGCGCCTCGACGAGCACGGAGATGACTAAATCGGGGCGCCAGGATTTAAGCAGATGCAGTGCGGGCGTGAGGAGAACGATGTCGCCGATGGACCGAAGGCGGATGATGAGAATTCGAGAACGCTCGGGAAGATCGCCGAGCAGAGAGCCCGGTGTCATAACTTTTGAACCCCGGGAGGCGCCTGGAGGGCCTCACTCCCCCTCGATCTTGGCGTCGTCGATAATCATGTCCGGGATGTCATCCTGAATGGGGTAGACCCGCCGGCATTGCTCGCACTTGAGCCCCGCGCCATCAGGGGTGAGTTTCACAGGAATTCTACACACCGGGCAGACCAGGATATCAAGCAGTTCTTTAGAAATGGCCACGATCAGCCTCCCAACGTTCGCAATTTATCAGGCTCGTGCAGGTATTTCAAGTTGCAGCGGCGAGTTGACCGCGCCGACACTTCGAGCCGTTGGGTTGCGGGCTGCCGCCTCAACCTTAGTCATCTTCGCCTCCCGGGCCCTGCCAAGGAGCAATTTCCACCCGCACCACACCCGTGACGTCTCGCCAGGAAGCGGGGTCGATCTTCCAAACGACCAGGATGGCTGAGCCCTGGTAAACCCGCTCGAAACCCAGTTCCGATTGGGAGATCGTTTCAATCGGGACGATCCACCAGCGAGGCCTGGGCTGGGCGTCCAAGGAAATTCTCACACGCTGCCACTCATCCACGAGTGTCAGGTTGGAGGCATCAATTTCGCCGCGAAAATCCAGCGGCCGCCGAATCGCGTTGGCCAAGAAGTAGCGGTCGGGAGCAGACGGCGCCAGAAGGTTGATCACCAGTTCCATGCCCAGTGCGGTCTTGGCCGGGCAGGGCTGCGCAGTGGAAAGCGAAGACTTGCACTCAACCCAACACGATTCGCCATGTACCTTGGCGGTGATGGTTTTCTGCGCCGCGATTTGCATTATGCAATCGCCGATCTGAATGGGCGCCGAACTCTCAAGCCGCACAACGCCCGGAATTTCACGGCCAGCCGCCTGTCTCCACGGCCCGCCCGCCAGAAGTTCGTTCTCCTCCAGGCGGAGCAGGCTGAAATCACGCCACCCTTTGGCGGCAGAAAAAACAAAGGTCCGGAACATGTGCCGTTCGTAGCGATCGTAGAGCAGCAACGCCTCGAGGTTGGCCTCCTTGCTCAACACCATGTCGTGGATGGAAGCCGGCCCCTCTTTGGGAGGTTCTTTGGACCCCACGTGCTTGCGCAGCAGAGCGTGATAGGCTTCCGGGCGCCGCCGTAAAGAATTCACAAGTTCGGCGTGCGCCGGCTTGAAACGCAGGCTCGAGACCGTCCCTCCGTCCGCGGGCCGTATGATCATTCCAATGGCCGGATGCTCGAGCAGGATCTCCTCCTGCCCGTCCACATCAAAATCCTCCCGCTTGACGCGGAGCGAAGGATCATCGGCGAGGCCCTCGACTTTATCCAACAAAACCTCGGCCTGGATCAGGCTGCGAAGCAAAGCGCTGCGGAGGTGGGGGGCGTAAAGGCCGCCGAAAACTCCGTGCCAGTAGGCATCGTTACATTGCGAGGCCAACACGTGGGTCTGCGCCTCAGTCAAAAACTGCAGCGCCTCCTTTTCCTGCGACCCGCCACGGCTCAGTGCATGCCAGCGCCGGCTGGTTGCGCACATGAGTTTTTGAATTTGGTTCGACTCGGGATACTTGCTGAGGAAGTTGCGCCAGAATCCGCCTTGCAGGAAGCGCCGGAAGCGCTCTCCATCCCGCATGTTTTCGGTTTCATTCAAACAAGCCTTCAATTCCACGAAGGCGGCAGCAGGCAAAGCCCACTCCATCATCTCCGCGTAGGAAGCAGTGGGGAGATAGACTCGTCCGATGGGGGCGTGCGAAGCCATGTAATCCGAAACGGTGGTCGTATCGAGCCAGTCGCCCTCCTTTTCCAAGGCGTCGAGAAACTTTTCCAGCCACCCGTTCTCGTACACATGGGCGTACGTTCCCGGCCATACACCGAATTTTTCGCAATCGTCTCCCACGGCAAAAAGTTGGCCAGGGTTGTTTCTCCCCTCACGGAGGATACGCAATGTTTCCTCCGGTTCACGGAAGGGAATCGTGTAGCGGAAAGACTTCAAGCTGGGCACGAGGCGGAGCGGCGCACCTTGTTCTTCGGTGATGTAAATCCCGTGCAAGCGCGCTGGTTCCAAGCCGGCCGCAAGAAAATGCGTATCGTCGAGCACTACGTACTCGACCCCGGCTTCGGCCAGCGGGCGCGCCAGACTTGGCTCCCACACCCGCTCCGCGACCCACGCGCCACGAGGAGCTTTTCCCCAATGTCGAGCGAGGTAATCCGCTAACTTGCGTATCTGCGCGGCCTTATCCCCGTCAGGAATGGACGGCAAAATCGGCTCATAGTAGCCTCCGCCCAGAAGTTCTACCTGACTACGTCCCAGCAACTCGCGAAGCTGATCGAAATACTCCGGGTGGCGAACTTCTAACCATTCGAGCAACACGCCGGAGTAGTGCAAGCTCAGCCGGACGCGTGGATGCTTGAGGAGAATCTGCGCAAAGGGCAAGTAACACTTCCGATAAGCTTCTTCAATAACGTGGTCGAAGTTTCCCACCGGCTGGTGGGAATGGATTACGAGAGCAAAGAAGACTTTATTCAACGACAAAATTCCTTCCACCGCCCAGGTATTGCCGAAATTTGAAAGTAGCGCCGACCTTCAGAGCCTGCCCTTAGCGAAGCGAAGGGTCGGCAGATGCTGGCCTAAAGGCCAGCGCTACGAATCAAATTCGAACGCTACCAACAGCCCGCTATGGCTTCTGCACTAATTAGAATAAGATGAAGCCTGAGGCTTGTCAGTAAGAAAAGCATTACAGCCACGCGCCGCCCGCTTTAAGCAATCAGATTTCAGCGAGGTACGGCCAAGTGACGCGGCCGCTTTGGAGGAGGCGAAACGATGAATGCGAAAGTACTCCTGGACTACTGTAAAGGAGAACTGGGGGCAATGCTCGATTGCCTCCGGCAGACGGTCGAGATTGAATCGCCGAGCAGTTCCAAGGCAGCGGTAGACCGGCTGGCAGGCTTTCTAGCCAAGGAGTTCAAGCGGTGCGCGGGGCAGGTTCGGCTGCTCGAACACCCAGCGGCAGGATGCGCGATCAAGGCAACGTTTTGGCCAGGTAGACACAAGCAAAAACCGATTCTGCTGCTCGGCCATCTCGACACTGTGTGGGAACTCGGAACGCTGGCCCAGATGCCCTTTCGCGTTCGCGGTCGCCAGGCTTTCGGGCCCGGAATACTCGATATGAAGTCCGGAATCGTCATCGGTCTTTGGGCTATTCGAGCCTTGCAAGCCTTACAGATTTCGCCCGCCGGTCCGGTGCACTTCTTTCTAAACCCTGATGAGGAAATATCCAGCGTCGCCTTTCGCGACGAGATGCTTGCTGAGGCGAAGCGCGCGCGCGCGGTGTTGGTGCTGGAGCCGGCCGCGGCCGGCGGCGCGCTGAAGACCGCCCGTAAGGGAGTAGGCGAGTTCAAGATTACCGTTCACGGCCGCTCCGCTCACGCCGGAGTAAACCCGGCGGCAGGGGCGAACGCCATCATAGAACTGACACGGCGACTGCTCACCGTGCAATCCTTCGCACGCCCGCGGCGGGGGATTACCATCAACGTGGGGAGAATTGAAGGCGGTACCCGGTCCAACGTTGTGGCGGAGTGCGCCACGGCGTGGATCGACGTGCGCATCCCGCGGTTGCACGACCGGGCGATAATCGAGCGAAGAATTCGCGCCCAAAGGCCTTATGACCGCGGGACTCAGCTTGAAATCGAAGGCGGCATCAATCGGCCGCCCATGGAAAGGAAAATGACCGTAGCGCTCTTTCGCAAGGCGCAGGCCGTGGGACGGGCAATGGGCATGGATCTGGTCGAAGCCTCCACCGGCGGCGGTTCAGACGGCAATTTTACAGCCGCGCTGGGCGTCCCGACTCTGGATGGCCTGGGCGGGGTCGGTGACGGCGCCCACGCCCGTCACGAGCATATTCTTATCCCTGAATTACCCCGCCGGGCTGCGTTGCTGGCCGCCTTATTGGCCGCGCTTTAGCCCTACGTTCCGTACTTCTTCACGAGGTAATTTGCGACCTCTTGCTCGAACGCGGGGTAGGTGAGGTGAAGCTCATTTTGAAGAAGCAGACTGAAGTCAGGCTGAGCGGGCATGGCTTTGAGGAGGTTGCAGATTTCGCCCATATCATAGTTGGCTCGAAGATACTCGAGGGCGGCCAGCGATTTGGCATACGAAAGCGCCACTTGGTCCTGGGGCATATTCAGGAAGGGGCCTTCCAGCGCCTGGAACGAAGGTAAGTGTCCGTCGGTTACCGCCCGCGCAAGCTGTGCTCCCAATATCGCCGTGGTCCCGCCCTCCTCGAGTTGCGCCAAACCCTCGTTAAACCAGGTTGGGCAGTGGCCCATGGTAATCTGTCGCACGAAGGAGTGGGTCAGTTCGTGCTTAAGCACGCGGGCGAGGTCGGCGGTCATCTGCGTCAAGCCGGAAACGGGCACGCGGATTTTCCCGTCGTTGAGCGCGCCCACCCAAGTCGGCGAGCGGGTGATATCCTGGAAGGCCTGGTTGGGGTAGAGGATGACGATAATGACCTCGCGGGGAGAATAGTCAAGATCGAGCACGAGGTTCTGGAACGATGCCTCGAGGCTGTTCAGGACCTGGCCGCTCAGCTTCTCGACCGGCTCTCCCCCGTAGCGGAGCAGAAAGTGCTCGCTGCGCAGCTCGCGGTAGTAGCCCGCGATTTCGCGTTCGCGCTCCGCCTTCGCCACCGCTTCACGGAGTCGCGCGTTATCCTGCAGGGCCAGCGCCTTGTTCCATTGTGCGATAGCCTCGTCCAAATTCTCCAATCCGTAAAAGGCCGACCCCAGCAACATAACAACATCCGCCGACTTGGGATATCGGTCCGAGGCGGGCAAGAGCAGGTCCACGGCCTCCAGATAGTGGCTCTGGGTTACCTGCAGGTAAGCGAGCGCCAGAGTTAAGGACAGATCCTTAGGGAGCAGCTTCAACGCCTGCTGGTATTTCTGTATGGCGCCGTCGGCGTCGCCTTTGCGAGCCTGGAAGAGCGCTGCCTGCTGATATCCTTGCTTCAGCAGACGAGCATTTTCCGCGGACGGATCGTGAGCCAATTCGTCGCCCAAATGCAATAGATAGGCCTCATCTACAGCCCCAGCCTTGATGACCGGTGAATCGCTCGCGGACGAAGTATCGCCGAAAGGCAATGCCGGCAGGGGAACCTCGCGGACTTTCTCCGGCGGGTTCTCAGTTGGACGCGACGGCGGCGTCTCAGCAGCAGCGGAGGATCTTTCGATACGATCCACCATCGATTTTGGTATCGAAAGTTCCCCGCCCTGAACTGAGTAAACGACCTGCTTTGAGTCTTCCTGCGTCACCTGAGCGACTATCTTGCGGCCATTCTTCAAATAGATAACGTCTGCAGACGAAGTGAAGGGAATCAGCGTGACTAGAAACAGGAAGAGAAACCGCCGCAAGCTCCTCGCGTTCTTCTTTCGTGGAATGCCTGCTTCCAGCATACGCTAAGTATAATACAACCTGTGCCTCAACCAGTTCGAGTTGTGCTACGAGGTTAAGAGCGCTAAAGTGTGAGCGCAGAGGGTAAACGATGCCGGGCGCAGCCAACCAGCCAGAACGCTTTCACCAAGCCACAACCCTGAGAAGCGAAGCGACGCTGCTGGCGTGCGCCGTTCTGGTCGCCATGCTGGGATTGCCGGGCCGAAGCTGGGCGCAGAGCGGGCCTGATCCGCAACAAGTTTTCGACCAACTCCACAACATTAAGGTGGATGAAAACCAGGTTTATGTACTGCGGCGCGCCCACTTGATCCGTGACCGCGTGAAATTGTTCTTCACCCGGGGCTGCATTGGGTTCTTCACTCCGGCCGCGGGGAAGATCACCGGCGCCGTTTTCACCGGAGTAGGAGAAATCCTGTTAATCCCTCCCACGCGCACCGAGAAAGAGAGTCTGGCCCGATTCATTCACGCGCCCATTCTTGAAGAACAGTTCAGCACCGCGATTCTGCGCTTCACAGACCAGACTGCTAAGGAACTCATGGCTGTAGCGCAGAAACCAGAGCCTGACGACCCGGAGCGGCCGCCAGAGTTCCCTCAAAGATGGAACTCCTTGCCACACCTGTTTGGTCTCGAAGACACGCCCCGGGTCTTCGAAGATTTGCTGGGCGACACGACCATGCCGTTCTTTCACGCTCGCTTGGAAGGCAGTAGCCTCAAATGGTTCGACGTGGTTGACGACGAACGATCGCCGGAGGCTGTGACCGTGGTTGCGGCGCGCCGCAACGCGGATGCGGTGTTTGCTGACTGCTGGTGTGCTTTCCAAACTAAGACCTCAGCAGCCCGTTTCGCCTATCAGACGCCCGGAACGGTGAAAGCCCTTGCCTACGACATTGACACGCATCTCGAGCCTGACAACAGCATGCAAGGCCGTGCAGAGCTCCTGTTGGAATCGCTTTCCAGCACCGACCGGGTGCTGACTTTTGATTTTGCCCGACTTCTCAACGTCTCGAAGGTCTTGAACGAGCGGGGGGAAAGCCTGCCCGTCTATGCGTATCCCGAGCAGGAAGAAGACGCGATCGGCGACCGGAACAAAGGCTGGATCCAAGTGGTTTTGGCGGCGCCGCACCCCGTGGGCCAGAAATTCCGTCTCCAGTTCACTTACCATGGGGACGTCATTACCAACGTTGGGAACAACGTGTTGTACGTCGGAGAGAGGGGCGGCTGGTACCCGAACTTAGGCTTGGCGTCTCCGGCA
This sequence comes from uncultured Acidobacteriota bacterium, assembly GCA_963722675.1. Classification (GTDB taxonomy): domain Bacteria; phylum Acidobacteriota; class Terriglobia; order UBA7540; family UBA7540; genus CAVROP01. Next base: position 24,659 of record CAVROP010000132.1, read on the forward strand.
ACCTTCGACCTTCGATTTGATTATCCCGAGAACCTCACGCTGGTTGCCACAGGAGCAAGGATCGAAGAAGAAACCGCAAACGGCAGGAAGCACAGCCGGTGGCGCTCGGACGGCGTGTTTCGGGTTGCCGGTTTCAATCTGGGGCCGTATCATTCCGTAGAGCGCCGGGCGGGAAAGACAACCGTGGAAGTGTATGCGACGCGAGAGGCGGAAGCGGCGCTCGAGGCGCGTCACTCGCAAAAGCTGGTTCCGCATTTTGTGATCCCCAACCTCGGGCGCGACCATGCGCCGACCTTGTCGATTGCTCCCGAGACCATTCCTCCTCTAGCCCCCGCCGCATTGCTGCAAACGGTGGCCCAGAGCGCTTCCCAGGCGCTGGTCTATTTCGAGAGCCTGTTTGGCCCGTTTCCCTACTCCCGTCTCGCCGTCTCCCAGATTCCCGGCAACTTCGGCCAAGGTTGGCCGGAGTTGATCTACCTTCCAACTCTGTCGTTCTTGCGCAAGTCGGAGCGCTCCGAGCTGGGGTTTCCGGAGAAAGACGAGGACCTGCTGGGTCATGGGATGGTGGCCCACGAGATTGCCCATCAATGGTGGGGCAACCTGCTCGGTTGGGCAACCTACCACGATCAGTGGCTTTCTGAAGGGCTGGCGACCTACGCCGCAGCGCTCGACTTGTCGAGGCAAAAGGATGGCGATCACCGATTCCACGAGCTGCTGCGGAGTTACAAACTCGATCTGCTCAACAAGAGCAAGAATGGAATGAGCAACGAGGCGAGCGGCCCGATCTGGTTGGGCCAACGCCTTTCGAACTCATTGACCCCGAGCGGTTATGACGCGGTGGTGTACAAAAAAGCGTGCTGGGTGCTGCACATGTTGCGAGGCCTGATGCGCGATCCTGCCACGGGTTCCGACGAGAAGTTCTTCCGCCTCTTGCGTGAATTCCTCGCCACCAATCAGGGAAAGAGCGTTTCTACGGAAGACTTTGTTCTGGCGGCGAGCAAATACATGACGCGCTCGAGCGACCTCGAACACAATCACCGGCTGGACTGGTTCTTCAATGAGTGGGTGTACGAAACGGGTGTCCCGACCTACAAGCTGGAATCGAGCGTGAAAGAACTCCCGTCGAAGAAATTCCTCGTGCAGGGAAACATCACTCAGAGTGGAGTATCGAGCGACTTCGAAATGCTGGTGCCTGTCATCGCTGAGGTGGGGAAAGAGAAGAGGACCAGCTTGGGACGCGTGGCCGTCACCGACGAAGGGGGGCGCTTCAGGTTTACAACCGCGGCGAGGCCCAAGCGGATAGCCATTGATACGGACAACCTGCTCGCCGAGTCCGAGCAGTAAGGCTCGAGGGGCCGTGGTGGAACCGAACTTAGCGCCTAGCCCGGCGGCCAGTGAAAAACCCGTCCACCCAAAAGGTGAAGATGCAGGTGGAAAACGGTTTGGCCTGCGCCGGCGCCGGTATTAATCACCGTCCTGTATCCGCGAGCCTCCAGCCCACGTTCCCGCGCCAGTTGCGCCGCCACCACGAGCATCCGGCCAAGAAGAGCAGCGTCGTCCGCGCTGGCATCTTTCAATGAGGCAAAGTGCTTTCGCGGCACAATGAGGGTGTGAACAGGCGCTTGGGGATGAGCGTCCTCGAAGGCCACGATTTCATCGTCCTCGAAGACGATCCTGGCAGGCAAGCTCCGTTCCACAATCCGGCAGAAAATACACTGATCCATGTGACCTTAGCCGTCAGCTCAGCCCTCATAGCTAGTTTAAGCGTACAACAAAAGTCTCCGTCGCCAAGTTGGCCTGCCGCAGGCTCTCGGCGAGAGAACGCGCCGCATCTTCGCTGCTTTCGCGGCCAACTCGGACACGATAGAAGAGGCCATCGCCGCGATCAAAATTCTGAATCGAGACCGGCCCAAACTGTGAGAATTGAGATTCGATGCGCTCCTTCAATCGCTCCGCATTGTCCTGATTCCTGAATGCTCCCACCTGTACCGCGAATGTTCCCGGGATCGCGGCGGCTTGCTCGAGGTCCAGAATCTCCAGGCGCACTTGTGCGATGCCGGGCATGTGCATGGCCTGAGCAGCCGAATAGGAGAGGTCGATGATGCGCCCTTCGATGAAAGGACCGCGGTCGTTGATTCTCACCGTAACGTCACGGCCGTTCTCGAGGTCGTGAACAGTCACGCGAGTACCGAAAGGCAAGGTTTTGTGGGCGGCGGTCATGTCGTACATGTTATAGATTTCGCCGCTGGCGGTCGGACGCCCGTGGTAGGGATGCCCATACCAGGAAGCAATTCCTCTCTCGCCCTGAACAATGGGGACGGGGGTTGACGGTCCGCGGGCCGCCGAGGGCACGCGCCCTGGGGCCTGAAGAGGGTGATGCCGGTGCAGGCAGGCGGTCGAGGCTAGCACCATGCTGCCCACCGCCACCATCCGCGCCACTCGCCGCAAATCAGGCCGGCTCGGATTACCCGCCACGCTATTGGCCACTTTTTCCAGGCTCTTCCTTCTCCAGGTTCTTCGCCAAATCGTCCAAGTGGCGCGATGCCCGCCGCAGCAGCGTGGCTAGCTCGTTACGAGTCGAAGGCTTCAGCTTCTTATCGACATAGTCCGCAAGTTTTGCCACTTCCCGATCGACCGCACGTCCGGCTTCTTCGAAGTTCATGGCCCCTCCCAGTCTCGCTTTGGCTATTCTAATCAACGCGCCGGTGCGCGACAAATGATTTTCCTGACCGGCCCGAGCGCGCCTGGACTATAATTGCTCCTGAATGGAACTTCCTCCTAAATTCTGGTTTCAACTGGAAAGACTGAAGACAGCGCTTCGTTCCGCCTTCGGTTCGTCAGAGCAAAAGTACGACACCTCGCACCGGATGTGCCCGAACTGTCGCGCCCTGGTTGAACGCAATGCTTCGGTGTGTCCTTTCTGCGGCGAGAAACTGCGCTCGCCGCGCGCGCGGTCTTCTCCCGGCACTCCGGGCCGGATCATGGGCATCATCCCGATTCCCTCTACCGCCACCTCGGCGATCGTCGCCGTCACGATCGCGCTCTACGGCATCTCCTGGTACATGACTGCCGCATCCGGGACGACGCAGGCGATGGGCGGGATCAGCGGCGAGGTGCTGCTGCGGCTGGGCGCCAAGAGTCCTTACATCCTGGTCGGGCAATGGTGGAGACTGGTTACCGCAATCTTCCTGCACGCCGGCCTGTTGCACATCGGAATGAATCTCTGGTGCTTGTTTGATCTTGGCCCGGAAGTCGAGTCGCTGTTTTCGACCGCCAAGTTCGTGGTGTTCTATCTGGTCACCGGCGTACTGGGATTCGTCTTGAGCCTCTGGTGGCGTCCCATGGGAATGTCCATAGGGGCATCGGGAGCCGTTTGCGGGTTGATCGGCATACTGATCGGCGCCAGCTTTCATCACGGCCACCTCGGCAAGGAGTATCGCGGGCAACTCTGGCGATGGATCATCTACATTGCCATCTTCGGCATTTTCCTCCCCATCGATAACGCCGCTCACTTCGGCGGCCTGATCGCCGGATTGCTCCTGGGCTACGTGGTGCCGGAAGGCGAAGCGGAGACGCAAGCCAGCCAGAACCTCTGGAACGCCCTCGCCGTGCTGTCCGTCGTAATCATCGCCGGCTCGTTTGCCCTCATGGCCTTGCAATTGGGCCAACCGGTTCGCTAGTCTTAGCGCACCCTCTAAACCCCACACAGGTCTGTCAGGAGGTTGCGAATGCGAAATGCTATAATCCATTGATTGGACACCGCGGCCAAATCCAAACCCGACCACTGGTGGGCGCTGCTGCCGGACGTCTGGTTCCTGCTCCGGCCGCGACGGGGCCTGCTGGCCATCGGCTTCGCGATCATGGCCGTGAACCGCGTGTCCGGGCTGGTTCTGCCCGCGTCCTCGAAATTCCTCATTGATGACGTCATTGGCAAGCGCCACTTGCAACTGCTGGTCCCTCTGGTGCTGGCCATCGTCGGCGCCACCGCGGTGCAGGGAGTATCTTCTTACGCTCTGACCCAACTCCTCTCGAAGGCCGCGCAGCGGCTGATCGCTGAACTGCGATGCCAGGTGCAGGCGCATATCGGGCGGCTGCCCGTGGCCTACTACGACTCCAACAAGACAGGCGTCCTCGTCTCCCGCATCATGAGCGATGTGGAAGGGGTGCGAAACCTGGTTGGAACCGGATTGGTAGAGTTCGTGGGCGGGCTGTTGACGGCAACGTTTGCCTCGATCATTCTGCTGCGCATCAGCGTTTTCATGACGGCCCTGGCTTGCGCAATTCTGCTCGGCTTCGGGCTGTTTCTCCGCTATTCGTTCAAAGTGATCCGCCCCATCTTTCGCGCCCGGCCCAAGCTCAACGCCGAAGTCACAGGGCGGCTCACGGAATCGCTGGGCGGCGTACGCGTGGTGAAGGGTTACCATGCTGAAGGGCGCGAGGCCACGGTGTTTGCCGCAGGCGTGCGGCGGCTTCTCGAGAATGTGCTCAAGACCCTCACCGCGACTTCCCTGATGAGTCTTTCGGCCACCACGCTGCTCGGCATGGTCAGCGCGCTCATTATGTTTCTGGGCGCGCGCCAGATTGTTGCCGGGCACATGACGCTCGGCACCTTTGTGACCTACACGATTTTTCTGGGACTGCTGGTGGCGCCGGTTTTCCAGATCGTCATGATCGGCACGCAGATCACGGAAGCGCTGGCGGGGCTGGAGCGCACGCGCGAGGTGCTGCGCGAGCGGCCCGAAGACGACGACCCGGCGCGGTCGCTGCGCCTCGATCACATTAACGGCGAAGTGGTTTTCGAGAACGTGAGCTTTGCTTATGAAGCCGGCAAGACGGTCCTGAGCGAGATGAGCTTCCGGTCCGCCCCAGGCACCGTCACGGCGCTGGTCGGACCCTCGGGCTCGGGCAAGTCGACGATGATCGGCCTGGTCGCGGCCTTTTACACGCCGAGCGCCGGAAGGGTGCTGGTGGACGGAATCGATCTGGCGACGGTGCGCCTGGATTCGTATCGCGGCCAACTGGGAGTGGTGCTTCAGGAAACATTTCTGTTCGATGGCACCATCCGCGAAAACGTCGCGTTCTCGCGCCCCGACGCCGACGAGGAACACATCCTGGCGGCTTGCCGCATCGCGCGCGTGGATGAGTTTGCGGAGACCTTCGAGAAGAAGTACGACACGGTGGTGGGCGAGCGTGGCGTAAAACTCTCCGGCGGCCAGCGGCAGCGTGTTTCCATTGCGCGCGCGATCCTGGCGGACCCCAGAATCCTGATCCTCGACGAGGCGACCTCGAGCCTCGACTCCGAGTCGGAGGCCATGATCCAGGAAGGGCTGTCGTACCTGATGCGTGGCCGGACGACCTTCGTGATCGCGCACCGCCTCTCCACCATTCGCCGCGCCGATCAAATCCTGGTTGTGGAGGCCGGCCACATTATCGAGTGCGGCACGCACGAGCAGATCTATGCTGCGGGCGGCCGCTATTACGAGTTGTACACGAAGCAGCATGGCGTGGCGGCAAACCTTTTCCTGGCGCCGGGTGAAGGAGACAAGGTGAGGGAGGCCGGAACCGACGCGGAACCGACCGCCGCCGCCGTACGCGTGGAGACTATTCCCGAGGCGGTGCGTCTGCTGCGCGGGCGAGACCGGTAGCACAGGCCGCTGGCTTGCCCGGACCGATTCGGTGTAATCCTATGCACACTCAAATCGAAGCCTGGGTTTTCGACGCTTACGGAACTCTGTTCGACCCTTATTCGGTTGAGGGAAAAACGGAGAGCATTTTCCCGGGCTGGGGCGAGGCTCTCAGCAGGCTCTGGCGCTCGCGCCAACTCGAGTATACGTGGCTGCGGGCGCTGATGAATCGTTACGCCGATTTCTGGCAGGTCACACGTGAGGCGCTCATCTATGCCTGTCGCAGCCTGAGCTTGCCTTGCGACGAAACCCAGCAAGAGGAATTGATGCGCGAGTACCTGCGCCTGGCGGTTTATCCCGATGCGAGAGCAGGGCTCGAAGCCCTGGCGAACCGGCGCATGGCAATCCTCTCCAACGGCACTCCCGAGATGCTTGAAGCCGTGGTTGCGCAGGCGGGATTGAAACCTGCCTTCGCCGCCTTGCTCAGCGTGGATCAGGTGAAGACCTACAAGCCCAACCCCCTCGTCTATCAACTGGCGGCGGATTCGTTGAACTTGCAGAAGAACCAGATCGGCTTCGTCTCTTCCAATTTCTGGGACGCCGCCGGCGCCGCCGTTTTCGGTTTTCCGGCCTTCTGGGTCAATCGCGCCGGAGCGCCCCCCGAGGAATTGGGAACCGCGCCTGCCGCAGTCGTCACACGGCTGGACGAACTTGCGGGCTTGCCGTGGTTGCGCTGACTTCTCACGCTCACACCACGCGTCGAGATATATCATGCCACGATATTGCATCATGACAGAGCTTGAGGCTACAGCACAGGATTACCCTTCGGAGTCAAGGAAGACGCTGACGCCATTTGGCAGGGTCCTGCGAGGTATGGAACACGGAGTAAACGGTCACGACATCTCCCGTGTGCTCGTAGAAAATGGCGTAAGGAAAGCGGCGCACCAACGCCCGGCGGTAGGTTTCATGAACGACGGCGTACCTCTCAGGACTCCGACAAATGGCTTGAATGCAAGCATCGATACAGCTTAGGAAATCTTCCCCCAAGCCAGGCCGCCGAGCCTCATACCAGTCGTAGGCATCTGCGACGTCCCGTTCGGCCTCGGGGACTAAGATCGGCTTAGCGGACATGGCGACTGCGGACCCTTCGTTTCACCTCTTCCCACTCGAGACCCGCGACCGCATTGTTTTGGAGATTTGCCTTTCTTCGAGCTAATTCAGTCTTCTGCCAGTCATGAACCGGCACAGCCTCGGGCGTAGATGCAAGGTCGTCCCACAGATCTTCCACAAGCTGTAACTTCTCCGAGGGGCTCAGGTCAAAGATGGCAGTGGCGCTGTGGTTCATGTGAAATCCTCGTGTTCATTATCTCAGAACTTGGATAAACCGTCCACGATCCGGACCGCAGGTCGCCCTTTCAGGGCTTGCGACCACCGGCGGCGCGTACATTAAACCCGGGCGGTTGGCCCGGCTGAGGTGGCACGCCCTGTCGGCGCTTATCTGGGCTATCCATAAGTCCCTTCTTCATGCGCGGTTTCGATGAGCGCATGAATATTCTCCGGCGGCGTGGTGGGCGGGATGGCGCACCCGGCGTTCAGCACAAACAAGCCGCCGGGTTTCCAGACTGACAACAGTTGCCGTGTTGCCGCTCGAACTTGATGCGGGCTGCCGCGCGCGATGACGCCACTGGGATCGATGTTCCCGAAAAGTACGTGGCGGGCCCCCACGGTGCTTTTGGCGATCGTGGCTTCCGTCTTGTAGTCCAGTTCGAAGCCGCAGAACTGATATTGCTCCAGGAAGGGAAGAATCTTGGTGGTGTCGCCGCAGATGTGGACAACCGTGAAAATCCCCTCCGCCACGAGCGTCTTCACCAGCCGTTCCTCGTACGGCCGGGCAAACCGGTTGAACATTTTGGGGGAAATGACGTCGGGGCCGGCAAGGCTGTCTCCCAGCGAGGTCAGGTGAGCGCCCGCTTCGATCAAGGCCCGATGCACGGCGAGGTGGCTCTCGAAACAAATCTCGAGAAGCTCGCGGATGGCCGGGTTCTCGGGCTCGAATGCCAGCTCCATCAAGAACTCTTCGGTGCCGCGCAGCATGCAGGCAAGGTCGAAAGCCATCTGGTCCGCGTTGCCGCGGATCGCCACCTCGTTGCCCACCTGGCGCGCCAGCAGGCGCACCGCTTCGAGCAGCGCGGGGATGCGGCCGTCGCACTCCGGGTTGATGACCTTCAGTTGACCCACCTCCGCAAGGCTCTGAATGGCCGGACGCACAATCCGGCCGGGTTCGTCGGGGGCGCATTCCGCCTGCGCGCCCATGGCCTCCGCCAGCAGCGTGGTGTCCGTGTCGATTAAGAGGCAATCGTGGCCGTATTTCTCCCAGGCCTGCAAATGGGCCTGGGCGATGGCCTTGGGATCAACCCGATACCTTTCCATCGGAATCCCCGCCTCTCGTGCCGCCATCATGAAATTGTGAAGGCACACCGGGATGCGGTCCGGAGTCTTGCCGCTTATCACGGCTTGCACTCGCTCGAGTGAATTCATAGTTTGGCTTCCAAAACGTACGGAGATCGCGTCAGAAGGACGCCATTTGCGCCCTCCCTCGGGCCGCCACCAGGGTTGCCCTCACCGGCCACCGCTTGAACGGCCGGTTATGTGACAACTTGTCTTGTGAGTGGCGCGGCACACAGGCCCGGCCCGCCCGTACTACGGCGCGTCTTGCGCCTGAAATCGTACTCTTTTTCGCTTCAATTCGCACCTTTTGCGCGCAAAAGTGCGTGGGTTTTGCGCACATTGTTTCCCCGACTTCGTTTGTTTTCAATGAGTTCTTAGCTTCGTTCCCGCGATTTTGTGTTTTTTCGGCGGGCTGTGCGGGCAAACCTTGGGGTTGCTCGATGGTGGCCACAAGGGCCGCCCCTACGACGGCGGTCTGCGTGGCCGGTAGGGGCGGTTCGCGAACCGCCGCTCCGGCTTCGTCGGTCGCTGATGTGGGTACGGGCACGCCATGGCGTGCCCCTACGGCATCGCAGGGCGCGCCGGAGGGGTTGGGGGTGGGGAGCGCTGACCGCCCGCCGGCGCCGCCGGAAGGGTCATATTGCCCTACCAGTCTCGACAGCAGGTCCGTGGCGCTGCCCAGCTTCCGCCGCCGCTCCTGCGTCTCATCCAGCAACCGGATCTTCCGCTCCATCTGCCGGTGCAAGGCGTTCGACTGCCGGATGATCGCCGCCCACTGCGCGTGCGACGGCGCCGCGGCCGCGATCCGCGCCGCCCGCGTGTTCTCCACGTGTTCGTGCAGAAACAACTCGTATTCCCCCAACACCGCTTCCGTCTCTTGCGCCAGCGTCATCTCGAACACCGCCTTCGAGTCCCCCAACTCCTGGCCCTCCGCGCGCAGCTTGCGCAGCTTCACATAGCCGTTCAACAGCCCCGCCCCCGCACCGTCGGCTGCTGGCCGTACAGCGCCAACAACAGGCGGTGCATGTCCTCCGAGAACTCGTTGCGCTCCACCAGATCCTCCAGCATGCCCAGCATCTCGAGGATCTCCTCGAACTTGCCGGGAGCGTCCAGCGTCACCCGCAGGCCCTTCTCCAGCATCTCGGCCTGCGTCATGGTGGTCCCATCGCGGCCCACCTGCATGAACTGCTGGCTCCGCTCCAGATCGTGCTTGCGCACATTGCACACCTGCACGGCCGCCTCGGACCGCTCCAACCGCGCCTTCTTCCAGATCAGCACCGCGATGTCTTCCACCAGCACTTGCTCGAGCGCGTCGGCCGGCCGGCGGGCCTCCAGCAAGCCCAAGTACAGGCGCCAGAACTGGCTCGGGTCCTCGCCCAGCTCGATAGCCGCCTCCTGGCAAAAGTATTGAACGTCGGAGTAAAGCCCGTGCTTCAGCGCGTTGCGGCTGGAGTGCCGCTTGCCGCGACAGGAGCGCGGGCCGGTGGACTTGCGGGAATTCTTGCGGCGCGCTGTGGTCTGCGCCGGACTTGGATTTCTGCTTTGCATCGATATTCTCCCTTCACAGTCGATTGGGTGGCTGATTCGTGTACGGGCACGCCATGGCGTGCCCCTACGTCGAAAACACCAGGCCGCTCAACCACCCCCTGCCCCCTCCTTATCCCAGGAGGGGAATAGTGCTCCAATATACTAGGCTATCAGGTTGGCATGGAAAAATGGGCAAAGGTGCAAAAGATGCGACTAATTATTCTTAGTGCAATGGAATCAAGGGATTGGCGAGGGGAGGAGTTTTCACATTGTGAAAATCGGCCCCCAACTGTGGCATTTTGACCCATATATGCAGAAAACTGCATATATAGGGCCGAGCCGCACGGCTGGCGCCTAGCGAAGCTATGCGGTCCGTGGTCATCGAGCTCCGATGGATCGCACGACTGCGCCCGCCAGCGTAACGCTGGAAGGAACCCCTCACCCGTCGCTCGACGGCTGATGAAAACGCCGTCGTGCGACACCCTCTCCCCAGGGGAGAGGGCCGGCATCGCGACGTAGCCTATCAGGACTCTAGGGTTTCGGCTCGGTGCGGTTTTTCATCTCCTTGCGGATCAAGTCGGGATTGTCCAGAGGTTCGCCGGGCTTGGCCGCGAGGCCCGGCTCCTTCACTTTCGCCGGGTCGAAGATGCGCGTGTCGGAAGGCAACGCGTCGTAAGGGGTGAAGTCCGGAGTGTTGGTGAACATGTCGGAGAGGTCTCGAGCCGCGGCGTCGTACTGATTGACGAAAGGCATGCCCAGGATCAGGTTGATGGTTTTGATGATGCTCGCCATGCTGGTGTGGACGTGGGAGACGCCGGGCTTCGCGTAAGGGCTGATCGCGAGCAACAGGCTGCGATGCGCGTCCACGTGGTCCTGGCCGTCCTGCGCGTCGTCTTCCGTCACGAAGATCGCCGTGTCATTCCAGAAGGGGCCGTGGGAGAACAACTCCACCAGCTTGCCCAGCGCCAGATCGTTGTCGGCCACGTAAGACGCGTGGTAGGCATACCCATCGTCAGGACGCGGGTCGGAGGTGTGGTCGTTGGGGAGCCAGATGTAGATAAACTGCGGCATCGGCTTTGTGCCGCTTACGAATTCGTCGAACTCCTTCTTGAACTGCGCGAAACGATACTGGTCGGAGATGTTGGTGTTGAAGGTGGGGAAGTCGCGCGAAGTGTTATCGAAGAGGACCTTCGGCATGGGCACGTTCACGGCTTGGCGCGAGCCGGTGGGATACTCACCCGTGCTCTCATCGTCGCCGGGCAATTCCAATCCCTCGCCGTAATTGCGGAAGGACAGGTGGGCGCGGGCCAGGTTCTCCCACAAGGAGCCGTTCTCGAGGTACAGTTTCCGGAATCGTGGACGAGGCCCCAATCTCCAGCCGCCCGGGGGCGTCCTGGTCCGGGACGAAGTCAAATTTGCCGCCATAGCCGGCGGGCCAAGCCGATTCGAGGAGTTCGTTCGGGTAATTGCCCACCAGCCAGTGGTGGCCGTCCACGGAGACATCCGAATCCACGTAGAAGTTGTCGCCGAAGGCAAAGCGCTTGGCGAGGGCATGTTGGTTGGGCGTAACCTGAATGTGCCGGAGCGTTGGAGCCGGCACCTTCTCCTCCTTGACGGTGGCGTCCATCCCCCAACGGGCCAGCGTGGCATCGCCATCCACACCGGCGCCGCCCAGATCGCCAAATACCTCGTCATAGGTGCGGTTCTCTTTGGTAATGAAGACCACGTGGTGAATCTTCGAACTGGGCGAGCCTGGGAGCGGAATGGGGAAGTCCGGCGGGCGCTGCGGCCCGGGTTTTGATCCCAGCGCCAGGAAGCCGGGAACGAAGCCGTTGTTCTTCATCACCTGGAGCGTGAAAGGGCGCAATTGGTAGTCTTTCGGGATCGTCAGGATCGATACCGTACCCTTGGTGATGTCCCCGATGTAAGCGCCCTCGGGACCAAGCTGAACGCCTTTCCCGCCATTGGGGCCGGCGCCAAAGCCTTTGGCATTGGCAACAAAAAGCGTTTTGTTGTCGGCACTCAGCGCCACTCGCGAGGGGAACCAGCCCGTGGGAATGAAGCCCAGGAGTTGCATCTGGTCGGTTTCAACCACCGCGACGGCGTTGATGCCTGCGCAGGCGACGTAGAGGCGCTTTTCATTCGAGCTGAGCGCCATGCCGAACGGCAGAACGCCGCGCAATCCCTTGACTTCGGTCGCGGGGGAGATCAGCGCATTCTGTTCCAGCTTGCCGCTACGGGCGTCGATCACCGTGATGCTGTCTTGCGTGGCGTTGGATACGAATATCTTCCTCTTGCCCGCGACTACGGCGCCTGGGCTGCTTCCGCCGACCACCTGATCGCCAATCGGAAGCCCGGTGCGGATCCGGTCGAGCACCTGAGGTGCGTGAGGGTTTTTCACATCGATCACATAAAGCGAGTTGGATTCCGGAACGTTAGGGTCGCTGAGACCGGCAATCGCCTTGCCCTCCACGGTGGCGCCGGCTTCCGCTTCTTTCGAGGGATATCCAAAGGCCGGGAATGTGAGGCCGGTGTCGCGGGGGTTCTTCGGGTCGTAGTTCGGAACGACGTTGTAGCTGAACGTTCCCACGTTGGAGACATAAGCGCGCCTGCCGTCGCGCGAGAGCGCCAAGCCAAAAGGCATGCGGCCTACGGGAAGGCTCGAGATCATCTGCTTGCTGCGAGTGTCAAAAACCACCAGGCGGAAGTGCGCCAGGTCCAGAACATACAGAGCCTTGCTGTCGCGTGAGAGCAGGAGTTCACCGCTCAGGCTGTTGGCGTATTTCTTGCCCTGAAACTCGCCGTCCAGGCTGAGCGAGCCCAGCCGTTGGTGAGACACCAGGTCGAAGATTCCAACGTTCCCGTTGTTGCCTTCGGAGAGGTAAAGCGTGCGGTTGTCGCGTGCGATCGCGGCGCCCAGAAAGACGCTCTGCGGATCGGCATCCGAAGACTTGAAGCCGGGAGGAATCTGCGCCACGTGAGGGGCAAGTCCGAAAATATCCGTGATAATGCTTGCCGAAAAGGGATTCGTCCCGCCATTGACGGTGACCAGGGTTTTGCCGTCCGGGCTGAGGACGAGGCCATAGGGATGAGGCGCGACCTTCACGTGCTTGCCAAAGGGAGTAATCAGTCGCCCGTTGGGTAAGACGGTCATGCCGCGCGGATCAATCTTCACCGGCAAGCGGCCTGCCGGAGCTTCGAGCAGCGTGGGCTTGGGAGTCTGCGCATCTTCTCCAAGGCTCCCGCGAATGGGCGTAAGGAGAATGTAAACTGCGAACAAAGCAATGAGAACGCGGCGCGGCATAGGCGGTGTCCCTTCAAGCACGTTTGGTGATAAGCCTTCCAATGTACCATGGGAAGGACTGTGTTCACGACGCTTATCGCGCTGGTGCGGGCGTCGCGCATGATTCTGGTATCCTGAATACGGCAATAGAAGGCTTCGATGAGGAGGACGGCTTTGTTGAAGAGGACTTCGATTACTCGATGGATCACGTTTCTGTTAGGGTTCTTCCTGCTCCGCGGGGCGATCGTTTGGAGCAAGGCTGACTTTCCGCGCCGGCCCAAGCTGCTGTCTGATCATCGTGATTGACCAATTCCGATATGACTATCTGGTGCGCTTCCGGCAAAAATTCGTGGCGGGTGGCTTTAACCTCTTACTAACCGGCGGGGCTTGCTTCGCGGATTGCCGCTATGATTATGCCACCACCGCCACGGGCCCCGGCCATGCCAGTCTTTTCACTGGGGCGTACCCGAACGTGCACGGAATCATCGGCAACGAGTGGTACGATCACTCGCTCCGCCGCACCGTCAATTGCGTCGAGGACCCGGCCACGAAACTCGTGAGCGGTCCGGACGGGGCCGAGGAAAAACCGGGGTTCTCTCCGCACTACCTTATCGGCAGCACACTCGGGGACGAGTTGCGGGCGGCCACGGACTTCCGGTCGAAAGTCGTGGCGATCGCGCTGAAAGACCGCGCGGCGATTCTGCCCGGCGGCCATTCGCCCTCGGCTGCGTATTGGTATGACTCCCAGCGAGGCCGATTCATCAGCAGCAGCTACTACATGCCGGCGCTTCCCTCCTGGGTGGTGAAGTTCAACCAAAGCTCGCCGGCGAAGAACTACTGTGGACAGAAATGGGCCGCTCTGCCGGAGAGCGGATACGGCATGACGTTCAGCGAACTCAAGGCGAGTCCGAACGAGCCGTGTCCTGACCCGAAGTTCCTGAGCTGGCTTGGTCAAACGCCTTACATGAATGAAATCGAGTTGGCGTTTGCTGAGCAAGCAATCAGGGGCGAGCATTTAGGCAAGGACGACGACACCGATTTGTTGAGCATCTCGCTGAGCGTCAACGACTACATCGGCCATGCGTTTGGGCCATACAGCCCGCAGGTGGGCGATGTCACCCTGCGAACGGACCGCGACTTGGCGTCGTTCTTCGCCGAGTTGGACAAACTTGTGGGCCTCAGGAACGTTTGGATCGCCCTCTCGGCAGACCACGGCGTGTCGCCGAACCCGGCATTCATTCAGGAGCATAAATGGGGCGCGGGGGTGGCGCAGACGGCGCTGCTGCGCAAAGCGGTGGAAGCAGCGATGACGGGTGAATTTGGGAAGGGAGACTGGATCGCGGCAATCGACGGGCCCTATATCTACTTTGATTCCGAGGCTCTGAACAAACAACACATTCAGGCGGCGCGGGCGGAGGAAGTGGCCGCCGTGGCGGTGGCTTCTGTGCCCGGAGTGGCGGCCGCCTTCACTCGCGCGCAAATCCTTTCAGGAAACTTGCCCTCCTCGCCCCTGGGTCGCAAGGTGTCCAATAGCTTCAACGAACAGCGCGGGGGAGACGTTTTCGTTGTGCTCGACCCTTACGCCTTGCCGGTCGCAGGCCCCACGAGCACTACCCATGGCGGCCCGTGGAATTACGATGCGCAGGTGCCGCTGCTTTTGTGGGGGAACACTTTCAAGCCGGGGGTTTACTTTAACCACTGCCAGCCTATCGATCTTGCAGCGACCCTGGCGGCAGCGCTGGGGTTGACGCAGCCCTCGGGGTCGCAGGGGAACCCGTTGGTTGAGGCAATGGAGTAGCGGCTGGTTACAGAAAAAAGCAATTCACCACAGAGTGCACAGCGCGGCAGAGCCGCAATTCAAAATTCAAGATTTGAAATTCAAGAGCGTGTCGCGGGAACGATTATCGGTAACAATCTTGGCGCGCCGCGAAGAAATTCGAGAATGGTAGTACAACGATCACCGAGAAGAGCCTTTTGGCGTTTCTCTGTGATCTCTGTGCCCTCCGTGGTGAATCTTCTTTTAGCGGACCTCAAATTATCTCGAAGTAGCGCTCCAATTCCCAATCGGTTACGGCGCGTCGGAACTGGCGAGTTTCCCAATCGCGCGTGGCGGCGTAGTGATCGACGAATTCATCGCCGAAGATCTGCCGCGCGATTTTGCTGGATCGGAAGAGCTCCGTACCCTCCTCGAGACTCCGGGGCAGCGCCGGCGCCGGCGCCTCGTAGGCGTTGCCGGTAGGCGCAGGGAGTTCCAGACTGTTCTCGATCCCGTAGAGGCCTGAAGCCAGACTGGCGGCAAGCGACAAATAGGGGTTGGCGTCGGCGGCGGGCAGGCGATGCTCGACCCGTGTGCTCTTGACGCCGGAGGAAATGGCGCGGAGAGCGGTGGTTCGGTTGTCCACTCCCCAGGTGACGTTGGTGGGCGCCCAGGTGCCGGGCACGGTGCGTTTGTAGGAGTTTATAGTGGGGCAGAACATGACCGCCAACTCGCGCATCAAGGCGAGTTGTCCTGCCATGTATTGCTGCATCAGCTCGGAAATGTGCGAGTCCGATTTGGGGTCGTAGAAGAGGTTCTTCTTTCCCGCGCGGTCCGACAGGCTCTGATGGATATGCCCGCTGCAACCCGGCAGATTGGCATTCCACTTGGCCATAAAAGTGGCGAGCAGGCCGTGCTTGCGCGCCACGATCTTGACCAGGGTTTTGAACAAGGCAGCCTTATCGCCGGCCCGCAAAGCGTCGTCGTAGCGAATCGCG
This sequence comes from uncultured Acidobacteriota bacterium, assembly GCA_963722675.1. Lineage (GTDB taxonomy): Bacteria > Acidobacteriota > Terriglobia > UBA7540 > UBA7540 > CAVROP01. Next base: position 40,295 of record CAVROP010000132.1, read on the forward strand.
GTCTCGTAAACCCCCGGACCGGTTTCGGTGTGAAAGCCCTCGAGTTCAATTCCCATCGCGCTCGAGGTATCGATAATGGCGTGCGCGAGGTCGGAGTGCGCGGAGGCGCGCATGAAGCTGTAACCGAACATTCCCGGTGAAAGCGGAGTCAGGTCGCGGAAACGCTTCTGCCGCGCGGAGAGCGGGTCCTCCTGAAAGAAGAAGTACTCATACTCAATCGAGGCCTTCGTGGTGTAGCCCGCTTTCTCCGCCCTTTCCACGACGGCGCGCAAAACCTGGCGCGGAGAGACGGGCAAGGGCGAGCCATCCTGGCGGCAAAAATCCACCAGGAAAAATGCCGTGTTCGGCTCCCAAGGCAGAACGCAAAAAGTGGAGAGGTCGATGCGGGCCAGCGTGTCGGGATAACCCGTGTGCCAACCGGTGATTTGGACGTTGTCGTAGAGCGCGTCAGAACTGTCCCAGCCGAAGATGACGTCGCAAAAACCAAAGCCCGACTCGGCGGCCGAGAAGAATTTCTCGAGTGAGATGTATTTCCCTCTCAGCACACCATCAACGTCGAAGCCTCCGAGCTTCACTTTGGCGATTTTGTGTTTGGCAAAAGCGTGCTTAATTTGCTGGAGAGTCATAAGACCTCTTCACCCCAGAGGCACGGAGGCACGGAGAAGCTGCGGCGCGCTACGTCCGCGTACGGATGTGAAAGCTCTTCGGGCGTGTCAAGTAAAGGAAACCGAGGTGCGACAATGTGCAGCCGTGCCCGCTGTCCTTGATGCCCACCCAGGAAAGCTCCGGGTCGAGATAATCGCAACGATTAACGTAAACGGTGCCCGCCGCCGTCAGGTGCGCCAACTTCTCACCCTGTTTCATGTCCTCGGTCCAGATGGAGGCGGTGAGGCCGTAAGGGCTGTCGTTCATCAGCCGGACGCCTTCCTCGTCGCTGTCCACGGGCATGATCCCGATCACCGGCCCGAAGCTTTCTTCCATCATAACACTCATCGTGTGGTCGACATTCACGAGCACGGTCGGCGGAAAGAAGTACCCCGGCCCCGGCAGGCGGTGTCCTCCGGTCAGAACCTCAGCTCCCCGCGCGACCGCCTGGCCGACCTGGAATTCCATGAACTCAACCGTCTTGCGCTGGGCCAGCGGGCCTACGGTTGTGGTTTCGTCTTCCGGCGAACCTACCTTATATTTCTCCACCTCGGCTACGTAAGCGTCGACGAATTTGGAGAAGATCGGGCGCAGCACGTAGATGCGCTCCACAGCGCAGCAACTCTGCCCGGCGTTATAGAAGGCACCATCCACCGTGTTTTCCACCGCAAAGGTGAAGTTGGCATCCTCGCGCACCAAGGCCGGGTCCTTGCCGCCCAGCTCGAGACCCATATCGAGCAACTGGCTTGAGGCTTCCTGGTAAACCTGGCGCCCGCCCTCGACCGAGCCGGTGAAAGAGATGAAATCGACGGCACGCTTCTCAATCAACTTGCGGGTGGTGGCGTGGTTGACGTGAACCGAGGCCACCAGGTCCTGTGGAAGGTCCGTCTTGCGGAAGGCATCGACGAATGCGTCGCCACAAAGCGGCGTCAGGCGCGCGTGCTTGATCAGAACGGCATTGCCGGCTAACAGGGCGGGGACGATGACGTTGACGGCGATCAGCAGCGGATAGTTCCAGGCTGGAATGTCGAGCACGATGCCGAGCGGTTCGTGCCGGATGAATCTGCGGAAACCCTCTTTGGGAGGGAGCATGTCGTCCTGAAGTGCGCCGGGCGCTAACCGCACCATGGTCTCGGCGCGGTCGAGCATCGTATCTACTTCCCGGCGCGCCTGGCCAATGGGCTTGCCCATCTGCCGTGTGATGTCCAGCGCAACCGATTCCTTCATGGACCGAAATGCGGCTATGAATTGGGTGCAGATCTTTACACGTTCCTGCAGCGGAACGTCTCGCCAAAACGCCTGCGCCGCGCGCATGCGCGAAAGGATCTCGTCCAACTCCGCGTCGGAGGTGGGCGCGATGGCTCGAAAGACCTCTTCGGTAGCGGGGTTGACCAGGTTCCAGCCTGTAGATTCACTCATCCTTACTCTCCTTTTGTAAGGGCACACCGGAACCATAGGCAGCCAGTTCACCTAGGAGAGCATCAAGAGTCCGCAACAGATCCTGGGCTGCTCTCCTGCATTCACCGGGCGGCGCGCTCAGTTCCCGGTTAAAGTGAACAAGATCCCGGTAATCGACGAGCACATCGGGGAGTTCTAGACTTGGAAAATCTCTTCCAAACCACTTGTTGAAGATTTCCAGGTAATTCTGCAAACTTTGGAGTGGGTCAAACGTAAACCTTTTCCCTCGACGCTCCCCAATCTTTGTCTCTTGGCCCTGAAGGAAGCTGAAGAGGATAGCCTCGAGGACAGTGCCACCTAGCACTACGCAGGCCTTTTCGTGCTCACTAGATGCCACCGCAACAAGTTCTCGCAGGTCCCGTAGAATGATTTCTTTGTGACGTGCCAATTGGGCAGGAATGAAGTCAATCCGCGGGTTGTTCAGGTGGGTGCACTGTTCGCAGATAGACTTCAAGGTATCTGTCATCGGGCCGTCTCTCTAGGACGAGGCGCTCGTAATCAGGAGCATAAATCACTTCGAATTTTTCGACGTAGTAAAATGCCCCACCCTCCGCCAGAAGGTAGCATGGCCGCCCGCTCAACCAGTCGGAGTAGAAACCGGACGAATGCATGATTCCTTCAGGGTTTGCAGGCCGCCATTCCTGGCCAACCTCAACGTGGAAAATTGCCTTACAACTCTCAAAGTCCGGCGACTCCAAAGTCTTCACGATACCGACTTCTGGTCTCCTCCCGGCACGCGAGCTCAGCAGACTTTGAACGGTCTGTCCCTTCCCGTATTGGTCGTGGTAGACACACCAAACCTTAATCAGATGCGACGGCTCCGTAACGATCCGGAACGCTTCAAGGATGTCTCGAGGCAGTAATCGCTTTTGGAAGTGAATAACCTCGGCATCAGGAAAAGATTCCTGAACGACGGTGGAGTTTGACCGAAGCAGTTGAGAGAAGAACGCTAAGGAGGTCCAGTGAATCACGATGAAAGGAGGACCGTCAACACCTGCTTTCCAGAGCAAAGGCTGGCGATCAAACTCCATTTTGTTCATCACAGGTCCCGTGAAAAGCATGAGGAGCTTGTGCTCGCCCGCGCCAGGAGACTTTTGAGGCAAGCCGAAGTGGGGCATCAAGGATGGGCCATGTTGCCCGTGGTCGCCCAGGCCGGAAGACTTTTCAAACCACACCGCCAGCGCCAACTGGTTTGGGCCAGACAGAGTGTAATGCGAGACGAAGTCTTTCAGCAGGGCTCGTACTTGGGCCTCGTTCGCCAACGACTGCCAGTCTACTTGTGCCAGGACCGCCATCACTCGAAATATAGCACAAGATCAACGGCGTTACCACGCTCGCTGAGAGTCACCATCGTCACCAACTCTCTTCGTATAACCTCAGCAAATCGTCCTGCGTGCACGGCCGGATATTGGTTTTGTGGCAAGAGTCTTCGAAGGCCTTCACCGACAGAGGGCCGAGGCTCTCTCGGGGGACTCCGTGATGGCGCAGGCCACGGGTTATGCCGAGGCGTTCGATCATGGCCTCGACTTCCTGCACGGAGCGCGCCGCCGCTTCCCTCTCCGACATCTGTTGCACCGGCACTCCAAAAAGCCCTGCCAGGCGCGCGTAGTGATTCGCCGCCGGGTCGAGATTGAAGCGCATCACGGCAGGCAGGCACAAGGCGTTGGCCAGGCCATGATTCAACCCAAACTCGGTGGATAGCGGGTGTGCCAGCGAGTGCGTGGCGCCAAGGTCTTTTTGGAAGGCGATGGCCCCCATGGTGGCGGCCACCTGCATGTTCCCGCGCGCCTCGATGTCCTTGCCATTGCGCGTGGCGCGCTCGAGGTAGCGGATGACCAGTTCCAGCCCGTGGATCGCGATGCCGTCACAAATCGGGTGGAATACGGGGCAGGTCAGGGATTCAAGGCAATGCGTGAAGGCGTCCATTCCGGTGGCCGCGGTCAGGAACGGCGGAAGCCCCACCGTCAACTCCGGATCGAGAATAGCGCGCTTGGGCATCAGCCAGGGACTGAAGATGATGATCTTCCTGCCCAATTCATGAGACGTGATCACCGAGGAGCGCCCCACCTCGCTGCCGGTTCCCGCCGTGGTGGGGATAGCGATGATGGGATCGTAGGGTCCGGTCATGCGCTCCATGCCGCCGGCCTGCCATTCGAGTTCAGCCAGCGCGCCGGAATACCGGGCCATGACCACGACCGCCTTGGAAACGTCCAGGGCGCTTCCCCCGCCCAGACCGATCGCCGCGTCGCAGCCGGCCGTCCGGTAAACCTCTGCCGAATTGAGCACGTCTTCTTCGATCGGATTGCCGTGGACCTCAGCGAAAACCGCGTGAGGGACTTGGGCGTCCTCGAGCACGGAAACAACAGCCTTCAACACCGGCGAGGCGCGGAGCCCGGGGTCGGTGACGACAAGCGGTTTGCGAGCGCCGGTCTCCTTGAGACATAAGGGAAGTTGCTTGACGGCCCCGCATCCGAATACAATTCGAGTGGGAAATGAAAAAGTGGAAATCTCTTCGAACATGTTTGGGTCAATCTCCTCACTGCCCTTTGTCGAAAGTCCTTGCTTGTGCTGCGGGCGTCTCGCCCGCACCACAACGCGCTCCTACCGGTTCTTTGGCAGAACTACCTTGTCTATCCAGTTGCGGAATTCTACCTGGCGTACTTGGTCTGACAGCACATCGTCATCGATGTCGAGTTCCCAGCGCAGGTCTTTCCGGCTGGGATTCTGGTGGAGCGTTTCGAGCTTCTCGACGTACTGCCGGAGAGCCTCCTGATTCTGGAAGAACCGTTCCGCCAACAACTTGGGCGCCCGCGCCGTGATCAGGCGCGCCATCTCATGGAGATCGTACTCCGGGTGATATGCCAGCCCCCAGAAAATCCCCTTCCCGTGCTTCACTTCCATCGCCTGGACGTGGGTGAAGTCGTTGGACGCCAGCAGCGCCCCTCCGGCGGGGAGTTGGGTGATCTCGTCGAGATGGCTGGTGAAGCCGTTGAACACGGTCGGCTTCCCTTCGAACATCGGATGGCCGAGGCCCTCGGCGGTAAGGTGAATCTTGCGCGCCAGTCCCATTTCGCGTCCGCGCGGGTTCGCCGAAACCACTCCGCCCGCCCCCACGGCTGCCATCTGGATGCCCCAACAGGTGCCGAAGCCCGGCGTGCCAACTTCGTAGCTCTTCCGGGCGAACTCGATCTGGCGCGTCACGCGTTGATCGTCGTGGTGATAGATCGTGAGGTTGCAGCCGGGCCAGAGTATGCCGGCGTAATGTTCCGGTCCCAGCCCTTCAGGGGGAGCAGGGTCGTCGCTGGCAAGCCAAATGTTGTGCTGCGCCTCAGGCAGATGCTTCTTCAACATTTCGACATAGAGCCACGAGGCATGCTTCATTCCGACTACGTCGAATTCGTCGCGGCTGGGTTTCGGATAACCGTCGATGATGAGAAAGTGAAGATTTGATGGCATAGGTTTGTTGCTAGTTAATAGTTCAGAGTTGACAGTCGGCAGTTAAGAGCCCAGAAGTCGAGAAGTTGAGGGGTCAATGAGTCACCGCAAGGTCAAGTGCGTCTCGCAACATCCCAGCGGCATAAATGCTGCTACCCCTAACTGCTTAACTTCTAGACTCTTCAACGCCCGAACTGTTAACTGTCGACTGTCGACTGTCGACTTCTTTCCTACCTTCCGCCAGTGCTTCTATGATTCCCGGGAGTTGGCTGAACTCCCGGCAGACCGCGTCGGCGCGGGTGTGGGCGCTGTCGCGGTCCACCACGCCGGTGAATAGGACGGCGCGGCAGCCGGCGTCTTTCGCGCCCGCAATATCATTATGCTCGCGATCGCCGACATGGACGATTTCCTCGAGAGGGCGGCCTGAAATTTCCGCGGCGCGGCGGAACATTCCCGGCGCAGGCTTCGAGCAACCGACCTCATCGGAAAAAACGAAGGCGGAGAAATGTTCCTTCAGCCCGTACCCCGCCAGCAATTCTCGTAACGCGCGGCCGGGCGTGAAGATGGCATCGGAGACCACCGCGAGGGTGAAATGCCGGCGGAGCGTTTCCAGGGCCTCGGCGACTCCAGGCACCAGGTCGGGCTGAACGTGCAATTCCATCTCCTCGTGGAGTCGGACAAGCTCTTTGAGTTCGTCTTCCGGCAATTCGCGCTTCAACCCGGCAAGTAGTACGCGCAATCGAACCTCCACCGGCCAAGTCACGTGTTGGTGGCGCCAAACGTGCCGGAACGCCGAGTCCGTGGTGTCGTAGGCGCAATCGACAAGCGCCCGATCAATACGGGCATGCCGCGACAGAAAGCGGTGAACCAACTCCCGGCGCTCGACGGGCTTTGGGGGCAGGCCCTGCCGGAGGCGCTTGGGTTCGTCGGAGTCATCGACGAGGACGGTATCCCAAAGATCAAATGAAACTACACGGATCTGCGGCATTGCAGCTACTCGCATGAGTTGAGTTGAAATGAATGTGAAATTCTAGCACACAACGAGAGTAAAAGGTGATGAGGGCCATTCGCCGCAGGCTTCGGAAGGCGCGAATGAATTTCGAGTCTGTCATCCTGAGCGCAGCGAAGGATCTCCGCAGTTTACTAAGGTGCAATGATTTACGAACAACTGCAGAGATCCTTCGCTGCGCTCAGGATGACACGTTCCCAATATCGTCCCGCATCCTTTCGCTTTCGGACCGCACCGCCGCCTTCATGATAAACTAACCCGTTCGTAACCTGCATTTCACATTCGCCTGCTTCAATAGGGTTCTGAGGCGGTTGGTCAGGCCATTAGTCTGAAACATATCGCATAGTTCGCCCAGCGCGCAGGGAGCAAGGTGGTCTCCACCTGATCTGCCGGGTGTGACGTGGAGAGAGTGTACCCATTCATAGGGAATGCGACCTTCGGGACACCTTGACAAGAACGGACTTTATGTTTAGCGTAAGAGATTCACCCCTTACAATTGATTTCGGAGAAGGAACCTCCGACTCGGGGCAGCGGTCTACAGTTCAAAAAAAGGAGATCCCCATGCGGCAAAGAATTGCATGGTCTGTACTAGCAATTGCATTAAGTTGTGGTATGGCATTGGCGCAATCGACTTTCGGCACGCTCGAAGGCACGGTAACGGACGCGAGCGGCGCGGTGGTGCCCAATGCTACGGTGACGATAATCAACACCGATGAAAACACGTCGCGAACCGTGACGACGGACGCCAGCGGCGATTACACTGCCGTCGACCTCAAGGCAGGGCATTACTCGGTGGAAGTCAGCAATACCGGCTTCAAGACCACGCGAGTCGATGGCATCGAACTCGGCGCCCGTCAGACGTTGCGAGTGGACGCCGCGCTCACCGTGGGCGAGGTCAGCCAGAAAGTGGAAGTAACGGGCGAGAGCGTGGGTGTGATCACGACTGAAACCGAGACCGTTTCTTCCGCCTACAACACCCTCGAGATCACCGACCTTCCGGTGAACTATCGTGCTTCAGGGAATGGCAACAGCCCGTACTACCTAATGGAAATCCTTCCCGGCATGCAGACCGATCCGGGGGGCAATCTAGCCATTCAGGGCGGCTTGCAATCGCAATCGCAGTTCAGCGTGGACGGCGTTTCCATCACTAACGTGACGGGCAACTCGCCCCTGCACAACGCCTTCCCTTCCGCGGAATCTATCGCCGAAATCAAGGTCCAAGGGATAGGGAGTCCTGCGGAGTTTGAGCAGCCGGGGGACGTCACCACCACCACCAAGGGCGGCAGCAATACGCCACACGGCTCCGGCTTCTGGTACACGCAGAATTCCGCGCTCAACGCTCTTCCCTATGGAGCGGTCACTAAGCCCCGGCAAATCGCCAACGATTTTGGAGGAAGTCTGAGCGGGCCGGTCGTCATCCCGCATCTCTACAATGGACAGAACAAGTCCTTTTTTTACGCCGACTACGAGGGCTTTAGGCTGCCGCGCACCCAGCCCATACAGAACACCGTTCCCACGCCGGCCATGAAAAGCGGTGACCTGGGTTACCTCTGCAGTCAGGCCGGGGGCAATTTTAGTGCCGCCGGCATTTGCAGCGCCGCGTCAGCCCAGATTTACAATCCCTTCACCGGCGCTCCGTATGCGAACGACGTGATTACTGACATCAATCCCGGGGCAAAGGCCTTCCTCCAGTTTTATCCGGACCCCAACTACGGGAGCGGATTTACAAGTGGCAATTACCGGACGAACCTCCCTGCGAACCTGAGTTCCAATGGATTCGACGTGAGGGGAGACCAGTATTTCGGCCAGAAGCTCTTCGTAACCGGACGCTTCACATATAAGAATATTCCCCTATTATCGCCTGAGGAACTGACCATTCCTTCGAGTACCGACTTCGAGCACGTCCGCATGCTGGTCGCCTCGGGAACCTATACCTTCAAGCCCACGCTGCTCAATGAGTTCCGCTTCGGGTTGACGGATGATTTGTCAGGGACGCAGAATCCCTATAATGGGAAACCTTTCACCGAGTCTCTCGGTTTTGCAGGCATCAGCAACCTATGGTACAACGGGCTGCCAGAGATCGATTTTAGCGGCGAAACCACAGGCCTGGGCGTCGATCGGTTGAATTCGGCGAGCCAATCGCGAACCTATGAGTTTACCGATGCGCTTAGCTGGGTAAAGGGCCGCCACTCCTTCAAGTTCGGCATGGACGCGGCGAAATTCCGCGCCGTGACCTCCTTGGGTTTCTTCGGTGCTGATAACTACGGCACTTACGCCTTCGGCGGCCTGTTCACGGGCAATGATTTCAGCGATTTCCTGATCGGCGCCCCCTATCAGACCGAATTGGACAACGTCGAATTGGACAACGATGGCCGAAACTACATCTTGGCCTTCTTTGCTCAAGATAGCTGGAAAGTCTCGAAACGTCTGACCGTCGAGTTGGGCCTCCGTTTTGACTATCACCCCGGCTATACCGATGCCAGCGGCCAGATTGGGAACTTCATCCAGACTCCCGGTTCCGGCGGAGTTGTTTACCCCGATGGAGCGGCCAAACTCCTGTCAATTCCGTTCCTCCAGTCGTTTGATGCCTGCCCGACAGCGGGCCTTCCCGGGCTTGCCAACGATCCCATGTCGATTAATGGCGCCGCCTGCACCCCGGTGCTGACGGCATCCCAGGCGCATATTTCTGAGGGTCTCCGCGCCACCTCGAAACGCGCCTTGCCGCGCTTTGGCTTTGCCTACAAGCTCACGAATGACGATAAGACGGTGCTGCGCGGCGGCATCGGAGCCTACCAAGCCTCGACCTTGGGATCCGTCTACTACTCACTTACTGGAACCATTCAGTCGGCTACCAACTTCTACACTAATGTTCAAACGGCGACTGGCCCCGCCTTCGTTTGGCCGGCCACTTCCTCGGCAAGCACCGCGGGCGGTATAGCCCCCTACGGCTCCGCATACTTTGGCACGGCCAACTCGATCAACTGGAAAGAGCCCTACTCGCTCCAGTGGAACCTCTCACTCGAACGCGAGCTCGGGAAGGCGACGGGGCTGCGCCTCACCTACGTCGGCATGAAAACCACCAACCTCGTCTGGGCGCCCGACGATAACCAGTCGCTCCCGTCAACGATTCCCTTCAGCGAACAGCCCTTGAGTATGAGGCCCTACCCTAACTGGGGCGTCGTGAACTCACGGTCGAACGGCGCCACCGCCACTTTCGAAGAGGCTCAGGTGGAAGTCACGCATCGGGTAGGCTCGGGGCTCACTTTCGATAGCACTTACAGTTGGTCCCACAGCCTGGCAGACAACCTGGGCGCAGGGAACGCCGGCGGTTTGTGCGGCGAGACAGCGTGCAACCGCGCGGAGGACTTTTATCATCGCCGTAACGAGAAGGGTAATCCCTACGCGCCGTTCACGCATGACTGGGTCACCACCATGGTCTACCAGCTTCCCGTGGGAAAGGGCAAACGGTTTGCCAACACCTCCAACAAGATCCTCAATGGCGTGATAGGCGGGTGGCAAACGAACCATGTCTTGACGTTTCATACCGGCGGCTTCCTTACGCCGTATTTTACCGGCGGGGATCCGTCTGGAACGGGCTCCGGGAACTTCGTGGGTCGCGCCCAGAGTCCTGACCGAGTCGGCCCCTTTAATCCTGCTCAGAAGAACGCAGGTGAATGGATCATGGGCTCGGGTTTCGCCTGCCCTGGCGGGAGTTGCAGCATCGGCGAAGGCGGCACCACACCGCCTCCCATCGGCCGCTTCGGAACTTCGGGCGTAGGTATCCTCAATGGTCCGGGCACCATTGACTGGGACGCCGGGCTCGCTAAGAGCTTCAGCCTTACTGAACGTGTCAAGTTGAGGTTTGAATTCTCCTTCGTCAACGCTTTGAACCATCTCAACCTGGGCAATCCCGATCTGAAGATCACCGATGCGAATAGTCCCTCGCAGGGACTATGCGGTTTCGGCTGCATTACCTCAGAGCAGGGGGTGTTCGGGTTCTTAGGCGCACGCCAGGGCCAGGCCAGCCTGCGGATCGACTTCTAACTTCGTACGGCTTCGTAGGGGCGGCTCGCGAGCCGCCCCTGCATCCTGCAAGCCCACCCCCTCCTTACAACCCCACCAACTCCAACGGCATCACTGTCTCCGGAGGCCGCTGAGCCTTCGCTCCCGGCCAGCCAGGTTCGATCAGCCACGACAACTCTTGGATTACGCTACGGCGCCTGACGCCGCCTATGGCCTTTTTTGGGGACGAAGCTCACGTTTTGATTGTGTGAACGTCAAAGCGACTACGAGCAAGAACGTGTTCCGCTTCACGGCGAAGCGCAGCACGACGGGTTTTAACCGTAGAGGCAACCCTCCTGGTTGCCGACGAGCGGCGGGAAGGGCCGCCCGTACATAATGTCCACAATTCAAATTCACGCAGAGTAACTGAGGAGGTGATATGTTCAAGCTCAGTTCGTGGAAGGCGATGGTTGTATTGTCTTTTTGTTGCTTCGCGACGGCTGTTGCCTCGCGCGCCCAAACCCTCACCACCCTGGTAAGTTTCGATGGCACCAACGGCTTTATGCCTTGGAGCACGACCCTGATCCAAGCCACGGACGGGAACCTCTACGGCACGACATATGGAGGCGGGGCCTACGACTATGGGACCGTGTTTAAAGTTACGCCTAACGGCGAACTTACCACACTCTATAGCTTCTGCGCCCAATCGGGTTGCCCTGACGGCAAGGGGCCTCTCGGGGGTGTCGCGCAAGGCACCGACGGTAACTTTTACGGGACAACCAGCCAGGGCCCGGCCAACAACGGCACGTTCTTCAAAATCACTCCTGACGGAGTACTGACGACGCTGTACACCTCCGTCGCTGGCGCAGCCCCAACTCTAGTTCTAGCGGCCAACGGAAACTTCTACGGGTTTGCTTGGTACGGCAACGTCTGTAGCACAGTCGTCGAAATCACCCCCGCAGGACAGTTGACCACAGTGCACACCTTTGACAGTGCGGATGGCTGTACCCCGCTGAGTCTAATTCAAGCCAACGACGGAAACTTCTACGGGACCACTCTTGGCGGGATGGCCAATGACGCCTGTCCTAGTGCCAATACCTGTGGCACCGTCTTCGAAATGACCCCCGCCGGCAACCTAACCACGCTTTACAGCTTCCAGGGCGACGACGGCTATTACCCTTCCGGGGGACTCGTGCAAGGTACAGACGGAAACTTTTATGGGACTACATGGCTTGGCGGGGCGGGCGGCTGTGGCACCGTCTTCGTTATCACTCCTGTGGGCCAACTGAAGACTCTCCACGACTTCGACGGCATCGATGGCTGTGAGCCTTATGCGGGCCTCGTCCAAGCCACCGATGGGAACTTTTACGGTGTGACCCTTTCAGGTGGACCGGCAGCAGAGGTTGCCTGTCAAACTCCCGGGTTATGCCCCTCAGGAAACGGCACGATTTTCGAAATCACTTCCGAAGGTGAGTTCACTAATCTGTATAACTTTCCCCAACCGAGCGGGGTTCAGCCTTGGCCGCCCGCGCAGCCCTGGGGTGGGTTGGTCCAAGCCACCGATGGAGCCTTCTACGGCACAACTAACTTCGGCGGGACCAGCAGTGCTTGCACCCCGGGCTGCGGAACGGTCTTTAGTTTGTCCACCGGCCTTGACCCGTTCGTGAAAACAGAGCCAGCCTCAGGCGAGGCGGGGGAGGCCATCACAATCCTCGGAACGGACCTGACGGGCACCACCAAAGTCACGTTCAACGGCAAGGCGGCGGAGTTCAAGGTTGTCTCGAGTACTGAGATCGCAGCCACCGTGCCTGCCGAAGCGAGTACCGGCAAGGTCGAGGTCACTACTCCTCGGGGCGCGCTTTCAAGCAACCTGCCGTTCCGGGTTGGGTTGCACCCAACGCTGCGCCACGGCCGGCCGGTTTTGAAGCCGTAGGAGTCTGTGTGATAACCCGATCGTTCTGTCATTCCGAGGAGCCCCGCAGGTGCGGGGCGAGGAGGAGTCTAGCACTGCGTTGAGAATACTCAGAGCGAGATTCCTCGCGGAGTTTACCCTGAGTACCCAGAGCGAGATCCTTCGCTTCGCTCAGGATGACAGCGAAGGGCTCGGAATGACAGCATTCAAGCGTTTTCACATAGACTCTGTAGGGGCGGCCCTTGTGGCCGCCCCGCGTGCGGACCGACATCTGACTTTGCAGGGGCGGCTCGCGAGCCGCCCCTGCTGATGAGAACCGCGCCGTCGCTTTTCTTTGCGGACTTTGCGTGCTTTGCGCCTTTGCGTGGGGCTGCTTCCTTCGCCTCTTCACGACTTCTGCTTGGCTGCACCCGCGTGCCCCGCTGTGTCCACCAGATAAAGCACTGCATCCTGGTTGAACGGCGGCGTGAACGATTGCGAGGCTGAGCCGGCTGGAATGGGCTCTCCGGCAATCGTAGCCCCTGTCGAGGGATTGAACCACTCGACGGCCAGCGTCCTCGAGTGCGGCATCGCCGAGAGGTCAACCGTGAATGAGCCGCCGGAAGGCGAGTAGACCAGGTACTCCGCGCCGGCAGGAGGAGTTTGGGCAAGACAATACCCTGTCGAAGCAAGAGAACCGCGGGGAGTGACGTTGGCGAGATTCAACCTGCGGGAATATCTCAGTATGTACCCGAGATTATCCCTGAGGTTGTCCCAACGCGTGTCCGGCGCTCGACACATGTCGTTGACAGGAGAGAGGCACAAGTTGCGCTTCTCGCGCGGGTAATAAACTAAGTAAGGGTCCATGAACAGGACTTGGTTGCCGGTCATGAAGTTTTCCCAGGCATAGTTGCGACCCTGCTGAGGCGTGTCCTTCCAGATCTCCCAGTAGCTATGGTCGCTGTCATTGACGTTGACCTTGCAGGCCGGCTTCCCCGCGCCGCAGGACTTTACCGGCGAGATCCTCGCGCCCGGCGCGACCCAGTCCGCGTCCGAGTTGTAGAGGATGTCATCCGAGGGCCCCTCGAGCGCGGCGTAGCCGATGGGGTGCTGGTGCGGCTTTCGCGACTCGTAAGCCCGAATGTGAGCGATCTGATGGTTGTTCCACCAGGTGGAATCAGTGGGCGCCTCTTCGGAGACGATCCAAAGGACGTTCGGCAGATCGTTCAAGGTATCGATGGTCTTTTCCACGTAAGCGTCCTGAAACGCGGTAATCGCGTTGGGAGCCGTCATCGTTACTGAGCCTTTGCCTTTTCTTCCGCTTGTGTAACCGTCGTCAACGCCATTGATATTGTTGGCTGCGGTGAAGGGGTAGCCGTCGGTCGAGCAGCGATAGACGTTGAGGAATTCGCCGGTGAATAAATAGACGCCCACATAAATGCCGGCATTGTTCAGCGCCTGAGCCCGCGCCCGCAAGCGGTCGAAGAAGCTCTGGTCGAACTTCCTGAGATCGAATTTCGGACCGCCGTCCGTCGCTGTCCCCGGGCCGGTCCTCAACCAGGGGAACGGGGCAGCGGTTAAATCCGGCGCGGAGCCCTCGAACAGGGGAAGGCCGCAGAACTTCGGCAATTCGATGGTCCAGAGCAAAGTGAAATTGTGGCCGTGAGCTGTAAGGAACTTGACGAATGCGTTGAAGTCCAGTTTCTCGACAGAGCTGTTCGCGCCCCAGTCCTGAAGCGTGTTCCAGGTCTGCGAGCCGTTCAAAATAAGAACCGTGCCGTTCGCGTCTTTGAAATAGCTGGGATTACTCGAGGCTGTGAGCGGCCCCGCGACTTGGGCGAACAATGCCCTCGGGCCGGCGAGAAAAGCGCAGAGGAGCAACAAGACAATCTGGGTTGTGAAGGCGCTTGCTATTGCGCCGCCATGTCGCGAGGGGATGTCACGCTTCGGGAATTGCGGACTGAATTGCATGCAGGGAACCTCCGCCGCCAGCGGCCGCAATCCTCCGCGCCTCTGTGCCTCCGCGGTGGGAGTTCTTCCCCACGGAGGGGCGGAGGCTGTGGCTTAGCCGGCAACCGCATTCATCACCACGGGGGATGGCTGCTCTTTGCCGAAGTCGCCTTCCCAGCGTGAGATCACCACGGTGGCCAGGCAGTTGCCTAAAACGTTGACCGAAGTGCGCGCCATGTCCATCAGTTGGTCGATGCCGAGCAGAATGAAGATAGGCTCCG
>CAVROP010000133.1:0-87001 GCA_963722675.1 uncultured Acidobacteriota bacterium
TCCAGCTCTATCTCGACCTGATCACCTACAAAGGCCGTGGCGAAGAAGCAGCTCAAGCCGTTCGCGACCAGGAACTCAAATACTGACATGCCCAGACCTTCATGATTATTCCAAAAAGGAGACCGCCTTAGCGCTACAACTCCTCCTCGAGTTGGTGGAACATCTCAAGGCCTACAAGGACCACATCGTCCTGGTTGGCGGCTGGGCGCCACACTTCCTGATTTGAAGAAGCTGTGTCGAAGTTTGGCCAACAACACATCGGCAGTCTGGACGCCGATTTGTTTCTGGACTTCCGCTCGATATCCGAGACTGCCTATGAAACCATCTTCGATATTCTTGGGCGGACGGGATACTCACAGCGCAGAGATCGGCAAGGAAAAGTCATCCCAGCGAGCTTCGAAAAGGTCGTGCCGCTAGTGGGCGGAGGCAGCTTTCCGATGCGTGTCGATTTCCTGGCAGGCGAGTATGGCGGAACGGCTCAGTCCCATCGTCACCAAAAAGTGCAGGACCTGCTCGCCCACAAGGCCCGTGGCTCTGACATCGCCCGCGAGCAGAACTATACCCACGAGATTTCCGGCCAGCTACCCAACCGGGCGAGGGTAACTGTGAGACTGAAGATCGCCAACGAGGTCGCGGTCATTGCGATGAAAGGCATTACTCTGGGCCAGAGGACCAAGCCGAAGGACTTTTACGACCTCTATATGCTGGTGAAGTATTTCAAAAGCGGTCCCCGCAGCGTGGCACGGAGTTTAAGGCCGTCACTGGGGAACAAGCTGGTAGGTGAAGGCCATCGCCAATATCCGCCTTTACTTCGAGCGTTTCGATTCGTTAGGCCCCGTTTCGGTTGCTGAATTCTTCCAGCCATCCGACCCATAGTTCCGGGGCAATTATTCAGCGAGATGCGTTTGAGCAGTTGCAATCGTTGCTCAACGAAATCGACGAATAGGATTCGGAGAAAGCTTCGAATCGAGCCTAAAGAGGGTCCCGACTCAGGCCGCTACATCCCCAGCACCAGCCGGTCCACGCGCTTGCCCACGTCGCGCAAATAAGCCTCATCGCCGCCTTCCAGCTCCGTGGTCGCGTAGCCCGTGTAGCCAACGTCTGCGAAGGCTTTGCGAACCGCAGGCCAATCGATGTCGCCTTCTCCCAAATTGACCCAACGGTAGCCGTCTTCAAGGCGCTTAAAGTCCTTCAGGTGGACTTTCGCGATGCGCTTGCCCAGGTTGTGAATCCAATCCTGGGGAAAACCGTAAAGCACGATGTTGCCCACGTCGAAATACGCTTTGACCCAGGGGCTCTGAAACTCATCCACATACTTTGGCATCTCGAGCGGGCTGAGAAGGAATTTGTTCCAGACTTCCTCGATAGCGATAACGACCTTCAATTCCTCAGCCAGCGGGAGCAGTTTCCTGATCTGCTTCTGAGAGCGCGTCCAGGCCTCTTGGTAGCTCACCTGCGGGTTAACGACGGCGGGCACCAACAACACCGCCTCGGCGCCCCAGAGCTTGGCATTGTGAAGTGAAGTTCGCATTCCCTCGAGGCTTTTCTCCACGACCGCGGGATCGGGCGAGGAGAGCGGATTCGCCCAATGCGCCATGTTCATCACGGAATGGATTCTGACTTTGGCGTCGTCCGCAGCCTTCTTGATTTCCTCGGCTTCGTGCTGGTCGGTCACCGTCTGGCCCTCGATCGCGTCGAAGCCCACGGCCTTCACCAGCTTCATCCGGTCGGCGTAACTCAGGTTCTTGGGCAGCATCTCGATCTGGAGGGCCTTCTTGATGCGGCCCGCCTCCGGTGCCGGAGAAGCTGCGGAAGCCACCGCATTGCTGCTCAGCGCTGCGGCGCCGACCGCAATGGATGCTTTTAAGAAATCTCGTCGTGAACTCTCGTTCATTTCAACCCCCCTCTTCCTGATCTAATTTTGTTGTCTGTTGCAAAACAAAAGGCCAGTGCGCATTACTATAGAAACTGGACGCGTTGATCCATTGATAACAGTACTTCCACAGAACTGGAAAGGTCAGAGCACACCGCGATCGGAAACGGCAAGCAAAGAAGAATCACCACAGAGGACACGGTGTTCGCAGAGAAGAGCCAAAGCGTTTCCTCTGGGAACTCGGTGCGCTCTGTGGTGCATTCAGCACTCTGGCATGTTCGCCTTAGGTTGCGGCGAACTTGGAGATATCGATATGGGGATCGAATACCTCGCTGGATTTCAGCAATTCATCCCAGGTAACCAACTTGCCTGTGTAGGCGGCCGTGCGCCCCAACATGGCGCTGAGCGCGGACTCGGCGCCCTGTGCCGCCTGATTGTGGAACTGACCGCTGGTGATGCTCTCAATAAACGCCTTCTGTTTCTCCGCCTCGGCTTCGTCCAGGGAGCCTTTAAACGTCCCCGCCACAGAGAACTGGTTACCGCCTTGCGCCGGGCCAAGTCCCGCGTCCCACGGTTCCGCTCCGGCAATGCTGACCCGGTGGTCGTAGTGCGCCTGCGAACTGCCCTTCTCACCGTAAAACTGGGTTGCAGCGTCAAAAGTCGGGTTGTCGAACTGCGTAGATCCGAAGCTGATCTGCACATGGTTGGGATAAGTGAAGACGAGATTGAAATTATCCCAGCAGTCTCCGGCGTCTGTGCGCAGCTTGCGGCTGCCACTGCCAACCGCCATAACGGGATGCCCCTGGAGCGTCCAATTCACCATGTCAATCACGTGGATGTTCTGCTCGACGATGATGTCCCCGGAAAGTGATTTGTACCAGACCCAGTTGCGGAGCTTCTTCTCCTCCGGCGAGGCATCCGGCCACTCGGGTCGATCGATGTGGCCGCAATAGTAGTAGGCCAGACCGCAGCCGATCTTGCCCAGAGCGCCTTCCTGAATCCGCTTCACCAACTCGGCGTGGGGCGGCGCCTTGCGGATTTGAAATCCTACCTCGAGGCTCAATTTCCCATTGGCCTTTTCACCAATGTGCATCACGTGCTTGGCCCCCGGTACGTCCACCGCCACGGGCTTCTCGCAATAGACGTGCTTCCCTGCCGCCACGACGGTTTCCAGGTGATGAGGGTGGAAGTAGGGAGGAGTAGTGATGAGGATGAAGTCGACTTCTTTCGATGCTGCGATCTCCTTGTAGGCATTGGGGCCTTGGAAGAGTTGCGCGGGATCAATCGCCGCGTACCCCTTTGCCTGCTGGTGCTCATCGAAGTGTTTTCGGCCCGCCGCAAGTTGATCGGGGAAGAGATCCGCCAGGGCCACCACGCGCGTGTTGGTGTTGTCAATGAAACCCGTCCCCACCGCCGTGCCGCGTCCCCCCACGCCTAAAATTCCCAGGCGCAAAGCGGAGTCCGCATCCGCACCTCGCACGGCCCCGGGTTTAAGGATCATGGCGCCCGCCGCCGTTGCAGCGGCCGCGCCCAGAAACTTTCTCCGACTCATTACTCCATCGACCATGAATATGCCTCCTTAGTGTTTTTTCAGCCGCGCCTGCTTCAATAACCTTTCCGGGACCGACCGGCTGATTATTCCTTGCCGCCCCTCTGAACGCTGGCATGATACTCCCACCAAAGGCCTGAAATCCAGCAAAACATGTCTCGTAGGGGCGGCCCTAGTGGCCGTCCTGGGCAACCACAAGGGATGCCCCTACGTTGTCTGGTGCCGAGCAGAGTTCGTGAGCGCCTTACTCATCGGAAGCGGAAGGGCGGGGCTTTAGCCCCGCCGATGATCACGAGAGCTAAGCAAGGGGCTTTAGCCCCTGAAGCGATTTGGCTTCAGGGCCTAAAGGCCCTTCCAACCCTGGGCCCCTCGACGGCGGGGCTAAAGCCCCGCCCTTCCGAGGGCCATTTGAAATTGACCTCATTAAACCAACTAGGCACTACACGGCACGCTTGGTGCGGCTACCGGGCTTGACGGCGGGAATGCCCGACCGGCAGAGAGGGCAGTCGGCAGGGTTGTAGTTCTGAATGGTAAGAGTCAGCAATGCCGACCGGGGGACGCCAAGATCGGTCGTGCCGCCGCTGCGGTCGATCAGAGAACCCGCACCCACCACCTTCCCTCCCGCTTCTTCGACGCTTTGCATGGTTTCACGCGTCGAGAGGCCGGTGGTCAGCACATCCTCCACCACCAGCACCGGCTCGCCGGAGGTTATAGTGAATCCGCGGCGCAGAGTCATGAGGCCGTCCTGCCGCTCGGTGAAGAGCGCCCGGATGCCAAGTGCGCGGCCCACTTCGTGCGCCACCAGAATTCCGCCCAACGCCGGCGCCGCCACCAATGTCGCGCCCAAGTGCCGCAGTTTCGCCGCGAGTTCGGAACAGAGTTGTTCAGCGATTTTGGGATGCTGCAAGACCTGCGCGCATTGTACGTAGCGATCGCTGTGCAGCCCGGAAGAGAGAATGAAGTGGCCCTCGAGCAGGGCGGAGTTGTCACGAAAGATCTGGAGGATTTCGCTGTCGGTCATGAGATGTTTTCCTTGAAGAAAGAGTCACCACAGAGGCGCTGAGGCACAGCGTGATGAAGCCGCAACCAAATGCAGATTCTTCGCTTCGCTCAGAATGACATGTCATCCTGAGCGAAGCGAAGGATCTGCTTTTCTTCGTACGCCACGGCGAAGCTCCTCCTTATCCAAGGAGGGGAGTAGTCGTCGCCGTCTCCATCTCCGCCACAATCGCGTCCGCCGCCGCAACCGGATCAGGCGCGCCGGTAACCGGCCGTCCCACCACCAGATAGTCCGCGCCCGCTGCTATGGCGCTGGCGGGGGTCGCAATCCGAGCCTGGTCGTTTGTGGCGGAGAAAGCGGGCCGAATCCCCGGCGTGACGATCAGAAAGTTCGGCCCGCAAGCCCGCCGAATCGCCGCGATTTCGCGCGCCGAGGCCACCACGCCGTCGAGCCCCGCGCTTTGCGCCAAGCACGCCAAGCGGACAACAGCCTCCATCGGCGTTCCCGAAATACCCAACTCCGCAAGGTCCGGGGCTTCCAGACTGGTCAGGATGGTCACCGCCAGCACCTTCGTGCCTGCCTGTAGGGGCAGCCCTTGTGGCTGCCCTGGGCCGCCGCTGCCGGCCGACACTGTTGAGCGCACTCCTTCCAGCGCAGCTTCCATCATCTTCCGCCCGCCGGAGGCGTGTACGTTCACCAGGCTGACCCCGAGTTCCGCAGCCTCGCGGGCCGCCGCGCGCACCGTATTCGGGATGTCGTGGAATTTAAGGTCGAGGAAAACCTTGTGGCCCGTGGTGATGAGATAGCGCACCGGCACCGGCCCTTCGGCCGTGAAAAGCTCCGACCCAACTTTGAATACCCCCACGTGGCCCTGTAGGCGTTCCGCCATTTGCGTAGCAGCGCTGCCGCTGGGCAGATCCAGCGCCACAATCAGTTTGTCTCGTGTAGTCATCGCGACCATTGTAAACTATCAACCCTTTGTTTTCATCGACATTCGCGCTGCGTTGACGCATGCTGCGTCGGCCGGCGGCATTGACTTTCCCGAGTCGCGCCACTCGGAGGATAGACAAAGAGGGTCAAGTTGCTGAAAAACGACCTACCCCCTCTGTGGGTCCGCAATCGCCATCGCGTTCGCCGCTTATAGTCGGCTCTGGGGTTGACTCAGAAGAGTAGACGGATAAGTTCGCGCAAATATCAAAAAGCGGAGAAGATCAGAGCCACGAGGGCAATCCAGAAGATCTTATCTAGACGTGCGGCGAGTTGTTGTAATTGGTTCCATAGGGCCTGATCTTGATCGGCCATCTTGGCGATGAGTTCGGCTTGTTTGGCCTCGCCTGCTTCAAATCCTCTCCATTCTCGCGCGCAATTCCGCAAGCTCGGCCGCTGCTTGATCGCCCGACTCAGGCGGCGGAGATACGGTACCTTCCGCCTGTCGTCTAGTTCACTGACGGTTTCACGCAGGTTCTTGGCTGAGCGCAGAGTTCAGCCGCAGTCCCCAAGGCAGCGATAATGGCTCTCCAGCTCATGCCCATAGTTGACTAGAAACTCCTCTTTGGCCTTTGCTGACGGCCTTAACATACCACAGTGCTCGCCACTTGGCCTACTAAGAGCGCTCCGGAATTTCAAAAGTCGTCTCGGCCAGAAGGTTGGCGTACTGCCGGATGTCGGCTGGCCACTCGCGCATGAGTTCGTGAAATCGTTCCGGGTTGCGGCCAAACAGGGCTCGCGTCGCCTCTTCGTAGCCAGGCAGGTTTCCCGCCATTGCCGTGAGGAAGCGATTGACGGCTTCAATGGCTAACCGCCTGCCCTCTCCAGGATTTCTCTTTCTCGCTTCGTCGACCAGCCGGCGAAGCGCCGCCGAAGCCCCGTTTGGTTGCTGTTCCAGCCACCCCCAATGTCGGGGCAGCAGCGAAACCTCGCGCGCCACCACGCCGAGCCTTGGACGGCCCGGGCCGGGACGCTCGGGCGGCGGAAGCGCACGCGCCAGGGTCTCACGCAAGGTCCCGCGGAGATCGAAGTCCACTTGGCGCCCGCTATCGTCATTAAAGATCAAAATGGGCGCGCCAGGATCTCGATCAAAGAATGGTTTTACTCGTGTAAGTACCTCATCGAGAGGGCCTGAGACCAATAACGTGGTCCCGATAAACGATGTGTAGGTCGCTTTGTTTTCCATAGTTTCCTAATTATACCCGGATAAAATTATCCGTCAATATTATCCGGGTAAAATTCGTCAAGTCGACTCCCCCAAGGGGGAGAGGGTGCCGACTGGGGCGCGGAGCGAAGCTCTGCGGCGTTAAGGCAATAGGAATCACTCAATGCGCATCCTTGTAGCTCCCTTATCACTCTTCGACTCTCGACTCTCAACTCTCGACTTGAGTTCGACGGAACAAAGCGAGAACGTTTATGAAAACAAGGGACAAGGACAAAAAGTCGAGGAGTTGAGGAGAGGCCTGGTGTCGTGCGGATCGGTCTCAAATGCTTGCTGCTGAGGCGAACTCACTTAAACGTTCAGAGACGCTCTTGAGGTGCCGAGGAAGCTGCAGCTTGGCTCCGGCCTCGAATATGGGGATCAGCTTCTCGAGTTCCGGGCCGGAGGGTGCACCCGTTAGGGCGACGCGGATGGGATGGAACAAGTCCTTTCCTTTGTTCCCTGTTTCCTTCTGCACTTCCTTGGTGAGCGCGCGAAACCGCTCGTAGCTCAATTCCGGTTGGGCCAGGGCCTTGGGGATGAAGGCGCCAAGCACCGCGCGGGCGCTCGGCGTCGCCGCGAGGTCTAATTCCTCGACTGCCTTCCTCGCGTCGTAATCGAATATGATCCGGACCGCATCGGGCAGTTGCTCGAACGTGCTGAGGTTCTTGAGAACAGCGTTCAGCACCCCCTCGAGCCAAGCCATAACTTCAGCACTTGGTTGGGCTTCCAGGTACCCCGCCGAACTAAGGAACGGTATGGCCAGTTCCACCAAACGCCGGGGCTGACACTCCTTCATGTAGTGCCGATTCAGCCAATAGAGCTTCTCCTGGTCAAATACTGCGGGACTCTTGGTGATGTGCTCGAGCGAAAACTGCTCGACCAGTTGCTGTGGGCTCAGGATTTCCGTCTTTCCGTCCGCCGGAGACCAACCTAACAGCGCCAGGTAATTCCGCAGCGCCTCGGGGAGGATTCCCATCTCACGAAAACTCTCCAGCGAGGTCGCTCCGTGGCGCTTGGAAAGGCGCGTCCGGTCGGAACCCAGAATAGTGGAGAGGTGAGCAAACTGCGGCGGCTCCCAGCCCAGGGCGGCATAGACCGCGAGTTGCCGGGGAGTGTTGGAAATGTGGTCGTCGCCGCGAATCACGTGAGTGATCGCCATCAAGTGATCGTCAACGACCACCGCATAGTTGTAATTGGGATTACCGTCCGGAGCGCACCAGGACGGGTTACCAATGACCTCTGCCGAAAAACTGGTCGGCCCGTGAACGAGGTCGTTCCAGGAAAACGCGCTGGCAATGATCTTCAGCCGGATTGCAGCCTACTCGCCCGCCGCAACCTTGCGCGCCGCCTCCTCACGCGGCCGCTTCCGGCAGCGCCCCGAATAACGGGGTTGGAGGCCCGCCTTCAGTGCCTCCTGGCGTTCCTGCTCGAGTTGCTCCGGAGTACAGAAGCAGAAATAGGCCTGGCCCTGGTCAATCAACTGGGTAGCCAGCCGGGAGTAGATCTCCTTACGCTCCGACTGACGGTAGGGAGCAAACTCACCCCCTTTGTCCGGTCCCTCGTCCCAATCGATGCCGAACCAACGCAGGTCCTCGACCAACTGTCGTTCGAACTCCTCCTTGGAGCGCTCGATGTCGGTGTCTTCGATCCGCAAAACGAAGGCGCCGCCATAATGCCGGGCAAAAAGCCAGTTGAAAAGGGCCGTGCGTGCGTTCCCGACATGGACGTAGCCTGTCGGGCTAGGGGCAAACCGAACTCTGATCTTAGACATATCTCCAGCCGCCTGTTAACGATAGCACACCTCAGGCATTGCGGCATTGCGCTTTCGTCATGGAGGGGATTAATTCGACCTTGCAAAGGCGTGCAGTTCCGCATGAGCACACTTCCAAGTCCGCGCCACGATGCGGAACCGCCGCCTAGTTTCTGGAGCGAAGTTCCTGGCAGGTAAGGCAGTAGCGAGTCCAGGGGACAGCCTTGAGGCGAGGAGGGGCAATCTCCTCGTGGCACCCTTCACAGGCGCCGTAAGTGCCGCGGGCACAACGACCAAGCGCATTGTCGACTTCCTTCAAAAGTTGACTGCGCAGACTTGCAGTTACCGCCGTCACATCCTGTTCGGCAGTTCGGACAGCAAACTCAACGACATCGGGCGACTGAACATTGGTGGCCAGCGCCGCCGGCGCACCTTTTGCCGATGCGAGCAATTCGGTTCGCTTCTTTAGCAACAATGTTCGATAAGCGTTCTTCGCAGTTTTCAAAGCAGCTCCCATTCCTACCTCTCCTCCGATCATTTTCGTGACAACCCAAAGCCTGTTAAGCTATATCGTCAGCGTTAATTGATGACCCTAGACCCCTCAAGGTTGCACAATTTCTCGGAAAATTTTGCTATATGATATACACAAGTTTGACCTCTAGTGTCAAGCCTTTAGGGCAGCTTACGGGTTTGAACCTAGCACCGAGCTTCAGGTCGGCAAACCCGGGCACAAAGGTCGGCGGTAGACCCAATCGCGCTAGAGTTCGAGATGCTGACAAATGACACCGCTACAGTGAGTTATGGTACAATTCTGCGCTTGCAGCGGCGTTTTGGGCGGGTAACGGTAAGCGCGGATAGTTTCGCCGGCTGATGGACAATATGGCGTTTTTGAGTCGCCGCCCCTTCAACTGACCGGCTTCAGGAGGTGTTAGGATTGGCACAGCGCGATGATTTTATTCGGCGGATTCGCATAGCATTGGGCCGTCCTTTGGAGCACACTTTGTCTCGAGCGGGCGCCTTGGCGCCAACCTCGACGCCGGCCGGAGTTCTGCCACCCGTCCCTCCTGCCGAAGTGCTAGCCAGATTCGAGACAGAATTGGCCAAGGTGGCCGGTGTGGCCCATCGAGCGGCTAATCGACAGGAGTTGGAAGAAATCCTAAGGGTCATCCTCTTTCAGACTAATGCCAAGAACGTGGTCCTTTCCCGCAATCCGCTTTTGGCGGAGTTGAAGATCGAAGCCTTGCTCCGCTCGTTTGGGAAGACCGTTTCCGTTTGGCCAGCCTCGGCGGAGGGGGAGGTTTCCAAGGGGAAGTCTTCACTATCGACCTTTGCTGAGGCCAGCTTTGCGGCAACCGTGGGGATCACCGGCGTGGAATATGCTTTGGCGGAAACTGGCAGCCTGGTGGCAGCCAGTTGGACGGAGGGCGCTCAACTGGCATCGTTGGCCCCGCCTGTTCACGTGGCATTGTACCGGCGCACCCAACTAGTAGCGACGCTCGACGAAGTCTTGGAAAGGCTTCGCGTGGCCTGCGCGCCGAGGGAGGCCGCCTGGGGCCGGTCGGTAGTTTTCATCACAGGGACCAGCCGTACTGCCGACATCGAACAAATCCTCATCCGTGGGGTTCATGGCCCTGGTGAGGTGCACGCAATTCTCGTGGAAGCCGAATGTTTTGCTTGACCCTCAGGCGAAGAGCGGGTCAAAACTCCTCAGCCAACGAAGTGCGTTCAGCAGGGGAGGCTGATAGGTGCGACGTATCGTTGAAGGTAATTAGCTCCCACCCATAGGGCCGGGAGCGGATGATACTCAGGGCAGTATTATTCAGCACAAGCCGCCTTCGGTACTCGTCCGGCGCCATGCCCAGAACGTGGCAGATCGCCAGGCGGCAAACAGTCTTGTGGAAGGTCACCAGCACGCGACCCTCCTGATGATTGGGCGGGAGAGAATCCAGAAATGAGACGACGCGCTGCTGGGCTGCCAAGCCAGTTTCGCCGCCGGGAGGCGCGAGTTGCGCGGGCTTGGCGTCCCAAGCGCGAAAAGCCTGGGAGTCGTTCTCCATGATATCCGACAAGGTTCGCCCTTCCCATTGGCCATAATCGAGCTCCACAAGCCTCTGGTCGGGGACAGGCTCGAGGCCCACAACCTCGGCGATCAGGCGCGCGGTCTCGAAGGCGCGCCCCAGCGGACTCGTGTAGAACGCTTCAAAAGGAATGGTCTTCAGGCGCTCGGCGAGGCGCTTTGCCTGCCGGCGCCCCGCCTCGGAAAGGGGTATATCGGATCGGCCGCAAAGCCGGTTCTCGGCATTCCAGGCCGACTCACCATGACGCACTAGATAGAAAAGTCCCATAGGAGCTGGATGTACTGCGTCATCATTCGAGCGGCAGGAAGGTCACGCATACGGGCGAAGGCACCTGAAGCACTTGGCCGGTTGGAGAGAGAAGCCCGGTGGTCGGGTTGATGCGGAACTGCACGACATTGTCGGAGTCCTGGTTGGCCACGAACAAATACGCCCCGGTTGGGTCAATCGTGAAGCTGCGAGGCGTCTTCCCAAGTGTAGGAACCTGTGCCAAAGGCGCGAGTGTCCCCTTCTTAGAGTTAATTGAGAACACGGCGATCGTGTCGAGCCCGCGGTTCGACGCATACAAGAACTTCCCCGAAGGATGCACGACCACCTCGGCGCCAGTACTCTCGCCTTTGAAATCTGGGGGAAGGGTCGAGACAGGTTGGAGGACATCCAGAACTCCCTTGGCCGCCTCGTACGCGAACGGGGTGATGGTGGATTGCATTTCGTCGATCACATAGCCGAACTTCCCGTTGGGAGTAAAGGCAAAATGCCGCGGCCCTGCCCCAGAACTGACCGTGGCGGAAGGCGGAATATTCGGCGTGAGCGTCCCTTTTCCTGGGTCGAAACGATAAACGAACACCTCATCGAGGCCCAGGTCCGCGCTGATGACGAAGCGGTTGTCCGGTGACATGTAAACCGAGTGCACGTGCGGCCCTTCCTGGCGTTGGGGGTTGACGCTGGCGCCTTTGTGTTGCACAAACGCCGTGGCCTTACCCAGACTGCCGTCGCCGAGAATTGGGAACACCGCCAAGCTTCCGCCGCCGTAATTGGCGACCAGGACGAACTTTCCAGTCTTATCCACAGCGAGGTGGCAAGGACCCGCCCCGCCGGACGCCACTTCGTTCAAGAGAGTGAGCTTACCAGTCCCTGGAGCAATGGCAAAGGCGCTGACTCCGCCGCTACTGTGGCCCTGGTACTCCGATACCTCGTTGACGGCGTAAAGGTGCTGGCGGCTAGGGTGGATGGTTAGAAAGGACGGGTCGGCAGTCTCGGCCGCCAGTCCTATCGAGTCCAAGTGGTCCGAGGCTGGGTCAAAGCGGCAAGCGTAAATGCCTTTGCTTCCCTTCTCGGTATAAGTGCCGATGTACACGAGATACTTGTTCGGGGCGGCACCCGGATCGGCGCCGCGAGCGCAAAGGGTTGGGAGAAACGGCGCCGTCAGCGCCGCAAGAATAAAAGCGAGGCAGGGATTGGTTTTCATGCTCCTATGAAACCTCATTCGACCCCCTGGGCGCAAGTGGTATAATTGCAGTGGTTAGTGCTTAGTGGCTAGTGACTAGTACCGGGAGTTAAACTACCGGCTCCGTTCACTAGCCACTAACATTTCCATGACCAGCTTAATGGAAGAAATCGCGCAGCAGCCAGCGGTCCTGTCGGGCCTGCGGAAGTTTTATACCAGTCCCGGAGCCATCCCCTCCAGGGTGTTGCGAGGGATGGTGAACCGCTGGCCACCTATCGTGGTGTTCACTGGAATGGGATCGTCGATGTATGCAGCCTACCCGGCCCAGGCTTACTTGAATTCACTCGGCATTCGCGCCCTGATCTGGGAGACCGGCGAACTGGTGGATCACCTGCGGAAGTTCCACGGTGCAGACATACTGCTGGTGGTTGTCTCACAATCGGGTGAAACGGCAGAAGTGCTGCGGTTGCTTGACGCTTTGCCGAGGAAAGAGGGCCTGGTCGCGGTCAGCAATACGGAAGCAAGTTCCCTGGCCCGACGAGCCAACTTGTTGCTGCCCATGATGGCCGGCCGTCCCGCCGCCGTCGGCACTAAGACTTACGCCTGCGCCGTGGCGGTTTTGATGTACCTGGCACTAGCTATATCCCGAAAGCCGCCACAGGCGCTTACTCAGGCGTTGATGCAGGCTATCGAGGCGCAAGAGAAGATTCTCGAGCGCGGTGACGAACTGACCTTGCCCACCGTCGAGTATTTTAACAACCCGCACTACATTGCCCTGCTGTCGCGTGGAGCCGAACTGTCTTCGGCCTACCAGGGGGCGCTCTTGTTCAAAGAGGTGGCGAAAATGGGCGCGGAACCCATGAGCGCCGCGCAGTTCCGCCACGGCCCCATGGAAATCATCGACCCCGCCCACCGCTACATCATCTTCGCCCGGCAGAGAGAGATCGGCCCGAAGCGCCAGGCCGATGCCGGGCTCTTCAAGCTCGCGAAGGACATACGCAAGCACGGCGGGCGCGTGCTGCTTTACTCCGACCAGCCTTTTGCGGACACTACCAATGTTCGGCTTGTTCCTGTTGAGCCGGTCCGGCTTGGATTGGGGACGCTGATCGACTCCGTCTTTATCCAGTTGCTGGTGCACGAACTCGCCCTGCGCGCCGGCCTGGAACCCGGCAGCTTGCGGTTTGCGATGTCATGATCGACGAAGCCACAATCCAGCAAGCCGTGGAATTACTGCGGCAGGCGGCGCCAAGCGCAACCATCATCGTGTTCGGTTCCTGCGCGCGCGGTGAGATTAGCGAAGACAGCGACCTCGACGTGCTGGTCGTCGAGCCCACTGTAACCTCTCCGCACGATGAGATTGTTCGCCTAAGTGCTGCACTGCGCCCGCTTCGAATTTCCGTGGATGTTCTGGTCGCGAGCAGGGAGACTTTCGAGTATTGGGCTGACACTGTGAACACCATATATTACGAGATCTCCCGTGAGGGGCGCGTCTTCCATGCGACAGCGTGAGCACGCCGAACTCCTTCTCCACAAGGCCCAACAGGACGAGTTTGCTCTGGAGAAGCTCATTCCTGACCCGGCCTCGCCGGACGAAATCATCGGCTTCCACGCCCAGCAGGCTGTCGAGAAAATGTTGAAGGCCGTGCTCACGAATGCGGCGGTTTACTATGCACGGACTCACAATCTGGATGCGTTACTTGGTCTCCTGCGAGATTACGGCATTTCGTTCCCTGGTGAACTTGAAGACGTTGGGCGCTTGACCCCATTCGCAGCGCGTTTCCGCTATGTGGACATGGCACCGGAATTAGGTATGCCCTTCGATCGTGTCTGGGCGCGTGAATGCGTTCGTAAGGTGCGGGCCTGGGCCGAGTCGGCACTGCGTGAAAAGCAAACAGGTTAGTGTGGGCGAGGCAACGGGCGGAGTCGAAATCCGGACCACTTACGATCGAACTCTCTCCGCGCGATGGCCACCGAAGGCGTGGATCGTTCGGGTGCCCGCCATCACCTCACCCCCATGCCAGGTCCCCTTGGGGATGAAATGCTCTTCTCCGGCTTTCACCGGAACGCGCTTGTCATCGAAAATGAGTGTGTAGCAGCCCTGAACAACGATCATGTATTCGTCGTAATCGTGCGCGTGTGGGGTTGATGCCGCCGATTCACGACAAGTCCAGAAGGCCATCTGACTTCCATCCACGCCATCAAAAACGTAGCCTTCGACTCCCGGGGTGGCTTGACTGGTGGTGGCAATCCTGTTGGCGGAACTCTTCATGAAATCCGGAAAGTCGTTCACGGTTCCTCCTTCGACGGGGACATCACTCAAGTCGGCTATCGTCATGGTACATGAATCGTAAAGCGAAGGGTGGTAGAATCGGACTGTCCGCAACCGAGGCTGTGGGAGGATATCGGGGATGAACTGGCAGGGCAGGATCGTCATAGACCCAAAGATTCTCACGGGGAAACCGACCATAAAGGGCACCCGACTGGCCGTCGAGTTCATCGTGGACTTGCTGGCTCAGGGCTGGACCGAGGCCGAGATAATGAAGAATTATCCGGGCTTAAGCCACCCGGATATTCTGGCTTGTTTATCTTATGCCAGTGAGGTGCTCAAAGGCGGAAAGGGTCTTTCCGATCTCGGTGTGATGATGCGCGCTCTGTCCCATCCTCCGTTATCCAACACCCAGCGTCGTGGTATATTCAGCGTTTGAACGGTTTCGTGCTGAACGATCTTTCCGCCCTCTTCGATGGTGTAAGTTGCATTGGCTTTGAGGTTGCTGGAGGGTGTCGCGCTGGCCGCTGGGCCAGGTGATTTCCACGCTGTCAGCCTGAGTGGCTTTTCCCAAGCCAAAAGTCAAGGTGAGTTCGCTCTGCGAGCAGTAGCTCGAGCCGGAGTGGACGGTCTGCCAGTTGGTGCTGCCGCCCGAGGTGACGCGGACCTGCGCGCCGATGCCGTCGCGATTCGAGCGCGTGCCGACGGTCCTGATTCGGATAGCGTTGTTGCGGCTGCCGCCCACGTTGCGGAAGAGGTAAGCAGGCCCGCCGTTACTCGTAATCAGGATATCCGGCGCGCCGTCGTTATCGATATCGGCGTAGGCGGCGCCGCGCGCCACCCAGCGGCGCGTGAACCCGAGTTGCTTGCCGACTTCCTGAAACTTGTCGTGGCCTTCGTTGTGGAACAGCAGGGGGAGTTGGGCGTAGGTCACCTGCGGCTGGATGCGCCCAATATCCGGCTCGATGTGGCCGTTAGCGACGAACATGTCTTCGAGGCCGTCCAGGTCGTAATCGAAAAAGAAAAGGCCGAAAGAAAGCGAGAGCAGGCTGGCGCGGCCCACCGATGAGGAAGGCGCGATGTCGATGAAGAAGCGGTTGCCTTCGTTGTGGTACAGACCGAGCATCTGGTTGGAGAAGTTGCCGATGGCCAGGCTGGGGTAGCCCGAGTGGTCGAAGTCATCCTCGTCGATCCCCATGGCGCCGCGCGCTACGCCATCCTCGCTGAAGGCAATACCGGCTTGCACGGCCTGTTCAGTGAAAGTGCCATTGTGGTTGTTGTGGTAGAGCTTGTTGCGCTCGGTATCGTTGGAGACGGCGAGGTCCGGCCAGCCATCCATGTCGTAATCAATCACCGCCACGCCCAATGATTTGCTCGTGGGGTCGTAGATGCCTGCCTTCTGGGTCACGTCCTCGAAGCGGCCATTGCCGAGGTTATGGAAGAGCCGGGGAGTGTCGCCCTTGTAAGCTTCCGGCGTGCAATAGGATTTGTGCCGGCCATCGAGTGTGCAATAGAGGTCGTCTTTTTCGGACCACTTCACGTAGTTGGTCACGAATAGATCGAGCTTGCCGTCTTTATCGTAATCCACCCAGGCAGCGCTGGCGCCAAAGCCGGTGTTATTCACGCCCGCAGTCCTGGTGACGTCTTTGAATGTTCCGTTGTGTTCGTTGTGAAAAAGGTGCGCCTCGCCGAGGCCGGTGATGTAAATGTCGTCCCAGCCGTCGTTGTCGTAGTCTCCCACCGCCACGCCCATGCCGTAAATCTCGATGTCCAGGCCCGCCTTGGCCGTTACGTCCGTGAACGTGCCGTTGCCGTTGTTGTGGTAAAGCTTCGGGGTGGCGCGCCGGGTCTTGTGGCCGGGAAAGTCTTTTCCGTTGATCAGTAGGATGTCGGGATAGCCGTCGTTATCGTAGTCAATGAACGCGCAACCTGGTCCCATGGTTTCCGGCAAGATATTTCTTGCCGAAGGCGCCGGTGTAATGGATGAAATTGATTCCGGCCTTTTGGGTGATGTCCTCGAAGCGAATGGTCCCGCTGCTGTCACTGGGCGAGGGCCTTTGACAGCTGCCTGCGGAGGTCGGGACAGGCTTCAAACCCGCCATGAAAGCGACAGCTGGCGAAGACCGAGTGGCAAGGAAAATGAGAGTGCCTGCGATTTTGGATTTTAGATTTTGGATTTTGGATTTGCTAGCCATCGATCCGTGTTCCTAAACGTCGACCCCCTCACCCGGCCCGCTCCGGCTGAAGAAAACGCCGGCGGCGGTCCACCCTCTCCCCCAAGGGGGAGAGGGTATCCATCCGAAGGCGGAGAGATCTCGCCCTTTCACGGGTGTGTCATTCCAAACCCACACGCAGTCATTCTGAGCGAAGCGAAGAATCTCGCTCTGATTCTTGTTTCTGCTTTCTAATTGCTGCTTTCTGAATTCTGACTGCTACTTCTGCCTTCTTCTTTCCGCGTACTGCCTTCTGCCTACTTCCTGCCCCAGCGGCACTGTTACGTGCTCGTGGATGGGCTGTGATTCGTTGTTGTCCTCGGGATGAGTGAGCTTGTAGGGCCCGGTGATGGCGCGCGAGGATTCATCCGCCTTGAAGCGCAGGTAGAGCTTCTCTTCCCGCGCGGCCCGCGCGTCGTCTCGCAAGCCGCGATAACAGAGCATCAGGTTGTAATGCGCTTCGAGGTCTTCGGGATCGACCGTCAGGGTCTTATCGAATTCCCCCACCGCTTCCTGGTATTTGCGCTCGAGGAAAAGCATGCGACCCATCTGGTTCCTCACCACGCGGTCGCGCGGATAGAGAGAAGAAGCTTTGGAAAACTCGTCGAAGGCGGCGGGATAGTTGCCGTCGGCCTTGAGCGCAAGTCCGGCGAAGTAATGCGCGCTGCCGAGCCGGGGATTGAGTTCGAGGGCCTTTTCCAGCAGGGGCTTCGCCGCCTCGGTGTTGCCTTCCTGAACTCGAGCGCGCGCCACGTTGACCCAGCCGTCGGCGTAACTTGGGGTCGAGCTTCGTCACCGTTTCAAAGGCCCGCTCCGCTCCTTTCAAATCGCCTTGCAGCAATAGCCCGATGCCGTAATCGTTCCAGCGCTCGCGGTCCCCGGGATCCAGGGTCAAAGTCTCCGTGAAGGGTGGAGAGCTCTTGGCCAGACCACCGGAATAGTCGCGGTGTCTTCCGCGATCACCACCGTGGGCACATCCGGAATCTCCTTGAACTTTGCGGAAACCTTGGAAAGGTCGCCTTGAAACACCCAGCGGCCATCATCGTAATTCTTCGTTACATCGGGATTGGCCTGGGAGGGGTCGCGGATACCGGCAAATGCCCACTGGGTATTCCACCAGGAGAACTTCCGGTAGTTGAGCTTCGCGGTCAGCGTGATCGAATCTACGGCATCCTCGGGAACTCTCATGCGGAAATGGACGGTGTCTGCGGCGCCGGGAGGTATCAAGTGGGCGTACATGGTCGCGCGCGTGGACCAGGCGTTACGCTTGTTGATGGGATTGCCGTGAGCATCAAGCTGGAGCGAACGATAGAAATGCGCGCCGGGTTCGACCGGGCCGTGGCCGTTGTCGGCTGCTTCGCCGCTCCAGAAAATGATCTTCCCTTTGCTGTCACGGGCCTGAAGCTCCAGCCAGCAATCAAAGGCATCCACCGTGCCGCCCGGGAAGAAGTGGCCAAGCTTGCGGGTGCGGACCACCACTTCAACGCGGACCGTATCACCGCGCCGCACCTGAGCCGCGGCGCGCCCCAGCGGCGCCATCAACTTGACGGGAGGGATGGCACTCACTCCCCCTGCCGCCAAGCCTGCCGAGGATTCTTCACCCACGGCAAACGTGCTGGCAAGTTGTGGCGCTTCTCCGCCCATTTTCCTCGTCGGGCCCGCGGGCTCTGCAGGCTCTTCCGCCAGAGCAAAGATATCGACGCTTAGGGCGCCCTTCAGGAAGCTCTCGACTTGCTGAACCTGCTCCTGGTCGCCGTAAGAGGTTGGGACCGCCGTGTTGGCCGCTGCAAATCGGTGCGAATGCACGAAGCCATTGAGGTTGCCGAAATCCTTCGAGGGAACGAGCGGCATGTGGCAATCAGCGCACTGCGACGGCTTGGGTGGGTAATAGAACGACCTCGCGCCTTGCCCGGAAACGCCGCTGGCCTGCCAGTTGTCGTAATCGTTGAAGCCGCGAATCCACCGGTAATTATTGACGGGCACATCCAGGTGAACCTTGTGGCAGGAGGAACAAAACTCCGGGACCAGTTGCGGGTCCTTGTGGAAAGGCTTTAGAAAGGCATGGCGATGCGGCTTGGGGTTGAGCTTCACCACGTAGTCATGCAGGAAATGGAGCAGGGGGTTCTTGCTCGAGGCCAGCTTGTCGAGCGGCGGATAATCCATGACGAAACCGCCCTGGCCCATCGTGTCTTTCACCCTCGCGATGGAATGGCACGACATGCACCCGAGGCCGTTCTGGCCTTCACGCGTATCCTCGACCTCCCGGATGGGATGCGTCTGCATTTTGTTGGCGAAAACCAACGCATGGTCGTGGCAGCCACCGCACCAGAGCGAGGGCTTGACGCCGACCGTGTCCTGCATGTACTCGATGGCTTTCCGGTACCACTGGTTATTGAAGGAGGCCATGTGGTGCATGGAGCTTTGCCACTGATTGTAAATGTCCGTATGACAGGGGCGGCAGGATTCGGAATCCATGAAGAACTGCGAGGTGATGGGCTTGCCGTCGCTGGTTGTCGCAGAACTGGGGAAGAGCAGGCTGGATGCGCCGCCCCCTTCGTGATCCATGCTGAGCGGGGCGGTGGAAGGGTTCTCGATCCTATAGCGCGGATCGGAGTGGGCGACGTGATAAACCGCCACGACTGCGTAAAACACACCCGCAGCCACGGCGACTCGCAGGCTCCAGCGCCACGCGGATGGCAGGCCTTCACGCTCGGGGGCGACACCCGCCCAGATGCGGCCTCGAAAGCGCAGAAGGAGAAAAAACAGGCCCAGGATCGCCAACCCCACATGCGCATAAAGCGCCATGCTGTGGGGCCGAGTCATGCCCACGAAAACCAGGTAGACCCCGAAACTCGCTGCCAGCCCAAACAGCCAGAGCCCGCCGGTTCCCCAAACCCCGGCGAAGGACCGTCGATGCCGAATGACAAAGGAGACGAATAGAACGCCGACGCCTATTCCCAACAGCGGATGCAGCAGGGCATTCGTTACATAAAATAGTGTGGGGGCGCCAAAGGCTGCGATGTAGGCGCTGTTAAAAATGAGGACAGCCGCAGACGCGGGAAGGAGCCATCCTCCCCGCGAGCGGCCAGGGCTTTTGTTTTCCATTTCTCTTTCGATCTTGCCCTGATTCTCCCCAAGACCCGACGCAGTCTATAGGTTAGCGAAGATTACCCAAGGCTTTCAATAACTTTGCGCCGGGTCGTGTGGCATTTTCTGCATTACCAGTCCGATTTCTTTCCATTATGGCGGTTTTGAGCCCGATTCTTGGGTTCGTTTTGCGATTTCAGGCTCATGCCCGTCGGCTGACCGGGCATCCCGAAATCACGAAAATGCGCGAAGCGCCGTGGAGTGCGGCGGCTCGACGCCGCCTTCGTATTGTGCAGTTCGAGGTTACTGGTGCGAAGAATGGGAAAAGACCGGCGCGTTGTGTACCTCGGCGCTTTGCGGTAATTCCAAGGCGGCGTCAAGCCGCCGCACTCCAAGGTGCCTTCGGCACACAGATTCTCAGCGCGGAGGGTTCGCCGCGGTCCGGGTAGTACCTTGGTGCTAGTGACATGCTGGGAGCCGATATATAGGATTCACACCTATGATGATTCACGCCGTCAGCATCGGATCCCAAGTTAAACGCGGCAGCGCGGAATTGGCCATACTTTCGGTACTCGCGGAGGGCCCGCTGCACGGCTACGAAATCTCGAAGCGCATCGAGCGCCAGACGCAAGGAGCACTGCGCTTCAACCTCGCCTCGCTCTACCCGTTGCTTTATCGCATGGAACGGCGCGGATGGCTGAAAGCAGCCTGGGAAGAGCCTGCCGGAGGACGTCGCAGGCGCTATTACCGGCTGGAGGAAGCAGGGAAAAGCCGCCTGGTACCCCTTCGTGAAGAATGGCGACAGTTGTTTCAAGCCTTGGACAGCTTGGCGGGGGTGACCCATGCCTGATTGGCAAAGGCTTGCACGACGAAGTTTGACACCGCTGGCACTGGACTCCGTGCGGGAAGACGAGATCGTCGCTGAACTTGCCGGCCACCTGGAGGACCTCTACGCGGATTTGGTTCGGCAAGGGACACCCGAAGAGGAAGCTGTCCAGTCTGCGTTGAGCGCCGCCGCGGACTGGGATGAGCTGCGCCGCGAGATTCAACGCGCTGCAAATGAGGAGATCATTATGAATTACCGTGTTAAGACCCTGTGGTTACCCGGAGCTTGCACGATCGCGCTTTCCGGAATCGTTCTTCGATTGCTCCAAATCCCGTCGGCGCCTGCTCCACGCGTCTTCTGGCCGTGGCAAGGCACCGAACTGGTCGTCTACTGGTGGTGGTTCGTGTGCGTTCCCTTGATTGGCGCCATCGGCGCATATTGGTCCCGGCGGGCGGGAGGGAAGGCTGCTGGAGAGGGCCTTGGCGGTTTCGTTTCCTGCCTTGGGACCGATGGTGTTGCCGATGCTCATTTTCCTTTTGTTACTTGTCTACGATTTGATCCGCTACCAGAGCTTCCCGCTCGTGCCTGTGCGCACTCCTGTTGTTGGTTTGGGTCGTGCTGCCGGAGGCTGCGCTGCATGGTGGGAGCTTTGCCATTCTTCAGGCGGGATGCATCGGCGACAACCGGGGCCGGCCGTAGCCTCGCTCTGACCTAAGCCTGTCATCCGGAGCGGTCACGAGGGCCGTCCCTGCATGATCCAACCTTCTACAACCGCCGCTCGACGGCTTGCTGGGCGAGGGTGAGCGCGGAGCGGATGGCGCCGAAGGTCTGGGCCTTGTCCTCGAGGGAGCTGAATTTGATAGGCGGGGCGTTCTCCTTGTAAATGTGCTGAACGATCTTGTTGACAGTGGAGAGCATGAACTCCGGCGCGCCCTTCGCGATGCCTCCCCCCAGCACGATTAAGTCGGTATCGAGAACGGAGATAATATTGACGATGCCGACGCCCAGCATGGTAAAGATTTTCTCCAGAACCGCGCGGGCGTTGGGGTCGCCGTTGCGGAAAGCTTCAAACACAAAGTAAGCGTCGCGTTCCGCAGCGAGGCCGGATGCTGCTTGGAGGGCCGTGGCGGGGAGAGCCTTCCGTCCCTCGGCGGCGATGCCCATTCCGGAAACATAGGTTTCAAAGTGGCCCGAATCACCGAAGTTGTCGGCCCAGCGCGGCCAGTCGAGAACCATGTGGTAGACTTCGCCGGCGGAGCCGGTGCGGCCGCGACAAAGCTTGCCGTCCACGAACACGCCTGAGCCCGTTCCTGTACCGATGGCGATAAACACAAAGTTGTCGACGCCTTGAGCGACGCCGCGCCAGTGCTCGCCGATGGCCGCCATGTTGCAGTCGTTTTCGAGGAAGACGGGCACCCGCAGCTTTTCCTCCAGCTCATGCCCCAGGTGGATGTCTTTCCACCCGGGCAGGTTGTAAGCGAAAGCCACCACGCCGCGCTCCGCGTCGACAGGGCTCGGCACGCCGATGGCCAGCGCGCGGAGGCGCCCGCCGGACTTCGCCGTGAGCGAGCGCGCACCCTCGACGATCTCGCCAAACAATTTGTGCGGGCCGTCCTCAGGGCGAATCTTTACATTGGAATCCCCGAGGATCTTTCCGCAGAAATCCGCCAGCGCGAAGTGCACGTGGCTGCCACCCAAGTCGATGCCGATGACCTGCCCGTAGTCCGGCTTGATCCCGACCTTTACGCGGCCGTCGCTGAAGACCAGGAGCCCTTTCTTGACCAGCGGGCGGAGCTTGGCCACCACGGAGGCGGGACGAATCCCAACCTCGCGGGCAAGTTGGGCGACGGAAGCCGTCTCGCGGTTTGCTATTTCCTGGAAAATCCGCTGCTCAGTGCTTTGTGGTTTGAACATATCAAGCCTCTTCGTCCTGGTCATTGCCGCGAAGATCGTTTTTCGTTGAGGCCATGGAGAGAGAATCCCAGATTTTCAGATTCCAGATTCCAGATTGAAAGCTTCGGATTCTTCGCGAGGATCAAGTCGGAATACGATTCTGCAACGATGTCCTTTGCGGTGATGCCGAACAGTTGCTGAAAATGGCGCGCCTGGGATCTTATTTTCTTCACGTCACCGGTCCGCGAAATGGCTTCCACCTCGAGGAATTTCCCCAACTGCCGCACCCGGTCCAGGTGGATTTTCACATTTTTCACGAAGTAAATCTCACGGCGCTTGTCGACCACGGCCAGGGTCGCAAGTGCGCGCCCGAGGATTGCCCTCAGGGAATTCCGCCGCGGAAGCAGCATCATCTCCACGGCAGACTGGCGGGCGCGGCGAGCGTTGCTCCGCCGGTAGAAAATCAGAGCGTTCTCGATGCGCCCCTCCCGAACCTTCAGCCGCCCGGCGGGGACGCGAAAATAAGTGTCAACCTGATGGTCCGTTCCGATGGAGCGCGCGTTCAGCGTCTTGAGCGCGTCGCGAACGCGCTGCTCGTCCTTGATTCGCGCTTTGAACTCGTAGTTAACTATTTTCATTGCGGGACGGAAGATTAACGGAATGTCACGCACGGATCAAGGCTTTTCAGCCTTGGGTCCTGTCCTGATTTGAACGTAGCGCCAACCTTCAGCTCGGCAGACGCCCCGGCAGGTCGGGGCGCTACGTGGAGGTTAGTAGAACTCGCAGCGTTGCGGCGCGAAGCCGCCATTACAGCCCGAGCTTGGCCAGGACCTCCGGCGGGCACCCCTCCCAGTCAGCCACCATGGTGTTTCCTAGGTAGGGCAGATCTTTCACGCCCATTTTGCTGGAGAAGAAACCGCTCACCACCAGGTCGCGCAGGTGGCTGAAGAAGGCCACCGCATTTGCGTCCCGGGGGGCTGCCTTGGCTGGGTAAGCGATGCGGTCAAGAATCTGCTTTTGCTGCGTCTTGGAGCAGTCCGCGAAGGCGCGGTTGAAGAGGCGGTTGCACTCCATATCCAGCCACGTCAGGCCGCCCCGGATTTCTGCCAGAAGGTCGCCGCGGCGCAGTTCGAGCCACGCGTCAATGAATTCGGGGACGCCCGCCTGAGTGGCGCTGCCCGTGCGTTCGTCGGCGGGGATGATCAGATCGCTCAAAATGCAGACGGTCTTCCACTCGTGCTCGTCCAAGACTTTGCGGGTGTAAGTTGTCTCCGCCGGCGGCGGTGAAGAGTCCGGCGCGGCGAAGTGCGCGCGCTCCGCGCCCCCGGCGGATGAGAGGGGGACAAGGGCCGAGGCGGGGATGGCCGTCAAGGCCTTCAGCAGTGAACGCCGCCCAAGCGAGCCGTCCGGACGATTGTTCTCTTCGTGATTCATGGTCTCCTCTACTGCTGCCGCAAGCCGGATCACCTCGTGATTCCGGCTGGGACCGGGCGGTCGCCAGACGCTCCGG
The DNA here is from genome assembly GCA_963722675.1 of uncultured Acidobacteriota bacterium. Taxonomy (GTDB): domain Bacteria; phylum Acidobacteriota; class Terriglobia; order UBA7540; family UBA7540; genus CAVROP01. The sequence continues at coordinate 23,681 of CAVROP010000133.1, forward strand.
ATTTCAAATTTCAGATTCCGGATTCTAGACAAATCGACAATCGCCAAGCGGCAATTGACAGACCCCGATCGACGAACCGCAATCGACAATCAAAAACCGACAACCCGCAGCCGACGATCGGAAATCGGCAAATCGCACTCAACAGTCAGCAATCGACCATCACAGGTTCCGCTTTTTGACCTGGTCCGCAATGTATTCGCTGGTGCGCCAGGCTAAGGCCAGGATCGTAAGTGTCGGGTTTTTGTCCGCATTGCTCACGAAGGGCGCGGCGTCCGCGACGAACAGGTTCTTGCAATCCCAGGCCTGACAATACGGATTCAGGACGGAAGTACCGGGGTCATTGCCCATTCTGGTGGTCCCCACTTCGTGAATGATTTCACCACCTTTGCTGATCCCCCACTGCGCCTCGGCGCCCGTAGATTCGATCACTTCGCCTCCCGCCTTGCGAATGATCTCCTGAAAAGTCTCCTGCATGTGGCGCGCTTGGAGGATTTCGTCGTTGCTCCATTTGAAGTGGAATTTCAGGACGGGGATGCCCCATTGGTCGACGACCTGATCGTCAATTTCGCAGTAACTATCCCGGTTAGGGATCATTTCACCTCGACCCGAAAAGCCCACAAAGGCGCCGTATAACTTGCGGCATCCGCGCTTCAGCTCAAGGCCATAGCCGCCTCCCAGGAACCGCTCGGAATGAGCGAGGATGCCGGCCGAGGGCATCGCTCGCCCGCCGCCGAATTCGATGTGGTAGCCGCGCGCGAAGGGGAGTTCGTGCTTGAGTTGTTTTTCATAATTCCACCAGGGCATGTACAGATGCATGCCGCCGGTGCCGTCTTCGTTATGCGGTGGAAGGCCCATGAGAGCGGGGATGAAACCCGCGAACATCAGAGCCCACAGTATCCATCAGGTATTTGCCTACCAGGCCGCTGGAATTTGCCAGCCCCTGGGGGAATTGGCGAGGGTTCGAGTTCAGCAGCAGGCGAGCCGTCTCGCAGGCGCTGGCGGCGAGCACCACAATTCTGCCGCGCGCCTGCACCTCTCGCCGCGTTTTCTTGTCGATGTAGGAAACGCCGCTGGCCAGGCCCGCGGCGTCCACCAGCACCTCGCGCGCCATGGCGTCACAGCGAATCTCAAGATTCCCGGTCGCGAGGGCCGGAGGGAGCAGCACGGTCGGCGAGGAAAAGTTCGAGAAGGTGGCGCAACTTCGGCCGCACTGCGCACAATAATGGCACGCGGGCCTGCCGTTCAGCGGCCGCGTCAGAATAGACAGCCGGGAAGGGATACAAGGAATGCCGAGCCCCCGGCAGGCCTTCTGAATCAGCAGTTCGTAACAGCGCGGCTTGGGCGGGGGGAGAAACTTGCCATCCGGAGTGTTTTCGAGATTCTCCGCGGACCCGAAAACGCCGATCAGTTCTTCCGTCTTGTCGTAGTAAGGCGCCAGATCGTCGTAGGTGATCGGCCAGTCGAACCCTCTGCCGTCCCGGGCGTAAGGCTTAAAGTCATAGGGTCCCATGCGCAGAGAAATGCGGCCCCAATGGTTCGTCCGGCCGCCCAGCATCCTGGATCGCCACCACAGCCAGTCGCTGCCCGGGGCGTTCGTATAAGGTTCACCTCAACCTGCCAGCCTCCCACGGAGGCCAGGTAATAACCGAAGGGATGCGAAGGGGTGGAAGCGTTGTGATAGGGGGCGTCGTAATCCCAGGCGAACATCTTGGATTGCTTGGCGGTGTCATACCAACTCCCCGCCTCGAGCAGGAGGCACTTGGCGCCTGCCTTGGCGAGGACATAGGCTGCCATCCCTCCCCCGGCTCCGGAACCCACAATAATGACGTCGTAGACTTTAGGACTGGCGATGGTCTGTGGCACTTTCGATGCAACCTCGAGTGGGTGACCCTAAGACAAGAAGTTTAACACAAGGCGAACGCTTGGGAGGACGTTTTGCGAAGGGTTGCCAAGGCATTTCCAATCGCAAACGGCAAATGGCAAAATTCAAATGGTGTTCGATTTGCCATTTGCACCCATAGGGCAAAAAATCCGCTAAAATGCACATTGCGGAACAATAGAATCTAAAAATGGCCATGAAGCCCCGGCTCGAGACGTGCTGGAACCTGACACCTCGCGAAGCGATGCAGCTTCAGGAAAGCTTGCGCGAGCGGGTGGAGCTCGGGGACCGCTTTGGCGCAATTCGTTATGTGGCGGGCGCGGATATGGCGTTCGATCCGGCGACGGATGTGGCATTCGGCGGGGTGATTGTTTATCGCCTGCCGGGATTGGAGGAAGTGGAGCGCCGCATGGCGCGGCGGAAGCTGCGCTTTCCGTACGTCCCCGGACTTCTTTCGTTCCGCGAGTGCCCTGTCCTCCTCGCAGCATTTGCAAGGCTCAAGACCGAGCCGGACCTTATTCTTATCGATGGCCAGGGGTACGCTCACCCGCGCCGTCTGGGCATTGCATGCCACATCGGCATCCTCTTTGACAAACCGACGATTGGTTGCGCCAAGTCGCGTCTGGTAGGCGAACACGATGAACCCGGCCTCCGTGCCGGCTCGACAGCTCCGTTGACGTTGGACGGCGAACTCCTCGGCGTGGTGTTGCGGACGCGGGACCACGTGCGACCCATTTACGTCAGCGCGGGACACCGGGTTTCGCTCGATTCCGCCGTAGGCCTGGTGAAACAGTGCATGGATGGATTCCGCATACCCAAGCCTACGCGGGAGGCGGACCACTACGTGCGACGATCTGCGCCGGGCGTATCAGAAACGCGCGTCATGTCGAGGAGTCGGAGAATCTCGCGTTGGACCTTGAAGCAAGTACGAAGAGATCAGAGCGAGATTCATAACTTCGCTCGACTGACAGGGTTTTCATGGTTTCAGGAGTGCCCGTCCATCACCTCAGTCAGAAAGGGGGAGTTGGCGAGGCGACAGCATTTTCAAGTCGTGCAAAATGCGGTAAGGTTAAGCGAGAGGTGGCTTTACGCCGATATCCGGCAAAAGAAGGTCCGCCCCATTTGGCGAGGCAGACTCGCCGCCACCAAGGGCGTTCGGGAGCTTGAGATGGAAAATGGTGTAAGCGTTCAATCCAAGACGGCGGTGGTTCGCGAAAAGTCCCAATTGATGTCGGCCTCAGAGATCGACCGAACAGTGGTGCGCCTGGCGCACGAGATCCTGGAGCGCAACAACGGCCTGGACGGGCTGGTTCTGGTTGGGAATCCGGCGCCGCGGAGTACCGATTGCTGAGCGCTTGGCCACGGAAGATGACGGAGATTGAACGGACCACGCCGCCGGTCGAAATGCTGGACATCACTCTATACCGTGATGACCTCTCAAGCATGGATCAGAAGCCGGTGGTTCAGCCCGCCGCGCCGTTTTCCGTGGAGGCCAAGACCGCAATCCTTGTGGACGACGTCCTTTACACGGGGCGAACGACGCGCGCGGCGCTGGATGCCCTTCTGGAACACGGGCGGCCACGGCGGGTGGAACTGTGCGTCTTGATCGACCGGGGACACCGGGAACTGCCCATCCAGGCGAATTATGTGGCCGGGTCGTGCAGACAACGGACAACGAAATCATTGAAGTCCGCCTTCGCGAAGTGGACAACCAGGACCGCGTCATGCTTTGCGAGCGCGACGAATCGTAGCGAGGGAGTGATATGCAATATCCCGTTGGACCCGAAGATGTGAAGCTGATTCAGGGCGCAGCAAGGGGCTCCAGGTCATGTGCGACTGCGGCTGCGTCAACTTCAACTACCTCGATCCGCAGGACCCCGTGTGGCGCTGCCGCAATTGCCAGCGCGTTTTGAGCTTCGACTTCCCCCGCCTGATGGAGAAAGCCCTGGATCCCAGATTTGCAGATTACACGTGTCGCAGTGGCTAGAGTAGCAAGCTGCAGCAAAAGAGAACCATCAGTCGGGATAAGCCGTAAAGCTGCCCGTACCCATGCGAGCAAATTTTGGAACTGTGGCACGCCACTAGCCACTGTTTCAAGGAGTCACCCATGCCCTACGCAAAGCCTTCCCGGCGCTCCTGGGCGGAGCCCTGGAAGATCAAGATGGTCGAGCCCATCCGCATGACGACCCGCCAGGAGCGCGAGAAGTTCATCGTCGAGGCCGGCTACAACACTTTCCTGCTGCGCTCCGAGGATGTTTATATCGACCTGCTCACCGACAGCGGCACGAACGCCATGAGCGATATCCAGTGGGCGGGGTTGATGCGCGGCGACGAAGCCTACGCGGGCAGCCGCAATTTTTACCACCTGTGGGAGGCGGTCAGCGAGTACTACGGTTATAAGTACCTGGTCCCCACCCACCAGGGGCGCGGCGCCGAGCACATCCTTTCCAAGATCATGATCAAGCCGGGCGACTTCATCCCCGGCAACATGTATTTCACCACCACGCGCCTCCACCAGGAGTTGGCGGGCGGAACCTTTGTGGACGTCATCATTGACGAGGCGCACGACCCGGCCAGCGAGCATCCCTTCAAGGGCAACGTCGACCTGGCGAAGCTCGAAAAGCTCATCCACGAGGTGGGGGCGGGGAAGATTCCCTACGTCTCTGTTGCGGGAACCGTGAATATGGCGGGGGGCCAGCCGCAATCCATGGCCAACATGCGCGCGCTGCGTGAACTCTGCGACCGCCACGGCATCCCCATCGTGCTCGATGCCACGCGCGCCGTCGAGAATGCCTACTTCATCCAGCAGCGCGAGCCGGGCTACAGCTCGAAGACCGTGGCGGAGATCCTGAAGGAGTACTGCTCCTACACCCAGAGCTGCACCATGAGCGCCAAGAAAGATGCGCTGGTGAACATCGGGGGCTGGCTGGCCACGCAATGACGAAGGGCTTTTCGAAGAAGCGCGCAACATGGTGGTGGTCTATGAAGGGCTACACACCTACGGCGGGCTGGCGGGGCGCGACATGGAAGCCATGGCGCGCGGCATCATGGAAAGCGTTGAGGACGACCACATCCGCGCCCGGGTCGGCCAAGTCGAGTACCTGGGCCGGCACCTGCTGGACTGGGGCGTCCCCATCGTCAAGCCGATCGGCGGCCACGCGGTTTTCCTGGATGCGAAGGGCTTCTATCCGCACATCCCGCAGGAGCAGTATCCGGCCCAGGCGCTGGCCGCCAACATCTACGTCGATTCCGGCGTGCGCACCATGGAGCGCGGCATCGTCTCCGCCGGGCGCGACTCCAAGACGGGCCAGGAGCACCACCCCCGCCTGGAGCTTGTGCGCGTCACCATTCCGCGCCGCGTCTACACGCAGGCACATATGGATGTGGTGGCGGAGTCGGTCCTGGAGGTCTACGAGCAGCGCGAACAGGCGCGCGGCTTGAAGATGGTCTACGAGCCCAAGTATTTGCGCTTCTTCCAGGCGCGGTTTGAGGAGCTGGAATAGACGGAAATCAGAGCAGAGTCGGTCGGGCCGGCAGGCGCAAAAGCATGAGAAGCCTGGTCCCATGCTTCGCTGAGGAGGGGGCAGAGGTGGTCGACCGATCCGCAAGCAGCCACCCCCTACCCTCACTCCCAGGGAAGGGAAGTTCTCTCAGAGCAAGTGTACGGTAGGGTCCCAGTGCGTCATTCTGGTGCCGCGGCGCAGTTCGAATGGGCCCCCGTACCCGGCTTCCATCCCCTCGGAACCACTCCAGCTTAGAAGACTTTAGCCATGAACCAGCGAGCCACCAATTAGATCCACCCCACTACTTTTCTCTAAAGTAATCGCAAGCCTTTGCCGATAAGGATATGACCTCTTTGTAGAGCGATATCGGCTGGAGTGAACGGGCTTTTGCGGATCAAGTGCCCCAAGTAAGAGTTTCAACTGCATGAGGTTGCGACTGTGAGTTACCTAATCTATTGCATCGTTCGCGGGCCCCTTCCGGCATCCCTGGAAATCCCCGACGGCGTGGGGGGCCATCGTGTTTTCACTTCGAATTACAATGGCTTGGGCGTCGCGCTTTCCAAGCTCTCCGGGCCAGACCCGCCTTCTGATAGGGCGAAACGTCTTGCCTATGAGAGCGTGGTCGAGTCATTTTACCGCCATCTGACCGTGGTCCCGCTCCGGTACGGGTGTCGGGTTGAGTGTCCCTACGACGCGGTGGTTTTGCTGCGGGAAAATGAGGACGCTTACCGCGCGCTTCTCCACGAACTGGACGGATATGCGGAAGTTGGCATTCACGTTCAGCTTGGCAGGCCCAGCCGCCGGGTCGGAAACGTCTCGGCGCCGCGATTTTACCGGATTGGTTTCCACTTCGTCCACGCCCCTCGGGGCCGCCGCAGGTCTGCGAAGAAATACCGCACCAGGACGCTGAGCGTATCGCCTTGGCTACGAACGTTCTGATCGAGAATCTCTGTGATTCGCTGCACGGCTCCTTCGTCCGTCATAAAGTGGAGTTCCCTTCTTCCCGAAAGAGTCGTCTTCTGTCCCTCCATTTCCTGGTGCCGCGCGATTCCGTGGAAACGTTTCGCTCCGCAGGCGCGACACCTGCCCACGAACCCATCATTTCAGTTGCAATTGAGCGGTCCCTGGCCGCCCTACAACTTTGTCGATGCGTTGCAGCCATAAGGGAAACGCATAACGCAGACCCCAACGCGGCAAGTCTTCGTTAGCCAGTGTTGCCTCACGCGAGAAGTGATAAACTGCAACCAGTGAGCTTCGATAGGGCGCTGACCGTCGAACTCCCTGAAAAACATGCACTTCACTCTTAAAGATGAGGTTGTTCTGGTTACGGGTGGGTCCCGCGGGATCGGCGCGGCAACCGTCAGGGCATTTGTCGCGGCGGGCGCGAAGGTTGTTTTCAACTATCGGAGAGATAACCGCGCGGCCAAGCGAGTCATCGAAAGCTGTAGGAGCAAGGAGGGCGAGGCCGTTGCAGTTCGGTCTGATGTGGCGAGCATGGCCGGCGCCAAAAGACTGGTTTCGGCAGCTCTGCGCCGTTTTGAAAAAGTGGATATCCTGGTGGCGAATGCGGGGATTTGGAATTACCAACCCGCGCCCATCGAGAGAATGACGGAGAAGCAGTGGGATGAAATGCTCGCCGTCAACCTCAAAGGCGTCTATACGCTGGTGCACTGCGTGGTTCCCGGCATGATCAGCCGGAAGCGCGGGAAAATCATCGTGGTCTCCTCGACGGCGGGGCAGCGCGGAGAGGCTTTTCACACCCACTATGCAGCCAGCAAGGGCGGCCTGATCAGCTTTGTCAAAGGGCTTTCGACGGAACTGGCGCGGCACGACATCCTGGTCAACTGCGTCGCTCCCGGTTGGGTGGAAACAGATATGAGCGCTGAGGTGATGAAAAACAGGCCTGAGTATGAGCAGGTCCTATCGGTCATTCCGCTTCGCCGTTTTGCTTCGCCGGAGGAGATTGCTTTGCCGATTCTTTTCTTGGCCTCACCCATGGCTACTTTCATTACCGGCGAAGTGCTGAATGTAAACGGCGGGAGCGTATTGTGCGGGTAACAAGATGGTTTGCAGTGGGGCAGCTTGCTGCCGCTTACGCTCAGGTCAAAATGGTAGCGCCGACCTTCAGGCCGGCACAGAGCCTGCTGACCAAAAGGCCAGGGCTACGAGGAGAGGTGCTCCGAGCCGGCTTCGGCGCGGGGACAGGGCGTTGTCATGACTAAACGATCGATCATCACTCTGACGGCAGCAATGATTTTTCTGCTTATGGCCCCGGAGGGGATGGGACTGCGGGCCGGGCAAAATCCTGCTGCGGCTCCTTCGAATCCCGCGGCTTCGACTTCCACCCCACCTCCTTCCCGCATCGACCCTAAAGCCCAACAAATCCTCGATCGCGTCATACAGGTATTGGGCGGACCCGCCTTTCTAAAGGTAAAGAGACTGACCACTCGAGGCCGCATCTTTTCCATTCGGAACGAGGCCACTTCCGCCTACGCTCCTTTTGAGAGTTATGTTGAATATCCGGACAAGCGCCGTTTCAGCTACGGGAAGAACCCTCCGGTTATTCTCATCAACAATGGCGACCAGGCGTGGGAGTTGGATCGGATGGGCCAGACCACCCAGTTGGCGGAGCAGGTGCGGCGCTGGAAAGTGTCCACTTACTATTCGCTGGAGAATCTTCTCCGTCTGCGCATTCACGAACCCGGGGTTCTCGTTCAAATGGGCGGCGTTGACTTCCTGGATAACGTCGCCACTCAGTCCCTGGACATGGTGGATGCGCAAGCAACTGAAGTGAAGCTGGATTTAAACCGTCAGACGCTGCTGCCGGTTAGCGTCATTTATCGCGTCCATGACCCGAAGACAGGAGACTGGAACGACTTCGCGGACGTTTACAGCGAATACAAGAACATCGACGGTGTCATGACCCCCATGCACATTGCAAGGTTCATCGATGGGGACCGAGTCTCTGAAGTCTTTCGCAGCTTCGCCCACTATGATGACGAATACCCTGCAACTTATTTCCAGCCCGTGCGCTAGGAGTTACATCTGTTATAATGACCTGCTGGGGCGTGCGTGAAGAATCAAATCCGAATGCGGCACACAACGATACTCTGCGTCCGGCGCGACGGACGGCTCGCCATGGGAGGCGACGGCCAGGTGACCATGGGCGAGAACATCGTCAAGCAGAAGGCCCGCAAAATCCGCCGTCTCTATAATGAGAAAGTGGTGGCGGGTTTCGCCGGAAGCACCGCCGATGCCCTGTCGTTGTTCTCCAGGTTTGAGCAGAAGCTGGAGGAGTATCACGGCAACCTCAGCCGCGCCGTGGTGGAACTGGCCAAAGAGTGGCGCACCGATCGCGCCCTGAGACATCTTGAGGCATTGCTCCTGGTTGCCGACGATAAGAACACCTACTTGTTAAGCGGCAACGGAGATGTGATCGAGCCGGACGACGGAATCGTGGCTATCGGCTCCGGCGGGCCTTTCGCGCTGGCTGCGGCGCGCGCCCTGGTGAAACACACCGCGCATGACCGCCAAGGAAATCGTCGAGGAGGCCATGCGGCTGGCCGGGCAGATTTGTATCTTCACGAACGATCAGGTAACGATCGAAGAATTGTAGGAGCACGCCATGGCGTGCCCCTACGGTTGGGCGCTTTGACCACTGAATCTTATGGTTTTCTATTTGCCGGAGAGCATCGAGACCGCGACTTCGCTGGACGAACTTACCCCCCGCCAGATCGTCACGGAATTGGATAAGTACGTGATCGGCCAGAATGAGGCCAAGCGATGCGTGGCCACGGCACTGCGCAATCGCATGCGACGGCAGAAGCTTCCCCCGGAGCAGGCGGAAGACATCCTTCCCAAGAACATCATCATGATTGGCCCCACCGGCGTGGGGAAGACCGAGATTGCGCGCCGCCTCGCTCGCCTGACGAATTCTCCTTTTCTTAAGGTGGAAGCCTCGCGTTTTACCGAAGTCGGCTACGTCGGCCGTGATGTCGAGTCGATGGTCCGCGACCTGGTGGAAATTGCCATCGACATGGTCAGGGAAGAGCGCGTCGACGAAGTCGCCGAAAAGGCCGAGCAGCAAGCTGAGGAGCGCTTGCTGGACCTCCTGTTGCCTCCTCCGCCTTCCGCCAGGCCCCATGAGAAGAACGGGAGCGAAGGGGATGAACGCGCCGCCGCCCAGGAACAGTTCCGGCGCACGCGGGAGAAACTGCGTGCCCAGCTTCGGGAGGGAAAACTCGACGAACGGCAGGTGGATATTGAGGTGCGAGATCGTAGTTTCCCGGCGTTCGAAGTGATCTCTTCGCAGGGCATCGAAGAGATGGACATCAATATCAAAGACATTCTCCCGGGGCTCTTTGGTTCGCGGACCAAGAAGCGTCGCATGCGCGTCGTCGAAGCCATGGATTACCTGACCCAGGAGGAAGAGAACCGGTTGATCGACATGGATCAGGTCACTCGCGTGGCGGTGGAGCGCGCCGAACAATCGGGGATCATTTTTCTGGATGAAATCGACAAGATCGCCGGGCGCGAACGGGGCCACGGACCGGACGTGAGCCGGGAAGGAGTCCAGCGCGATATCCTGCCCATCGTGGAGGGCACTACGGTCAACACCCGATACGGGATGGTGCGCACCGACCATATCCTCTTTGTTGCGGCCGGTGCCTTTCACGTGAGCAAGCCGTCCGATCTCATCCCTGAACTTCAAGGACGGTTTCCGATTCGCGTGGAGCTGCACTCACTCACGACGGACGATTTTATCCGCATTTTGAAAGAACCTAAGAGCGCCTTGGTTAAACAGTATGCGGCCCTGCTGGAGACGGAGGGCATCAAGCTCTCTTTCACTGACGACGCGCTGGAGGAAATTGCCAAATTTGCAGCCGCCGTCAACGAACAAACAGAGAATATCGGGGCCCGCCGCTTGCACACGATTATGGAAAAGCTCCTGGACGAAGTCTCCTTTGAAGGGCCGGACTTGAAAAAGAAGACCGTCCGCGTTGATGCGGCTTACGTCCAGAAGCAATTGGCGGATATCGTCAAGAATCAAGACCTCAGCCGGTACATACTGTAACGAGAGCGAGATTCCTCGCTTCGCTCGGAATGACAAAAATCACAACGGGATTTCAGAACCTGGGGAAGCCGCCGCGCTCCCGTTTCCCAATCCCAATCGTCCCCTCTTTTTTTGTCGCGCAAGCTGTCGGGGCGGTCTTCCTGCTGAGTTGCGGCGTGCAGGGGCCACCGCAGCCGCCCCGGATCGAGGTTCCGGAACGCATCGCCGATCTTTCCGTGCATCAAGTGGGGCAAAGAGTCGAGATCCAGTTTACACTGCCTCAGCAGGCGCAGGACGGAGAACGGTTAACGAAACCTCTGGAGGTTGAGCTTCTCCGCGCCCAGCTCACTCCCGGCGCGAACCTGCCGAAGTCCCCACCCTTGGCCCTCTGGATCAGCCTTGAACCGAGCCAGTGGGCTCGCTACGCCAACGAGCGCAGAGTCACCTACCCCGCCGCCCTTTCAGAAGTCGAATTCAAGAACTGGCGAGGACAAGATGCGATCATTGCTGTCCGCACGCTCACTCGCGGCATACGCCACCGCCCTGTGGAGAGCGAGGTCTCCAATCTCGTCCGGCTTCGAGTTCTGGACGTGTCCCGCCCCGTGGAGCATCTTGAAAGTAAGACCACGGAGAACTCGATTGTGCTAGGGTGGCAGCCGCCGGCCAAAACGCTGGAAGGCCTTGAGGTCAAGTTTCTTGACGGGTATCGCGTTTACAGAAGCACCACGGGAAAGCCGGGATCGTTCCAGTTGGTAGGCGAAAATAACGAGCCCTCCTATCTGGACAGTGACTTTGAATTCGGACGAGCTTACTCCTACGAGGTTGGAGCAGTGTTCAAGGATGGCGGGACCACCGCCGAGAGCGAACTCTCGCAACCCTACCAAGTGATCCCGCGCGATATTTTTCCCCCGCGCGCCCCACGGGATTAACGGGTTTGTACACGAACGGCGCGGTGGAATTGGTTTGGGATGCCAATGCAGAGAAGGATCTGGCCGGTTATTACGTTTACCGGCACGAAAACGGCGAGCAACCCAAGAGGCTGAATAAAGCACTGTTGCCAACTCCCATCCTCCGCGACACCAGCGTGCATCCGGGCCGCACGTACTTTTATCAAGTGACCGCAGTCGATCTTTCGAATAATGAGAGCCGGCCTTGCCCGGAGGTCGAAGTTGAAACTGGAAACTAGAAAGCGGCCGCTGATTTTCAAATCTGAAATCTGGAATGTCGCCGGTTTCCGCAGCGCGTCCCCTGCAATGAAGAACCACACCGAAAGTCATAATCGTCGGCGCGCCGAGGAAGCAATCGGACCCGAGGCGAGTTCCCGCTTCTTTCCGGTCTTTGTCTGGCTAGTGGCGTTCGCCGTCCTTTTGCTTCTTCATTACCCGTTCGTCCGCTTGCCCTATTACTGGGACGAAGCGGGATATTACATCCCCGCGGCAACGGATTTCTTCCGTTCCTGGCGGCTCGTTCCCCAGAGCACCCTTCTCACGGGACACACCCCTCTGGTGATCATCTACCTGGCTTTTGCCTGGCGGGAGTTTGGGTTCTCGCCGCTGGTTACACGCACGGCGATGATGGTTCCAGCCGCGGGCACGCTCGCCTGCGTTTACGGGCTCGCGCGCCGTGTAGCCAACCGGGAAGTCGCTTGCTGGAGCGTGTTGCTGCTGGCGCTTTCTCCCCTGTTTTTCGCGCAAAGCACATTGGCTCATCTCGATCTTGCGGTGGGATTATTCACTCTACTGGCCCTCGCAGCCCTGCTTGACGATCATCCCGCGAGGTTTGCGTTCGCCTGCACAGCGGCCGTTCTGAGCAAAGAAACCGCCGTGGTTCTGCTGCCTGCTGCCGGGATCTTCCTTTGGTGGCAGCGCAGGCGATCGACCGGTTCCTCGGTCCGCGGCTGGTGGATTGCCTCTCTTGTTCCCCTTGCTGCGCTGATGGCGTGGGCGGCTGTTTACCACCATGTCACCGGGGGTTGGACCGGTAACAGCGAATACCTACGCTATAACCTCTATGCCACCCTGAATCCGATTCGAGTGCTATTGACGTTGCTCCGTCGCCTCTATGAAACGTTCGTGGGCGGATTCAATTGGGTTCTGACCGCCGGCGCTATGGCGGGAATTCTCTGGACCAGGAAGAGCAGTCCTGCCGTGGTCCGCGCGAGGGCGGGAATGGGTCCGACAGCGATCGAAACCTCTCTCGTTCCCGCGAAAGCGGGAAACCATTCCTTCTTTCTTCTTGCCGGTATGCTCAGCTCGGTATATCTGCTGATGCTCAGCGCGGTGGGTGGCGCCGTCTTGCCTCGTTACCTGCTGCCTATCTTCCCCCCGCTGGTCTTGGCCGCTGTGTTCCTGATCTGGCGCCTGCCGAGGCGGATGGCCCGGCCGATTATGGTCTTCACCGCCGGCTGCTTTGTCTGGGCCTGGTTTTTGAATCCACCTTACCCATTTCCCTTTGAGGATAATCTGGCCTACGCAGACTTCATTCATTTGCACCAGCAAGCCGCGCAGCTTCTCGAGGATCAAGCGTGTGAAGGGCGGATCCTGACCGCCTGGCCCGCAACTGACGAGCTGGTGCACCCGCTGCTGGGCTATGTTCTCCAGCCGCTCAAGGTGGTTCCTGTGCAGGATTTCACTCGCCATGATTTCGACAGCGTCTCCGCCGAGTCGTTCGATTGCCTATATCTTTACTCTCGCCACTGGGAGCCTCCGAACAACTGGTTGAATCGCCACATCTGGCTGCAAAGGCTTCAACAGAGCTACTTTGAATATCAGCCCCAAATCCCCGAGTATGAACTTGCAACCAGGTATCACCTGCGCTTGCTGGCAGGGTTTGAAAGGCGGGGCCAATGGGTGAGGGTTTACTCTAGAATAAACCCATGAGGTTCTCCGCGTCTCAAGTCGTCGAACCAGGAGAACGGAGGCCACGAGCAGGCCACGAGCAGGCGTTGACACGCTGAAGTCGTGTGCTATACTGAAATCTGCTAGGGTCGCGAGGGGCTCTAGAGCCTTCCAGTGTGGCTTCCCTGTTGCCGAGTCACTAACGCGGGTTCGAGTGAAGCTTCAAACTCGCCATCCTATAATTATCAAACTGACAATCATTGAGGGCTTGTGGAAGCAGCGAATTGCAAGAAAGAGCTAATGATCGAGATTCCCGTGGATGTGGTTCGGCGCGAGGCCGAATCCGTGATCGCACAGTATGCGCGCAAAGCGCGAGTCCCGGGTTTTCGCCCAGGCCATGCCCCAGCCTCAGTGGTCCGGGGCCGCTTTCGGGACGAAATTCGCAGCGACGTGGTGCAAGCGCTGGTCCCCAAATACTTCGAGGACGCGGTGAAGGAACAGAAATGGTCGGTAGTGGGGCGTCCTCGCTTCGAAGATCTTCGCTTCGAGGACGACAAGCCTCTGGCGTGCAAAGCCACGTTCGAGATAATACCGGAATTCGAACTCCAACAGTATAAGGGGCTGGAAGTCGAGGAAGAAACGCCCCAGGTTACCGAGGCCGACATCGATCGGGCGGTCGAAGGGGTTCGCGAACAGGCCGCCACTTTCGAGGTGGTTCCGGACCGGCCGGCGGCGGATGGGGATTACTTGACGCTGAATTATCAGGGCTACGATGTCAAGGCGCCTGCGAGCCCACCCGTCGGAAGAGCCGCGACGGATACAATCGAATTGGGGGCCGAAGGAGCCCGCCCTGCATTCAATGAGAACCTGCGGGGGGCCCTGCCGGGCGAAACACGCGAGTTCGACCTTACCTACCCCGAGGATTACCGCCAAAAATCGCTGGCCGGGAAAACCTACCGTTACCGTGTTGAGGTTCAAAGCATCAAACATAAGGTGGTTCCCGCTGCGGATGACGAACTGGCGAAGTCCGTAAGCGAGTTCTCCACCCTGGGGGAGCTTCGGACCAAGTTGGCCAGCGATCTCACGGAACGCGCCAAACACAAGTCTGAGATGGCGGCCAAACAGGCGCTGGTGGAGCAGCTTCTTCGGTTACACGAATTCGCTGTGCCGGAAATTATGGTAGAGGCCCAGCTCGAGCACAAACTCGAACGCATGCTGAGGCAGCTTTTCGCTCAAGGAATTGATCCCCGCCAGGCTTCGGTTGACTGGCACAAGCTGCGCGAGGAGTCCCGGCCGGACGCCGAGAAGGAAGTCCGGGCTTCCCTGCTGCTGAGCAAGATTGCCGAGGCGGAAGGGTTGGAGGTTTCTGAGGAAGAAGTCGACGAAGTGATCCGGGGGATGGCTCAAGAGGCGCACGAACCACCGGCCACCCTCAAGACCCGCTTGACACGCGAAGGCGAGTTGGATACTCTGAAATCTACTCGCCGCAACCAGAAGGCTATTGATTTCATCTACCGCAACGCCAAAATCACTCGCAAAAGTGACTAGGTTTTGGAAACAGTAGGGAGTTTCCCCAACGAAAAAGGCGATGACCAGCCAGCCAAATATGACTCTGATTCCAATGGTCGTCGAGCAGACTAACCGCGGGGAGCGCGCTTACGATATTTATTCCCGCCTGCTCAAGGACAATATTATTTTTATCGGGACGGCAATCGATGACAACGTGGCGAATCTGGTGACGGCCCAACTGCTCTTCCTGGAAGCCGAGGACCCGGAGAAGAGACGTTTCCCTGTATATCAACTCGCCGGGCGGCGTGGTCACCGCCGGGATGGCGATCTATGACACGATCCAATTCATCCGTCCTGACGTGGCCACCATTTGTATTGGCCAGGCGGCCAGCGTAGCGGCTCTGCTGCTGGCTTCGGGGACTCCCGGGAAACGCTTTGCCCTCCCCAATTCCCGCCTGCTCATTCACCAACCCACCATGGGCGGTCTCTCGGGACAAGCCACAGACATCGATATCCACGCCCGCGAAATCCTGCGCATTCGCGCCAGCCTCAATGAAATCATGGCGAAGCACACAGGACAGCCGATCGAGAAGATCGAGCGCGACGTGGAGCGCGATTTTTGGATGAGCGCCCAGCAAGCTCGCGAGTACGGCATCATCGATGAAATCATCTATAAGCACAAGTAGCCTGCTGCCATGACCACGAAACGCCCAAACTCCGAGGAAACGCTCCACTGTTCCTTCTGCCGGAAGAACCAGGACGCGGTGGGGAAACTGATTTCTTCGCCGGGTGATTTTCCGCGCGCCTACATCTGCGACGAGTGCGTGGCCGTGTGCAACTCGATTCTAGAAGAGAAGCGGAGCGAGGAGCTTCCCACCACTCAGGCCAAGCCTCCCAAGCCGCCGGATATCAAAGCTTTTCTCGACCAGTACGTGGTGGGGCAGGAAAAAGCCAAGAAAAAACTCGCCGTGGCCGTTTACAACCACTACAAGCGCAATATCCTGACCCGTGTACGCAGCGAGGTGGAGCTCACCAAGTCCAATATCTTGTTGATCGGCCCTACGGGGACCGGCAAGACCCTTCTCGCCCAGACCCTGGCGCGCGTTTTAGAGGTCCCCTTCGCCATCGCGGATGCGACGACCTTGACGGAGGCCGGCTATGTGGGCGAAGACGTGGAGAACGTGATTCTGAAGCTCCTCCAGAATGCCGGGGGCGACGTTCAGCGGGCCCAGCAGGGCATCGTCTACATCGACGAAATCGACAAAATCTCGAAGAAGGACGAGAACCTCTCCATTACTCGGGACGTTTCCGGCGAGGGGGTGCAGCAAGCCTTATTGAAGATTCTGGAAGGGACGATCGCCAACGTGCCGCCTCAGGGGGGGCGCAAGCATCCCCACCAGGAATGCACGCCGGTTGATACCACCAACATCCTATTCATTTGCGGAGGTGCTTTCGTAGGGCTGGAAAAGATCATCGAACATCGCATGGGAAAGAAAACGGTGGGCTTTCGTGGGGATAACCCGAGCGAATTCCCAACGCCGGAGCGACGAAATGTCGAGCTCCTCGAACAAATGCAGCCTTCCGACTTGATCCGCTACGGCTTAATTCCTGAATTTGTGGGACGCCTGGCGGTGGTCAGCGTGCTCAACGATCTGGATGTGCCGGCCCTGATCGAGATACTGGTACGGCCTAAGAACGCCCTAGTCCGTCAGTACCAGAGACTGTTCGAGTTCGAGAATGTTAAGCTGCGATTTACGGAAGGCGCGTTGAAAGCGATCGCGACCCAGGCTATCGAAAGGAAGGTGGGCGCTCGCGGACTGAGAATGATCCTCGAGGATTTGATGTTAGACCTGATGTACCACCTGCCGAGCCAACGGAAGTTGCGTGAGTTTGTGGTGACCGAGGAGATGGTCCAAAACCACGAAATAAGCTTTAGTTCGACGTTCCTCGAGAAGGCAGGTTAATGGAAAATCCTATGTTTTCAGGCCGCGAAAAGAGTGAAACTCGTTCATTGCCGATGATGCCCATCCGGGATGTGGTCATCTTTCCTCACATGATGACTCCGTTCGTGGTGGGGAGGGAAGCTTCAATCCGCGCTCTGGAAGAAGCGCTGGCGGGCGACAAGAGGATTTTTCTGGCCACTCAGCACGATCCCTCGGTTGACGATCCCAAACCCAACGAGATTTACCAGGTTGGGACTGTGGCCAACATCGTGCAGAGCCTGAAACTGCCGGACGGCAATATCAAAGTGCTGGTGGAAGGAATTGACCGGGGTAGAATCCTGAAGATCTCGAACGAAGACGGTTACTTCCGGGTCAGCATCCAAACGAAGGTCTTCCGCACGGTAACGACGCCCAGCCTCGAGCAACTCGTCCAGAGGGTCACGTCGCTCTTCGAGCAGTACGTCAAGCTTTCCCAGAGCCTCAACTACGACACCATGATTGCCGCGATCAAGGTGGACGAGATCGGCAAGTTTACCGACACCATCGCTGCCAATCTGAACGTTAGCGTCGAGGAAAAGCAGGAACTTCTGGAAATCTTCGATCCCGTCGACCGTCTCACTCGCCTGGCGGATATCCTGGATGTGGAAATCGAAAAGCTCAACGTTGACCGCACCATTCAAGGGCGGGTCAAACGCCAGATGGAGCGAGCCCAGCGCGAGTATTACCTCAACGAAAAAATCAAGGCCATCCAAAAAGAGTTGGGGCGCAACGAAAAGAACGAGCTCGACGAGCTTAAGAAGAAAATTGAAACCGCCGGCATGACCAAGGATGCCCTCGAGCACGCCATGGCCGAGCTCAAGCGCCTGGAAATGATGCCTCCCATGTCGGCGGAGTCAACGGTCTCGCGGAATTACCTCGACTGGCTGCTGGCTGTTCCCTGGAAGAAGAAATCCAAAGAAATCCGCGATATCAGCCGCGCGCAGAAAGTCCTCGAAGAAGATCACTACGGGCTCGAGAAGATCAAGGAGCGCATCCTGGAGTTCCTGGCGGTGCGGCAGCTTGTAAAGAACCCGCGCGGCTCCATCCTGTGCTTTGTAGGACCTCCGGGAGTGGGCAAGACTTCCTTGGGGCGGTCCATCGCCCGCGCCACGGGACGGAAATTCGTTCGCTTGTCTCTGGGCGGAGTTCGTGACGAAGCGGAAATCCGCGGCCACCGCCGGACTTATATCGGCGCCCTCCCCGGCCAGATCATCCAGATGATGAAGAAGTCCGGCACGGTCAATCCGGTTTTCCTTCTCGACGAAGTCGATAAGATGAGCATGGATTTCCGCGGCGATCCTTCCGCGGCCCTGCTCGAGGTGCTCGACCCGGAGCAGAACAACACGTTCATGGACCATTACCTGGACGTGGAATATGACCTCTCGAAGGTCTTCTTTATTACCACGGCCAACGTTGTTCACACCATTCCCCAGCCCCTACAGGATCGCATGGAAATCCTGCGTCTGGAGGGATATACTGAGCCCGAAAAGCTGGAGATTGCCAAGCGCTTTCTGGTTCGGAAGCAGCGTGAGGCAACGGGCCTGAGCGCCGGGAATATGACCCTTCCCGACGAAGCTATTGTGCACATCATCCGGCACTATACGCGTGAGGCGGGGGTCCGGAACCTGGAGCGCGAAATTGCCAACGTCTGCCGCAAAGTGGCCCGTAAGGTCGTGAAAGAAGGCAAGCATCTCCAGATCACTCTGCGGCCGGAAGATCTGGCGGAGTATCTGGGAGTTATAAAGTTCCGCGACACGAAAGCCGAAGAGAAGAACGAGATCGGACTGGCTACGGGATTGGCCTGGACGGAGGTGGGTGGCCAAATCCTAAACATCGAGGTTGACACTGATGCCGGGGAGGGGGAAACCGCTCTTGACCGGAAAGCTGGGCGACGTGATGCAGGAATCCGCCCAAGCCGCCATGAGCTACGTGCGCTCCCGCGCTAGCCAACTGGGACTCCATCCCGATTTCTATCGTCACTTGGATATCCACGTTCACATCCCGGAGGGGGCTATTCCCAAAGACGGCCCCTCCGCGGGGATCACCCTCGCCACCGCACTGGCCAGCGCCCTGACCAAGATTCCCGTGCGGCGAGACGTTGCCATGACGGGAGAAATCACTTTGCGCGGGAAAGTACTGCCGATCGGCGGCGTCAAAGAAAAGCTCCTCGCCGCCCACCGCGCCGGCAGCCGCACGGTGATACTGCCCCGCGACAACGAAAAGGATCTGGCCGACATTCCCGCGGCGATCCAGCAGGAATTGACCCTGCGGTTCGTGGAGAGCATGGACGAAGTCTTGGACCTGGCACTGGAAAGTAAGATCGAGGTCCCGCCAGTCCTGGTTCCTGAGGCCGAGACTCCGGTTGTATTGGAGCCGCCGAACCTTGAAACGGATCGCGGGTCGCTGACCAATTAGCGCCTTGGCGAGGATTACATGGCGGTGACTTCGGTTCGCCGCCCCCTGATGGATGGCCGCAATGTAACGTCGCCGCGACAGCGCGGCAACTCGAATAGTGAAAACTGAGAAACCTGTAGGAGGGAATGCGCATCTAAGGTTGTGGTGTACGTGCTCTTTCCAGCGAGCACAAACCAGGATGGGTTGCCCCTTACAGATCTAGCTTGCAAGATTACGGCTCCACGTGAGTAGTTCTTCACCGCATCTCGTGCCGCTCCTGCATTACCGCCAATGACTATTCGTTCTCTCGGAACGGACTGGAAACTCAAAGAGCGGTCGAGCTCGAAATCACTGGCGTACAGATCCCAGGTCTAGAAATGATGTCCTATTCTGAGCGTAGCGCAGACCTCTGGGTCGGCAAGTGCCTCGACGGATCGGGGCGCTACAACTCAAAACGGGACAGTACCGATTTAGAAATCCACTTAAAATAGAGAGAAAAGTCATGCCTGCAAAGAAACAAGAAGTGAAACCAGCGGAAGATATCCAGGAAGAAAAGATAGCAGAACTGCAAGAAGGCGAAGTCCTCGACATCGCCAAGCTGAAGGAAATGAACATCAGCACCTTGACTCAGGTGGCTAAAGACCTGAGCGTGGTGGGGGCCACCGGGATGCGCAAGCAGGAGTTGATCTTCAAGATCCTGCAAGCGCAGACCGAAAAGAGCGGCCTCATCTTCTCCGAGGGCGTGCTCGAATGCCTTCCGGACGGATTCGGGTTCCTCCGCGCGCCGGATTACAACTACCTGCCCGGCCCGGACGATATCTACGTATCTCCGTCCCAAATCCGCAAATTCGATTTGCGCACGGGCGATACGATCTCCGGCCAGATCCGGCCACCCAAAGAGGGGGAGCGGTACTTCGCGCTCATCAAAGTCGAGGCGATCAATTTTGAGCCGCCCGACGAGGCGCGCAACAAGCTCTTCTTCGACAACCTCACGCCCCTCTATCCCCAGGAGCGCATCCACCTCGAGACGGTCAAGGACAACATCTCGGCGCGGGTGCTCGATCTGTTGACGCCCATCGGCAAGGGGCAGCGCGGCTTGATTGTCTCGCCGCCCCGCACCGGCAAGACCATGCTCTTGCAGTGCGTCGCCAATTCCGTCACCACCAACCACCCGGAAATCACCCTGATCGTGCTGCTGATTGACGAGCGCCCCGAGGAAGTGACGGACATGCAACGGACCGTCAAGGGCGAGGTGATCAGCTCCACTTTCGATGAGCCGGCAGCCCGGCACGTGCAAGTAGCTGAAATGGTGCTCGAGAAGGCCAAGCGGCTCGTCGAACACCGGCGCAACGTCGTCATCCTCCTCGACTCCATCACACGACTGGCGCGCGCCTACAATACCGTGGTTCCGCCCTCCGGCAAAGTGCTCTCCGGCGGCGTGGATTCCAACGCCCTCCAACGCCCCAAGCGCTTCTTCGGCGCAGCCCGCAACATCGAAGAAGGCGGCAGCCTCACCATCATCGCTACCTCACTTATCGATACCGGCAGCCGCATGGATGACGTGATCTTTGAAGAGTTCAAGGGCACCGGCAACATGGAAATCAACCTCGACCGCAAGCTCGTCAACCGGCGCGTCTTCCCTGCCATCGATATCAACAAATCCGGTACCCGTAAGGAAGAACTGCTGGTTCCCCGGGACGAACTCAACCGCATCTGGGTGTTGCGCAAAGTGCTGAACCCGCTCTCTCCGGTTGAGAGTATGGAGCTGATTATCGACAAGCTCTCGAAGACGAAGAACAATGCCGAATTCCTCTCCTCTATGAGCAACGGAGGAAGGTAAGTCCGGAGGTGCATTAGGCTTTTCCCGCCTGACCTGCCCTCGCTCGGTCCCTGCTTCCAAGTCTTCGATTCACGATGAATTTGTAAGTTGAAGCGCTCATACGTACACTATTACTCGAAGTGTGCCTGGCGAGGACTAACCCCTGTAAGTGAAGCGGTCCGGAGTGTGTGAGAGCGCCAATCCCATAGCTCCACCGCACCGACGTTGCCTTACGGCCTCGGCTCAACCAGTTTGTTCTTCCGCGCCAAATCCAGAATCTGCTCGACGACTTGATCGGCGGCGAGGCCGGTGGAGTCAATCTTCACGGCGTCCGGCGCGGCCACGAGCGGGGATATCTTCCTCTCCGCGTCAAGCTGGTCGCGCAGGGCGATTTCGCCGGCGGTTTGTTCGAGGGTGGCTGAACGGCCTTTCTTGCAGTCTTGTTTAAGCCTGCGCCGCGCCCGCTCGACTGGATCAGCCTGGAGAAAAACCTTCAGAGAAGCGTTGGGGAAAACCACAGTTCCGATGTCGCGCCCTTCCATAACTACGCCGCACCCCACAGCGCAACCCCTCTGCGCCGCCACCAGCTTGGCGCGCACCTCCGGTAAACGCGACACTTTAGCGGATGCAAACGTCACCTCCGGTGTGCGGATCTTGTCCGTCACGTCCTGACCGTCAACGAAAACGCGGAATTGCAGTCCATCCATGGCGATGTGGATATCCGTCTGAGCAACCAGCTTAGCCACCGACCGAGCGTCGTCAGGCGCGATTCCCGATTGAAGGACCTTCAAAGCCATGGCGCGGTAGGTGGCTCCGCTATCCACATAGGCCAATCCCAGGCGCGCTGCCACTTTCTGCGCGACGGTGCTCTTGCCCGCGCCGGCGGGGCCGTCGATGGCGATTACCAGAGGTGTCGACATAAAATGGAGATACGAGTCGTCAGTTATCAGTTCTCAGTTTTCAGTCCTCGGAAAAACCGGTGTCATTCCGAGCGTAGCGAGGAATCTCGCTCTGAATCCCTTCGCCACGAACCAGAGCGAGATTCCTCGCTACGCTCGAAATGACACGGCGCCTCTGCTGATAACTGACGACTGAAAACTGATAACTAGATTCTCTTAAACGCCTTTTGCAAATCCTTCATCCCATAGCGCAGGACCGTGGGTCGCCCGTGCGGGCAAGTCATGGGGCACTCCGTCTTGGCGAGGGCTTGGAGCAGCCAATCCATTTTGCTCTTGTCGAGCGGCATATTCACCTTGATCGCCGCGTGGCAGGAGACCGAGGCGGCGATCTTGTTCCGCAGGATGTCGAGGGATACCGTCCGCCCCTCTTGCCGCGCGTTGTCCAGGATTTCGCGCATCAGGTCGCCCACATCGTCGGCGCGCGTTCCCGCGGGCGCAGCCTTGACGGCCAAGGTCCGCTGGCCAAAGGGCTCGACCTCGAAGCCGTTGGCCGCCAATTCTTCCGCGATCTCCTGGTACGTAACCTGCTGCTCGGCCCTCAATTCCAGAATGATAGGCACCAACAGCCGTTGCATCGAAACCTTCTTTTCCTGCCGCATGCGGACGTGCCGGTCAAACAATACCCGTTCGTGCGCGGCGTGCTGGTCAACGATCCAGAGCCCGGTGGGGTTAGTCGCCACGACAAAACTTTCCTGGACCTGGCCGAGCGGCTGGAGATCCGCCGGCAATTCGCCCGGCGGCGCCATGTCGGATGGGGCGGCTTGGGGCACACGCGAATCAGCTTCGAGTCGGGATAATGGCGGAGCGTAAGGAGACAGCGCGGCCTCCAGGGGGAGCCGTTCCGTCCGTGCCACTAGCTCGGGGGATGACAACTTGAACGGCGGCGTAGGAGCACGCCATGGCGTGCCCGTACGGTCCTGCCACGACCTGCTTGCGCGTCCCTGCGATGGCGTGGTCTCGACAAGGGGATTCTGTACAGCTTGGCCCAGCTCCGCTTCTTCCTCGAGTTTCTCGGCCACCTC
This sequence comes from uncultured Acidobacteriota bacterium, assembly GCA_963722675.1. Classification (GTDB taxonomy): domain Bacteria; phylum Acidobacteriota; class Terriglobia; order UBA7540; family UBA7540; genus CAVROP01. The sequence continues at coordinate 46,638 of CAVROP010000133.1, forward strand.
CGCCGCATCAGTCTCAACGGGCATTTCTCGCGACGGCCGGGCCATCGGAAACGAGGCGACGGGCCTCGTTGCCAGCAGAGCCTGGCGAAGCGCATCTCTCACCAAGTCGTGGATAAACGCCGAATGCCGAAACCGCACCTCGATCTTGGACGGGTGAACGTTTACATCCACTTCGGCCGCCGGCAACTCAAGAAAAATCAGGGCCACCGGAAACACCGAGCTGGGAAGAATGTTGCGGTAGGCTTCCGTTATGGCGTGGAGGATCAGGCGGTCGCGAACCAGACGGCGATTCACAAAGAAATAAATGTTGTTGCGGTTGAGTTTGTGTACCTCAGGCCGGGAGGTGAACCCCAAGACACGGACGAGGGGAGCTTCGGCAGGAATTTCGCCTGCCTCTTCCATGCCCGGCGGAGCAGGAACCGTCATGCGCCGCTCCACGGGAGCAATCTCGATCAGTTGCTCAAGGGTTTGTGCGCCCATCACCTGGTAAACTCGTTCGCGCAGGCTCGAAACCGGCGACACCTGAAGAATCTCATTGTTCAGGGATGCGAGGCGAAAACCCTTGTCCGGGTAGGCAAGCGCATAATGCGTCACCAGACTCGCAATATGACCGAGTTCGGTGGATTCAGACTTCAGAAACTTGCGCCGCGCAGGGGTATTATAAAAGAGGTCGCGCACTTCCACTCGCGTGCCCGCCTCCCACGCCACTTCCTTGACATCGCGCAGCTTTCCTCCCGCGATCTCCAGGCGCGTGCCTGAGTTCTCCGAAGCGTGCCGGGTCTCGAGCACCAGGCGCGAAACGGCCGCCATCGAGGGCAGCGCTTCACCCCGAAAGCCCAGCGTCGCGATTTCAAATATGTCCTCGGCAGAATGAATTTTGCTGGTGGCGTGCCGCTCGAAAGCCAGCAAGGCGTCGTCGTGGCTCATGCCGCACCCGTCATCCACGACGCGGATCAGACGTCTCCCTCCCGATTCCACCGACACCTGGACATGGCCCGCCCCGGCGTCCACTGAGTTCTCCACTAATTCCTTCACCACGGAAGCAGGGCGCTCCACCACCTCGCCCGCGGCGATTTTGTTGACGACGATTTCCGGCAGAATCCGAATGATTGACATAAGGTGCAAACGTTAAAGGGTAAGGGGTAAAGCATGAAGGTTAAAGGCTTAAAGGCCTCCTGACACGGGCACACTCGCGTGCTTCATCCTTCAGCCTTTACCCTTTACACTTTACTCTTTAACCTTTAATCCCAGCTCTTCCAGTTGCTCCGGCTCGACCCCGGCGGGAGCCTCGCTCATCAGATCAACGGCGCTGGCGGTCTTCGGGAAGGCGATAACCTCGCGGATATTCGACTCGCCGGCCATGAAGGCATTAATGCGGTCGTAACCGAGCGCAATACCGCCATGCGGCGGCGTTCCGTATTCGAGGGCCTCGAGAAAGAAGCCGAAGCGCTCCCGGGCTTTCTCTTCCGTCAAGCCCAGGACGCTGAAGACGCGCCGCTGAATATCCTGCCGGTGGATACGAATCGAGCCACCGCCAATTTCCGATCCGTTGAGCACCAGGTCGTATCCGAGCGCCTTCACCGCGCCGGGATCGGTTTCGAGCGCCTCCAGGTCCTCCTCGCGTGGCGAAGTAAAAGGATGGTGCATGGCGGTGAAGCGCTTCTCCCGCTCATCGTAATCGAACATGGGGAAATCAATCACCCACAAAAAGTTCCAGCTTCCGGCTTTGATCAGCCCGAGCCGTTCCGCCAACTCCAGCCTGAACCAGCCGGAGGCTTCATCGAGCTGGTGCAACCTGTGGCGCGAGAGTTCCTCGCAACCGAGGAGCACAATGAGATCGCCGGCAACCGCCTCGGTAGCGCTCGCGATACCGCGAAGGCATTCCTCGCCCACCGTCTTCGATAGCCGCGACTGAATCTCGGCATCCTTCAATTCCACAAGGGCAAAATTCCCGGCTCCCAGCGTTTTGAGCGGGACCTGGTACTTGTCCATCTGGCTGCGCGAGATTTTGCCGGCCCCGCCCGGAATTCGCAGCGCCTTCACTGCCTTGAACCCGCGAACATTGGACAAGGGATTTCCAGTCACATCGATTCGTTTCCAAGCCAGGTCGAATCCCATATGCGGCTTGTCGGATCCATAGCGCTCCATGGCCAATTCATAAGTGAGGCGCCGGAACGGGCGCTTGACCTCCACCTGGACCAGCGCGAAGAGTTTCTCCGTCAACCGCTCGACGATGTCGAATAGCGTGTCCCGTTGTGGAAACGCCATCTCGATATCAATTTGCGTAAACTCCGGCTGGCGATCGGCGCGCAAATCTTCGTCGCGAAAACACCTGACAATCTGGAAATAACGGTCAAAGCCCCCGATCATGAGGATCTGTTTGAAGAGCTGTGGAGACTGCGGCAGCGCGTAGAAATAGCCGTGATGAAGGCGGCTGGGGACCAGGTAGTCGCGCGCGCCCTCCGGCGTCGAGCGGGTCATGAACGGGGTTTCGATTTCATTGAATCCATGCTCGGAGAGGTGCTGGCGGACCACTTGGCTGGCCCTGTGCCGAAGCCGCAAGTTGCGCTGCATCCGCCCCCGCCTTAAGTCCAGGTAGCGATAACGAAGGCGAGTTTCCTCGCTCGTCTTCGTTTCGTCTTCGATCGGAAAGGGCGGAGTTTTGGACTCGTTGAGGACCAGAAGCCTTGCCGCTTTGACTTCCACCGTTCCGGTGCCAATCTGCGGGTTAATTGTCTCCGCGGAGCGCCGCACCACCTCGCCTTCCACGCCCACTACATACTCGGGCCGCACTTCGTCGGCGCGGTCGTGCGCTTGGCCGCTGATTTCCGGGTTGCAAACCACCTGCGTCAGTCCGGTGTGGTCGCGAAGGTCGAGAAAGATGATGTTTCCCAGGTCCCGGCGGCCATCTACCCAGCCGGCCAGAAACACCGTCTGCCCCGCGTGCGTTTCTCGCAACTCCCCGCAGTAGTGGGTTCGTTGTCGATCTCCAAGAAGGTCAAGTTTCACGGTCACCGCCAAAAGGAAATGGTAAGTTATAAATAGCAAATCCTAAATTACGAAAATCGCAGTCAAGGCGCACTTTCGTTCTGAGTGTGCATGTACCTGCAGCCCACTCAAGGAGATGAAAGTCGCTGTCATCCTGAGCGAAGCGAAGGATCGGCAGTTCCGGTCCGAGGCTAATTACTGCAGATTCTTCGCTTCGCTCAGAATGACAACTCAGTGCCCGCCCGCCAGCCATAATTTACAATTTACTATTTATAATTCACCAATTGCCGTTCACAATCTTGCCTTAAGATACGATACGATATTCCCAGGCTCCACTTCCTGCTGCTGACCGGCGGTCATGTCTTTCACTTGGTAGCGCCCGGTGGAGATTTCGCCCTCGCCGATGATAATGGCAAAGCGCGCCTGGAGCTTGCTCGCGATCCCCATCGCCTTCTTGATCTTCATGGGATCGTAGCCGATCTCGACGTTCAAACCCTGCGCGCGCAGTCCGCGCGCCAGGCCCGCTGCTGCCGGAAGCGCCGCTTCCCCCATCCAGACGATGTAAGCCGCCAGCGGTGTCTCGGCCTTAAGCACCGCGGCCGCCTGCACCGCCAAAATCAGACGGTCCTGGCCGATCGAGAAGCCGATGCCTGGGGTGGGCGGACCGCCCAGCATCTCCGACAGCCCGTCATACCGTCCGCCGCCCAGCACGGCGTTCTGCGCCCCCAAGGCGCCACTGGTGATCTCGAAAGTGGTCCGCGTGTAATAGTCGAGACCCCGCACCAGGCGGGGCGTAACCTGATAAGAAACCCCCCGCCCCTGGAGCTCGCTCGTGACACGCTCGAAGTGCTGCCGGCACTCGGGGTCGAGATGGTCGATGATTTTGGGCAGCTTCTCGATGATGGGCTGGTCCGCCTCCACCTTGCAGTCCAGCACCCGCAATGGATTCGTCTCCGCGCGCCTCTGGCAATCCGCGCACATCGAGGCCTTCACGGCGCTCAGGGCTTGACGCAGAACCGTAAGGTACTCGGCGCGACACTTAGGGCATCCCACCGAGTTCAGGAGAAGCTGATACTCTCGAATCCCCGCTCGCTCAAGGAAAAGCACGAGCATCTCGAGAACTTCCGCATCCACCAGCGGGCTCTCAGACCCGAGCACTTCTGCGCCGATCTGATGGAACTGCCTGTAGCGCCCCTTCTGCGGGCGCTCGCGCCGAAACATGGGGCCGATATAGTAAAGCTTATGAATGCCGCCCTGGTTGTACAGGCTGTGCTCGAGGTAGGCACGCACCACCGAAGCGGTGGCCTCCGGGCGCAAGGTCAAGGACTCGTCGTCGCGATCCTGAAAGGTGTACATCTCCTTCATCACAATATCAGTATCGGCACCCACGCTGCGCGAGAAGAGCGCTGTCGCCTCCAAAATAGGCGTGCGAATTTCGGCGTAGTAATAAGCGCCGAAGATGCGACGCGCCTCAGCTTCCACCCGTTGCCAGAGGTTTGTGTCCGGCGGCAGCAGGTCGCGTGTTCCCTTGACGGAGCGAATGGGCTCAACTCTCATGATCGTTTATGGTGTTCCGAAAGGCGCAAATACTCTCGTTGTTTGCCGCAAACGGCTTGCTTTTTGGGTTCGAATTGCGACGCCAGCCCACTCGGCCGGGCCGGAACGAGACCCCAAACCTTTTGAAATTATCACAGGGGCGAGATAGCCTGCAAGGAAATCGCAGACCCGGGCATGGTCGCAATCGCATCTCTATTTGGATCGCTCGAGGAGTTCCAGCGGCTTGCCCTCTGCCCAGGGCTTGTAGGTCGCAGCGAAGCGTATGCGCTCCTCGGTTGACGGATGGGTATACAACCAGAAACGGATGAAGGGACTGGGATCAGGATCTTCCAGGTCTTCCTGAGCCATGATCTGGAAGGACTGGACGTCGGCGGTGTTGGGGTCGGAGACAACGCCGTAAGCCACTTCCAGGCCGAATTGATCGGCCTGGCGCTCGAAATGACGGGAGATGCCGTTCAGGGCCGGAGAGGCTAGAAACACAACCACGGTCAGTACGATGAGGACGATCGGAAGCGAGGCGAGATCACCGACGCCTTCGATTGAGTCATTCCGAGCGAAGCGAGGAATCTCGCCCTGCCACGCGTCTTCAGTGCGAGATTCCTCGCTTCGCTCGGAATGACGGCTCATAGCGATGACCCAGTTGATGACCAGGAACCCCACGTAGAACAGCACCAGAAAGATCATTTCGTCTAACGCGAATTCCTTGGGGATGTGGTGGAGCACATAGTGGCCGGCTTCGTGCCCGACCACCAGAAGAGTCTGGTCGGAGTTCAGCTTCTCGAGGGTAGTATCCCAGACCACCAGGCGTTTGCTGGCGCCCCAGCCGGAGACGTAGGCGTTCACAATCCTGGTTTTGACGCTCGCGTCCATTTCGTAGATGCGCGAGCGGGGAATCGCCAGGCCGGCGTGTCCCAGCATTTTCTCGATGCGGTCCGTCAAAGCGGGCTGAGTTCTTTCGAGGGGCGTAAATCGGTAAAACAGCGGCTCCACAACGTAAGGCTCAACGACGATGATTGCCAGCGTGATGGGAATGGAGGCAAACCAGAAGTAAAGCCACCAGCGCCGCGGGCTGCGCCCCACCAGCCAGTAGAAGACCCAGGCAAGTAAGATCGCCACCACCACCGTGAGCCCGAGGTCCTTCGCCCAGTCCGCCACCCAGGACCCGAGGCCCTGGGTCGAGAGCCCGTAGCGGTGTTCGAGCACGAAGCCCCAGTAGTAATCCAAAGGGGAATCGAGTGCCCTCACCGCCATCAGGAATATCGCGACAAACAAAGCCACCTGCACCAAGCGGCGTGCGGAGAGCCTTCTGACCCGATTCCGCAAGCCGACCGCGAACCCGCTCCGCCAAAGGAATGTGTAGAGGACAAGGGCTAGCGCGATAGCTGCGAAATACAAGAGATACTCGGCGCGCGAGAAAGCCATAGCCTTGGCGCGCTTCTCCGGCGTCAGGACGTAATGAGCTTCTGCCGTCTTTGTACCCTCCGTCTGCTCACCAGCTCCCGTCTTCGACTCCGTCGCCGCCGAAGCTCGAGACGTGGCAGGCGGCGCAGGGTGCTGCGGAGATGAAATGGATGGTGAGATTGCCAATAGACAAAGAGCGAAGAGCAGCAAGCCAAGCTTAAGCATGTTCCTTATGTTCAGTACTTCCCGCACCCCAGAGGCGCAAGGGCGCGGCGCATTGCAAACCCAAGCACGTTCTCAGTGTCTCTGCGGTGACGATTTTGATTCTCCCACACCTTGCACCGTCGATCCGCGGAAAAGCCGCCGCCTTGCCTCATCATAGTGCAGGAGAAAATCCTTGACAATCGCGGCTCCAGAATTTACGATAAGACCTGCGTTTTCAGGAGGTTCGTTTGATAAAGCTGGACATCATTAACGACGTTGTAAATCGCACCGGCATCACCAAAACCAAAGCGGAAATCGCGGTCGAGACCGTCTTCGAGTCCATGAAGAAGGCCCTCGCCGGAAGCGACCGCATTGAACTGCGCGGATTTGGTGTCTTCAACGTGAGGCCCCGCAAGACGGGAATCGGCCGCAACCCCAGGACGGGCGCTGAAGTGAGTATTCCGCCCGGAAAGGCCGTGCGCTTCAAACCCGGCAAGGAACTGCAAACGCTTCCCTAGACTATTTACAGACTCAGCCGAGCAGGCGAAAATAGACTTTTCGCATCCTGTGCTATGGGTGATGGATTCTATATCCGGCCTGCTCCGGGGGAGACCCCTCTGGACCTGTTTCCGCCTCCGATTGCGCCGCCGCGCCGGCGCTTCCGAAGCCTTCGGCAGCGCTGGCTTAACTCGCTTCCCTTTCATGCCCTGCTGTTCCTGCTGACGGGTGTGACTACCCTCATCGTCGGCACCCACATCGCACAGAACTACGAGCACAACTTTCCGGCCTTCGACTGGGACATTTCGCGGGCATTCTTTGCGGGCATTTTTCGAAACCCCGCGACCCTGGCGCAAGGGATTCCGTTTTCATTTACGCTGCTCAGCATCCTGCTGGCGCACGAATTAGGACATTATTTCACCTGTCGGTATTACGGCATCGAGGCAACTTATCCTTACTTCATCCCCGCTCCGACCTTGATCGGAACTATGGGCGCGTTTATTCGGATCAAGACGCCCATCACCACCCGCAAAGCGCTCTTCGACGTGGGGATTTCCGGGCCGTTGGCGGGTTTTATGGTGGCGATTCCGGCCCTGATCGTGGCCACACTGAATTGTCAACCGGTGATTCCGAGAAGTCTTCCCGACACCATTACGCTGGGGAACCCGCTGGCAATTACCTTCCTGGCAAAATTCCTGCGCCCCGGCTTGCACCCCATGAGCATTTCGTTGCAGCCTGTCGGCTGCGCAGCCTGGGTGGGACTGTTTGCCACCGCGCTTAATTTGCTGCCCGTTGGTCAACTCGACGGCGGCCACATCCTCTATGCCGCGCTGGGCGACAGGCATCGGTTGATTTCCCGGGGCCTGTTTCTTGCCTTGGTCCCGCTGGGAGTTTTCTGCTGGGCCGGCTGGATGGTCTGGGCTGTCGTTCTGCTGGTGGTCGGCCTGCGCCATCCCGTAGTCATGATTCCTTCTGAGCCGCTGGGTAAAGGCAGGCGAATCCTTGCCTTAGTGGCCACCTTGATTTTCCTTCTCACCTTCGTCCCTACCCCGTTTGCCGTGCGGTAAAGCCGAAAAACGAAATCCCGAAATTCGAAAATCGGAAAAGTGAATGAAGGTTGTGCTGCTCAATGGCTAGTTTGGCCTTTTAAGTTTGTCCGACTTGTTGGGTTTCACGTGGGCGAATTTCGAGTTTCGATTTTCGAATGTCGGCACTTACATGATGTTGACGGGGTCGACGTCGATCATGACCTCGCGAGGTTGTACCGCCGACTGCGCGCAATGATGGACCAGTTGCTTTAGGAGGGCATGAAGGTTGGCGCGCGAGTTGGATTTCAGCAGGAACTGGATCCGATAGCGTCGCTCCACTTTGGCCAGGGGAGCAGGACCGGGGCCGAGAATCTTTATGTCCGGGAACTGTCCTTCAACTTTGGTAAAGAACTCGCCAATCTCTTTGGCCACCTGCGCGGCCCGTTCCAGCTTTTCGTGCTGGGCGACGATATTGGCAAGCGCGGTGATGGGCGGATAATGCATCATGCGGCGGAAGCCCATTTCCTTACTGAAGAACCCGCTGTAGTTCTGGTCAGCGGCCAGGCGGATGGCATAATGCTCAGGATAAAACGTTTGCACCAGCACCCGGCCGGGAGCGTCGCCTCTCCCGGCGCGGCCCGCCACCTGAGTTACAAGTTGAAACGTTCGCTCGGCGGCCCGGAAGTCCGGCAACCCCAGGCCGATGTCCGCGGAGACGACGCCCACGAGTGTGACACCGGGGAAATCGTGTCCTTTGGCGATCAATTGCGTACCGACGAGAATATCGATCTTCCCCCGCTGGAATTCGTCCAGCACACGAAGGAACTCGTTGCGGCGGCGCGCCACGTCGCGGTCCAGGCGGGCCACCCGCGCGCCGGGGAAGAGTTCTGCGAATTTGTGCTCGATCTTCTCGGTTCCCTCGCCGACATAGTGAAGATACTCGCTTCCGCAGGCCGGACAAAGCGATGGAACGGCGGTCGAGTACCCGCAATAGTGGCAGCTTAGGCGGTGCTCGCGGCGATGATAGGTCAGCGAAACGGAACAATTCACACACCGCACCGTCTGGCCGCAACTCCGGCACAACAGAAACCACGAGTACCCTCGCCGGTTTAGCAGGAGCATGATTTGCGCCGAAGCTTGAAGCTGCGCCTCGATCTCCTCTTTCAGCTTGCGGGAAAGCGGCATTCGTGTGTGCGTCTCGCGGAACTCCTGCCGCATGTCCACCACTTCGACCGCAGCCAGTTTCCTCCCTCCGATCCGTTCTTCCAACTTCGCCAAGTGGTATTTGCCCTCGCGCGCATTCCAGTAAGACTCCAGCGAAGGCGTCGCGGAGCCCAGCAGCGCCAGCGCGCCCGCGTACTGCGCTCGCACCACCGCCACGTCCCGGCCGTGGTATCTTGGCGTCTCGTCCTGCTTGTAACTCGAATCGTGCTCCTCGTCTACGATCACTACGCCCAGATTTGTGAGCGGCGCGAAAACGGCCGAGCGCGTTCCCAGCACAACTTTGGCTTGGCCGCGGCGCACGCGCCACCAGGCGTCGTCGCGTTCCCTTTCCGTGAGTCCGCTGTGCAAGAGCGCGACCTGCTCTCCGAATCTCGAGAAAAACAGGGATTGCATGGCGGGAGTGAGCGCGATCTCCGGCACCAGCATCAGGGCGGACCGGTCTCGCTCCAGGCAGTGGGCAATCAGGTGAAGATAGATTTCGGTTTTGCCGCTTCCCGTAACGCCGTGCAGCAGCGCAACGCCAAATCTCCCGGAATCGAGCCGGGGGAAGAGATCGGCGAGGACTGCCAATTGCGCAGGCGTCAATCGTGGTGCGGGCGTCTCGCCCGCAGTCGCCGGAGCGTCCCGCTCCCGCAGCTCAAGGCTCGACCCGCGCCAGTCTGCCTCGCTGAGTTCAATTAAGCCCTCCTGGCCGAGCTTGCGCAAGTTGGCAAGCTGCGCGCGCGCGGCTTCGAGTAGCGGTCGATGATCGTCGGCCGGCCCCTGCTGTTCAAGAGCCTCGATAATTCTCTTGGCGACCGGGGAGAGCCGAGGCAGGTGCTCCGGCAACGGCCCCGCCAGCCGGACGGCAAACACTTGCCGCCGGCTGCGCTCCTTTTTCACTTCCTCGACGATTACCCATTTTTGCTCGAGCGCACGCGGATAGGCGCTGGGAAACTTCCTTTGCAGTATCTCCAGAGAAGCGCCGGGACGCCGGTCGAGGTACGCCAACAGAGTTGCGTCCTGGCTCTCATTGCTCTCCTCGGGTGGGTCGGCCGCGAGTTCCTGCAGCTTGCGCCGCCCCTCTTCCGTCATATGAACCTGCCGAGCGCGCCGCGTTTCTTGCCTGAGCGGCAACATGGCGCGGAAGACTTCTCCCGGTGGCGCCAGGTAATAATCTGAAATCCAGAGCGCCAGCCTTACGAGTTCGGCGGAGAGGGCAGGTTCGGAATCCATGGCGCGCAACGCCTCGCGCACTTCGATCCCGGGCGCCAGCTTGCTGGTTGGGCCCAATACGATGCCCGTCGCCTTGCGGGTGCCCAACGGGACTAGCACGCGTTGGCCTGAAACAACCGACAACGATGGAGGGAAACGGTAAGTAAGCGGATACGGGATGGCCGCCATCACAGCGACATCGAAGAGAGAATCCGGCGGCTTTTTTCTTTCTCGATCCATGGAGTCCAGAGTTGAAAGTCTGAAGTCCGAAGTTGATAGTCTAGAGTGGAAGCGCCCGAGTATGCAAACGGGCGGTGCGGAGCGCGCAAGCAGGCTGTCATCCTGAGCGCAGCGAAGGATATCGGCAGTTGCTTTTCGTATGCCGCGGGTTGAAGCGAACTACAGGGATTCTTCGCTCCGCTCAGGATGACAGGCAGAAGAAAGGATTATTGTTTCTTGACTGTCGACTGTCAACTGTTGACTGTTGACTTCACGTCATGCTGCGCGCGTGTGTCGCCATCAGGTTGGCGTAAAGATTGCCGAGACGGTCCAGCATCTGGATGGCCGGGGAAAAATTCCTGCGGTTGATGTGCTCGATGTTGAGCCCGAGGAGCGGCGGATCAGGCGGCAGGTTGTCGAACACGTCCATCAGGATGCGCTGCGCGAGGTCGAGCGACCTCGCGAGGCAGGTCGCGGCCGGGGCAGTGGCTCCGTCTTCCGAGCCGAGCAGAAACCGATCCAGGTTTTGCGGAATGTCCCCGCCCAGCCAGCGAAGGAACTGCAAATCCCGGCGATGGCTCACCGGCGCGAAGCTCAGGAAGAGGCGCACCTGAAGGCCGTTGAGCCGCTGCACCAGCCAGACGACGTCATTCGAGTCAAAGAGAACCTGAGAGGTGAAGAAGTCGAGACCCGCCTTGTGCTTGGCGCGAATCCGCTCGGATTCGTTCCTGCGGCTGGGAATGGTGATGCCGCCCAGCGTAACAGGCAGTCCCTCTCTCCGCACGAGTCTTGCGGCCTCCATGACGTTGGGACCGGGGTAGCGAACTTTGGTGGATTCGCCGCCCACCAGAATAACCTGCCGCATACCACGCTCGAGGCAGGTCTCGCGAAACCACACTTCCGGCTTCGGATCATGGACGACCACGCGGTTGAGAACCACCTCCGCGCCCAGTTCGCGCTGAATGCGCGAGCCGAGCAGTCGCGGTTCGACGCGCGCCACGAACTTGCTGGTCCGCTCCGTCCCTCGAGCTTCGTCGAGAATCTCCGGAACATTGATCCCATCCACAAAGGGTACGACCCGTTTCAGCTCAGTAAGGGATTCGTCGATGGCTTCAATCTGATCCGCCGCCGGTGGCACCACTTCGAAGAGCGTCACCGGTACAAAAGCGTTCAGGATTTTCTCTTGTAGCGTCATTTGCCGATCGCCGCGCTGTTGGCGCTTGCCTATTTTTCAATCTAGCTTAAACAAGCGGAAAGCACAACTCGCGTTCCCCTCGCGTTCCCCTCGTTCGATTGTGGTGGGAAGAGGCCCCTCCTCAGGGGACTGTGCGAAAGCGCCTCCAGGCTGTCATTCCGAGCGGAGCGAGGAATCTCGCTCTGGTTTGTTTTCAAGGCACTGCGAGATTCCTCGTCGCCTGCGGCTCCTCGGAATGACATACAAATCTGGGTCCTCACACAGACTCGAGGGGAGAGGGCACTGCGTTCGAGTGGGTTTGCGTAAACCCGCTACGGCTCGACAAGTGGCGGCAGGCGGCGCGGGTGGCGGTAGACATCCCGCAGATGGCTCACGTCGCTGGCCGCCTTTTCCCAACGCTGCAATTCTTCGTCATACCGGACCGAGATATTGTCGAGGAAATACGGCAGGTTTTCCCCAAGCCAGAGTTTCCGGTAGCGGGTTCGCAGCAGAGTTGTCTGGTCGCGCATGTCCTGGATCAAGCCGTTGACGCCGTCGATCCGTCCCAGAACGTCTCCGACCACCTCGGGCTTGGTCGCATTGGTTTGCGCCTGGGCATAGAGGTCGGAGATGTATTTTGAATAGATGGCCTTCTGCCCGAGGAAATCGAAGCGGCGGGCGGAGAACTCCACGTAATCCAGCAAGTCCTGGTTGCGGCGAGCCAGGTGCGAATTCGTGATGAGATCGGCAACGACATCTTCCGCCAGCAGACGGATCTGATGTGCGGCCGGCTCCAATTGCGCGTAGAATTTCTGCCCATCCGGGCTCAGCGCGTCGACCCAGGTCAGCCAATCCTCGCCGTCGGAATGGACCGCGCCCCGCAAGAGCGTATGAATCTGGGTCAAGTTCTTGATCTCTGTAGCGAAGTGGTGATCCTGGGCGCGGTAAAACGACCAGTCCCAGTTGTCGGAGAACTGCTCGTCGTCCACGGTTTTCTGCCAGGATTGTGCGGCGCCGTACACCAGGCCGTACCAGGTGTAGTTCACCATGCTTTCGCCGTCATCCATCCAGGTGGTGTTGAAGACGCCCGTCGCGCCCTGTTCTTTTCCGTCCGTCACGAACTGGCGGATGTTGGGCAGCGCCTCATTGTAGTTCGGGAATATGCGGCTCCAGTTGCTCACCCCCGGCGCCACCCAGGTCTCGAGTCCCACGTCGCGGAAGGGCTTGATCTCGTTCACGAAGGACTTGCGCACGGCGTAATCCCACGGCACCGCTATCATGTCGTGAGGCAAGTCCTTGAGGTGCTCAGGGTGCTGGACGCCCATGTCGCCCCAAAAAAGGACCTTGCGATGGTGAGGGCTCAAGGTCTCGTCGATTTTCCGCAAGTAATCGATATAGACCTTGCCGTAGCCCTCTTGATCGACTTGCGCCTTCGTGCGGCCTTGGCCTAACTCGTAGGTTTCATCGGCGCCGATGTGGAAGAAGGGTCCGGGAAAGACGGCAGCGAGGTCTGAGAACATCTTGCCGATGAAAGTAAAGGAACCGCGGACGGTGGGCGAAAGCACATGCCCGTAGGGAACCTCGGCCATGTCCTGGTATTGCTCCGTCTCGAGCGCCAGATGGATGTGGCCAAACGACTCCTGCTCGGGAACTATCACGATGTGATATTGTTTGGCGAAGTTGACGAGTTCCGTCGCTTCCTCCGGAGTCACCGCGCCGCCCGGCGCCGCAAAGAGCGGCAGGCTGGGGTAAGCAAAAGTGTTCTCCATGTAGAGCGAGAACAGATTGATTTTATACTCGGACAACAGGGTGATTTCCCGTTTGAAAGAAGCCGGCGTGGGAATGGGGCCACGGCTGATGTCGATGCTGACACCGCGCCAGCGCATGGCGGGCCAATCCGCGATGCGCACCACGGGAATCTCTGCGCTGCCCCCCGGAGTCCGCTGAAGCAGTTGGCGAAGCGTCTGGACGCCATAGAAGATGCCCGCTGCCGTCTTGCTCACAATCGAAGCTTCGCGAGCCGTCACCACCAGGATGTAACCTTCCTCGTCGGCCTGGGGCGGCAGGCTCAACCCGGACTGTTGCAGAATGTTCTTGCCGGCTGTGCTGTCGCTGCGCGCCAGCACAATTCGCGGCGAGCCTCCGCTCTTGGCTCCCACCGTGGCGCCCACGCCTCCCAGCGAACTCAGATCCTGCACAAGCAGCGAAGCGGCAAAGCGATCCTCCTCGTCGTTGCTGGGCACCTCGATGTTCATACGCGCCCCCACGCGAAGCGTTCCCTGACCCGCCTCAACCTGGTTCGGGTATGGAATGAGCGGCAGGCCGGATGCGAAAAGCGAACCGGCGAAAGACGCCAGAACAAAAAGAGCGAGCATTAGCCTTGGCAGTTGTCTACTCAAAGTTATTCCTCCTCTTGGAATCGACTGAGCGTGCCTTCAGTCGGCATTACCCTTTTTGGGACCCGGAAACTTGAGAGTGTACACCCTCGCGCCGCGTTTTGACAGCCACGGAACAGCCACGGAACAGCCACGGAACGCCAACAGGTCTGCTCCATAACGGTCGGCCGATGGTGTCGAAGCTGCAAGAGGCGCGAATCGCAGCGCGGGTGTCTCGCCTGCGGTGGCGAGAGCGTCCCGCTCCCGCGCGCGGGCAGAATGCCCGAGCTACCTGTTCCTTCCGCATTTTCCACTTGACAAACCCAGAGGCACGTGGTAGCCTATAATTGTGGTCGTTTTGTGGACACATTGTCGTGGGCAGGCTTCGGACCGCGAGGAAAAGCGCAATAGTCCCGGCTATGCGGGAATGTAGGGAATTACAAAAAATGAAAAATAGTGGGAACGAAGCTAAGAAGTGTCTGAAAACAAAGCACATCACTTTTTTGAATGCTGCAGATTATGAGCGTTTTGCGTGCAAATCAGCGCAGATTAGAGCCTGAAAGGAGCAAAAACAGGAGATTCTGCCCAAACGAAGCGAAACTTGCAAGGTCCAAGCCAAGGCCCGGAATATGACAAGAAGTCGGCTACACGGCAACCCCGTCACCGGCATCGCGTTGACGAGCCGTTGAGCACACACGACCTTCGGCGTCGAATCCGTAACGGTGTGTGTATTGGCGTGCTGCGCGAAAAGGCGACAAATAGGCCGAAATGGGCGGATTCTTTGCGATTTTAATATCCTATCCGCAACCCGCTACTCACCCCAAACGTCATAGCTTGAAGAGCTAGTTCTACGCAGACGGGGTTCTTTTCCGTCCGCGCTCGGTGTCCATATGAATGGCATCGTCATTGCTACAATTATCGGGATGGCATTCATGTACGGTTGGAAGTTGCCGCCGCGTAACTTGACCAACTCGCAAATCTGAATGGTCGACCGGGGCTAGACCTCTTTGAGGGTGGGCCTCGCTCGCCGGATATATCGGTGGAGGTTGAAAATGAGGATGCTAGCTTGCCGGCTTTCTGGGGACCGCGATATTAGATCGGCTCTCACCTTGGTTTGCGGAAGCCTGCTGGTTATAAGCGTGGCCACGGCAGGATGGGGCCAAACGCCGAGCAGCCTCTACAAAGCCACGGGCACGGTGGCGAGCACCGAGCCGACGGGTTTCACCCTCCAGACCGATGCCGGAGTTCGTCTTGCCGTCGTGATCCCCAACAATGCCCTCCTTCTCCGGGTTGCTCCCGAAGAAAAGACGCTGAAGAATGCCACCAAGATCAGCGTTGCAGACATCGCTGTGGGCGACCGAGTTTTGGTTCAAGGGCAGATTTCGAGTGATCAGAAGACCCTCGTTGCGGTCCGCGCGATTGACATGAGCAAGGCAGCCATTGTGCAGAAGCACGCGGCGGAAACCGCACAGTGGCAGCGAGGCGTAGGGGGGCTGGTGAGCGCCGTCGATCCTGTAGCGAACACCATCACCATTTCGACATCAGGCTTCGGCGGGGCGAAGAAGACTACGGTCCACGTTTCCAAGGACACCATTCTACGCCGGTACGCGCCGGATTCGGTGAAGTACGAGGAGGCAAAGCCCGCCCCGCTCAGCCAGATCCAACCCGGTGATCAGCTCAAGGCGCGAGGCACGCGCAGCGCCGACGGCAATGACTTCGACGCCCAGGAGATTGTTTCGGGAACGTTTCTGAATATTGCCGGCACCGTCTCATCGATCGACACCACCCAGAACGACGCTCACGGTCACGGACTTGAAAACCAAGAAACCGGTTCTGGTGAAGCTTACGGCGGACTCCCAGCAGCGCAAGCTCGAACCCCAGTTGGCCCAGAGGATCGCCATGACTTTCAAGGGGGGCGGCAGTGGCGCGCCGGGCGGGATGCCGGGTGGCGCGCGAACCGGCGTCGGCTGCGGGTGCACCCGGCGGCCATGCTCCGCAGGGTGCGCCCACAGGTGGGGCTCCAGGGGGTCCGGGAGGGCAAGGCGGCTTCGGCGGGCCTCCGGGCGGCCCAGGAGGCGCGCGAGCGGGTGGAGCGCCTGATTTTCAGCGTCTTCTCAATCGCATGCCCACCGCGACGCTTGCCGATTTGAAAAAGGGTGATGCCGTGATGATCGTGGCGACCCAAGGTACGGATACCGGCGGCGTCACGGCGATTACTCTACTGAGCGGCGTGGAGCCGATCCTGACCGCTTCACCGTCCGCCAGCCAAGCGCTCTTCTCGGGATCGTGGAATCTCGGCGCGCCGGGCGGCGGAGGCGGAGAAGAAGGGACGCAATAATCCAGCTCTGGTCGCAGGCCCGGCGCCGGTCATGGGCTCGAATCGGAGTTGGTTTCTCGTAAGCAGGGGCCTGTGCCCCACTCAAGCAGCAAGAAGGCAAGCAAGTGCCCGTCGTAGTCACCCCGTACCAGCGGGGGGTCCGCACAAGGTCAGAAAGACCTGGGTTTCCGTATTCGCGGAGATATCAGGCGTAGTGTGACTTCAGGAGAGACGTGATGCGATTTCGGTTGTTTGGGAAATGTCTTTATATCTTGTTGGCGTTTATTTTGACGCCAGTTTTTGCCAGCCATTTATTTGCGCAAACCACTGCCGGCACGTTGCGCTGCCAGGTGAACGACCCCTCCGGAGGAGTAGTGACGCAGGCGACGGTTCTTGTTACCTCCGAGGCAGGACAAACCCAAGCCCTGGAAGGGAACAAGGACGGCGTTTACGAGTTCAAAGGACTCGCTCCGGGCAAGTACAGCGTGAAAGTCATCGCCAAGGGATTTGCGCTGTACGAGCAGCAGGGAGTCGAGGTGAGCGCCGGCCAGGTTCAAAAGCTCGCCGTAACGCTTCAGCTCGAGGAGGAAGTGCAGAAAATAACGGTCTCGGGCGAGGCGCCAACCGTGAGCGTCAATCCCGAGAACAATGCCAGCTCGCTGGTCATCTCGGGAAAGGAACTCGAATCGCTCTCCGACGATCCGGATGAATTGCAGTCGGAGCTTCAGCGAATTGGCCGGACCATCAGCAGGGCCAAACGGCGGCCAAATCTATATCGACGGTTTTACAGGCGGCCAACTTCCCCCCAAGTCCTCGATTCTCGAAATCCGCGTCAACCAGAATCCCTTTTCGGCGGAATACGACCGGCTCGGCTATGGCCGCGTCGATATCACCACCAAGCCCGGCGCCAGCCAATTCCACGGCCAGGGCTTTGTGAGCGGGAATACGGTTTCATTCAACACCCGGAATCCTTTTGTGAGTCAGGAGCCGGACTACCATTCGGAGTTCTACAACGGGAACATCGGCGGACCCATCAACAAGAAGGCATCTTTTTACTTCGGCGTGTTTCGCCGAGACATTGACGACGCCAACGTGGTGAACGCGTACGTTCTCAGCCCTGCTCCGGATTTCAGCAGTCAGGTACCATTCAGCCAGGCCGTGCTGAATCCCCACATGCGGATGAATATCGGTCCGCGCGTAGACTACCAGGTCAGCTCGAAAAACGTGATGACGGTGCGCTACCAGTATTGGGAGAACAACGACACGAACGACGGGATCGGGAATTTCTCTCTTCCTACGCAGGCCTACAATACCAACGGCTCTGAACACACCGTCCAGGTGAGCGATACGCAGGTGATCAGCGACCGGACGGTGAATCAGGCTCGCTTTCAGTACCTTCACGAGAGCAGCTTCCAGGCGCCCGCGAATCTGGCGCTCAGCAGCACCAGTAATCTTATCGGCCCTCCGATCGGATGCATGTTGCTAGCGCTGCCCTGCCAGATCTCGGTGCCTGGCGCCTTTACCGGTGGCGGCAGTACGCAGGGAATACAGACGGACACCGAAAATCACTATCGAATTCCAGAACTACACTTCGATCAATCTGGGCAAGAACTTCGCAAGGTTCGGCGGCCGTTTACGAGACGTGGATGAGACAACTAGGCTCGACTGCGAACTTCAATGGCACGTTTACGTTTCCGACGCTCACCGCCTATCAAATTGCTCGCCAAGGTCGAGCTCGGGCGGCGGGCCGATTCTGTTTTCGATAACGCGCGGCATTCCGGTCGCGAGCCTTAATTACGCTGACCTGGGACTTTATGGAGAAGACGATTGGCGCGCGCGACCCAACCTGACACTCAGCATGGGCTTGCGCTTCGAGACGCAAACCGGCATTCATGACCAAGCCGACGTGGCTCCGCGAATTGGTCTAGCTTGGGGCCTCGGTCGCGGCAAGACGCCGAAGACTGTCTTGCGCGCGGGCTTTGGCATTTTCTACGACCGCTTCTCTCAGGATAATCTGCTTCAGGCGGAGCGCTTGAATGGCTGCAACCAGCAGGATTTTATTTTTGGCCAGGCTGACGCCTTGACTGCGTTCCCCAATATTCCTTCCAGTGTCCCGCCCACAGACGCAGTTCTGGGCTGCCAGCCTGGTTCGAACATTTACCAGGTTGACCCGAACCTGCGAACCCCGTATACCACGCAGGGCGGCGCGGGACTGGAGCGGCAATTATCAAGAATGCCACCGTTTCGGTCACGTATCTAAATTCGCATGGGGTTCATCAGCTTATGACCCGCGACATCAACGCGCCTTACTGTTCTCCCAGCGCTTCTGCCTGCTCGCCGCTCAGCGACGGCAAACGCCCGTTCCAGAACCAGACTTTTGCCAACATCACTAACCCTGAAAACATCTATCAGTCGAGTCCGCCGGTATCTTCAATCAGAACCAATTGATCACGAACTTCAACTTGAGGATGGGCGCCAAGCTGAACCTGTTCGGGTTCTATACGCTCGGCTACGCGAGCGGCAATACCAGTGTCCCGATGAATCCCTACGATGTCGCCGAGGACTACGGGCGGGCAGGCCTTCGACATTCGCCACCGCGTCTTCATGGGCGGCACGTGGACCGTGCCGCATGGGATTGCATTCAGCCCCATCATCGTCGCGAACTCCGGCTCGCCTTTCAACATCACCATGGATGAGGACGTTTACGGAACCGGCCTTTCGAGGCCCAATGCCCGGCCGGCGTTTGCCGGCCCCGGCGCCTCGAAAGAGAATATCCTGGCAGACCAAATGGGGCAATCTAGATATCAGCCCCACGCCTGCTTCCGGCGAACGAATCATCCCTCCCAACCTCGCTACCGGACCTGGTCAATTCACCACCAACCTGCGTCTTAGCAAGACGTTCGGCTTTGGTAAGAAGCCCGAAGGTTCTCGCGGACCGGGCGGGCCCGGCATGGGCGGCAGAGGAGGATATGGCCGCGGGCTTGGCGGTCGCGGATTGAGCGGCGGAGGCGGAGGAGGATTCTTCGGAGGAGGGCCCTCCGTGAACGCCCGCTACACCCTCACGTTCAGCGTCAACGCGCGGAATGTCTTCAACAGCGTAAACCTGGCGGCGCCCACCGGCGTTATTGATTCGCCACTCTTCGACTCAAGCACGGGCACATGGCGGTCGAATGGTTTAATCGGCGGGTTCTTCTCCTCCTCAGCGGCAAATCGCCGCATCGACCTTCAGGCGTCGTTCAACTTTTAGCAGTCGCTCATGCCGGACGGCTGACGGGCACCCGGAAACCATGAAAATGGCCGAGCGTCCAGAAGAGGTGGTGCGGGCGTCCCGCCCGCTGTCGGGGGGGCGTCTCGCCCCCGCACAATCGTTGCGGGCAGGATGCCCGCGCCACGATTTTCAAAGCAGCCCTCACCAGGTAGGGGCGGTGCGCGAACCGCCCCTACGCCGAGCGGAGCCCACGCGCGCGGGACCGGCCGCCCGACTTATTGCACAACGAGGTTAACGGTCGTTTGGCGGACGACCGTGGTCTGGGTTCCAGTAGTTATTCCTATGCCCGCGGTTGACCCGGTATAAGTACCCAGTATCGTTATGGAGTAAATCCCCGTGGGAGTGCCGTTGATGGTCGAGGGCTGGATGACGTTCGTGTAGATATCGGTCTCACAGCTAACCCAGAACACCGCCGCAAGAGCCAGCATAGCCAAAGCGAATTGCGCGAAGATCAGCCTGCGCCGGCCGCCCGGCTGGCGCCGCCTCAATTTTCCACGAATGAGAAAGACAGCGATCAACACCAGGTTGCACGCTCCCCACAAAGCAAACATCATTGGAGTTGGCGGTGGAATGCGCGGTGGGACGGGTCGCGGCAGAACGTGTCCGGTCGTCGAAGTCGATTGCGCTATAGTGGTAACTGTAAGCAGCGAGCTGACGGCAGCACCGTTCTTGGGCGTCAATGACGCTGGGTTGGCGAGACACGTCGCCCCCTTCGGCAGAGTGTATGGCGGCGTATTAAGACAGCTTATCGTCACCGGCTGGCTGAAGTTATTAACGGGCGAGACCGTGACCGAGTAGATGGACGACGCCCCAGAGGTTATGGTGTTGACCGCCGGGGTGGCCGAGATCGAAAAATCCCCAAAGTCAACGGACAACGTGAGCGTCGCGGTCTCACCGGTGCTGCTGGTGACGTCCCGTCCATTGACGCTAAAGATGTAGGGATTAGCGCTGGTGGGCGAGAGTCCCGAGAGAGTCAAGATGCTGCTACTCGGTATGGTCGTCGAATTCAAGGCGATGTTGGCGGGGTTAAAGGAGCAGGTGCCGGGCGAGCAGGAGAGGGCGACGGTGTCCGTGAAGTTCAAGCTCGGTTGAGCAGACATATTAATCGTAAAGGTCGTCGCGGCAGTGCCAATGGGGAGAGACTGCGTGGTGGTTGGCGAGCTCAGGGTGAAGTTGGGGTTTCCAGTCCCGGTTAGAGCGATGCTCGACGAGCCGCTCGTCACATTATCAGTTACGGTCAGACTCCCCTTGAGAACGCCCGTACCGGTGGGTGTGAACGTGACCGAGAAGTTGCACCTGCCGCCCACGGCCATGGTAAACGGGTAAGACGGGCAAGTATTCGTTTCCGCGAAGGGGCCGGTGGCCGCAATATTAGTGACCGTCAACGGGGTTTCGCCATTGTTGGTCATGGTCACTGTCTGGGGCGCACTGGTGGTGTTCAAGGTCGTGGGTTGGAACACCAAACTGGTCGGCGAAAACTGCACTTGCGCAATCCCCGTGACCCCCGTGCCGGTGAGCGTGACCAGATGCGGGCTGCCGGCGGCATTGTCGGTGATGGAGAGCAACTCGGTCTCCTGAGACAGCACCGTGGGAGTATACGACACGTTAATCGTGCAAACTGCTCCGCCCGCCGGAAGGGTTCCCTGCGCAATTGTTGGTCTCACTAAAGTCGCCGGTCGTCGCCACTCCCGAGATCTGAAGCGGCGCCGTGCCGGCGTTCATGACCGTCACGACAGAAGGAACATTCAGGTAGGTCACAGTTGCGGTGGTGTTTTCGGTCACATTTCCAAAGGCGATTTTCTGCGGAGTCAAAGCGACTCCGGGAAGATTGTTGTGAGAAATCTCGGAGACGAAAGCGCTGGTGAGTCCCGTCGAGTTGCCCGACTGCCCTTGATAAGCGAGGGCGATGGCCGGGAAACTCTGAGAGAAAGTGGACCCTGCAATGTAAGCGTTGGCGTTGGGGTCCACGGCGATGGCGTTTCCAAAGTTCCCGTTGGTACCGGCAAGGAAGGTGGAGTACACCAAGGAGGTTCCTTGCGGATTCACTTCCGTAACGAAGGCATCCTGGCAAGGGTTGACCCCACACGAACCGCCGACGTAACTCGCCTGCACGGCGTTGGCGGTAGGAAAATCGCTCGACGTTGTGTATCCGGTAACGTAGGCGTCCCCGGAGTTGTCGACGGCAATTCCGGACGCCACGTCCGACAGACTGCCACCCAGGAGCGTGGAATACAGAAGCGCCGAGCCGAAATGGTTCATCTCGGCTACGAAGGCCACGGGATAACCCGGTGCTTGCTTGGTGGTGAAGGTTTGAAACGCCCCGGTAGTCGCAGGAAACGTCGAAAGGGGACTACACTGCGTCGTAATCGACGTTGCCGGAGTGCATGCCGTGTAGCTGCTCCCCGCAACGTAAATGTTGTTGAGACTATCCAGCGCGATCGCCCAGGCTCGATCGTCCCCGCTTCCTCCCAGGTAGGTTGAGAACTCCAAGCTCCCGCCTCCGGGACTCACCACGGTGATGAACGCGTCCACGCTGCCGGCGTTGGACGCCTGGTAAGCATTGAAGACCTGGAAGTTAGTGGAGAAAGTGAAGCCGGTCACGTACGCGTTGTCGCCGGCATCGACGGCGATCCCTTGCCCGGAATCGGCGCTGCTTCCCCCCAGATAAGTGGAGTAAACCAACTGTTGAGTTTGCGGCAAGTTGGTGTCGATCTCGGCTACAAAGGCATCCCCGTTGCCGGCGTTACCGGACTGAACCGATTTCACGGTGGGAAAATCCGTGGACTGTGTCGAGCCCGTCACAAAGACGTTTCCCGAGGGGTCCAGGGCCAAGGCTAGCCCGTAATCGATATCGCTTCCGCCCAGAAAGGAGGAGAACAGCAGTTTGGAGCCGCTGGGATCTAATTTGGACACAAAGGCGTCACTGTTGCCGCCATAAGTGATTTGGAAGGCGCTGCCCGTGGTTGGGAAATTCGCGGAGGACGTGCTGCCCACGACGTAGACATCCGCCGAAGAATCGACGCCAATCCCTTGACCTATATCGTAGTTGTTTCCCCCTAAATACGTCGAGTAGATGATCGCCTGGCCGTCATACCGCAGCTTGGTTATGAACGCGTCTGTATCACCCCCATAGGAACCCTGGTAGGGCGAAGAGCCGGTCGGTGAGCCCTTGGGGAAATTGCTTGACGATGTGCTGCCGGTGATATAGGCGTCAAAGAGAGCGTCCAAGGCAATCGCATTCCCTGTGTCGCCTCCGCTTCCGCCCAGGTAGGTTGAATAATACAGGGAGGGATCGATAATCAGCGGCTGACGCGGGTCATAATTGGCCACCTTGAAGCCAACCCGGTTGTGCCCACGAAGGACATACGACGCTTCCAGGTAACGCTTCTTCGCCGGATTCGAATTGTCGGTCTGATAGGCGACCGGCCGGCGAAAAGTCATCTGGCCGCCGGCCGAGCTGAACACCAAATCGCCCTGCGAGTCGATGGCGGCCTCGCTGCCTTGGAAGGTCATCCCCAAAGACTGCGGCGCGACGCCCGGTGACAAGAGAAAGTCGTACTCGAGTTGCCGCTGATTTCCGTAATAAACAAGGTCTACGCCGGGGCGAATTTCTTCGAACTGCACCTTTTTGTAGGTCGGAATATTGGCATGCCATCGGCTAGGGTCATTGCCGATAAGATAGTTGCTAACTCCCGGAAGCCGCTCGAGAGCATTGGCATTGGCCGAAGGATTCGCTCCCTCAATCTTCATCGACAACACGCGAGTGGATGGCTTGGGCTGGGCCTTTTCCGGAAACCGCCGGTCGGGCTGCGACGCTTCGAGCGCCAGCGTCGCCCCGCCCGGACTCAGGAAGATCGTGTAACCAGGGCCGCGCGCCAGGAAACGGACGCTCGAGTCCGCCTGCCCTTGGTTCACCTCAAAGCTCATCGGCAAAGCGCCGTAAGATTTCCAAGCCTGAGCCTTGGTCATCCGCGGGCTCTGCGCAGGCGACGCTTTCCCGGCTGGTCGATAGCCGCCAGGATTCAACACAGTGAGCAGAATGGAAATCAGTAAGGAAACGATACTCAGCATAGCCACCTTCGGGTTCAAAAGTAGAATTTGACTGCAAATTGAACGGTGCGCGCATCATTCGGGTTGTCGCGCGTAGAATTGATCTGTCCAAAATTCGTGAGGTTAAGAAAATCCAGGTTGGTCGGTTGTGCAAAGAACGGGTGATTCAATACATTGTAGGCTTCCGCACGGAACTCAACCCGAACATTCTCTCTAACCTGGATGCTCCGCCGCAGAGCCGCATCGAGCCGGATAAGGTTCGGGCCGTAGACCTGCGTGGGAGCGCCCCCCAGAGGAGCAATATTGCTCTGCCCCGTCGAGACGACCTGCGGGGGATTGTAGAACGAAGCAGGGTTCCAGTACTGGTTCGCGTTGTGCGGACCGCCACTGGGTTTCGCCCCTTGGACCGTGAGAGCATCGCACCCGACGCCCGCAGCGGTGGTAAGGGTGCAAGGAATGGTCAAGGGCTGGCCACTGGCGTAAGTGAAAATCCAGTTGAGAGACCAGTTCCCGGCGATTTTCCCCATCACGTTGCCCTTCTCCGCCAGGAATTGTCTTCCCGGCCCGAAGGGAAGGTCATAGCCACCACTGAAGTGACCCAAATGTCGAACCGCAAAATCCGCTTGCTGATAATCATTCCTGATACCGATCGACTGGATGGAAGGGGCGCGGTACGTTTGTAGGCCGTTAAGATTGAAAAAGTCCAAGGCATCCGTCCGCGTGGTGCTGTACGTATAGTTGGCAAGGAAACTGAGCCCGTGTCCTAGATTCCGCACATATTGGAGTTGCCCGGCATTGTATTTGCTGTCTCCTTCCGTCTGGAGATAACTTGTGCCATAGGCAAAGCTCAGGTAGGGCTCATAGGCTTGGGCCTGCTGGAAGGGCGGAAGCAATTCTCCGACCTCGTTCGTTCCGGGGTTGATCAGGAGGTGGTGGCCCACGGTAGTCACCCAGGTAAACTGCAAAAGATCATTATTGGAGCGTCGATCTTGCACCGAAAGATTGAAGTTATTCGTATAGGGATTCTTGAACGTGCGTTGGAAGCCCCGCAACACGAGGTCGGTTGCCGTAGCCGCCAAGGGGGTGAGCGGAATTGGCGCGAGACCTTGCTCCATGGTCGCGTAAGTCAAAGTGGACGGGTAGTTGATGGGCGTCCCATCATCAAGACTGGTGTACTGGTAATTGACCTGGAAGGGATAGCTGCCGCTCAGGCTGGCTTGGCTCCCCTCGTTCATCATTCCACCATAGAAGAGTCCGAATGCGCCCCTCACCACGATCTTCGGCGTGTACTGGTAGGCAAACCCGATGCGCGGACCAATATTGAGCCGCTGCGTATCGACGATCCCGCCCCGGTGAGGGTAATTGAGTGTAATGCTGTCGTTAGTGAGTGTGCTGGTGAAGTTCGTCGAAAGCGAGTTGATATAAGTCGATGTGCAGGAGACGGGGTACAAGGCGCCGCACGGCAGGGTATCAAACCCGCGGCCGGCAGGAATCAGATATTGAGCCTGCCCTGAACTTCCCGGAACAAAGTTCGCCTCCGCGCTGAAGTTCTCTTTCCAGGGTTGAAAGTATTCCCACCTTCCCCCGATCGTGAAGGTCAGGTCGGGGCGGTACCTCCACTCGTCCTGCAGATAGGCCGCGTAATAGAGCCGCCAGTTGTAATTATCGATGCTGGAGATATTGGAGGCATCAACGCGATTTGGTCCACCTACATCATTGAGCCCGGAACGAACCGTGGTGTTTTGGGGGAGGAGAACAAACTGAGCGGCGCCTGTGCTGGGATCGAGGGAATTGGCAATGGAAGTGAAGTTGCCCGAGAAACCGAACTCGCCGCGGGAATGCGGTGGTTGGTTGACCGCGTTCTTCACCTGTATGACTTCACCGCCGCCGATGATAGTGTGGTTCCTGCGGGTCTTGGTGAAACCCTCGCTGAGCTGGTAAGTGGCATTGTAATCAATGGCGGGCGTATAGGGAGAGCTTCCCAAGTGGGAGTAAATCCCGACATCGATGGTAGGCAGGCCGCCGTTGCCCGTGAATTGTGGAACTCCCGAGATTCCCACCTGCGCGGGGATGTCCGTCAGGGAATTGGCGAAGGCTTGCACCCGCTCGAGTTCCACATAGCTGGCCGCCAGCCGGATGTTGTGGATCAGGGTCGGCGAAGAAACGTGATTGAGGCTGATTACACCATTTACTGCCGTATCGGTTTGCGTATATCCGCCGCCATCTGCGAATCCCGCTAAACCAGTCGCATCCGCCGGGAAAGGACCCGTTTGTAATTGGGGGTTGTTGAGATAGCTGAATCGTACAAACGCCTGGTTGCGATCGCTCAAGTGGTGATCGACTCGAACATCAAACTGGTTAGCATCGCCGCGGCTGAACTCGTTGGTCGTGTAGTTGTTGTAGATCGTCGCGACGGTGGGGGTGGGATAGAGGTTGAGGAGTCCTGCGGTCACCGCATCCACTCGATTCGCGCAGATCGTGTTGGCAGTGCCGTTGCACTGAATGGGATCCCGGACATAGCCGGTGGCGCTGGCGCTCAATCCCGTAATCGGGTCAACGTAGCCCGTGGCTAACTCGCGCGTGGTGGCAGGATCGAATATCGTTCCACACGGTACGGTGCGCCCCAGCACGTCCGGGCCGGTGGTGCATTTCGGCTGGCCGCTGATCAAATCGGAGAAATCCGTATATCCACTTCCACGCTCCGCGAGCGTGGGCACCGACCCGACGAAAGGAACCCCTTGGCGGTACTTGGTTCCTTGATAGTCCGCGAAGAAGAAAGTCCGGTTCTTGCCGTTGTAGACATTGGGGATGTTCAGAGGACCGCCGAGAGTCGCGCCGTATTGATTCTTGCGCAACTCCGCCTTGCGCAGGGCCACAGCGTTATCGAAGTAATCCGTCGCGCTCGTGTAGTCGTTGCTGAAGTAATCCCAGGCGCTTCCGTGGAACTCGTTCGTTCCGGTTTTTGTGGTGGCGTTGATGACTGCTCCGGCTGCTCCGCCCAGAGCGGCGCCGAACATGGTTTGAACCCGGAATTCGTCGATCGCGTCCATGGCGGGAAGCACTTGGTAAGCAGTGCTGGGAAGGAAGTCGAGAAAGCGGGTGTTGTTATCCGCTCCGTCGAGGATATAGTTGTTCTGCGCAGACTGAACCCCGTTGGCCACGAAACTCCCCGTCGCCCCAAGGTTGGCCGGCACCTCGGCGATAAGCCCTTTGCCCGGAAGCAACTGCGCGGGGGGCGGCTGTTTCGGGGACCAACTGCGCGGTGGGCCCCGTGCCCGCAAACAACTGCGCCAAATCGGTGACGTTCCGGCTGAACACGGGCAGAGTATCAACGGCAAAGGGAGAGGCTAGTTTATCCGCCGGTTCGTGAGTGTACGATGCGGTCGATCCTGAAGATACGCTGGCGCCATTGGCGGCTTGGGAGGCAACGAGGCGGAAACTGACCCCCGCTTGATGCTGGATCTCAACTACCACGCCCGCCTGAAAGGTAGGCACAAACCCCTGCAACTCGACGGATACGGTATAAGTGCCGATCCTGACAGGCGTGAAAATGAAAGTGCCGTCTCCGCGAGCGTAGGTGGATTTCGTAATGGCGGTCGCTTCGTTCTTAAGAAAGACTTTAGCACCGGCTGCTCCGTCACCGGCGGGGTTTCTCACAATGCCCGCGACGGACCCACTGTCAACTTGCGCGAACGCGCCTCCGCACCCGAGAACTATACAAAGCAGGAAGCCACTCGTTTGTATCAACTTAATGAATCTTGAGATTGCTTGTGTCAAAGATTCCTCCCGTAACCCCTTACGCTACAGTACGCCCCACGCACGGGCATCTCTAGGCCTAACACGGTACGATTACATTGTCGTTTCCTTGGCTCTGACTTCAGGTGGAGCCCGTTCTTGGTTGTCACGATTAACTCAGCCGTGGGGCGCCCACTCTCCTACCTCTGGCAGCACCACTTCAACTCGAATGCTCCCTTGACGCGTCAGTCTGGCAGGGCAAAGTAGCAATTCTAGCCCGAACCGGGACCCAGTTACAGGGATAAAATGTGCAACTGGGTCAAAATGCTGGATTCAATAGCATTGTAAAGTCGTTGGAAGGCGATAAGCAGGGACTGGTTATCCCTGTTAATGTTAGGTTTGTGTAAATGTTTACTTACACCAATTTGATTTCAACCCTTTCGCCTCTTCCCACTCTCCTCCCCCTTTGCTTCCTCGAAATACCGGGAGGATCTCGCAGACCTTTGCACTTATCTTATTCGGACCCTAGGCTTTAGCTGGCGATGCTTGCCACGCCTCGTGCATCGCGCTGGATTCCAGCTTTGATGCCGTTGCGATCTCGCCGGCACGCGACGTCCCAACGCAATCCCGCAGACGCGGGACCGCTTCGACCTCAAACTCTATTACTACCCCGCATCCCGCGGCTCACAGCGTGGCATGCCTTTGGAGTTCATCCGAGAAACTTGTAACCGAGCCTTATTATAGTCTGAAAAAACTGTGGTTGACTAGGGTCTGCCTCGAGTTTGCGTCGTAGAGTGAAGACGTGCACGTCTACGGTGCGTGTGGAAGGCGCGCCACTATACCCCCACACTTCCTTCAAAAGCTCCTCTCGCGACAACGTGGCGCCGCGGTGTTCGACGAAGTATTTGAGCAATTGAAACTCCCGCGCCGACAAAGACACCGGTGTTCCGTGTCGAAAAACCTCGGCGCGGCGGAAATCCACGCGGACGGCCCCGAATTGGTAGAGCGCCCCCGGCGCACCGCCCCCGCTTGGGACACGGCGTAGATGAGCTTCGATCCGGGCCAGTAATTCCTGTGTGTCGAAGGGTTTGGTAATGTAATCATCCGCCCCGATTTTCAGAGCCAGGACCTTATCGATCGTCCGGCTGTGCGTGCCGAGCATCAAAATGGGAGCGAGAATCAATTGCTGGCGCAGTTCCCGGCAAACCTCCAGAGCGCTTTTTCCGGGAGGCACAAGGTCCAAAATGATCAAGTCGAAGTATTCACGCGTGGCGCGTTCCAGCCCCGCTTCTCCATCCGTAGCCAATTCGACGCTGTAACCTTCAGCGCGCAGACTTTCCCGGAGAGCGTCCGCCACTTCCCGATCATCTTCGATTAGAAGGATCGTCCTCATGTAGGGTGCCACAACGTCACTTTACACTCTTTCGGCCGGCGCTGCCTTCCACTTTCGGCTGCGGACTATGGCAGCAGCGGTTTGACCGCGCCTTCGAATTCCTCGTACGTCGTTGCGCCCTCCCAGCTATTCACCAATCTTCCCTCCCGGTCGTAAAGAAACGTAGCCGGAATGCCGCCGCCCCAGCGTGGATTGATAGAATTCACCAAAGCCTCGAAATCTCCAAAATGCTGCCGATAACTTCCGAATTTCGCCCCTTGCGACTGCAAGAAGCGCTGAATGGCGGGAACGGTCTCCGGCTCATCCATGGATATCGCCACAACCGACAAGCCACGACCGCGGTGGGTATTGTGAAGGTGGACGAGGTTGGGGAATTCTTCCCGGCAGGGATCGCACCACGTAGCCCAGAAATTGACCAGCAGAACCCGGCCGTGCTGCTGCGCCCGCAGCTTCTCCCATGCGGCTTCATCCAGATCGACAATTCCCTTGGGCGCGGGTGGTTCAGGCGGAATCCCCGAGCGCGAACAGCCCGCGCAGAGAAGCAGAGCGGCCAGGACGAAAGCGAACATTGCCAGTCTGATTCCCCAACTTAGAAAGGAGGAGGTAGAGGGTTGACCGTGGAGTTTATCTTGTGCCCACCACCCCTCGCCCCCTCCTCCGCCGGGAAGGGGGGTCATCTCCAGGGATCGCTGCATTCCGTCAACTCACCTTGACCCGTTTGATCGAGCAACCGAACGCCTTGGTCTCGGTCACCTCGGCGGGTTTCCCATTCAGGACGTCTTCCAACGCCGGGCGGAGCTCGTCGGCAGTGGTCTTATCGGGATTATTGGTGGGCTGATGACTATTCCCGAGCGCCCCGTGATACCGCAGCGTCCAGCTACTGTCCAGCAGGAATGCTTCGGGCGTTACGGAGGCGCCCAGTTGGTCGGCAACTCTGTTTCCCTCGTCTTTGAGGACCAGAAAGTCGAGCCCATGGGCCCGCGCGTGTTCCGCCACTTCGCTGACGGGTTCGGTGCTGTTAGCGTTGATTCCGACAAGCGCCACGCCGCGCCCTTTGTATTCATGCGCAAGGCCGGCCATGACATGAGTGAAGGCATTCGAATAGGGGCAGCGGGTGGCGATGAAAATGACCACCACAGCCTTCTTTCCCTCGATGTCGTAGAGCCGGTGCGGCTTGCCGTTGACATCCGGGAGCGTGAAATCCGCCATCTTCTCTCCCACTTTGATCTTCGCGGCAGGCATTTCGCCCGCATTGCAGGCGCTCCAGAAAAGGAAAAGCCCCAATCCAAACACCAATGCACTCTTGAGTCGGCTCACTGGCACCTCCAATTATCGAATCTCTTAAACCCTGAACCAGTTCACTATAACAGGCTTCTTGGCGCGTCCCCCGCTACATTCTCAGCAGCCAACGCAGCGCGTTCTTCTGGATTTTGTAATACTCCGGCTGCCACAAGGCGTGGAGCGTGTGCCCCACTGCCGTGAACACCACGCGGCCTTTCCCGTAATCATGCGCCCAGCCGCCGATCGCCGTGGGGCCATAAGTTTCGTAATTCAAGCCATCGATGTTCTCGCTCCGAAGGAAAATATTCTTGGAGTCCTTATCGTAGGTCACGTAATGCTGCTCATCGTTCACCATGAAGTCCTGGATGCCTTGCGTCAGGGGATGGTCACGGTTGACCACCTTAACCTTGAAGGGGCGCAGGGGTGGATGGCCAAGGTACGCTCCGCCCATCACCTCCCGGAAATTCCTGGAAAAGAGCGAAACATTGCTGCTGTTGTGATAAGCGTAAAGGCCTCCTCCGGCTTCCACGAATTCCTTAATTGCCTTGCCTTGCTCCTCGGTGATCCAGCCTTGGTATTGCTCCTTCGGCCAATCCACGGAATTCTCCAAGCTGGAGGAATAGGCGTAATCGTCAGGCTGCAAATAACCGTTCGGCCAATTGAGACCGTCGCGGAAGACGACCAAAAGCTGAAAACCCTCGAGGTGAGCGGCGTCAATCTCAGCAAAATTGATAGTAAAGACTATCGCGACACCCAACTCGAGAAAGAGCCGGTTAAGCGCTGTGCGAATGTAGTCCGCATTATGGTAGCGGTCGCCAACCAGCGCCAGAGCTCTTGCAGGGCTACCCATGCGCGTACGGGCGGGGCTCTGCCCAGCTACTACTCCGGTCATCCCGATTCCTGCCAATGCTCCCATGCTCTCGAGGAGCTTTCGGCGCGAAACTCGAATCTTTTCGCCCATGGTCATTACTCTCTTGAATTACGATATCCCTCGTGGATCCCCGTGGCTGCCACGAGGGCCGGCTCCATGGGTAGTGAGTGTACACCCCCGAGCAGGGCTTTGGAAAATCCCGTCTTGAGGTGGTGCGGGCGTCTCGCCCGCTGTCGCGAAGGCATTCCTTCACTCCGCTCAGGACAGGCTCTGCCCGCGCACCTCGCCGAGGACTCTTGGCCGGGAGCGAAACGCTCCCGAGATAGCGGGCGAGACGTCCGCACCACATCGACGCTTGCTTCGCCTTTCCTTCCACCTGTGCTACGATGGCGAATGGCGTAGATTTGGGACCTGGGTCCCGGCGCGACGGGCAATCTTCATTTGGAAACCAGAAGGCAAATCCCTTGAGCGAAGGCACCAACCAACGGCGTCGGATATTGAGCGGCATGCGCCCCACCGGTAAACTGCACTTGGGCAACCTGGTGGGAGCGCTTCAGAATTGGGTGAAACTCCAGGAGGAGTATGAAAGCTATCATTTTGTAGCCGACTGGCACATGCTGACCACAGGCTACGAAAATACTCTTAGCCTGCGCCAGGACACCTGGGAGATGGTAGCCGACTGGCTGGCCTGCGGGCTCGATCCCCACAAGGCGACTTTTTTCATTCAGTCACGTCTGCCGGAACATGCCGAACTGCACCTGCTGTTTTCGATGGTGACGCCGCTGAGTTGGCTGGAGCGCATCCCGACTTACAAAGAGCAACTCGAAAACATCACGGACCGCGACTTGCACACGTACGGCTTCCTGGGTTACCCACTGCTGCAAGCAGCGGACATTCTGATGTACAAAGCGCACGCTGTCCCGGTGGGCGAGGACCAGGTGCCGCACGTCGAATTCACCCGAGAAGTCGCCCGGCGATTCAACCTGGTCTTCGGCGAGCTTGAATTGCCTCAAGGGGAGGTTGACGACTGGGCCGGGAGTGCGATTACGTGGGCCATGGAGGCCCTGGACATCAAGATAGTCCCGGGGAAGACGATTGGGTTCGACATCGTGAACTTCCTCCCTGTCGCCTTTCGCCGAGCTTCCTTGAAGCAGAGAGCGGAGTGCTTGAACCTGCGGCTTGGAGAGTTACGAGGGATTTTCCCTGAACCTGAGGCCCTGCTCACCTCCGCTCCGCGCCTTCCGGGTACGGACGGCCGCAAGATGTCGAAGAGTTATAACAACGCGATTTTCCTGACCGACGCGCCCGACGTGGTTTCTAAGAAGCTCGCCACGATGATGACCGATCCGGCCCGCAAGCGTCGCAGCGACCCCGGCAATCCCAACGTCTGCCCGGTGTTTGATTTGCACAAGGTCTTCTCCGCGCCGGAAACGATCGAGCGCGTGAATCGTGAGTGCCGCACGGCGGAGATTGGTTGTGTAGATTGCAAGAAGCTTGCCGCCGGGGACCTGAATGCGTTTCTCGCGCCCATTCAGGAACGCCGCAGACCGTTCGAGCAGAATCCGCAAGCGGTGTGGGATATCCTCGAGGACGGGACGCGCCAAGCCCGCGCGGTAGCCCAGGCTACGATGCAGGAGGTGCGAGCAGCGGTGAAGCTGGCGTAGGGGCAACCCTTGTGGTTGCCCAGGGCGGCCACAAGGGCCGCCCCGACAGGTGTCGTTTGATGATTGATGAGGACCCAAAAGCCGCCGGCGACGAACCGACGGCGCATGCGCTTGAGGCGAGCGTGGATCCGACTGTTCCGGCTCCGGGCGAACCGCCGGGCGAGGCCGCATCAGGGGAGGAGCCGGGGCCGACGCGAAGGCGTTTGACGCATGGCGGGGAGCCGCCGCCTCCCATCAAGGCGGGCATGTACGAGGGGCCGCTGGACCTGCTTCTCGACCTGATTCGCAAGCAGCAGATCGACATCTACGACATTCCGATCTGCCAGGATTACTCAACAATACCTCGACTACCTCCATATGCTCGAGGAGCTGAATATCGACGTGGCCGGGGAGTTCATTTTCATGGCCGCGACGCTGATCCACATCAAGTCGCGGATGCTCTTGCCGCTCGATCCGAACGCCCCGCCGGAAGAAGAGGAAGACCCGCGCGAAGAGCTGGTGCATCGGCTGTTCGAGCACGAGCAGTTCAAGAACGCGGCGCAGATGCTGCAGTCGAAGCGGATGGTCGAGGAAGCGATGTGGTCGCAGCCGGGCATCGGCGAGTTCGCGGAGGCCGAAGATGAGCCCGGCCTCGCGGTTTCCGTCTTCGATCTGATTTCGACCTTCCGTGAGATCCTCGAGCGCGCCAAGAAGCGCCCCCAGATCGAGATCCGGCGCGAAGGGGTGACCGTGGCGCAGATGGTCGAGCACATCAAGCAAGTGCTCCACTCGAGGTCTGGCCCCGTGTCATTGGAGGAGCTTATCGCGGGCTACCTTTGGAGGGAAGCGCTCATCGCCATCTTCCTGGCCCTGCTCGAGTTGGTGAGAGTCCGGGCGATCCAACTGCGGCAAAAGGAGCTGTTCGGTCCTATAGCGATTTCCAAAAGCAAGCGGTTCGAAGAGATTCTCTCCGCCACGAACGCCGCGGCGTTGCAAATCGGGTTGGAGGAAAGTCTCGGCTAGGAGTCCGTTGTAAGTTGTCCGTGGCCCGTCGTCCGTGGTCTGTTATCCGGTGTCATTCCGAGCGCAGCGAGGAATCTCGCTCTGCCTAGGGTTGGATCAGGAAAGAAACAGGGCAGGATTCCTCGCTCCGCTCGGAATGACCGATGGGGCACGGACAACTGACAACGAACCACGGACAGAGTTCCACATGCTCAATGACGAAACGTTAAAAGCTCTGATCGAGGCCCTCATCTACGTTGCGCCCGAGCCTGTGCCGTTCGAGGCGATCCTGAACACGCTGGAAGGCGAAGCGCGCGCGCGAGTGAAGTCTAAACTCGAGGAATTAACCGCGGATTTTCAGCTCGCGCAGCACGGAATTCAAATCCGCGAAGTGGCCGGGGGATACAAATTCTTCTCGAAGCCGGAGCATCACGATGTGCTGCGGAAATTCGTGAAAAGTCTGAAGCCGTCCGTGCGGCTCTCCAAGCCCGCCCTTGAGACGTTGGCGGTGATCGCCTACCGGCAGCCCGTGACCTTGCCGGAGATCAATGAAATCCGGGGAGTGGACTGTGGAGGCGTTATCCACACCCTTCTGGAAAAGAAACTTGTCGTCACCTCGGGGCGAAAGAATGTGGTTGGACGCCCGATCCTCTATCGAACCTCGCGCGACTTCCTGGTGCACTTTGGGTTGAAAGACGTGGGCGAGCTTCCCAGCCTCAAAGAGTTTGAAGAGTTGGCCAAGCAAGCACTGGGCTCGGAATGGGCAGCGGAGACGGGTCCGCAGCCGCCAGCGACGGCCGAGGCTTCCGCCCCGCCGGCTTCCGAATCAACTCCGCAAGACGCAGCGGTGGCCCAAGAATCCGTGTCCGATGTAAGTCCTCCGTCGCTTCCCGAGGTCGAGGACCAAGGGTAGTAAACACTCGAATCTGTCATCCTGGGCGCAGCGAAGGATCTCCGCAGTTGTTCTTCGGTGAGGACGTTAACTGCCGAGATCCTTCGCTGCGCCCAGGATGACAGTGCCTGCGCCACTTACGGCCGACGCACATGCAAGAGCGACTTCAAAAGATCATTGCCGAAGCGGGCATAACCTCCCGGCGCAAGGCCGAAGAGTTGATCGTGCAGGGCCGGGTTTCGGTGAACGGGCAAGTCGTGTCCGAATTGGGCTCCAAGGCAGACCCAGCGCGCGACCGCATCGCAGTGGACGGTAAGCCGTTGAAGCGAAGCGGCCGGCGGTTGTACCTTTTGCTGAATAAGCCGCCCGGCTATGTCTCCACCGTGAGCGATCCGCAGCATCGCCCCACCGTAATCTCGCTGCTGCGCAATATCAGGGAGAGAGTTTATCCAGTGGGACGGCTCGACTTCCATTCCTCTGGGTTGATGCTGCTCACGAACGACGGCGAGTTGGCTAATTTGCTGATGTCCCCAAAATCCGGCGTGCCCCGCACTTATCACGTTAAGCTGGAAGGTCAGGCAGCCGAGGCAGACATCAACAAACTGGAAACAGGGATTGTCCTCGACGGGCGCCGCACCGCCCCGTGCCAAATCCGCCCGCTTGCTTCGAGCGAGAAACCTTGGTATGAAATCACCCTTGTTGAGGGACGATACCACCAGGTGCGGAGGATGTTTGAGCGCATCGGGCAAGAGGTGTTAAAGTTGAAGCGCGTCCGCATCGCCTTTCTAACTGACCATGGCCTGGAGCGCGGCCGGTTTCGCGAGTTGGCGCCAGCGGAGGTCAATCGGTTAAGAAAATGGAAGGGACAGAAGGATAAGGGTAAAGGATAAAGGATGAGTTGACCACGGTATCCTTTACCCTTCAACCTTTAACCTTTAACCATGCCACGATCCATCATTTACGACATACTTCCGCCCTGGTCGAGCCGCATCCGTCCCTACCCACCGGGCAAGCCGGTGGAGGAGGTCGAGCGCGAACTGGGGCGAACCGCCATCAAGCTCGGCTCTAACGAAAACCCGTTGGGGCCTTCCCCAAAAGCCCAGGATGCTATTCGACACCACTTGATCCGGATACATTCTTACCCCGACGGAAGCGGGTATTACTTGCGCCGGAAACTGGCGGAAATTCACCAGTTGAAAATCGACCAGATCATCCTGGGCGCAGGCTCAACGGACTTGATGGAGCTGGCGGCCAAGACTTTTCTGAGCAGCGGCGACGAAGCAGTCACGTCCGAATCGGCTTTTTACATGTACCGGCTGGCGATTGAAGACATGGGAGCGGGAGTGGTGGCGACACCCCTGCGAGAGTCAACTTTCGATCTCACTGCCATGGCGCATGCCATCACTCAGAAAACCAAGCTGGTCTATCTTGGCAATCCCAATAATCCCACCGGGACGATGTTCACCGCGGATGCGCTGAGCCGTTTTCTGGATGCGATCCCGCCGCAGGTTCTGGTGGTATTGGATGAGGCCTACTACGAGTATGTGCAGCGCCCCGATTATTCTCGTTCCGTGGACGGTGTGCGGGCGGGCCGGAACATCCTGGCGCTTCGGACCTTCTCCAAGGTGCATGGCCTGGCGGGCCTGCGCCTGGGTTACGGTATGGGTCACCGCGAGTTGATCGAATGCCTGAATCGCATCCGTTCGCCGTTCAATGCCTCGAGCCTAGCGCAGGTTGCAGGTCTGGCGGCACTCGAAGACCACGAGCACGTGGCGCGCTCGATCGAGATGAATGCCCGGGAAATGAAATTTCTGACCCAGGAATTGACCCTGCTCGGGGTGCGCTACACGCCTTCGGTGGGCAACTTCCTGCTGATCGACACGGGCCGGGACTGCGAAGAAGATTTCATCCGGCTGCTTCACGAGGGCGTCATCGTGCGCCCCATGAAACTCTACGGCTTCCCCACCTCCCTGCGCGTTACGGTGGGAGTGCACGAGGAAAACCAGCAGTTCCTTGAGGCGCTGCAACGCGTGTCCGCCTCTTCAGTCAAGACTGTGAGGTAGCGCTGATCTTCAGGTCAGCACCGTCGATGCGACCTTAAGGTCGGCGCTACCAGACAAGAAGCTCATGACAGCGCAGAGCTCCGATCCCATCCGCGAGATCCTGGAGAAGTACAAGACTCTCGCGGTGGTCGGTTTATCCTCCAACACGGCGCGGCCAAGTTACGGCGTGTCCGCCTACATGAAGGCCCAGGGCTACCGCATTATTCCCGTCAACCCCAACGAACAATCCGTCTTAGGCGAGAAGGCGTACGCGGCGCTTGATGACGTTCCGGAGGCGATCGAAGTCGTGGTGATCTTCCGCCGGTCAGAATTTGTGCCCGAGGTCGTGGAGGCGGCCCTCCGCAGGCAGGCCAAGGCCATATGGATGCAGGAAGGAGTGGTCCATGAAGAAGCCGCCGCCCGCGCCCGCGACGCCGGAGTGTTTGTGGTTCAGGACCGCTGCATCCTGAAGGAACACGCCAAGCGGTTTGTGACGGAGGGGATTTGAGCCCTTTCAAGTGGACTCGACTTCCATGCTTGCCGAACCCTGCTTGGCCTGCTCCCTGATTTGGCGAAGCTTTTCCAGGAACTCTTTGCGTTCGCGGGCGGCTTTTTCTGCTTGGCGTGATTTCTCGGTCAGATAACGTTGGCCCTTGATTGGGGAACTCTGCAGGGAGTCAGACCAGGCACGAAGTTGGCGTGAAATTCCTTCCGCACCGGATTTCAAATTTGAAATTTCAGATTTCAGTTCCGAGAACCCAGGGATCTCTTCCAGCAAGCAGAGCATTGAGCGGACTTCACCCGCGGACCCACGAGCAATATAGAGGAAAGTGAGCAACTCCTGGGTGGTCCCTCGCTCGAATCCCTCCGCGATATTGTTAGAAACAGAAACAGCGGCGCGCTCAATCTGATCGCGCAAGCTGAAGCGTCCTTTGAATGGGCTTTTGGCAGTCATGCCGTGGACTTGAGCCGCCAGATTGATTGCAGATTTCCAGACCGGCAATTGCTCGAAACGCTCGTAAGTCACTCGATCCTCCTATACGGCGCAATCTCAAATTTGAAATCTCCAATCTGAAATCTCAAATTTCAGACACAGTTACTTCTCCGCGAATTTCTTTTTCCATTCCGCAATCGCCGCCATCTTCTCTCTCAGTCTTTTCTCAAATCCCTGGTCAGTGGGGCGATAGTAACGGCGCTCTTTGAGGTTGTCAGGAAGGCACTGCATATCGGTGAGCCGGTCGGCAGCATTGTGGGCGTACTGGTAGCCCTTGCCGTAGCCCTGGTTGGCCATCAAACCGGTTACCGCGTTGCGCAGGTGAAACGGCACAGGTTCGGCGAGGGATTTCTGCGCGTCTTGCGCCACTTCGCCGTAGCCCACGTAAAGCGCGTTCGACTTGGGCGCGAGCGCCAGGTAGACGGCCGCCTCCGCCAGCGCCAGGTTCCCCTCCGGCATGCCCACGAAATGCGCCGCCTGCATGGCGGCGACGCTCACCGCCAAAGCATTGGGATCGGCCAGGCCGATATCTTCGGAAGCCATGCGAATCATGCGTCGCACGATGTAGAGCGGATCTTCGCCGGCCTCGAGCATGCGGCCCAGCCAATAGAGCGTGGCGTCCGGATCGGAATTGCGCACCGACTTGTGGAGGGCTGAAATCAGGTTATAGTGCTCCTCGCCAGCCTTGTCGTAGAGGAGCATTTTGCGCTGCAGCGTATCTTCGAGGACGGACTCGCTGACCATGGCGCGACGCGCCTCGCCTTCGCCTTCGCGTGGCGCAGCGGCCACCGCCACCTCGAGCGTGTTGTAAGCCGCGCGCGCATCCCCGTTGGCAAACACGGCGATCTGGCGCAGCAACTCCGGCGCCATCTCCACTTTCTCCTTGCCCAAGCCGCGCTGCTCGTCCTTCAATGCGCGCTCGAGCAGCGTCATTACTTCATCCGTGGAGAGGGCGGAAAGCATGTAGACTTTGGCGCGCGAGAGAAGCGCGGAGATCACTTCGAAGGAAGGGTTCTCCGTGGTGGCGCCAATCAGCACCACGTCGCCGCGCTCCACGTAGGGAAGAAAGGCGTCCTGCTGCGCTTTGTTGAAGCGATGAATTTCGTCAATAAAAAGCACCGTTCGCCGGCCGTACCGCCGCACCTTCTCCGCCGTGGCCATCACTTCCTTGATCTCTTTTATGCCGGAGAGCACGGCGCTGAAGCGCACGAACTCGCTACGGGTCTTGCGCGCGATGATGGTTGCAAGCGTGGTCTTACCGGAGCCGGGCGGACCCCAGAGGATCATTGAGGCAAGTTCGTCGCGCTCGATCTGCTTGCGCAACGGCTTGCCCGGCCCGAGGATGTGGACCTGGCCGACGTATTCCTCGATGGTCTCCGGCCGCATGCGGTCGGCAAGCGGCGATGGGGCAGAGGGTTGCTGGGCTGACTTACAGGCGTAGTCTGCAGCAGGCGGTTCGAATAGGCTCATAGGAATTGGCTCATCAAAACTGATTGTCCGCTGTGTCCGTGGCCTCCGTCCATCTGCCTGTCTGCACGTGTCGGTCTATCGGTCCAACCAAACAACCTGAACCGTCCAGGGGCAACGGACAACTGACGTCGTTTCAATACTTGAATCCCCGCTGCCGGGCCGCTTCGTAAAGGAAAACACTTCCCGCTGTTGCCGCGTTGACGGAATCCATTCCGGGACGAATGGGGATACTCAGGACCAGCGCGGCGTCGCGGGCAATCTCAGGCGGCAGGCCGGAAGCCTCTCTGCCCACCATGATGGCGACCGAGCCTCGCAGATCTGCCTGGCAAAGCGG
This sequence comes from uncultured Acidobacteriota bacterium, assembly GCA_963722675.1. Lineage (GTDB taxonomy): Bacteria > Acidobacteriota > Terriglobia > UBA7540 > UBA7540 > CAVROP01. The sequence goes on from CAVROP010000133.1 coordinate 85,792, forward strand.
CGAGGGGCTATGGCGGTCGGCGGCGACCACACAGACTCGAGCCGCGCGCAGGCGAGACACAAGGTCGTGGACGGACAGATCGTGAAGCACTGGAAGGTGGAAGATCGCCCCGGCGGAAGACCGGACAGCTTTGGGATTGAATGGGCTGACGGTTTCCGGCAGCGTGCAAACGGCCGAGGCGCCAAAAGCCGCCGCGCTGCGCATCAGAGTGCCCAGGTTGCCGGGATCTTGGAGTCCGCAGGCCACCAGCAGAAGCACATTCTGGCCCGCCAGAATTGTATCCAGATTGTAATCCGGCAACTCCACCAGCGCGGCGATGCCCTGGGGGTTCTGGGTCTGCGCCACTTGCTCGAACAGGCGGTCAGGAACCTGCACGGCCTCTGCTTCTGCGGGCCACCCTTCCAGAAGCCCGGAAAATTTCGCGCTGCCGCTCTCGGCGATAAGCACGCTGTGCGTGCGAACTGGCGGGGCCGCCGCCAGGGCTTCCTTCACCAGGAAAGGGCCTTCGACAGCCAGCCAACCCTCGCGGGTTATGCCTTTGGCCAAAGCCCGGCGATAGACCTTCACGATCGAGTTGGTGGGACTGCCGATCTGGCGTATTCGCGCTTGTAGCATGATCGTTACTGAGAGCTTAACGCGCCTTAGGGTGGAAGTCGAGGACCTTGGATTGCGCAAGCTTTGGAGTGCGGCAGCTTGCTGCCGCTTTCGCTAAGGCCAGCTTGCTGGCCGTGCTCTGGACGGTCGCCCCTCGTCGGACGTGGCGCGAGCAAGCTCGCGGTAGAGAGCGGCAGCAAGCTGCCGCGCTCCAAAGCTTGCGCATGATACAATAACGCGGCTCGCAGCAGCATACTGATTCGAACATTCCGGAGGTCAAAATGCGCAAGCTCACCTTTCTCTTAGCCGCTCTTACCCTTGCCGTACCCGCCGTTGCCCAGAACCTCAGCGGATTGTTTCCCGATCTCACCAAGCAGCAGAACTACGTCTTGAAGCGGGTCTCCAGTTATGATCGAACCGGCGCCAACGAGGACTCCTGGAAAGTGAAAGCCGGCGAGACGGTTACCGTGTTCGAACAGGCCGGACCGGGAGTCATCACGCACATCTGGTTTACGATTGCGAGCGGCGAGCAATTCCACCTGAAGAAGCTTGTGCTCCGCATGTATTGGGACAACGAAACCACTCCCAGTGTGGAAGCTCCCATCGGCGATTTCTA
>CAVROP010000134.1:0-28026 GCA_963722675.1 uncultured Acidobacteriota bacterium
CCTCTGTGGTGAGCATCACGCGGTTAGGGCGGCAGTAGTTCGTGAAACCGTCCCAGCCAATAGGGCAGAAGGAAAAAAGCCCCGTCGTCCTCAGTGCGTCCTTCTGAGCTGCAATCCATTTGGAAGGGATTCCCGTTCCATTTCATCATGCAGCGCTCGTTGGGCGGGATAGCCCGCAAGGATTGCGCCTCACGAAAACGATCCGGGCCCGCCGCGCGCGGCAGATCGAGGCGCTGGGAATTCTTCACGGTCCAGTAGACCGTGTCGAGAGGAATCCGCTCCAGCGTTTCAACTGCTGCGGGCAGGTCGTAGTCTCTCGCGCCTGCTCCTGCGGCATAGATCAAGTTCCACAGGGGGTTTTGTTCCGCTTCGCAGGCGCGCCAATAGCTTTTGAGAGCTGCCTGGAGCTGAGCGCGCAATCCCGGATCGTCCTCGTACCTGAGAAGGGGATAAAACGAGAGGAAGGCGAGTTCCTCATCGGAGTAATTAATCTCACTTCTCCGGGCGATTCGCATTACGTTTTCAAGATAGCCTTGCTCGCGGATGAGTTGACGATAAGCCGTCAGGAATCGTTCCTCGGCGGTGAGATGGTAAGCGACCCGCAAGTGGGAAAGCAGTTCGAGAGAATTCAGCGCCGCGTCCTCCTTGCCGTCCGGGGTTTGGAAATAGGCCTGAGAATACTTGCCCCACGTGGTCACCCGCCCGCCGGGTCCCACCAGTTGCAAGCCATGGTCCAGAAGATGTGCCGCGATTCGCCCTGCCGCGCCGCGGATCGCCGCCCGCTGCGGATCATCGGGCAGCAGATCGTAAGCTACCGCGTAGGCGAAGAAGTGCCCTGCCAGTTCGTCTGAACTCGTGTCGCCTTTCCACTCCCACTGGCCGTCGGCGGTCCAATGCCATTCGCCGTCCGGCGCGCGATAATCGCCGCGATGGATAAGGGCACGGGCCGGGAATCCCGGAATTCCCGTGATCGACTCGAGCCGCAGCAGCGCTGCCAGCGAAGCCCGCGCGTTCCCGAGCGCCCCCGGCGCATGGGTCACGGCAAAACGAAAGCACTCCGAGGCCACATAAATCGCTGTCCAAAGGCCGTCGTTGTCGCTGGGCGCCATCCGAAACGACGAGGTGTCTCCAGGGCGCAGCAATTCGCAATCGGCGGTATAACCGTAGCGATTGTGCCGGCTCTGTAAGCGGTGAATAAACAGGTCGCTCTTGCGTTCGAGGCCGAAGGGCTGAAACTCGATTCGGGAAATGCCGGTTTCCGTGCGAAGCCAAGCGCCGTCCTTTTCGGCCACAATCTGCAAAACGCGGTTGTCGTTGAGATAGCGCTTGCCCCAGAAATAGAACCATTGTTCGCCGCCAAGCGCGCCGGGCTGGAAGCAAACCGCACCCTGGGGTGTGGCGAGCCACAGCCTGGCGTCCGGTCCGAGAGCGATCCCAGTCACTGGCAGGAAAGGCAGGCCCTCCTTCCCCGTCCAGATTCGCTGGTTGCCGGAGGGGTCTACTTCCACAAGGCCGGTTGGTGAGGCTTGCCACAGCCTTTGCCTTTCATCTCGAACTTGCATCTTGGGTTGACTGGCGAGGGCTTGGCGAATGGGCGCAGGTATGCTGGCATCGCCGGACGCGAACCGAGTGCAGACGATCTGCCGGTAAGTACGCCGCGCCGCAGTCTGCCCTGGGCAGGGAAGCGCCACAACCATAACAAGGAGAGCAAAGGTCAAAGGTTTCACCACAATCGAAGCATCTCCTTTCGAAATGTTTCTCAAACCAGTCGCTCATGCCCGTCGCCCGGCGGCGGAAGGATGTGGCGCAGGCGTCTCGCCCGCACCACGATTCTCAAAGCAGTTGATTGTCCGTTGTCCACCCAAGGATATCAATAGGCGCTCACGAAACAGCGGCCGGCGCATGGTTAACTCTTCATGTGTGCGTTATCGATGGATTGGGGCCTGACGGATTGCATTTCCATGCAGGCCATGCGGCGGGAAGGACTGACCGAAGTGCTCACCAAGGACCGGCATTTCGAGCAGGAAGGCTTTCGGGTACTCTTCCAGCAGCCATGAGCACGGTTAGGCGACCCCGCGCGTCCAGGACCAGGGGTCGAAACGGTGGCAGGCGCCGTTTCGCCTCTTTCTTGAGGGGGCGAGAACGGAGGTTCGCCCCGGTCAGTGCGTGGAAGGTCATGCCACCGAGTTTCATGCGCCTTGTTCTTCCCGTGACGGCATACGACTCTAGCTTCTTGCTGGGAAACAGTACCTGAAACCGTTTCTCCGGGTTACTCGGTTTTGCCGATACTCAGGCCGAACTCTCGCCAGTCCTCAATATCCTTCGCCTTGAACCGCTTGGTGAAGCTTGAGCTGCCTCCGACTTCGATCTCAACATCCTGCGCCGTGGCGATTGAGTGAAAGTCATCCGGTGAAAGCGTCCCCGTGAAATACTCCATCACGCCGTCAATATCCGTGAGGCCGTTCCAGGCCACGTCACGCGCTGCTACACGGTGGCCATCGGCTAGAAAGATGATTTCTTTCAGGCCGTACATCAGAACCCACCCTCTGCCGTGCCTGGTGAAGGTGACGATAACTCCCTCAGTTTGGCATTTCGTGGCTTGTCCGGGGCACTGGTATTGGAAGTCGAGCTCTCCCCCCCCAAGGAGTCCAATCTTGCCCAAGGCCCACTTGTAAGTCCGGCTCTTAACCGTCGTGGCATCCTTGAATTTGTCATAGCGCACGCGAGCATTGCTAAACGCGCTGGACGCCGTGTCGGCCGAGGCAGCAGAAGCAGAGGGCAATGCGGCAACCTGCGGCGGCTGGGCCTGGTTCTCCGACGCACGCGGTGGGGTCACCGGGGCCGGAGCCAACTCGTTCGTTGGCTTGGTCAGCATCGCCGTAATTATTTTCTCGGAAACGCCCGCCTTCTTGAGGGCTATGATGTCATCGGCCCCCTGCGAGTACTGGCCCGGCTGGGAGTCCACCATCTTGATGATCGTGTCTTCGCCCAGCCCGGCCGTGACGAGTTTCACGATGGACTCATTGGTGAGCGGCCGGGCAGGTTGGTCCTTTTCCTTCGCGCCTTGACCAGGTTCCCTCTTCATCTCCGTTGCCGCAGGCGGAGCCACAGCCGCAGGCGCTGTAGGTGCCGGGGTCGGCCCAATGCCCATCTTGCTCGACATTGCACCAATGACCCCCTCGGACACGCTGGCTTTTTTGAGGGCGATCACGTCATCCGTGCGCAAAGAGTAGTTCCCCAGTTCATGTTGGATCGTGCTTATGATTGTTTCGTCGCTAAGCCCGATCTTAACCAAGCCGATGATAGACTCATTGGTGAGCGGCTGGGGGGGTTGAACATGCTCCCCCACTTGGATGGAAACCTTCGACGCACCAGACTGCCCACCCCGCGTATTCCACAGCGGACACAGAAACAGCAACAAAACCGCGAATCCAGCTCTTTTCATGGGGTATCCTCCCGCACCGGCGCGTCCCCGGGAGAACTCCGAGGGTTCTGCCGACCGCCGGAAGCGTAGCCCCGCGAACGGTGCTTGTCAATGGGAGGTGTCAGGAACGATAACACCAGCGCGCTGGCTCCCGTTTCCTGGAAAACTGCATAGTTTGGCAGAGGAACCCAGCCGCTCCGGTCAGCAACGTATTGGGTTCATGCGCGAGGGCGACCGTTTACACGCAGGCACAGGCTAGGCTGTGGTCAATGTGGAAACGCGTATCTGACACGCATTTCTCTCCAGGCGTCACCCGAGCCTCATAACGGCGGTGCATATTGTGTCGGCGATCTCGTCCATGGGATGCTTCCAAAGATCGGCTTGCCCCCTTACTTCTATTTCCGCTGCCACCCTCTTGACGGCACGCTCAAGATGTGCGTGGTACTTCTCTGCCGTGGCCTGAGCTATCGGGGCCACGCGGGCCTTCGCGCCGGCATGCAGCCCTGCGCATGGTGGCAATGCGTCGGCGGGAATCCCCCGAAGCCGTGCGTGCTCGGCACGGACCTCGAGGCGGCCACGCTCGTACACGGGAAGGAGCACATCACAGAGGGCCTCCTCAACACCCTTCATCGCCGGCAAGTCTTCCAGGGAAACCTCGGCGATGCGGTTGCCAGCCAGGATTGCCGCCGCGCACCGTTCCGCCATTTGGCCCACTACACGCTGCTTCGCGCCCAGCAAGACAGCCTTCACGCGCGACCTAGCGTCCCGCAGGAAGGCCCGGCCCTCTGGCGAGTAAGAGAAGGTCTTCCCCCTTTGGCCCGGCTTCATGCTCTCCTTCGTCAAGCGGGTAGTCTCGTTGTTTGAGACTCCGGGGTTCTTCCGAATTCTCCCGCGTCGTGCTCACGTCGAGGTATTAACCCCACGTGGATATTTATCAAGTCAAGAGCCCCAGAGTTTGGTGGAGAAATGGTGTCGACCTTTTCTCCTTCGGTGATTCGTCATTTTTCTTGCGCCTTCGGCGCGCAGACCTCACCAGGCGATACCACCGACTCGCGCCCGCCGCTAGATTGTACTAAGGATGATTTCGCACTCGCAGCTGCCCGGCGGTCCCATGTGGACGGCGCCGAGATCTGTTCCCGGGGCAACCTGCATGGAGTCGGCGGCCAAACAGGCGGGGCAGGACCATGGCTCCCGCGGGCAAACGCGCACGAAGGCAAGCTTCGTCCCTGCCCTCTCGGCACGCCGGATGTCCGCTAGGACCCCGGCGAGCTCAGCGTTACCGCCGCACCAACTGCGTGCGAGCTCGTCCAACGCTCGGGACGACGCCTCCCTGGCGTGGGCCGTTGCCACGGAAAGACGGTCGGCGACCTCCGAGACAGAAGCATTCCGCCAGTAGCTGGCGGAAGCTTGGGCCTCATCCAACTCCCACTGGGCGTACTCAGCGTCCGGCCCGAGAAGTTCATTGCCGACCTGGGCGCCGCTCCGGCGATCTCGCCCGTCCGCGCCACCGTCTTTCATGCGGGCCAGCCAGCCATCGTATTGTAGGCACGCACTTCGAAGAGCGGCACGCGCGCGCTCCATCAGAAGGTCCCTTTCTTCCGACATACTCGTACCTCCTTGTTTCGCTCGGCGCAGATACCGCGCCTCTTGCGATATGTGCGATCCGTGGCCAATAACCGGGATAATACGATAACGATCTATGCTCCTTGAGGCGGGGGAATGCAAGGGACATTAAGTCCAGTCACGAGCGGGTAGCTCTTCAAACGGAAATGCCAATTACCACCAGGGCACGCCCATATGAACCCCGTGAAAAGGGAAAAAGGCGTGTCAGGACCGTTTTCCCCTTCAGTTCCATGCGTGGCTCCTTGCGATCCTTAACCAATTCCCTGGAGGTTATGTGGACCGATGGCCAGAATCGCGTAATAGTTGCCTTTCAATTCAAAGTGGACTCTATATTGCCGGTCCACCCGGGCGCGATAAAGAGCCCGCCCGGGCAGCTTGATGATTTCGATGCGGAGGGAAGGATGGCCGACGTCTCTACTGATTAGGCGAAATGCTTTGATGAATTTGGACTGCAGGTTCTTCTCATACGAGTCCAGCTCATCCCAAAGGTGCGGAGGGATGAGAATGGCCCGCCTAGCGAACCTTTCGTCGTCTGGAGCCATTAAGTTGGGCTCGACTCTCGCGGATCATCTCAACCAAGTCAGGGGGAAGCATTCCGTTTTTCGCCTCGCGGACGGGTACAGCCTGGGCTGTGCCGCGCTGCCGACGTCCACCGGAATGAGCTTGGCCACCAGCGCCCTCGACAACTAAGCCCAGACCCTGCAAGTGTTGAACAGCCTCTTTGAATCTCATCAATCAAACCCTAACATTCCAAGACCCGACTCGCAAGGAGGAAAAAGGATGTCAGGTAGAGCGCCGGGATAAACCGGTAGGCAGTCGAGGATGAAAGAGCCTTAACTGTCAATTCCCTTGAGAGAATAACTTGTACTCCGCCCGCCGGCAGCGTTTTTGACCAGAACATCCTTCTCGATCAGAAATTGGATATCACGCAGCGCGGTGTCATGGGAGCACTTTGCGATCTTCGCCCATTTCGTGGAGGTCAGCTTTCCCTCGAATCCGCCTAGCATTCGGTTGAGGACCAGGCGATTTACGCATCGCAAGGATCAATATTCGCATGCCGTGCGTCCATTATGCACCGTATTCTACGCAGGCACCGCTCTTACGAGAGTCACCCGGGGTCCGTCATTCCCGCGCAAGCGGGAATCCACTCCTTCCGGCGTGGACCCTCGCTTTCGCGGGGGTGACGACGGACTTTCATTTGGTTGGGTCGGCCACAGGCCTATAACTGGTCCGGAATGACAACTGAAAGGGTCTAGCAGCCTGTTCAGGACGGGGGCGGGCCTGTTGCGCGCCTTTCGCTTGACAAGAGTGCTGGCGCGTGATAGCCTATCCTGATTGTCGATGTGTGACGTTTTGTCGCCCGGGAGCGCCGGGACGTTCGGAGCGGAAGGTAAAGGCGGGATCGTCCTGGCGCGCGAGGGGAAAGAGGGATCGGGAGAAACAAAAAATAATACGATCGATCCCAGTATATTATTGAAAACAAAGAAAGGCATGTCCGAAGCAAAGCTAAGAACGAACCCAAAACGGGGCAATTTCGAGCCTGAAATGAGACTATTCAACGCGAAAAGCGAGCTTTCACGGCGCACCCCAGTCGCTGTTTTCGGATACTATAATTCTAGCTTATTTCGCATTTTTCGCTTGACAATCCTCCTGACCTGTGATAGCCTATCCACATGGTCATGATGTGGACATATTGTCGTAGGCAAGCCTGGTGATGCCTCGACCTTTGAGAGAACCTGGAATAGTCCCCGCAAGGCAGGAAACCAGCTTTCTACAAAAAATGGAAAATAGTGGGAACGAAGCTAAGAAGTGGCTGAAAACAAAGGAAGTAACCCTTTTTAATGATGCGCAATTTGCGCATTTTGCGTGCAAATTAGCACCAAATAGAGCCCAAAAGGCGCCGAAGAACCACATTCTATGCAAAACGAAGTCAGGCTTTCCTGTGGGAGGCGAGGTCGGAGCAGTGACAAACAGTCGGCTACAAAGGAGCGCCGCATGCCTCCACAAATGCGGTGCCCAACATGGATTGGTTTGAAAACCCCGAAGTGGGATATAATCCGCCGCGCTTTGCACGCACCCTAATCCGTCGATACGGTGCAGAAGTAGGGCGAGGCGACGCCTCGCCCCTACGGGTTAGCGAAGGGCGGGTAGAAGGCCCGCCCCTACGGTGCCGCAAGTGGGAGAAGAAGACGTGAGCGGATCAAGCAGGCGCAAGTTCCTACGAAACCTCGGCTGGGCCTGGGGACGGCCGGCGTTGTAGGCGGGCATCGGGCCTCGGGGCTCGAAGCCGTTCCGAGATCGAGTCCGAGGCTCGGGACTGATCTTGAGAAAAGCCCCGGAATCGAAGAGAGCAACTCCGCGCCGGCTGCCATCGACTTCCGCTACTCGCCCCTTTCCTGGCAAACGGCCTGCTGTTTTCCTGACGATCACTACAAGAGCCTGGTTGGCGAGCATGGCGAACTGCGTTGCGGTCATCCCGGGCAAAGTGGCGGCATCGCTTACTTTCCGGAGATTGTGGAATTCTCCCTTCTCGGCATGGAACCCAACGAGGTGCGCGAACAGCGGCTTGAGGCTCCGGGTGTTCCGATCATCCACACGCGGATTGACCGTCCCGAAGCCTATCTCGAACTCACGATGTTTGCGACCCGCCGCCCCGGCGAAGGCCGAGTGGATAACGTGATCCTGCAAGTTCAGCCGCGCTCCGCACACAGCGAAAAGGCAGTTCCGGTGGTGGTGGTCAAGACGAAACGGGAGATCAAGCTGCAACCGTCGGCCGGGACCACGCTTCTGCGCCTCGATAGCGAGGCGGGGCCGCCGTTCCTCCTGTCGGATTCGCCGCTCTCACCTCACGAAGATGGCGCCGTCTTCCGGTCGTATCTGCTCAAGGCTGTGACTGCTGCGGAGGGCAGGCCCTGCCGCTGTTTCTTTCGATTTCCCCAAGAGGGGCAAGGGATCGACAAATTAAAGCAGGGGCTTGCAACGCCGGACCGCCTTCTGGCCGAGGCCCGCGACTACTGGCAGGACTGGGCGCCGTTTGAAGCAGGGGTAAGGTGGCAGCTTCCGGGGCAGCGCGGGGAGTTCCTGGTTGCCTGCGCGCGCAATCTTCAGCAGGCTCGGGAGGAGCTAGCGGGCCGGACGACGTTTCAGGTGGGGCCGACGGTTTATCGCGGCCTCTGGGTGGTGGACGGGCACTTCATTCTGGAAGCAGCTCGTTATCTAGGCTATAACAAGGAAGCGCAGGAGGGCCTGGAGGCCACCTGGAAGCGCCAGGAAGCCGAGGGTGGCGTCTTCGCCGGGGGAGGGCGGGAACATTGGAAAGACACCGGCATCGCCCTGTTCACGCTGGTTCGCCAGGCTGAACTCAGCCAGGACTGGACTTACTTCCGCGAGATGCAGCCCAACGTGGCGCGGGCGGCGGGATTTCTCGTGAGCCTGCGCGACAGCGCCCGGGACAACGGAAGCTTAAACGGCCACTACGGGCTCCTGGCTCCGGGTTTTGGCGACGGCGGATTGGGCGGCGTCCGTTCCGAGTTCACGAACACCCTGTGGGTGCTGGCGGGGCTCAAGGCGATTACGGAAGCTCGAGATCGGCTCGGCCTTCCTGACCTGGGCGAGGTCAAGCCGTTCTACAAAGAGTTGCGGGACGCGTTCTTTGCCGCCGCTCACCACGAGATGCGCCGCCATCCCGAGGGGTTCGACTACCTGCCTATGCTGCTGAAGGGCGATGCCCAGTGGGCGGCTGAGAATGAGTGGGATCGGCCCAGACCCCAAACGGCTCAATGGGCGCTTTCGCATGCGATTTATCCCGGCTTGGTGTTTGAGAAGGATGACCCGATCGTCAAGGGACATATCCGGCTGATGCAAGCGTGCTCGCAAGAAGATATTCCCGCCGAAACCGGCTGGCTGCCGCACGGCGGTGTGTGGAATTACAACGCAGGCTTTGTGGCGCACGTCTACCTCTGGGCGGGAATGCCGGATTGGGCGCAGTTGACCTTCAGCGGCTTCCTGAACCACGCCACGCCGCTTTACTGTTGGCGAGAGGGGCAGCCCCTCCGCGGCAGCCTGACGGCGGACTATGTCGGTGATATGCCACACAACTGGGCCAGCGCCGAATGCATTCTGTATTTACGCCACACGCTGGCGCTCGAAGACGGCTCGACGCTGCGCTTGCTGGCGGGCATCGCTGACCCGGAATTGGCGGAGGGCGAAGTTCTGGGCCTTGTCCAATCTCCCACTCGCTTCGGACGACTCGACATGACCCTCGAACCGCTGGACCAGCATCAAGGCTGGCGCCTGAAGTTCGGGCGTGCCGCCGGCCCGCAGCCGGCGGAGGTCCACCTGCCGGCGAGCCTCGCTTCGCGATTCAGCTTCCTTGAAGTGCGGGGAGCCCAAGCACACACGGAAGGAAACACCGTGCTCGTGGCCCCGGACGCGGCTTCATGGGAGGCAATTTGGAAGGGTGGGTAGGGCAACTCTTGGGGTTGTCCGTGGCTGCTGGTATTTAAGGCTGATGGCCAGGGTTCTTGCGTTACACGATATACTCTACGGAGAGATTGGAATAAGATTGACGTCGCAGTCCAACGCCACGCAACTTTTTTGAGACGGTTGCGGAGTGAGGTCGAGTATTAATCCCAGCAAAGCGGAATGGGCGCCGTTCCTAGGCGCCGAGGCTTCGAGCAGCCAGACAACCTACCGTTTCGGGAAAGTCGCCACCGAGGTCGAGATCGACGATCCCGAAGTGGCACGATGGCTGGCCGAATTCCTGTGTCCTTGGTTCTCAGCCGAAGCGCCGAACGGGACTGCCCTGAACGTCCGTATGACGAGTTCTGGAGAGCGGTTCTCAGCCTTAGCTCGCGTTGAGGCGGAACGCCATCCGCAGCCCTTGGCGTGTTTCAGGCTCGACAGGAGGCTGGTTTCCTGCCCCGGCTGGAGCGAGCCCGATGGAAGCATCCTCGTCGCAGACCGAGAATTCGGCTGTTACTATCACGTTCGGGGCAAGCAGGTCGAGGTTATCTCCCGTCCGCAGGATCGGCCGGCGCGCATCGGGCTGATGCGAGTGGTGCGGGAATTGGCCATTCAGCGCGCACTCTCACGGAGCGAGACGCTTGATCTCCATGCCGCCGCGTTTGTTTTCCGCGGGCGCGCGATCCTCCTGGCCGGTGACAAGAATGCCGGCAAGACGACGCTTCTGGCGCACGCCTTGACATCACCCCACACGGCCCTGATGGCCAATGACCGCGTCATCGTCAACGGCGGCCTCGAGGCGCGCGGCGTGCCGACTGTAGTTTCCGTGCGCGCCGACACGGAACAGGCCTTTCCAGCGTTGGGCCGCAGGCTTCCCAGGAGCGCTGTGCGGTTCCACAAGGGCGAGTTAGCGTCGGCGGACTTCGCGCGAGCCAGCATCGAAAAACCTCTGGTTCTCTCCCTTGCACAGTTCGCAAGCCAGTTGAACTCGCGCCTCGAGCCATCGGCGCCACTTGGCGCGATCCTCTTTCCTGAAGTTTCCCCCACAACATCGGGCTGGTCGCTTAGCTCGATGGACCCCGCCGAAGCCGCTGCCCGCCTGCGCCGAAACATCTACGGCAGCGCTTTGGCCACTTGCACCGACAGCATCTTCCAGAAGATCACGAGAGCGCTCCCGGACATCGACGGGCAGGATTCTCTCGCAGATCGTTTGGCGGCTGCCGTGCCAGCGATCCGCTGCCTGTTGGGCAAGGGCGCGTACAACGAAAGCTCCGATGGCTGGCTGAAGACTCTGCCTATCGACGACGGAGTGGCGCCGCGATGAATCCGCCGCTCGAACCGGAAGTGCAGGCAGCCTTGCAGCACGCCGGCATACGCCCCCGGTCCTTCGTCCGAATCTCAAAACTCCCTTCAACGGAAACGGGACGCAGCACCTATCGAATCGACTACGCTGGGGGTACTGTCAAGGCACGGCGCCTAGAAGATGAGGCGATAGCGCAGGAACTCACGGCATTCAGGAGAGAGTTGCCCGAGGCTTTCGCGCCCGTCATTTTTCGGTACGGGCGGGTTCTAGTCGAACCCTGGATCGACGGTGAGCCGCTGCCGGAGGATGTACCTGAACCTCACCACCTGGCCACGGCGGGAGCCCTGCTGGGCGAATTGCATGCCATCTCCAGACTCGGAGAACGGATGCTGCATGAAGCGTGCTCCACTGCTGATCACCATCGAATCGCCCAAAGAACCCTGCGCCAGCTAGTGGCCACCGGAGCGCTTGGGGAAGAAGCAGCCAAGCGACTCGAGCGTGCCCTCGAGCGCTGGGATCCCCTTCGGGCCACCTTTGGCCTGGTCCACCTTGACTTCTGCGGGGAGAATATGGTGATCGATCGAACGGGACGGCTTCGTGTGGTGGACAACGACCGCATCCGCCTTGACTCCTTCGGCTATGACCTTGCGCGAACCTGGTATCGTTGGGCGCTTCCAGCGCCGGAATGGGATGCTCTCTGGCTCGCCTATAGCTCACGGTTGCCGTTTCCCGATCCGCTGGATTCTCTTCATTTCTGGAAAATTGTGGCGGCAGCCAGATCTGTTAAGTTCCGCCTGCGCGACTATCCGGAAGAAGCCGGCGTGCCTCTCAAGCTGCTGCGCGCTCTAGCTGCGGAGGAATCAGAATGAGGCCGGGAGTTTCAGCAGCTGTTTTCAACATGGTGGAGTACGGCCACCTCAAGCGCCTTCTGCCCATCATTTCGGGGCTCACCCGGGCCGGCCTCCGCATCCACGTGTTCACCATGCCGGCTTATCGCCCCGAGGTCGAGGACGCCGGCGGCTTGTTTATCGACCTGTTTCGGGGGCGCCCGCTCGCTGAGGCTGATGCTCTCTCGATTCCGATGGGCAGTCGCAATGTGAGTTTTGCCAGTCACTTCGCCGAGCAAGTCGTGAGTGAGGCTGCAGCACTCGAGCCGTCCTTGGTTGTGCACGACAGTTTCGCAGTTATCGGAGAGGTCGTTGCCAGACATCTGAGGCTTCCCCGAGTGAACGTTTGCGCGGGTCACAACTTTCCGCCCGAAACTGCGCTGGCGGCTCTGCGCAAGTATCCCCCTATCAAGATCTCGGAGGATTGTTGGCGAGCCGTGAGGACGCTTCGTGAAAAACACGGCATGCCGGATGCGTCGCCGTTCTCGCACCTTACGGGAATGAGCAGCGACCTGAACCTGTATTGCGAGCCGCCTCAGTTCTTGCCCGAGGACCAGCGCGCACCCTTCCAGCCTATTGCTTTCGTGGGCTCGCTCTCCGAGGAGGTCATCCGACGAGCGCCTTCCGCCATATCCCCCTACGGCGAGGATGCGGCCGACAAGCAGCGAATCTACGTCTGTTTCGGGACCATAATCTGGCGCTACTTCGCGGACGCCGCCCGAAGTGCGCTGGAGGCGATCCGGGAAGCCGTGGCGGAGCTACCCGACTCGATTGCCCTGGCGAGTTTAGGAGGAGCGCAGCTCGGCGATTGGGGCCAGCGCATGCAGTTGCCCAACTTTCGCGTGGAGAACTACGTTGACCAATGGAGCGTGCTGGGCGCATCGTCGGTCTACATTACTCACCAAGGCCTCAATTCCACCCACGAGGCTGCCTTCCAACAAGTGCCCATGATCTCCTACCCTTTTTTCCACGATCAGCCGGGACTGGCAAAACGCAGCCAGGAACTAGGCCTGGCGGTTCCCTTGGTCGCCGGGATGCGCGAACCGTTCTCGCCGGCTAACGTGCACGCGGCTCTTTCCCGCCTTGCCGCCCAACGCGAATGCATGCGGGATAGACTCGCCGAGGCGCGCCAGTGGGAACTGGACGTGATCGCCGGCCGAAGCGGGATAATCCAACGCATCCTGGATTTGATCCGATGATTTACATCGTGATCCGCAAAACGCTGGACTGGGCTGACGAGGCTGCCTTTCGCGCCCAGATCCCGGAGGAGACGCGAGCGGGAATTGAAACGTGGAACGCGGCTTTCGAGATGCCGTACCACCTGTACCGCTGCGAGTTGAAACGTATTGCTCAACTCAACCTGACGCACATCCTGGGCGCCGCATGCGTCGCGCAAAAGGAGATTCCTGAGGGTGCCCTGGCCGTGCCGGTAGACGACGATGATTGGTTCGCGCCGGGTATGGCGGAGGCGCTCGCGAAAAGCATGAGCGATCATTCAGGCTGTTACTGGCCCAGCCGCTTTCTCGAGGTGCCCATCTCGCTGCCGCACCGGCTCGGCCTCATCCGCAGAGCGCTGTTTCCTTCCACGAAGCCCCGCTGGTTGTGCACAACGAATAACTACGCCGTAGTGTACGGACCCAAGACCGCGGACCTGCTCAATAGCCACGTCCGGGCCTCGCAATGGTTTCTCGCCCATCCGTCGAATGTGATCCGTATAGAGCAACCGCTCAGCCTCATGAACCGCACGCTCGCTTCGACCACACTGTTGCGATCACGTCCTTCCCGTGCGCTCTTGCTGCGGAAGCACCGGCGCTATCTGAAACTCTATCAGAGGCCCGCACCCGCTGACCTTAAATGGTGCGAACCCTACCTGGAGATGCTCAGAGACCTTCAGGTGCGGCTTCACCCGCGGGGTGGGTAATGGCGTTGTCGAGGCGGCTTTCTGTGGACTGCCAGCCGGAAAGGAAGCGATGTCGCCCACCAGGATAGCCAGGAAGGCAGGTTGGTTTCGTAAACGCGCGCAGCCCACAGCTTGTTGCCTAGTCCGTAACGGACAGGCGGGAACAGCAGAGGAGAGTCGGCATTGGCCGGCGCAGCAGGGACGAGGTTATTCCTCTGGCGAGCCAGTGCGGCGGCAAGGTTCGGGGCCAGATCGTGGGCATCGGCGATTTCCAGGCACTGCCCAAGCACGTTCACCAGAGGTCCGGCAGTGCCGTCGGCGGCAGAAAGCACCGCATCCCAGTCGAGCCTCGCATCGGCCGCCTTTACAATCTGGATCAAGTCGATGACGTTTTTCGGCTTGGGACGCCCGCGCTCGATATCGCGCAGCAACGACAAGACGGCAAAGATCACCTCGTGTTCATCGCCCAACACATCGTAGGCTCGTCCTTCAACTTCGAAGGATCCCCGCATCGCCCATAGTCGCCTCTCGTCAAGGTGCAAGGACGGATGGCGAGAAAGGGCCCAGTGCAGATCCACATTAACTGCCTCGGAGCGGAAGTCGAAGGCGTGGACGAAGAAGCTGGTCAGACCTTCACCCAGCAGTGTGCGCGAGTGGCGGTGATAGCCCGCGCCTCTAAGCAGCGCACAAGTCTTGGATCGATCCGCGCGAGGTACCATCAGATCGACATCCACATACTCTCGCCCCAGTGTGCTCCCGTAGAACCGGCTGGCAAGGTACGCGCCCTTGAGTAGAATGAAAGGCTGTTTCCTGGATGCAAAGAGTTCTGCGAGAGAAAGCAACGCCTGCCCACAAACCCGCGCCCGTTCCCTCTGCCGGTTCAACGCCTCATTCAGTCTCTCAATCTGGCGAGGCGTCAACTGCATGCGAAGCGGCGACCCCTCGAGCGCGCGAAAAAACACTGCCGACAAACCGCACCGGTTACAGGTATCGGCCAGCTTGCCGATAAGCTCCGGCCCGCCATCAAGACAGCGTGCGACGCCGGCCGCATCGTTCGAGAGGAGGCGCACGAGCAGGCGCAATTCCACGACACTCATCGTGATGCGAGCGCCGTGCCCGGTAAAGCTGCTGCCGGCCTGTTCCTTTTGCGCCATCTCTGTTTCCAGCATTATGGTTGCTTACAATACCAGATGGACCAGAGACAGCCTAACACGAGAAGTGCCAAACGAGCGAATTAACGGCAGACATTCATGCGCGTCGACCGGACGCGTATCCGGAAATCACAAAAACGATTCCCCTCCTTCACCTGCTTGTAGGGGGATGGCTTGCCGTTGCCTTATGAACGGGTAGGGCATGCCCTACCCCTACACATTTTCAGGGCAGGGCGGGATTTCTCGCTTCGCTCGAGATGACAGGGCATTTCGAATTACCGAAAGGGTCACCTACACGGCTAGGATTTTGCGGCAGATGCGGATCAAGCGCGTGTGGGGAATCGCTTGTTGCGCGTTCAACATCACCAATTCGCCTTCCCGGAAGCTGCTGTAATACCAACGCGCCAGCAGGCTCAAGTGCTCCCAGGGCGGAGCGGAGGATGGATGGGCCGATTGCGGCGCGTCGCCCGAGAGAGAGTCAAGCAAGCTGTGGAGTTGCCGGTCAAGGGGCAGAGGCGAGGGCACGTTTTCGTCCAGCGAAAGCGCCACGGGTCCGCGCAGTTCCCCCCTCCACACGCGGAAGAAGCACACGCTCTTCTCTTCCGCGCCTTTCTGCATCACCAGCGCATGAAGATCGTGCAGGTTCCGGGCCAGCTCGGATTTCTGGCGAACGAGTGCGGTGATTTTCTCGAGCTTAGCGTGGATCTTGGCCGCCTGCTCGAATTCGAGCGCTTCCGACGCCCGAGCGCGCTCCTCGCCGAACGTTCGAAGCACCGCCTTGCCCTGCCCGTCCAGGAATTCCACGACCCTTCCCACTTCGGTTTGGTACTCGGTGTCCGTGCAGCCGGCATAGCAGGGCGCAAGGCACATCTTCATTTCCGAATAGATGCAACCCGGGTGGGAAGGATTGGGATCCAACTCCTCGACACAGCGGCGGATTTTGAAGAAGTCCAAGAATTCAGCCGCAAAGTGTTCCGCGGCAACTAGCGACGGAAAAGGGCCGTAGTAATAAGACCCGTCTTTCAGCAGGCGGCGCGTGGCGTAACAGCGCGGAAAGCGGTTGCGCAAATTAAGCTTGAGAAGGGGCGGAGGTTTGAGCCGCAGGCGCGCCCGGTACTGGCGGGGGTAGTATTGCTTGTTGAGAAGGTAATTCAGCCATTGACCCTCGAAAGTGGACCCAACAATCTGCCATTCAATCCGGCGGGCGAAACCTCGCAAGCTGAACATCCGAGAGTGCTCCCGCCTTGGTGACAATAGCCGGCCCAAACGCCGGCGAAGGTTCCGGCTGCGGCCGAGGTACGGCGGGGAGTCAACTTCCGACTCGGCGGGAAAGAGCGCGAAGACAGCCGGGCGGGAGGGGAATGAGTCAAAGAACGCGTCCGGTTCGCTCTCTGGATCGAATGGCACGGTGAAATTAAGCTCCATATCCCCACCGGCTATATTATCCCGCTTCAAACGCGAAACGGAAACATCCCCGAAGAATTCTCACACCGCAGAGGCAAAGAGGATGGAGAGCAAGCGGCATTCTCTCGGCGTCTCAAAGACTCTGTAGGAAGGCTTTTGGATGCCAGCTACTTCGTTTGCGGAGCAGGCGCTGCTGCGGCAAGCCGGTTCAGCACTTCGCCGAGTTTCTTCACTTCCGCGCCATAGCCCGCCCAATCGCCTTGCCGTTCGAGTTCGAGGGCGCGTTGGTAGTGCTGGTTGGCCTCACGAATGAGCGTTTGAATATCGACCACAGCGGCGCCCGAGGCCTTCGTAGGCGCCGGGGTGGCCGCGCCCGCCGGTGCCGGCGCTGCCGCGCTGGTGGTCACCGTGCCGCTGAAGATCTTACTCAGCGCCGCGTCCAGCGTATCTTCCATCACCACGTGGTCCGAGTAAGAGACGATGACGCGCTTCAATTGCGGCAGCCCGCCTCCGGCTTCCGCGGCAAGGTAGAGCGGTTCGACGTACAGGACCGAATTCATAACCGGGACGACGAGCAAGGTGCCGCGGATTACAGTCGACCCGCCCTGGCCCCAAAGGGTAAGGGCCTGAGAGATTCCCGGGTCCTGGTCGATCCGGGATTCGATCTGCTGCGGGCCGTAAACGAGCTTCTGTTTGGGGAAAGTGAAGACCAGAACTTTGCCGTAGTCGTCTCCATCGCACCGGGCGGCCATCCAGGAAATCATGTTGTCTTTGCGGGCGGGAGTGAAGGGCACCATCAGGATAAACTCTTCGTGCTCGCCCACCTCCGCCAGCTTCATGATGGTGAAGTAAGGCGTCATCGGCGTGGCCGCTCCGCGCGCCGCGCTCTGCGCCACCCGCCACAGGTCTTCTTTGTTGTAGAAGACGCGCGGGTCGGTCATGTGGAACAGTGCGTACTTGGCGGCCTGGATGGAGAAGAACTCCTCAGGATAGCGGATATGGGCGCGCAGGTCGTTGGGCATGGCCGAAAGCGGAGCGAAAACTCCGGGGAATATTCGCGCGTAGGTCTGGATGAGAGGGTCGGAAGGATCGCTGATGTAAAAGCGCACTTGGCCGCTGTAGGCATCGATCGTGGCCTTGACGGCATTTCGGATATAATTCCCCACCCCTTCCGTGGGCTCTGAATAGGGATACATCTCAGAGGTGGTATAGCCGTCCAACAACCAGTATAGCGACCCGTCGTTGGCGATGATCAGGTAAGGGTCGTGGTCGAAGCTAAGAAAAGGCGCGAGGCGCTGCACGCGATCCAAAATGCGGCGGTAGATCATCACGCGGCTTTCGGACTGGATATCACCTGAGAAGAGGATGTTCTTTTCGCCAAAAGCCAGCGCGAAAAGAAGCCTTCGCCAGAAGCTGTCAACGGGGATTCCACCCGTGCCCTCGTAATTTGAGTAGACGTCATGATCTCCCTGGGGGTAGTCGAACTCCTGCGCCCGGGTTTTCACGAAGCAGTAGTCGTTCTGTAGCTCGCCGTAGTAAATCTCTGGGCGGGTGATTTTGATGGAGGTGGTGGAGACGGGGGGGATGTTCTTGATGAATAGAACCGGCAGGCCTTCGCTGGTGAATTCGTTCACCGGGCCGAGGCAAAGGCCGTAACCATGGGTGTACGCCAAGTGCTCGTTGATCCAACTGCGGCTCGGCAGGCTGGCCACGGAGAGCTCGCGCGGCGAGAGCGAGACCTGGCGGTAAGTCCCGTTCAGCCAATAGCGATCGTTATCCACATGCGGAAAGTTGTAATAAGTGCGGATCTCCTGGAGCTGCGCGAAGGTGGTCAAGAGCGGTTTGTGGTCCCACATGCGGACGTTACGAAACGTCGCGTCGTTCTCCCGGATGTCGTTCAAGCTCAAATCCTCAACGGCGGAGAATTCGCGCTCCTCGAAGCGGTCGAGCGCATACGCCTGGCGAGTGAATTTGATGGCATTGGCGATGTAGGGGCGTTCCCTGTCAATTTCATTGGGGGCTACAATGAAGCGCTGGACGATCTCGGGATAGACCGATCCGCCGAGCAGGATTACGACCAGGAGCAGTCCTACGGAGTAGAGCGCTGGCCGCAAGCGCCCCAGCTTCGCACCGGCCACAAAGGCCACGGCTGTCAACAGGCAAAGGAAGAGTTCCGCTTTTAGAACCGGCAGCGTGGCTTGCACGTCGGTGTAGCCGGGGCCGAAGATGATGCCGCGCGGCGAATAAAACAAGCTGTACATGCCAAGGCGAGACTCGATAGGCGAAGACAACGAAAAGCAAACCCGCGAGCACCATCAGGTGCGCCTGCGCCGGCCCCATCACTTTGGGTCCACGCTGCGTGACCCACACGCCGCCTTCCACGAGGTAAAGGAAAACTGCGCTCAGCAGACACACGATCAGCGCAATCAGTGCGAGGTAATAGAGAAACCAGTTGAAGGGCAGGCGGAAAAGATAAAAGCCCAGATCGAGTCCGAAGAGCGGGTCCTGCTGGCCGAGCGCTTGCCCGTGAGTAGCCATCTGGTAGTCGAGCCAGTGGCTCGTGCCCCATTGCCCGATGATGTACCCAATCAATAAAACGCCCGCCCAGATGACCCAGCGGAAAGCCGTGCCAAACCGATCAAGCGCCGGAAACTCGATGAAATCGCCACTCACCCGAAAGCCGTGCCGTCGAGCAAGCGTGTGGGCGACCAACAGGTTCAGTACCATCACGGCCATAAAACCCACTCCGACCAGCCCGCTCAGTTGAATTTGGGTTTTCAGGATCGTCCAGTAAATTACCCGAAAGCCTTCCTGCTTGAACCATAGCCAGTCCACCACCAGGTCGATACCGTTGGTGAGGAGAGGAAGAAAAATCAGGAAAAACAAGGCAAGTGCGATGATTATTCGTGTGCGTAGTCTGAGCATGATGCGCTCCGCGAGAATGTTTTTACAAGGGCATGGTTGCACACAACCCGCGGGTTGTCAAAATACGGCTCCTCAAATACAGCTCCTCGAAGGGATCTGGAACGTGGGCGGCGCCAATCGACAGGCCAGCGCCGACCTCGCGGCCATCAGAGGAACATTGCGTGCCAACCTGAAGGCCGGCGAGACGTCGAAATGCAATCACCACCGCTGGTGAACTAGTTCCCGGATCTTGCCGTCGTAGAGTTCCCTCACCTTGGTCATTTGTGCCTCGCTGAGCGGGGGCAGATCGCTGGCGCGGCAGTTGTCCTCGACCTGCGCAGGACGTTTGGCGCCCGGGATGGCGCAGGTGACCGCGTCGAACATCAGAATCCATCGCAGAGCCAATTGCGCCATGGTGGCGCCGGGCGGAACGAGACCCTTGAGAACCTCCACGGCCTCCAAGCCGACTTCATAATCCACGCCGGAGAAAGTCTCCCCTCGGTCGAACGCCTCTCCGTGTCGGTTGAAGTTGCGGTGATCATCCTTGGGGAACGTAGTGTGGCGGGTCATGCGTCCAGACAAAAGCCCGCTGGCCAGCGGCACGCGTGCCAGGATGCCCACCCGCCGCCGCTTCGCTTCCGGGAAGAAAAGCTCCGCAGGGCGATGCCGAAACATGTTGAAGATGATCTGAATGGTTTGTACGCCGGGAAATTCGATGGCTTTCAGGGCTTCTTCGACGGATTCCACGCTCGCGCCGTAATAGCGAATCTTGCCGGCCCGGACGAAGCCATCCAGCAAAGCGAAAAACTCAGGGCGGTAAAGAAGAACCGGCGGCGGGCAGTGCAATTGCAGCAAGTCGATGCAATCCGTTTCGAGGTTCTTCAAGCTGTCGTCGATGAACCGGGTAAGATTCGCCTTGTTGTATCCCTCAGCCGTGTGCGGGTTAAGCCGGCGGCCGGCCTTCGTGGTGACGTAGATGGTCTCTTTTCGTTCTTTGCGCAGACGCGCCACCAGCCGCTCACTCCGGCCCATCCCGTAAACGTCTGCGGTGTCAATGAAGTTGACGCCCAGATCGACAGCGCGATGCAAGGCGGCGAGGGATTCCATGTCGTCAACCTCTCCCCACGCCGCTCCGATCGCCCAGGCTCCAAAACTGATCTCCGAAACCTTCCAACCCGTACGGCCAAGTTCACGGTAGCGCATATCTCCTCCTGCACAATGAAGGGGCTAGGGACTAGGGGCTGGGGATAGACAACAACCGCGGAGCGTCTGCCGCCGGAGCCCCTTGCCGCCAACCTATTGTTCCCAGTTGTAGTCCCCCTCCTGGCGCACTCATTTGTCTGCCGGCACCTAGTCCCTAGCCCCTAGTCCCTAGTCCCCAGCCCGCGCCCAGTCTTTGGCGCGCTCCAGAGCGCGTCGCCAGCCTGCGCAGAGTTCCTCACGGCGAGACGCTTCCATGGCAGGTTCAAAGCGGCGCTCGATCTTCAGTTGAGCCTTTAACTCCGACTCGTCTTGCCAGAAGCCGGTGGCCAATCCCGCCAGGTACGCGGCGCCGAGCGCCGTCGTCTCCGTGGTGGCGGGCCGCTCGAGGGGCACTCCAAGAATGTCCGCCTGAAACTGGCAGAGAAAATCATTGCGCGCGGCGCCGCCGTCCACACGCAGTACCTCCGGCTTGATGCCCGAATCCCGCGTCATGGCGTCGAGCACGTCGCTCGCTTGGTAGGCAATGGATTCAAGTGCCGCGCGAACCAGGTGCTTGCGGTTCGCACCGCGGGTTAAACCCACAATCGTGCCCCGCGCGTACTGATCCCAATGAGGCGCACCCAGCCCGACGAAGGCAGGGACGAAATAAACGCCATGGGTGTCCGGCACCGAGCGGGCCAGTTCCTGGGTCTCCGAGGCCTCTCGAATCAACCCCATCTCGTCGCGAAGCCACTGAATGGCCGCGCCTGCAATGAACACGCTGCCCTCGAGCGCGTAGGTTATCTGGCTGTTTCTTCCCCAGCCGATGGTGGCCAGCAGCCCCGAGTGTGAGCGAGGAATAGCAGGCCCGGTGCTCATCAGCATAAAGCAGCCGGTCCCGTAGGTGTTCTTTACAGCGCCGGGGGTAAAACACTGGTGGCCGAACAACGACGCCTGTTGGTCACCGGCCACGCCGGCGATCGGCACCCTGGAACCAAACAGTTCCGTCTCCCCCACGATTTCGCTGGAGGATTTCACCTCCGCAAGCAACGACGGCGGAATGCCGAAGTAGCTGAGAATCTCTTTGTCCCAGGTAAGTGTAGCAATGTTGAACAGCATGGTGCGCGAGGCGTTGGAGAAATCCGTCGCGTGGACCTTGCCGCCCGTTAGATTCCAGATCAGCCAGGAATCGATGGTGCCGCAGGCAAGCTCGCCTCGCTCAGCCCTTTCGCGCGCTGAGGGGACATTTTCCAGCAGCCAGGCAATTTTGGTCCCGGAAAAATAGGCGTCCGTCACCAGTCCGGTTCTCTCCCGAATAATCTTGTCGAACCCTTTCTGCCGGATACGGTCGCACATTTCCGCAGTCCGCCGGCATTGCCAGACGATAGCTGGGTGCAAGGGCTTGCCGGTGGCACGGTCCCAAAGAACCACGGTCTCGCGCTGATTGGTGATGCCGACCGCGGCAAGGTCCTGGGCCGCTGCGCGAGCCTCCGACAGAACCGCGTTCGCGACCTCGAATTGTGTTTGCCAGATTTCCTCGGCATCGTGCTCGACCCAGCCGACGCGCGGATAATGCTGCTTGAATTCTCGACTAGCGGAAGCGCGCACCGCGCCGAGGCGGTCAAACAAGATGGCGCGCGAACTAGTGGTGCCCTGGTCGAGGGCTAAGACATACTTTGGCATATCCTTCCTTTCGGCGACGGAAGGGCCCGGCGGGACGGCCCATGTTACTGCCCGAGTCCGGCCGCAACGGCGGCCCCAACCGTATTCTAACGCATCCGCCAGGCGTGCGTAACGCACAGCACTTGAACTATTTAGGCAATGGTGCCATACTAGCCTCGTTCACCATTAACCGAAGCTATTGTGCAATGGAAACCTATTCTTCAGAAATAACGTCTTAGGAAGAGCAGGGCGCCGCATTGGCAGGCGGCTCAATTCCAACCCGAGATAGGAGTATGTATGGCAGACAAGACCCCAGGCCCCGGTACGATGTTCGGATTGAACGAGCCGGTCCAAAGTGCGCCGTCCACGCCGGCAGGCGCCCCCCAGGTTGTGTACGTCCAGGCGCCGCCCCCCGGCCATTCCCCGTCTACCGGTGGGGGCATGCGCTGGCTGGTTGGCTTGCTGCTGGCGCTTTCGGTGGTGAACCTCATTCTGGTGCTGTACTCGCGGAGCGAACTTAAGACCATCGCCGCGAAGCAAGCCGACCAGTTGGATCTGCTTACCCGGCGCATGGACAACAGCGATGAGCGCTACGCCCAGTTGCGCGGCCAATTCCAGGTGACCGCGGAAAAACTGGGCATGACTGAGCAGGAACTCTCGCGCGCGCACGCTGTGGCGGCTGATATCGAAAAGAAACAGCAACAAGCGGTTCAGCAATTGAATGCGGCCATCGCCAGGAAAGCCAGCGCGGACGATTTGAATAAAGCCCAAGCCGACGCCAATTCCAAGATTGGCGGGCTTTCTACCGACCTGGCAGGCACCAGGAAGGACTTAGACAACACCAAGTCAGAATTCGCCAATGCTCTGTCCGGCACCAAAGGCGAGTTGAGTGGCGCGATCGCGCGCACGCATGACGAACTGGTGGCGCTGGCCCACAAGACAGACCGAGACTACTTCGAATTCACCCTGGCCAAGAAACACCGCGAACAGAAAGTGGGGACGGTGGTCGTAAAGTTGGAGAAGACGGACACCAAGCGGAACATCTTCACCGTCAACCTGGTGTTCGACGACAAGCCGCATCTCCACAGGGACAGGGCGATGGACGACCCGGTGTACTTCTACGTGCAAGGTGCGCCGAGCGCCCTCGAGCTGGTAGTGAATAAGATGGGTAAGGACTCCGTCTCCGGGTACATTAGCACTCCAAAAGGCTTCTTCCCGAATGCGACGAACATACTGGCTGCGCGCCCCTCAGCGTAGTCCCGTCGCGAACAGGTTTTTCTCCGACCGTATCCCTCTCCAGCTTGCGCAGGGCCGATGCCAGGCGCGAGCCTTGGCTTTGCCTCGTGGCGCAAACCTTGCCTCCACTGCTAGAATGACGCCTGACTGCCGAGGTGTGGCGCTGACCCCTAGGTCGGAATGGGGTAGGTGCCGACCTGAACGTCGGCGCTACGAGAAGTTTCAAGCGACTAACGATTAAACGGGGGCGTTATGTTTGCGTTTCACGGGGTTGATTACATGGAGATCGACGCACTCTTCAGCGACCAGGAGAAGCTGGTGCGCCAGACGGTGCGCGAATTCGTGGACCAGGAAATCATACCTAGCATCGAAGAGTGGAACCGGGAGGGAAAGTTCCCCCGGCACCTCGTGCCTTTGATGGCGGAGTTGGGTTTTTTCGGAGCCAACCTGGAGGGCTACGGCTGCGCGGGGATGTCCAACGTCGAGTACGGGCTGCTGATGCAGGAACTCGAGCGCGGAGATAGCGGCTTGCGCAGTTTCGTCTCCGTACAGGGTGCTCTCGTGATGTATCCCATACACCAGTATGGCTCCGAAGAGCAAAAACAGCGCTGGCTGCCGGCGCTCCAGCAGGGCAAGGCCATCGGATGTTTCGGCTTGACGGAACCGGACTTCGGCTCGAATCCCGCCGGCATGAGAACGCGCGCCGTAAAGGATGGTGACCACTACATCCTCAACGGCGAGAAAGCCTGGATCACCTCCGGCACGATTGCGGACGTGGCCGTAGTGTGGGCGCGTACGCCGGAAGGCGTTAGGGGCTTCCTGGTCGAGAAAGGAACGCCGGGATATACCTCGAAAGACATCAAGGGCAAGTGGTCGTTGCGTGCCTCGGTGACCTCCAGCCTCTCGCTCCAGGACGTTCGAGTGCCCGGGGGCAACATGCTACCCAAAGCGCAAGGATTGAAGGCGGCGCTGAGCTGCTTGTCTCAAGCGCGCTACGGCATCGGCTGGGGAGCCATCGGCGCGGCCATGGCGTGCTACCACGAGGCTCTGGAATACGCCAAGATTAGAAAGCAGTTTAACGACAAGCCCATCGCTTCTCACCAGCTCGTGCAGGCCAAGTTCGCCGATATGATCACCGAAATCACCAAGGCGCAGTTGCTGGCCTTGCAAGTGGGGCGGCTGAAGGACCAGGGTCGCGCTGATTTTGCGCACATCTCCATGCTCAAACGGAACAACGTGAGGATGGCCCTCGACGTGGCCCGCGCGGCGCGCGACATCCTGGGCGCCAACGGCGTGGCGGACGAGTATCCGATCTTTCGCCACATGTGCAACCTCGAATCCGTTTTCACTTACGAGGGCACGCACAATATCCACACCCTCATTATCGGCGAACGGGTGACGGGGATTCCGGCGTACAAATAGAGCGTCGGAAGTTCATGTAGGTTTCCCGAGCGGCGAGAGGCCGACCACCCCCGGCCCCTCCTGAGCCAGGAGGGGAGTATGAGTTCCGCTCCTCTCTGAGGAGGGGATTAAGAGGTGGTGAGTTTATTCCGGCAATTTCCGGCGGCGGGCAGGAACTGTGGCCTCGAGCAGCTCGAACTTTCCCTCCAGCCGAGCCAATCGTTCCCCGTGCCCGGCAACGTCCAATTGCAGGCGTTTTACGTCATCGGCCAGCCGCACGATCCCGTCCTCGATGGACACAATTTTCTTCAGACCTGCATAGAGATCCTGAACCAGGCTCATGCATTGGCCTCCTGGAACTTCTCCAAGAAAGTGAGCGTCTCGTCCAGCTTCGCAATGCTGCGATCCATGGAAGCATTCGCTTCCCGCACCAGGGCCGCGAACGCCTGCGCGTCGAAATCCGAAGGCAAATCAAGGTAGAGGTCCAACGCGGCGCGCAACTCGTCGGAAAAACTGGTCTTGCGCCGGCGGGCCCGCTGAAACAGGCGCTTCCGCTGCTGCGGGGTAATATAGACGGTTGTGGGCGTCGCCACGGGATCCTCCTGGATATTTCAATCCTATTTCATCCCACGGAAGGAATCAATAGCCTCGGGCCGCACGACCCAGTCCTTCAGCCCTGGCCGAACTGACACCAAGTCTTTGCGCTTCGATATTTGCGACGAAATGCAATCTTAGAGAAACACTCCTGTAACATTGGAGGTGGTATACTCTCAGCGTGCGCCCACGTGTCGTAATCATTGAGGACGAAAAAGATATCGTCGAACTGGTTCGCTATAACTTTCGCAAGGAAGGTTTCGAGGTCGAGAGTTTCGGGCGAGGACACGAAGGGCTGGATTTTCTTCGTCGAAACTCCGCTGACATCGTCCTTCTGGATATTCTTCTGCCCGACGATGATGGATTCAATATCTGCAGGCGCCTCCGGGCCGACGACCGCTTGCGCGCTCTGCCCGTGATATTTCTCACCGCCAAGGGCGAGGAAGTGGATCGAGTTCTGGGGCTGGAGATTGGGGGAGACGACTATGTGGTCAAGCCCTTCAGCCCGCGGGAGCTTGTGGCGCGAGTCAAGGCGGTGATGCGCCGGCAGGAGCGCGTGGCAGAAAGGCGAGAGGTGGTGGAGGTCGGAAGCGTCCGGCTCGATACTCGAACCCAAGAAGTCATGGTTCGTGGCCGGTCGGTGCAGTTGAGCACCCTGGAATTCAAGCTCCTGTTCCATCTGGCGTCTCACCCCCGTCACGTCTTCAACCGCGATCGGCTGCTGGATGAGGTCTGGGGACGAGACCGTTTCGTAACTCCTCGCACGGTGGACGTCCACATCCGCCGCTTGCGTGAGAAGATTGAACCCCTCCCGAATCGGCCGCAGTTCTTGCAGACGGTGCGCGGCAGCGGCTACCGCTTTTCCCCCCAGCCGCATGAAGGGGGAGAAGCCTCCTGAGCTTTCCTTCCGTGGTATAATCCGACCGCTGTAAATCCCATTGCCTCAGGCCCACATGGTCTTCCGCAGCCCGATTTTCCGCAAGCTCCTCGGCACGGCGTTCGTCTTGATCGCGCTGACCTTGGCTGTGCTCGATTTCAACCTGGCACGATACACAACCAGGCACGAAGTTCAGGTAATAGAACAGCGGCTTACTCCCGTGGCAATGGTGCTGACCGCAGAGGCCGCGAGTCTTCCTCCGGAGCGGTTGGAAGAATGGAGCAAGTCCGCCGCCGCACGCGCCCACTGCCGGGTCACAGTTATAGACCCTCAAGGCGTGGTTCTCGCGGAATCCGAGCAAGACCCCGCGCAGATGGAAAACCACGCCAATCGTCCGGAGATTCAGGCAGCCTACCTGAATCGCGTGGGCAGCGCGATTCGGCACAGTGCCACGTTGGGCGGCGACCTTTGCTACCTCGCCGTCCCGCTCCAATACCACGGTCGCAGTGGATACGTCCTTCGGGTAGCTTTGCCGATCGAGAATCTCGACGCGGCCATCGCGGAGGTGCATTGGCGAATCCTGACTGCTTCCGCAGTGGCTGCCCTGGTCGCACTTTTCATTGCCTATTTTTTCTCCCGCTCCTTTACACGCCGCATCGGCAGATTGCGCGCTTTTGCCGAAGGTCTGGCCAAGGCGAATTTCACCGAGAGCCCGTTGCCGGACGCGGACGACGAGTTGGGGTCGCTGACACGCTCGCTCAACTCGACAGCCTCCCAGTTACATGACCTCATCGAGCGCTTGGGCCTGGAGTCGGAGCGTCGCGAAGCGATTCTTACCAGCATGGTGGAAGGCGTTCTGGCAGTGGATCAGGACCTGCGCATCACTTTCTATAACGCCTCCTTCGCCCGCGCGCTCGGCTTGCGCAGCGAGGTCCCGGCAAAAGCCCCCCTGGTGGATATTGTTCGCGATCCCGTTCTGCGTGAGATTCTCTCGCGCGTCGTGGCGGGCGGCGAGACTCTAAAACAGCGACTGCAATTGCCTGCCGCCGAAGGCCGTGCCTTCGAAGTCCAGGCTGCGCCGCTGCGCGTGGCTACGGGTCGCGGCGCCATCGCGATCCTCCATGACATAACTGATCTGGAGAGGCTGGAACGTGTGAGGAAGGACTTCGTCGCCAATGTCTCACACGAATTGCGTACGCCGCTCACCGCAATTCGCGGCTATACGGAGACGCTCCTGGAAGGCGCGCTCGAGGACAAGGATAACAACCGCAAGTTTCTGGAGATCATGAAGAACCATTCGGTGCGCCTGAACAGCATCGCTTCCGACCTTTTGGCCTTATCCGAACTCGAGTCCGGCAAGGCCGGCATTGAACAGGCGCGCGTCGCCGTCCGGCCGGCCCTCGAGGCCGCCTTGCGTGCCGTGGAAGACGAGGCGCGCAGCCGGCGGGTCAAGCTGATTTGCGGGCAGATGGAAGATGTTGAGGTCCTGGGAGATCGGGTTCGCATGGAGCAGGCGTTTGTGAATCTCCTCACGAACGCGGTGAAATTCAATCGCCCCGAGGGTGAAGTGCGCGTCGAAGTCCTGCGCACTCGGGACGATGAGGTGAGCATCACCATCGCCGACAACGGCATCGGAATTCCCTCCGCTGATTTGCCGCGTCTATTCGAGCGATTTTATCGCGTTGACAAAGCGCGTTCGCGGGAGATGGGCGGCACTGGCTTGGGACTCTCCATCGTTAAACACATTGTGGAACGAATGCGCGGACGGATCACTGTGGAAAGTCAATTAGGGAAAGGTTCGGTGTTCACCGTCCTTCTGCCGGCTGCGTAGGGGAAGGGCTTGCCGTCCGCTGACCAGGCCGTTCCGAAGCCCGCCCTTGCCTGAGGCGCCCAAGGCCTGCCTTAACAGAGTTTTCGCTGAACCTTTAAGTATCCTTCACATTCGCTTAACAGCATGGCGCGAGACTAGTCCCGAGAGGCTCTCATCATGCAGCAAACGATTACTGCGCTACTC
>CAVROP010000135.1:0-15383 GCA_963722675.1 uncultured Acidobacteriota bacterium
CACGCCGCCGCTGACTTTGCACAAGGGGATTGGCTTATTCATTCTGCGTGTGGCCTCGATGAAGTTGACTGCATATTCGTTGTGCTCTTCGATTCCCGTGCCGACGGTCAGAATGTTGGGATCGAAGATGATGTCCTTGGCCGGGAAGCCGACTTCCTCCGCCAGAATGCGGTAAGCGCGCTTGCAGATCTCGACCTTACGTTCGGTGGCGTAGGCGGCCTGGCCAATCTCATCGAAGGCCATGACTACCACGGCAGCCCCGTAGCGCCGTATCAACCGGGCCTCACGCTTGAAAACTTCTTCCCCTTCCTTGAGGCTGATCGAGTTGACAACGGGCTTGCCCTGGACGCACTTCAGCGCGGCTTCCATCACCGACCACCTGGAGCTGTCGACCATGATCGGGACGCGCGCGATGTCGGGTTCGGATGCAATGAAATTGAGAAAGGTCACCATTGCCTTTTCCGAATCGAACACTGACTTATCGATGTTGATGTCGATGATCTGAGCGCCCCCTTGGACCTGTTGCCGGGCAATCGCGAGCGCCTGCTCGAACTCCCCGGCTACAATCAGCTTGCTGAAGCGGGAAGACCCTGTGATGTTCGTTCGCTCGCCGATGTTCACGAAGTTGGTATCGGGCCGGATCACCAGCGGCTCCAGGCCGCTCAGCCGCGTGTATCGTTCCACCTGCGGCAACAGGCGGGGAGCAAATGAACGAACTGCCTCGGCGATCGCCCGGATGTGTTCCGGCATTGTCCCGCAGCAGCCGCCGACGAGATTCAGCCAGCCCCGCGCGGCAAAGTCCTTCAGCACGGCAGCCATATCGCCGGAAGTCTCGTCGTAGTCGCCGAAGGCGTTGGGTAACCCTGCATTGGGATAACAGCTCACATAGATCGGCACCAGCCCGGCAAGTTCCTCGATGTAGGGCCTCATTTCTCTGGGCCCCAGGGCGCAGTTGATCCCGATACTCAGCAGCGGAGCATGGGACACCGAAATCCAGAGGCCTCAAGTGTTTGGCCGGATAGTGTACGGCCGCTGGCATCAGTGACTGTCATCGAAACCATGACCGGCACGCGGCGACCCGTCTGTTCAAAAATATCCTCAATTGCAAATAGTGCAGCCTTCGCATTCAACGTGTCGAAAACGGTCTCGACCAGCAGCAGATCCGCACCGCCGTCCAGCAACCCTCGCGCCTGCTCCGAATATGCGGCTGCGAGCTGATCGAAAGTGACCGCACGAAAGGCGGGGTCATTCACGGCCGGCGAGAGCGAAGCGGTCTTGTTCGTAGGCCCCATCGAACCGGCAACGAACCTGGGACGGCCCGGATCGGCCCCCATGGCTTTCTCAACCGCGCGGCGCGCGATTCTTGCACCCGACAGGTTGAGCTCATAGGCCAGGGCCTCCAGCCCATAGTCGGACATCGAAATGGCATTGGAATTGAAAGTGTTGGTCTCGATAATGTCCGCCCCGGCTTCGAGGTACTGTTGGTGGATGCTTTCCATCAGCTGCGGCTGTGTGAGCGAGAGCAAGTCGTTGTTGCCCCGCAGGTCTCGCGGTGATCGGCAAAGCGTTTGCCGCGGAAGTCGGCTTCCCCAAGACTCTGGCGCTGGATCATTGTGCCCATCGCCCCATCGATAATCAGGATGCGCTCCCGCAGCAGCCGCTCGATTCGACTTGCATTCGGCCCGCGATAATTCACCTTCGCTCCTCCAGGTTGCCATCGTCCAGCAAATGGCCCAAACTATGAACGTTATAGTCTTTGCAGCCGGGCTGCAAACGGAAAATCCTGTTTCCTCAGCACGTCCTGGCCGCCGGAAGGGACCTCCAGCGGCCGGGACCGGCAAGGTTGATCCATGGAAACCAGAATCCAAACAAGCCTGTTTTTGTGCTTTATCTGTACCATCTCAATTGTAAAAGCAGGCGGGTCGGCAAGCCCCGGCGGTCTTGCGCAAATGCGAAGCGGTCCGGCAGCCGAATCCGACAGAGGAGGGGCGGCTATGGCTTTCACAATGACGAGCACGGCCTTCAACAATGGCCAAGACATGCCAAGAAAATATACCTGCGAGGGACAAGATGTATCGCCCCCGCTCAATTGGAGCGACGCTCCGCAGGGGACCCAGAGTTACGCTTTGATCGCCGACGACCCCGATGCCCCGGGAGGAACCTGGGTACACTGGGTGCTTTACGACCTTCCTGCAACCACCCACCAGCTCCCGGAAGGGGTCGCCAAAACAGAGGAAATCTCCGGAGGCGGCCGGCAAGGGATTAACGATTTCCGTAAGGTGGGCTACGGCGGGCCGTGCCCGCCGCCAGGCAATCCCCATCGCTACTTTTTCAAGCTCTACGCGCTCAACTCGGCGCTCAAGCTCAAACCAAGGGCCGGCAAAAGCGAGGTCGACAGGCGATGCATGGGCATATTCTTGCCCAAGCGGAGTTGATGGGGAAATACAAGCGGTAAGATGGGAGTGGAACGGCTCATCACGGCGGAGCTCGGCCTGTCGGAAGGAATCGCGGCAATTGAGAAGGCCCGGGAGGCGAGTTCGCTAAAGATTCTCCTGCGCCCGGAGCAGAGTTGCGGGAAAGGACAAATTCGGGGACAGTATGGAGAAAGGGAACGCGAAACTCGACTGGCCCTGGCCGCTTATGGAATCCTCGCACTCGTTGCGACCTTCACCCTCGACGGCGTTGTGCGGACCGCGCTCTGGATTTTCTTCATTGGCCTGGCTGCTAAAACGGTCTCTCATTCCAAAGACGACGAAACGTAGTCCCGTTTGCGCCCGCGCTTGCCTCACGGAATAATGATAGGCCCGCTCTTGGCGGATGGGGCAGGTTCAGGCTGCGCGGATGCCAGCATAACCTCACTCATCCCTCGCCAGAGAGCGGCCAAAAGATTGGTCACATTAAGAGTC
The DNA here is from genome assembly GCA_963722675.1 of uncultured Acidobacteriota bacterium. Lineage (GTDB taxonomy): Bacteria > Acidobacteriota > Terriglobia > UBA7540 > UBA7540 > CAVROP01. Next base: position 2,907 of record CAVROP010000135.1, read on the forward strand.
AGCACCCCGATCACCAGCCCCGCGAGAAGACTCACAAGCGCTCCTTCCGGGGTAGTAACCCTCCAGTCGAAGAACGTGACGGGAGCGTGGCGATACAGGAACGGCGTCAGAATCAAACCGACAGACAAAGAAACCATCACGACACTGACGATGAAGGAAACAAGGCCGAGCGGGAACTTGAGCAGCAAGAACACCAGCCCTTTCCAGGTGAACGAATCCGTCAGGCAGGCTTTGAAACTCCGCCAAGGGTGGCCCCAGGCGTCTTCTATGTAGCGCCCGCGGGCTATGCCAGCGTCCAGGAGCAGATTCGCCAGCTGTCGCTCGAATCCGGCCAGCGCCCTCGCGGCCAGGAACATCAATCCGAGAATGGGTATTCCTATGGCGATAAAGGACAAGCCGAGCCCCAGGAAAAACCACACCATAAACAGGCAAAAGTAGAACACTCCCAGCGGCATCGAAATCAGCAGGTAGATGAGCCGCATATAGGACTCGGCGCGCGTCACCGCGCCGAGAAAGCCGCCCAGTTCGTGATGCGGATCTTCTCCGGTTTGAGCGCTCATGGTCGTTACGATACTTTGCTGCGCGTGCGATTGCAATGTCATTGGAATAAAGACCCTTGTCGGAGATGTTTGCGAGGCGGTGGTCATTGGTCATTTGCCATTGCGTGAAAATACCGCCAGGCGTTATCGTGGAAGCCTTTTTATGTTCGATTCCAACTTCAAGGCCTTTGTGATCGTGGCAGCGGCGCTCCTAATAAGCCCGGAGCCACTATGGCCGTGGTCACGGAAGTGGCGGTCAGAGCGGGGCCGGTTCGCCGCGCTGCTGACGGTGGCGGGGTCAACATTGCCAACTCTTCGCTGGCACTGGCTTCGATGTCGGCCTTTCCGCCCTCCTTCACCAGTGGCCTTCGTTGCTTCGGGCCGTCAGCACAGGCGGCGCGATCTATCTCACATATCTTGGAATCCGGGCTCTATGGCACGCAATGCAAGGGCGTGGCAGAATCGCGACGGGTAGCGCGAGGATGAAGTCCGCGAAGGAACCCTCCGCGGTCGTCCGCGGGATCCTGACGAATTTTCTGAATCCCTCGGTTGTTCTGTTCTATATGCTCCTGCTGCCCGGTTCATAGCGGCACAGATCCATTCTTTCGTCGTTTTCTGCTTCTGGCAACCACTCACGTCTCCATGAGCGTAGTCTGGCTATCTGCCTATGCGATCGCAGTAGGATCCCTCAGCGAGCGGATGGAAAGCTTGTGGGTGCGCCGCACGATGGAGATCGCCACCGGCCTGATATTAGTGATCCTTGGAGTGAAACTGATCCTGAAATAATGGGATATCCAGGGACATCTGATTTTCCACTCTCCCATATCAAAGGCCGTATCAGTTTTCAGTTATCAGGCATTCCAATCCACAAACATGGACGCCACGGCTCTGCTTCCCCCCGGCAAGCCAACCACAATCAGCAGCGCGGACGATCCTCTCAGCAAGCGTAGATTGCAGCTCGAAGTGACAGCGACGAAGCTGAAGTAAGTTCGACGTCCCAGGCAACCGACTTGAGACGTTGGACGTCGGACGTTATAGGGAGTGGTAGTAGGGGCGGGCGACCGGCCAAGAATGTTCCAGAACAAAAGCAGACAGGATAACAGGATCACAGTGCAGCATGGCTGGGCCCTAAAATCTCACCGCAGAGACGTGGAGAGAGTGGAACCGCAGCCGGACTCCATGGATCAGCGTTCATCAGCGTGCATCCGCGGTTTCCTGATCCTGTTGATCCTGTTAAAAGCCTCTTCTTCCGTCCTGCAAAGCTGCCAGATTGCAGGACCGAGGTGTCGCCCCCCAAGATCTTCTCGGCGCAACCAGGAGGTTCTGCAACAGTCTCGGCCGGTCGCCCCTACATGTGGGTTGCGGAAGATCGGAGTTTCGCAACAGAAACTATCTAGTAATCAGGAATATTCCCACCTGGGACCTCAGATTCGGCATCAGACCCACAATCCTCTTCGCCGACAGATGGACTGCCTTCTCGATTCGGATCTTCTTTTCGCGACAATAGTCGACAAAGTCGAGGGTGGAGAAAAAACGCAGGTTGGGAGTGTCGTGCCATTGATATGGGAGAAACGGGGTGACGGGAGACCGCCCGCGAAGCACCATCTGCAGCCTTGCCGAATAATGGGCAAAATTCGGGAAACCGACGATAACCTTCCTTCCGACACGGAGCGCATCGCCAAGGACCTCATCCGGTCTCTCAAGTTGCTGCAAGGTCTGATCGAGGATCACGAAATCAAACGACTGGTCGGAAAAATCAACCAGGCCGGTATCCAAGTCCCCGTGAAACACGCTCAACCCTTTCGCCACACACTGGTAAATCGCCTGCTCGTCGATCTCTATTCCTTGGACTTTCGCTCCTTTCCGGGTCGCCAGCAGGTTCATCAAATAGCCGTCGCCGCAGCCCAGGTCAAGAATCGACGCGCCGGGCGGCACGAGATCCACAATCACTTGATATTCAAGTTTCTCAGGCAGCCTGATCATTCAATGTCCAACCCATTCCGGCTCGCGACTTTCCTGAGAAAATGCCGGATCAAATGCGTTTCCTCCTCCACCTCCAGCAGAAACGCATCATGGCCGTAATTGGAATCAATTTCGCAGTAAGTCGCATCGAGACCCGCCCTTTGCAGGCCTTGACGATCTCGTGGGACTGATACGCCGGGTAAAGCCAATCGGACTTGAAAGCGACGACCAGGGCCTGCGCGTCGATGCCTCTGAAGGCCTCGGCAAGCGACTTCCCGCGCGCGGCATCGAAATAATCCATCGCCTTGGTAATGTACAGATAGCTGTTGGCGTCGAAGCGCTTCACGAATGCGTTGCCGCGGTAGTGGAGGTAGTTCTCCACCTCGAAATCGGCCACGAATTTGAACGGCCGCTTGCCGCCGTTGGTTTGTCGTCCGAACTTCTCCTCCATGGATTTGTCGCTCATGTAGGTGATGTGCCCGACCATCCGAGCCACCGCCAATCCTTTGGCCGGAAGCGGGCCGCCGTAATAGTGCCCTTCTTTCCAGTGTGAATCAGCCATGATCGCTTGCCGCCCGACCTCGTCGAAAGATACTCGTGCACGACCGTCCGGAGCCCATGGGATTCATCCGGCGCGCCCTTGAAACCCAGGACATCAAAACCCACAGCGTGAGGACTTGCCGCGAAGCCCACGAAAGCCTGTGGGGACGGCAGCCCCCTCATTTGGTTCTCGTTGATCCCCGGCTTCCCGATGGGTCGTGGGAGGACATCATCGTTTCAGCGGCGGCGGCTCCGTCCCATGCCAACGTGATCGTGGTCTCTGATGTCGTAGATATGCCTCTCTACTTGGAATCCGTTCAGCGCGGCGCCTTCGACTTCATTGTTCCCCCGATGTCGATACCGGACTTCACTTATGTCGTGCGGTCCGCCGTTGACAACGCGCTGCAGCGGCGGGAATCCTCAGTGCAGTCTCCGCAACCTCGAAGCTAGAGGCTGTCGAGTTCACTCCTCGTTGTGCAAGTCCCCATATTCCACTGCCGCTCTAAGGGCGGGTGTATGGCTTCTGGAGTTCCATTTGCGCGCTCATCCCGACCAAGGACTCATAGAGAGCCGGCGATAGGCCTGCGGCAGTGCGCAACTCGTCCACGCTCCTATAGAAGCCGTGCGACCGGCGCTCGGCCACAATCCGGCGGGCGACGGCCAGATCCACCCCGGTAACGTTTCAACCCCCGAGTGAGTCAGGCTATAATATATCGGAACAATAAAACGCGACGGGATTGTACTGCATCAAATTAGTTAATGGGCCGGAACCATCGTGGGCAGCAGGTCTATCCCAGAATCTGTCAATCGTCGGGCCAAGAGTGGCCGTTCTCTGGGAACGTTGGTAACCACTGTGAAGGGGCCACGTCAAATATTTCAGGAGAAATTGTCAGGAGGACAGTTCTATGCGCGCTGAAACAAGAAAATTCCTACGCGAGAATTTACTAGGGTTAAGTCTCACCTTCATCGGTGTGGTATGCCTGGCCATGTCAGGACTGCTTTACGAAGGGCATCGTGTTTTCCCGCAATTCGCCCTGGCCGGGGGCGCTGGGCTGGACGGACCGGAGATCGAGATGTTGGAGCGTCAGAACAAGGCTTACGAGGAAATCGCGCAGACGGTCACGCCCGCGATCGTAGCCATCCAATCGACGCAAGTCATCAAGGTGCAACAGTCGCCCTTTATGATGGACCCGTTTTTCCGCCAGTTCTTCGGCAACATGATGCCGCAGTTTAATATTCCTCGCGAGCAGCGAGAGCACGCCCTAGGAAGCGGCGTGATCGTTTCGGGAGACGGTTACATCGTCACCAATAACCACGTGGTGGCCAAAGCATCTGAGATCGAGGTCCGGCTCACGGATAAGCGAATCCTGAAAGGCAAAGTGGTGGGCGCCGACCCACAGACCGATATTGCGGTGGTCAAAATCGACGGATCGAACTTGCCTGTAGCGCCCTTTGGCGACTCGGGAATGATGAAGGTCGGCGACACCGTCATGGCGTTCGGGAATCCGTTCGGGCAGTATTTCACCGTCACGCGCGGAAGCGTGAGCGCGCTGGGTAGGTCGTTATCCGACCCCGGGAGCAACAAATTCGAAGACTTCATCCAAACGGATGCTGCCATCAATCCCGGCAATTCCGGCGGGGCGCTGGTGAACGTGCGCGGCCAGGTGATCGGGATCAACACGGCAATTATTCCCGGAAGCGGCGGGCCGGGCGGGGAGGGCAGCTTCATCGGAATCGGTTTTGCTATTCCCTCTAACACCGCCAAGCATGTCATGGAAGACCTGATCAAAACAGGTAAGGTATCGCGAGGGTATCTGGGTGTGAAGATCGGGGGCCTGACCGAGGCCTTGGCTAAGCAGTTCAAGGTTCCGGACCTGGCGGGCGCGCTCGTCGACGACGTCACCAAGGGTGGACCTGCCGATAAGGCCGGCATCAAAAACGGCGACGTAGTTCGGAAGGTGAACGGCCTGACCGTCGAAGATTCGAATCAACTGACTGCCATGGTCACTGATATGAATCCCGGAAGCGAGGCGACTCTGGACATCCTCCGGGACGGACAACCACTCACCATCCGCGTGACCTTGGGCGAGCGGCCCGCCAACCTGCCGGCCGCGGTTGGAACGGGCCAAGCGCCAACAGAAGGAGCGCTGCGCGGAATCACGGTCCAGGGCCTCACGCCCGCTCTCCGCGATCAGTTGGGCTTGCCGTCCGACGTTCGGGGCGTTGTGATAACGGAGGTTGACCCTAATAGCCCGGCAGCTCAAACCGTGCAACAAGGTGATGTGATTGAAAGCATCAACCGCCACCCGGTCAACACAGTTGAGGACTTTAATCGCTTGGCCGCAGAGGCAAAGGGCCAGACGCTGCTCCGCATCAACCGTCAGGGCAACGGGGGCTACGTGGTGATCACACCGGGCGAAGGCGGGGGCGACGACAATCAGTGAGTTCGCGCCGAACCACACTTAGGGGGACGGCTTGCCGTCCCCCAGACCGCCTGATGCTGTGAAACCGATTTCTCACCCGGCCCGCGACGGATCGTAAAATCGCTGCCGCGGGCCACCCTCGCCCTTGGGAAGAGGGCCGTTTTCGACATAGGGTTTACCTCACACAGGATGATGAAGATCTGGTGGGTACGGCGCCTGAAGAGGCTTGCCATGACGCTGGCGATGGGAGTTGTGGCGGTGCTTCTCTTGACTGCCGCAGCCATCCGCTACTTCGAGAATTCCTTCATTTACTTCCCGCCGCGTTTTCCCGAAGGATTTCCCCCAGCAGACTTATCTCCGCTGCATGTGGAAGACGTCTGGCTGACCACCCAGGACAACATCAGGCTGAACGCATGGTACCTGCTGAGTCCCGGCTCGCAGAAGGCGCTTCTGTGGTTTCACGGCAATGCTGAGAACATCGGGTACGGGCTGGGGCAGATCGTATTCTACTCGCGTCTCGGAGTCAATGTGCTCGCGGTGGATTATCGGGGCTACGGGAGGAGCGAGGGTTCGCCGAACGAAACGGGTGTCTATCGCGATGCCGATGCCGCTTACGACTACCTGGTCCAGGTGCGCCACATCCAGCCCAAGAACATCTTCGTCTATGGACATTCACTGGGCGGCGCAGTGGCCATCGACCTCGCCTCGCGACGAGAGTGTGGCGGGCTGATCGCGCAGAGCTCCTTCACGTCGATCCGGGACATGGCACGGCGTACGTTCCGCATCCCACTCTTCGAATACATCCCCAAGAGCCGATTCGACTCGCTTGCTAAGATTCGGCAGGTTCGAGCGCCAATCTTAATCGTCCACGGGACGCGCGACGCAACCGTCCCGTTCTCCATGGGGCAACGACTCTTTACTGCGGCCCCTGAACCCAAGTTTTTCTTCCCCATCGAGGGCGCCGGGCACAATGACGCCATGGAGGTTGGGGGAGATCCACTGCTCCAACGCTTCAAGTCCTTCCTGGAGCGGATCGCGGCCTAAAACCTGTTCATGGCGGATACGAGGAGGGAGCTACTTCGCCCATAACCCCGACGTCGCAACGGCCAAGCCGATTAGCCCCGCCAGGCACCCCAGCAGCCAGAAAAGTCTCCGCCTCGTCAGCAAAGTGAGCGAGACCAGGACCAGTGCGACTTCCAAGCAGACTTCTCCGAGGTCAAACCGGTTGGCCTTATGTTGTTGGGTCAGGACTTCCCTTTCGAGCTGTTGAGCCTCAGCTTGGACGTCGTTCAGATCGCCCATGTAGTGTTTGATTTCGTCGCTATACTTCTCTTTGAGCTTCGCTGCTCCCTCCGAGTCCCTCGGATTGCTAACCGAAAGCAGGTCCAGAAACAGCTCGTAGGTGTGACGGCGGATGTTTTTGGCCTGGTAATATGCCCACTGATCGGTGGCTTTGCTTTGCAGAAGCAATTCCTCGGTGTGGGCGCGATGGCTGAGAAGCGTGATGGCAGCCAGTACGACGGCAAGGATCGCCATCGATAGTGTAACCGGAACAAGACTCGGATCGCGTTGAGCTTCTTCCGCGTGTTCGTGCAGTTCTTGGATCTCTTCGCTCATGGACGGCCCTCGGTGTTGGGGTTGTGTTGCGATCGAAAAAAGACTACTAAAAGCAAGAATAACAGAAGGGTAACCAGTCTGTCGCTGCTGACTAAGCGTACGCTAACAGGAGAAGCGTGGGGCTCTAAGACCCAGGAGGCGGTCCGGTGGGTTTTCCGGATGCTGACGGCTTCTGGCCGCCGGCGGGAGGGGCGGTGGGAGCGCCGTGGCACTTCTTGTATTTCTTGCCACTCCCGCAGGGGCAGGGATCGTTGCGTCCAATTTTCTCACGGCGGATGACCTGCTGGGGCTTCTCCCCGCCTCCGCCGCCCACCATCTGCATCTCGGCCTGCTCGCGCCGTTTGCGCCGCTGGTACTGACGGATCATTTCCTCCTGTTCGTCCGGGGTCTTCATGAGGAAGAGGAAGCGCAGGGTTTCGTCTTCGATCCTGTCCATCAGGCTCTCAAACATGTCGTAGGACTCGCGCTTGTACTCGACGAGCGGGTCACGCTGCCCATAGCCACGCAGGCCGATGCCTTCTTTCAAGTGGTCCATGGTCAGAAGGTGATCTTTCCACTGCGCGTCCACGATCTGGAGCATGATCATGCGTTCATGGAAGCGCATGCGTTCCGCGCTCCAGACCGCCTCCCGCTCAGCGTACCGCTGGCGGGCCAGTTGCTTCAGTTCGTCGGCGAGCTGGTCGCGTGTCTTCTGATCATACTTCCTCAGATCATGTTGGCGGAGGTCGATTCCCAACCGGGTCCAAAATTCCGTACGCAGGCCGTTCAGATTCCATTGGTCGGGATTTTGAGACTTGGGGCAAAACTCGCCCACCAGCCAATCCACCATGCGGTCGCAGATCCCCAGGACGTATTCCTTCTGGTCCTGTCCCTCCAGTTGTTTTCCCTCGAGCAGTTGACGACGCAGGCCGTAGATGGTCTCGCGCTGCTTGTTCATCACGTCGTCGTACTCGAGCAGGTGCTTGCGCGATTCGAAGTTCTGCGCCTCCACGGCTTTTTGCGCGGCCTGGATGCGCTTCGAGATCATTCTCGACTCGATGGCGACGCCTTCTTCCATGCCCAGGCGCTCCATGAACTTGGAGACCCAATCCTTCGCGAAGATGCGCATCAGGTCGTCTTCGAGCGAGAGATAAAAACGCGAGGAGCCCGGATCGCCCTGGCGCCCGGCGCGGCCGCGCAACTGATTGTCGATGCGCCGCGCCTCGTGCCGCTCCGTGCCCAAAATATGTAGTCCACCTAACTCGACTACACGGTCGTGCTCGACGTCGGTCACGGTCTTGAAGCGGCTCACAAAGGCGTTCCACTGCTCCCGCCACTTCGAGTACTCCTCGACGTAAGCTCGATAGATCTCGTCGGCGGAGCCTTCCGGCGGGCGATCCGGCGGCTCAGGACTGATTCCCTGTTCGCGGTACTTCTCGGGCGACTTGCGGAATTCCTCCCGCGCCATGGACTCCGGGTTCCCGCCCAGCACGATATCCGTGCCGCGTCCGGCCATATTGGTGGAAACCGTTATGGCCCCCTCCCGGCCGGCCTGCGCCACGATGTGCGCTTCGCGCTCGTGCTGCTTGGCATTCAGGATGTTGTGTTTTACTTCCTTCATGGCCAGCACGGCCGCAAGGCGCGTGAGAGGACACCGGATTTCAATCAGGTAATCCAGGACCGGCAGGTGTTTCTCCTCGGTATGCTGGAAGAGTGCTGCGATTCGTTCCGCGGCAGCATCGTCGACGGCGGGAAGCTGATGGGCGTGGTAATCCTTGGGGGCCCGCTTCAGGATGGCCTGAAGAAGAGCGCGGCGCGTCCCATTGCCCCCCGCCGGCATTGACTTGTAGCGGTCCTCGCTGAGCATCTTGCGAATGGCGCTGGCCGGAACTCCCGCATGCACCAACCAGTCCACGGCCGGCCCATGGTGCGATCCGGCAAGCTGCTCCGCCCAGATGCGCAGCTTGGGGCCGTCCAGGCCGGCTTGGCGCGCCAATTCCTGGAGCCGCTGCGGGGCGACGCCGGCCTTCTTCAGCGCCGCGCTCAGCCGCTCCGACTTCTCAATAGCGATGCTGCCCACCAGCACCGGCTGGCCGCGCAGGTGATACTCCTTGATTTCCTCGATGGAGGCGTTGAACTTCTCTCGCTCGGTCCGATAGACCACGTCCGGAAACTCGTGCCGGATGAGCGGCTTGTTGGTTGGGACGACGACGATTTCGAGTTCATAAATCTTTTCGAATTCCGCCGCTTCCGTTTCCGCCGTCCCGGTCATGCCGGCAAGCTTGTTGTACATGCGGAAGTAGTTCTGGAAGGTGATGGTGGCCAGCGTCTGGTTTTCTTTCTCGATCTTGACGCCTTCTTTAGCTTCAACGGCCTGGTGCAGCCCATCGCTCCAACGCCGCCCCGGCATCAGGCGGCCGGTGAACTCGTCCACGATAATGACCTCACCCTCTTTGACCACGTAATCGCGGTCCAACTTGAAAAGGGTGTGGGCCTTCAGGGCCTGTTGCAAATGGTGGACATATTCCGTGTTGGCGGGGTCATAAAGGTTCTCCAGGCCCAGCAGCTTCTCCGCCTTGGCGTTGCCGGCGTCCGTGAACGTGGCCTGGCGCATCTTCTCGTCCACCTCGAAATCAGTGCCAGGCTGGAGGCGGGGAATGACCTTGTCGATTCGGTAGTACTTGTCCGTGGACTCGTCGGAGGAGCCGGAGATAATAAGCGGAGTACGCGCCTCGTCAATCAGGATGGAATCGACTTCGTCGACAATCGCGTAGTGATGCACGCGTTGCACGTAATCCACGAGATCGAACTTCATGTTGTCGCGCAGGTAGTCGAACCCGAACTCGTTATTGGTGCCGTAGGTGACGTTGGAACCGTAGGCGGCGCGGCGCTCCTCGTCCTCGAGATCGTGGACAATCACGCCCACAGTAAGGCCCAACAATCGATAGATCGGACCCATCCAGCCCGCGTCGCGCCTGGCCAGATAATCGTTCACCGTCACCACGTGAACGCCCTTCCCCTCGAGCGCGTTCAGGTAGACGGGCAGGGTGGCCACGAGAGTTTTGCCCTCGCCGGTCTTCATTTCGGCGATCTTGCCTTCATGCAGGACCATGCCGCCGATCAGTTGCACGTCGAAGTGGCGCATGTTAATGGTGCGCCGCCCCGCTTCGCGGCAGACCGCAAAAGCTTCCGGCAACAGATTGTCCAGGGGCTCACCGTTCGCAAGCCGCTCCTTGAACTGTGCCGTCCGGATCGGAAAATCGGCATCTTTCAAGCCCTGCATTTCGGCTTCGAGCGCATTGATTTCCACCACACGCTCGCTGAGGCGCTTCAATTCGCGCTCGTTCTTGGTGCCGATGACCTTGCCTAAAGCGAGTTGTAAATAGCTTCCCATAAGTCAGCACGACCCCTGCGCCCGACGCACGCCGCCCACACGTTCCATTTTAAGGCCCCCGCGCGACAATGACAAGAACGGTTCGCAGTGTCCGAATTGCGTGTTGCTCGAGTTCTTTGGACTTGCCACAGCCGTTCGCCTGGGCTGTGTTAGGTCGCCCCTTCGGGGCTTTGACCCCGCCAGGGGACGGCGAGCCGTGACAATCCTCGAAATGCCGCTTCGTTCCGCGCCGAGGGCCGCTCTTTCGGCGCGAAAATGAGTTCGTTTTGAGGTCGCTATTTCAGTTATCCCCTGTCTTTGCAATAAGTCTTTGAGTTCGTTCCCACGATTTTCAATCTCTTGGATTGAATCGCCCGTTCGAGCCTGTCCCTTCGGGACATCGCAGACCTCACAAGACGAGGTCTGCGTCATCCCCGTCGCGGAAGGGTGTGAAGCCGCCGGAGCGCGGGTTCTACGGCGGCAGCTTCGCGCCCGCGTTGCGCCGTCCTGCGGGTCGCCCGGAGCCGGCGGCGAGGACGCTTCCAGGCTTTCCCACGCTTCGCTCTTCCGCTCCCGCTGCAACTCCATCAGCAAGCGGATCTTACGTTCCAGTTGCCGGTCGAGCGAGTTCTGCTGGCGGATGATGGCCGCCCACTGGGCCTGCGAGGGCGCCGTCGCCGCCATGCGCGCCGCCCGCGTGTTCTCCACGTGCTCGTGCAGGAACAGCTCGTATTCCCGCTCCACGTCCGCAAGCTCTTCCGCCACCCAGGCCGTCATGTCGTTCTTGGCCTTCTCGAAGGCCTCCCCCTCCGGCATCTTCGCGAGCGCGTAGCGGAACTCGTCCAGTTTCACGCCCCGCAGGGTGAAATCGCTCCCGTACAGAGCGATCAGCGCTTCCCGCATCTCGTAACCGAATTCGTTCTTATCGATCATCGCCAAAAGGCTAGTCAAGAAGCCCAGCACCTGCTCGAACTTGCCGGGCGCGTCGAGGGAGCGGCGCAGGCCCTTTTCCCTCACCTCGGACTCCACCGCGTCGCTCGCGCCGTGTCCCACCTTGATGGATAACTTGCGGCGCTCCAGATCGTGGTGGTGCAGGTTGGAGACCTGCACGGCCAGTTCCGAGCGGTCCAGCCGCGCCTGCTTCGAAAGCAGCAGAGCGATGCCTTCCACCAGGGCCGTCTCGAGGGCGCCCACGGGCTGACGCGCCTCAACGAGACCCTTCAGCAGGCGCTGGAACTGCCGCGGGTCGTCGCCCAGTTCCAGGGCAGCGCCCTGCAAGAACCGCTCGTCCGTGTAGAGGCCGTGCTTGCGGGCGTTCTGGCACGAGCGCCGCTTACCCTCTGCCGTGCGCGGGCCGGAGCGGCGCCTGGCGGTTGGCGATGGGCAATTGGTGATGGGCGATTGGCTTGTCGCCTGGTTAGCATTTGAATCTTCCATGTCTCGTTTCCTTTCCAATCGAGTTGGCAGGGCCACGCCGTCGCGTGCCCACACGGTCTCGTAGCGGCGGCTTTATGCCGCCATTTTCGCGGTGGCGGGATAAACCCGCCGCTACATCCGCCACGACGACAATCCCCCATCTTCCAGGCTATCAAAAGAAAATGAGAGAGTGGGAAAAGCTGAGAATAATGCAAAAATGAATCTTTATTGCAATGGAATCAAGGGTTGGCAAGATGAGGAGCTTTCACAATGTGAAAATCAGGGTCCAAAGTGTGGCATTTTGACCCATATATGCAAGAACCTGCATATTTAGGCCAAAGGCCAGCAGAGCTGCATGGGTGGAGCATACGTCCCGACGGTTTTGTCGGGATGTATGTGCCCTTGAATGACGAGATCCCGCGCCGCCTACCGACGGCACACTTTCCACGGGCAACGGACATTTCTCATTTAGGAGATAACACCGTCCCGACTCAAAAGGGACGCATACATCCCGACAAAAGGCGTCGGGACGTATGCGCCCGCGGCAATCGACGATCGGCAATTGCCCGTGTGGTCCCGCTTCGAGGACGAGCACGAGGGTCGCCCTGCGTTCCCGTGTTATTGGACC
>CAVROP010000136.1:0-9529 GCA_963722675.1 uncultured Acidobacteriota bacterium
CCGTAGTAGGGGCGGCCCTTGTGGCCGCCCCAGGGCAACCACAAGGGTTACCCCTACGCGACGGGACGCCACCTAGCACGCGCGGAGGCACGTGTCACACGGGTCAGTTCAACATCATCGACACAGCCATGCCCTGATGCACGTCCTGATGTTCGTAGCGACGGTGTTTTGGGCTGCGAACATTGTGGCTGGAAAAGAGGCTGTGAACGGTTTTGGCGCCATGGGGTTGGCGCAATTGCGCTTGGCGGGCGCCGCCATCCTTTTTGCTGTTTTGTTTTTGGCGTGGCGCGGCTGGCCTGTGTTGCACTTGGGCGGCCGTCAATGGCTTGTTCTCCTGGGTGTTGCATTCAACGGTCTAACTCTAAACCAGATATGTTTTATTAATGGTTTGGCCAGGACTTCAGTGGCGCACACCGGCCTCATTGTAGCGCTCGGCCCGGTGATGACGCTGGCCCTCGCATGCCTCATGAAGCTCGAGCCGTTGACCCTTTCCAAGCTGCTCGGCATGCTGATTTCCTTCGTAGGAGTTGCTATGCTTACTCTTGGGGGGACAGGAACCGGGGAGTAACGCGCACTGGCAAAGGGACCTGATCGTGCTGGCCGGCAGCGCGTCCTTCGCTTACTATACAATTCAGGTCAAGGAAATCGCCAATCAATACGATACTCTTACCCTGAACACCGTGACCTTTGCCTTGGGTTGCTTGCTGATGATTCCATTTGGGGTTCGATCGGTGATGCACATCCGCTGGGCCAAGGTAACCCTGGGGGCCGGGGGCGGCCTGGCGTTTATGATCGTCTTAGGTACAGTTGCGGCCGACCTGTTCTACGCCTTCGCGCTGACGGAGCTTGCCGCCTCCCGCGCGGCGGCATTCAACTACCTTCAGCCAGTGGTGGCGACGCTGCTGGGGGCGCGGCTGTCCGGCCAAAGTATGACGCCGCGCGTGATCGTCTGTGGCACGCTGATCCTTCTGGGCGTGTACCTGGCCGAACGCGAGCGGGGGGAAGAGGGGCAGGAGGCAGATGGGCAGGTGGGCAGATGAGCAGTGGATATTTGACCATCTCTTGAATTAAGGACCAAGCCGAATGGATTTCTCTTCATCACGCCGAAGCCGTCTGGATTTTCGACACGTAAGCAAACTGATTGCTGGGGCGGCATTAGCGTGCGCGCTCTTGAATCTCGAATCCGGAAATCCGGAATGCGGCTGGGCCGCCCGATGGGGCGGAATCAACGTCTGAGGCCGCATCTTCGAAGGCGGCAGCCGGTTCTCAGAAGGCTGCCTTCCGTCCGGACGTGCACTCCAACATTGCTGCCATCGCCGATGCCGAGACGGCCACGCTGCTCGATGAGAAGAATGCGAGCAGAGTCACTCCGATTGCCTCGATTATGAAATTGATGACGGCCATCGTCATGCTCGATGCGAAGCTCCCGCTAACCGATCTGGTAACAGTCAGCGATGCGGACATCGACGATTTGAAGGGCACGCGGTCTTTCTTAAGCCTTGGCACCACCTTGTCGCGCGAAGCCATGCTGCACCTTGCTTTGATGTCGTCGGAGAATCGGGCCGCGGCGTGTCTGAGCCGCTGCTACCCGGGAGGGCGGCCGGCTTTCATTGCCGCGATGAACCGCAAAGCGCAGGAACTGGGTATGGACAACAGCCACTTTGTGAGTCCGAATGGGCTTTCTCCTGGAGATGTTTCGACGGCCCGGGACCTGGTAAAGCTCGTGAAAGCCGCCTGCCAGTATCCGATGATCCGGCAATTCTCCACCGACACCCAATACGATGTTTACGTCGGCAAATTGGGCAAGGTACGGCTGCAATACGGCAATACGGATCGGTTGGTCGGCCGTCAGGACTGGGATATCGAGCTTCAAAAAACGGGCTTCATCAATGAATCCGGCAGATGCCTCGTAATGGACGCGCAGGTGGATGGCAGGAACCTCATCATGGTGTTCTTGGATGCCTATGGTCGATTGACTTGTTTTGCGGATGCTCGACGTGTGCGCAGGCAATTGGCTGTGGTTGAACGGCGACGCTAGCGGCTTTGCTGCACTCCTACCCGAATTGCCATCCCGCGAATGCTTCCGCCGTGTATACTAATTATGATGAAGATTAAGGTGCTCTTCTTTGGGCTGACGCACGACTTGGCGGGGCTTCAACAAGAGGAGGCGGAGATTCCGGACGGGGCTGACCTGGAGGGCCTTTGGGAGCGGTACGCGGCGCGTTTTCCTCGCTTAAACGACCTCTCGCAAGCGGTTCTGCTCGCCGTGAATCAGGAGATTGCGAATCGGGCCCGAGTCCTACAGGATGGAGATGAGGTGGCGTTTCTTCCTCCGGTCAGCGGTGGCTCGAACCAGGACTATTATTTGCTGACCCGCTCTCCTATCCCCACCGCGGAGCTAGTACGTCAGCAAAAGGCTGCCCAAGATGGTGCTGTCGTAGTGTTCGAAGGTGTCGTGCGGGACAATTCCAACGGGCGACAAACGCTCCATCTCGAGTACGAAGCGTACGAGCCAATGGCCATCCGCAAAATGCAGGAAATCGTGTCAGAGGCAAAAGGAAAATTCGAAATCGACCACGTCGGAATGATCCACCGGCTGGGGCGGTTGGAAATCGGCGAGACCAGCGTGGCGATTATTGTAACTTCTGCCCACCGGCGCGCTGCCTTTGGCGCCTGTCAATTTGCCATCGACCGGCTAAAGCAAATCGTTCCGATCTGGAAGAAGGAATATTTTGAGGACGGCTCGGTCTGGGCGGAAGGCGAGGGCTGCGGAACCGTGCTGAGCCCAAATAACAACCCCACATAAGGCTCCCGGAAACAATATGGAGAATACCCTGAAAGTCGCAATCGATATCGCCCGCGAGGCAGGCGACCTGCTTCTGGAACATTTTCGCCAGCCGCTCGAGATCACTTACAAGCGGCGCTCGGACCTGGTGACCCAGGCGGACCGGAAATCGGAAAGTTTAATCGTGGATCGGCTGCAAAGCCACTTTCCGGAGTACGCGATCGTGGCGGAAGAAGGAGGAGGGCAAAGGACCGGCTCGGATTATTGCTGGTACGTCGATCCGCTCGATGGGACAACCAATTTTGCGCACGGGTTTCCCATATTCTGCGTCACACTGGGGCTCGCTTATCGCGGCGAAGTGGTGGCAGGGGTAGTTTATGATCCCACCCGCGAGGAGCTGTTTACGGTGGAACGGGGGGCAGGGGCTTTCCTCAATGGGCAGCGCCTCTCGGTGTCCAAGAACGCAAACTTGTCGGATTGCCTGGTGGCGACCGGTTTCCCGCCTTTCGCTTCGAATCACGACTTGAATGTCGAGTTCTATTTTCGGTTTACAGAGCTCACTCACGGCATTCGGCGCGCCGGCTCCGCCGCTTTGGACCTCTGCTGCGTCGCGGCCGGCCGATTCGACGGTTTTTGGGAGTTGAAGCTCAATCCCTGGGACAAGGCGGCGGGCACCTTGCTGGTTACGGAAGCCGGCGGCCGCGTGAGCGGCGTTACCGGCAAGCCGTTCGAACTACTCGGAGACGATATCTTCGTTTCGAACGGCCTGATTCACGATCAGATGGGCGCCGTGTTCAAAGAGGTCCTGGAGCGGCGCGGCGACGCAGGCGGGCGCTTCTGAGGATCGCACCCATTCAGGATTTCGAGAGGTAAATTTGGTGAGACCCGCACGACCGCGGCGATTCCTCCGGCGAAGGGGACTGATTACGTTATCGCTGAGCGGCCGCGATGCACCTCCCCTCGCTTCGCCTCTTTCGCCTGATCCGGAGATTACCGAAACCGACATCTGGCTGCACCGGCTTAGCCCCGCCCACGATGGGTTAAAGATCGCGCAACTGACGGACCTCCATCACAGTCTTTTTACTCCCCTGGAAGAGATCCAACGAGCCGTCCAGTTGGCCAATCATTTGCGGCCGGACGTGGTGGCGTTGACGGGCGATTACGTGACCCTCTCCCCAACCTATATCTGGCCGGTCGCGAGAGCGTTGGGGAAATTACGCGCCCGGCTGGGGGTGTTTGCCGTGCTGGGCAACCACGATTTTCGGGTGGATGCGGAGGAGATCACGCAGGCGCTTCGTTCGCAGCGCATCCGCGTGCTTCGCAATGCGCACTGCGCTTTGAGGTCCGGGTCGGCCAAGCTCTGGGTGGTGGGCGTGGATGATCTTTGGTGGGAAGCGGCGGACATCCGCGCTGCCCTGCGGCTGGTTCCGGCCCGCGACCCCAAGATTCTCCTCTGCCATAACCCCCTGGGCATCCACATGGCCGCGGCGCACGGGATTGATCTGATGCTTTCGGGGCACACTCATGGAGGACAGGTCCGGCTACCCATGGTCGGCTCGGTGTATGGGAGGTCAAAGTTGGGTGAGCGGTTTGTGGAAGGCTGGAATCGGCTGGACGGAACCCAAATCTACGTGAGCAGAGGTATCGGCAAAGTCCTGGTCCCGTTGCGCTACGGTTGTCCTCCGGAAATCACCCTGCTCCGCCTACGGCGGGCATGAAAGTCCTATGAAAAAACGGCCAGCGGTCATCCTGAGAGCGTCTGACTTTTTCGGCTACAAGGGACATAGAGAGGGTACTGAATAAGTCGGAACCCTGTCATCCTGAGCGCCCGCGAAGGATCTGCATTTGCCTTTGGGATCAACGCTTCCGAACCAATACAGATCCTTCGCTGGCGCTCAGGATGACAGGATTTTCGATTCTTCCGCATATTAAATCATAAGGGCAAACTTCGATCTTTAGTCTTTTGACTTGTTCCTATTGAGTGGCCACAAGTTCCTACTTATCAGGTATATTAGCTGATTGCTCAAAGCTGAAGGCTGAAAGCTCAGAGCTAACTGATTACTGATAACTGAATACTGACACCTATGCTGACGCATTTCGTACCTCTGCTGGGCATCGCGACGATTCTGCTCGTCGCATTCCTGCTCTCGAAGAAGCGGAGCGCGATAAGCTGGCGGATTGTGGCCTGGGGCCTGGGGCTGCAGATCCTGGTGGCGCTTTTTGTTCTTCGCACGCATGCAGGCTACTGGCTGCTGGAAAAAGTCTCGGGCGGATTCGTCACGCTGCTGAATTACTCCTTTGCCGGCTCGTCTTTTGTCTTTGGCCCGCTGGGTGAGAAGGCAGGGCCGTTCGGAGTGGTGTTTGCTTTCCAGGCCCTGCCCATGATCATCTTCATCGCCTCCCTCTCGTCGATCCTCTATTACCTCCGCGTGCTCCCGATGTTGGTTTTCCTGACGGGAAAACTGATGTTCAAACTCATGGGAACGAGCGGGGCGGAGTCGCTGGAAGTGGCGGCGAGCATCGTGATGGGCCAGACGGAGGCGCCGCTGGTGATCCGGCCCTATCTCGATGAGCTGACCGATTCCGAACTCATGACCATCATGACCGCCGGCATGGCGCACATAGCCGGCTCGGTGTTCGGGGCCTATGTGCTGTTTGGTGCGGAAGCCCGCCATTTGTTGACGGCGGTGGTCATGACGGCGCCGGGGACGATTCTGATTTCCAAGATGCTGGTTCCTGAACTGGGAACGCCCAAAACAGCGGGAAGGATTGAGATGGCGGCCGGGCAAAAATCTGTCAACATCCTCGATGCCGCGTCGCGCG
This sequence comes from uncultured Acidobacteriota bacterium, assembly GCA_963722675.1. Taxonomy (GTDB): domain Bacteria; phylum Acidobacteriota; class Terriglobia; order UBA7540; family UBA7540; genus CAVROP01. The sequence goes on from CAVROP010000136.1 coordinate 5,609, forward strand.
GCGTAACGGACGGCCTGTACCTCGCCCTCAACGTGGCGGCCATGCTGATCGCCTTCATCGCTCTTGTGTATCTGGTCAACGGCATCCTCGGTCTAGTGCATACCAATCTCCAAACCGTGTTCGGGTCGCTGCTGGCGCCCGTGGCATGGGTCATCGGCGTGCCTTGGCGTGATGCCAGAGCCGTGGGCAACCTGATGGGAACGAAACTGGTCTTAAACGAGTTTGTGGCGTTCTCCATGCTCGGCCCGCTGAAGGGGCACATCGCGGAGCGATCATTCACCATCGCCACCTACGCGTTGTGCGGCTTTGCGAACTTTTCCTCCATCGGCATCCAGATCGGAGGCATTGGCGCCCTGGCTCCCTCTCGCAAGCAGGACTTGGCGAGATTGGGTTTTCGCGCAGTCCTCGCAGGAACGATGGCGAACTACCTCGCTGCTGCTATCGCAGGCCTCCTCTTGACGTGAGTTGTGGAGTAGGGGCGATTCGCGAACCGCCCCGACCGTCATGATCGAGATAACGCACATGGTACCGAGCGGGCGGAAAGGCACTCCAGGATATTCCGAAGCGTTGCGAGCCGTGAGATTCTTCGCCGCGCGCTGGCCTGCGGTCCCACGCGTCGGAATCGTGCTCGGCTCAGGCTTAGGCGGGGCTTTGCCGGAACTGCGCGGGGCCAGAAGGTTTCCGTGGTCTTCAATTCCGGGTTTCCCACAGCCCTCAGTCGCGGGCCACAGCGGCGGGTTGCATCTCGGCGTCTGTCGTGACGTGCCAGTGGCGGTACTGGCCGGCCGCGTTCACCTCTACGAAGGTTACGAGCCCGGCGAGGTGGTTTTCCCGGTCCGGGTATTGGCGTTAGCTGGGATTCGCTGCCTCATCACCACCTGCGCCGCGGGCGGCATTGCGCCGCGCGCTACGCCGGGGAGTTTCATGGTCTTTTCCGACCATCTCAACCTCCAAGGGGCTAATCCGCTGGCAGGATCTCACGACCCACGTTGGGGAGAGAGGTTTGTGGACATGAGTGAGGCGTACGATTCGCGGCTGCGTCGGGAGGTGCTCAAAGTGGCCGGTGGACTGGGGCTGAAGTGCTTCGCGGGCGTCTACGCGGCGCTGCTGGGTCCCAGCTATGAGACGCCGGCGGAGATCCGAGTCTTGAGAGCGCTTGGCGCCAGTGCGGTGGGTATGTCCAGCGTGCCGGAGGTTATCGCCATGCGCCAAATGGGAGTGCGCGTGCTCTCCGTGGCCACAATCACCAACCGCGCCGCCGGGTTGAGCCGAAAGCCCCTGAGCCATCAAGAAGTCATCACCACCGGCCAGGCTGCAGGGCGGAATTTGGCGCGCCTTATCGGCGCAGCCCTGCCGGCCATGGCGAGAACTTCATAACCCCGCAGTTTCCCCTCCTTGTTAAGGAGGGGCTAGGGGTGGTTGGCTGTATGCTTGCTACTGGGACCCACCCCCCCACCCCTCCTCAGTCGAGGAGGGGAGTCGGAAGGTGAATAACCGATGACCTCGGAAGAATTGCTCCAGCGCGCGATGAAGGCCAGAGAAAACGCCGTTGCAACCTTTTCCCGGTTCAAAGTCGGCGCCGCGCTGCTCACTGCGGAGGGCGGCGTTTATACGGGTTGCAACATCGAGAACGCCACCTACGGGCTGACAGTTTGCGCAGAGCGGGTGGCGTTGTGGAAGGCTCTCTCTGAAGGCGAGCGGTGCTTCGCTCGAATTGCCGTAGCCTCGGGGGGAGAGCGGCCGGCAGCGCCTTGCGGAGCCTGCCGGCAACTGCTTTGGGAGTTCTGCGGTGATCTTGAAGTCGTCCTAGGCAATGCCGCAGGCGTAAAGGAATCACACCATCTTGCCGAACTCCTTCCGCGGCCTTTCGATCGGCGCTCGCTCTAATTCTAGAATTTGCTGCCCTGGTATTTCGGCTTGTTGGCTTCTTGTTTCTGCCGGACGAGCTTCTCGGCGCTGTGACGGATGACGTCGGCGACGTTGCGGTTGAGAGCCAACCGCCTCAGATCGAATTCGTTGACTCGAGGGACTAAGTGTAAACCTACATCAATAGGGGTTCGAGGATTGTTGACCAGGGCCCGGACAATCACGTAGAGCTTCATGAATCTGCGGTTCAGCGTAATGATCCGCAAGGCGTCCTCGCAGACATCTTTCATGGAGGCATATTTCTCGACTTCGTCCTCGGTGACTTTGGGCGATTGCATCACGGCGCGGGCCACCAGTTTGTTGCTGTCCCGGATCAGGATCATTCGCTCTTCCTTGCTGCCGGTCAAAGCGGCCTTGACCTTTTGCACGACCGACATGCGTTGGGTTCTCTGAATCGCCGTGGTGGGCTTCTGCTTTTGCGGCTCAGGCCTTGAGTCCACAGTCGGATCTGCTGAGGGAGCGGGAGTGGGAGGTTCGGAAACGTCGCCGGATCTGGCCTCGGCGATGAGCGAGAGAGCGCCTTCCAGCCAGCCACGAACGTGGTCGGTCAAGTTGGGGTTTTGGAGGAGAGCCTCTCCTAACTCTTCGCGGTGGGGCGCGAGGTTGGTGGCAACAAACTCCAGAACGGCGACCGGAGTGGCAGGGTCCCGGAGCACTTGCTGAAGCTCCGCCGTAGGCCAGGATTGCAGGGCCTGGAGGGCGGTACTCTGCTCCTCGCCCTCGTCTCCGGAAGCAAGCAATACCAGGATTTCGATCTTTTCCTGCAAAGAAACAGGCAGTTCACCCCGGCACGCCTTGCGGCGCACCACTTCTGGTACAGCACCAGTGCGAATTGTCTCGACTAGTCGCTCGGAAATAAACTATCTCTCAGGGCTGGTTTTTTTTCATGGACTCGCGAGTCAGATGAACGGACTTCACCTCGCCTCGCCGCCCCAGGGGTTTCAGAGTTTCGCCATTCAGAGTCAACACGATGCCCGAAGCATTTCCCACCGTGACATCGAAGGTGTCGTGAGCTTTCAGGTTTGCGACCTCGTTGGGGTCTAATACCTTCTGTAGAACCGTCTTGCCGTCAGCATCCACGGCCACCCAGGCGCGTTCCGTCGCGGTCACTTGCAGGGCCAAGTCGGAAAGGCCCGGAACCGCGGGAGGAGTCTGGGAGGCGGCGCTCTGACCCGCCGGCTTTGCTTTTGCTCCAAGCGAGGAAGGAGCGCCCTGTGGCGTAGCAGGCGCAGTTGTGCCGCCGGGTGAAGCGGTGAGGGCCGTCTGTGCCGGGTTGCTTTCAGGCGGGGTGGAGGCTGAGGGTTGGACCGCGGGTGCATTAGCAGGTGGGTTTGTGCCGGTTGAAGGGTTTGCAGCCGGATTGGTCGTTGTAGCCGCAGGGGTGCTCGGCGCAACAACGATAGGCGCGCTGACACGCTGCTCCCGGACGCGGCGCGAATGGCGGAAAAGGGCATAGCCGCCCGCCAGCAGCACCGCCGCGACCGCCAGTCCGATCACCCGCGTCCGCAAAGCCGCGCCGTTCTGGCGCGCCCGGTTCGCCGCAATGCGACGGATGTTGACTTCCGGTCTTTGCCTGCCGGCAAGCTGGCAATCCGTCAGCACGCGTTCTTCGTCCAAGCCCAAAAATCGCGCGTAGGTCCGCACGAAACTGCGAGTAAAGATTCCCCCCGGAAGTTTTGAGAGTTCCTCGCCTTCAATCGCTTGCAGAAAGCGAATGCTAATTCGTGTGGCGGCGGATATTTCCTCCAGAGTCACGCCGCGCATTTCGCGCTCCCGGCGTAAGTACTCGCCGAATCCCGTCAACTGTGGTTCTTCGCTACGCGTCACCAAGGTATCACCACGCTTATCTTATTTACCTGCCTCAGGGGTGTCAATTGATTTGCTTTGCTTGCTCCTGGCCCCTCAACGGTATTTGGGGTACTGTCTCTGGTTTGACGTAGAGGCGGTTTTACGCCGCCACGTGGCGAGGTAAACTCGCCGCTACAACTTCAAACT
>CAVROP010000137.1:0-6802 GCA_963722675.1 uncultured Acidobacteriota bacterium
CTCGGGGTGGTCTACCAGCGGCAAGGGAAACTGGCTGAGGCGGTGGCCCAATACCAACAGGAAATGTCTCTCACCCCTGACGACGCGGCGAGCCCGGAGAACCTGGGCCTGATCTACCTCGAACGAGGCGATTCGGATGACGCGCTCTCCAGTTTCCGGCAAGCGCTCAACCTCGATCCGAAACTGCCCAAGTCGTGGGAGGGAATGGGCAAGGCTTATCTGCACAAGAACCGGCCGGAGCAAGCCATCCCCTGTTTCCAGCGCGCTCTGGACCTCGCCCCGGACAGCGCCAAAATGCACTTCCAATTGGGCCAGGCCTACCTGAGAATGGGCCAACACGAGAAAGCCCAGAGCGAAATCCGCGAGGCAGGACGGCTACAGGCGGAAGCTCGAAAGAAGTTTGAAGACACGGTCTCTGGAAAATTGCCGCCCCCTCAAGCCCCCGCGGGAATACCCTGAGATGACCCGCGAGCCATCGCCGCAGCGAATCGGCTGTCTATGCCAGATCAAGCAAATCGCCAGAGGTCAGATCGCAGATTTCAGAAAAGCAAAGATCAAAAAAGACTCGCGGCGGGCGGGACGCCCGAACCACTTCCACTTCGCTCCGAAGTCGCTATCCCCGCCAGTACCGCAAACCAGGCGGCATTGGCGGGGATGTGCAGGTTGAAATCCGCCATACTATGGACCAGCAGACCGCAGCATCCGAGGGCGGCGCCCAGGCGAACCCAGCCGGCATTCGATCCAAACAGGTGGGACACATTGCGGAAGGCCAGATAAAGAAACAGCGCCACTGTGGCGAGAATGAGCAACGCGCCCACCACCCCGGTCTCCGCGGCGGCTTCGGCGTAGTCGTTGTGCGCGTGATCGATCCACTGGTCAGTGGGGAAACTTTGATAGCGGGGATAAGCGGTTTCGAAATCTCCGATCCCCACCCCCAGCCAGGGATGCTCGTGCCACATGTGCAAGGCATCGCTGGCCATGGTTTTGCGATCGCTTGCCCACTCCGCCCAAGTTTTGTCGACGTAGGCTACCGAGCCGAGCTTCTTGGCCACCCAGCCGGGGTCCATGTAAGCAAACAGGATTGCGCCCGCCACCAGAGCGAGGCCGGCGGCGGTGGCCAAGCGCCGCTTCTGCCCCGTCCGGAGCGCCGCCCGGCGGAGAACCACCGTGGCAATAACCATCTCCGCGGCCAGCGCCAGCAGGCCGGCGCGCGAGCCGGAAAGCAGCAGAGCGGCGAGCGCCAGCACCACCGCCGAAACACGCCATACCGAGCCCTCGAGCGAAAGCCTTCCATGCCGTCCGGCAATGTAGAAAATCGCAACCGGAAGGAGCATTTCCATGAGCCCGGCGAAGTGGTCGCGGTCGACGTACGGACCAAACATGGCGCTATTCGGTGTCTCGAAGAGGCCGTAAATGCGTTGCGCGCCGGAAGCGGATTGGAGAATGGCGAAGAGTCCCAGGCACCCGGCAAATATCAGCACCGCCATGCCGAAGGGCTGGAGAGCGGAGCTGCGCGCACCGCCAAGAAGTTGCACTGCGAGGAAAAAGAAAATCAAATCCGAGGCCAGCAGAACCAGCGCTTGGCGAGTTTCCGAGGTGTCGAGCGTAAGGCGAGCCGCAGATTGAGCCGCTGCCAGCAGAAAGAAGAGGCCCAGCGGTATGTAGAGCGGCGACCAGAGCGGTTTGATTCGACCGAGCTGAACGCTTCCCAGGGCCCACAAAAACAGGGCCACGCTGGCGATCAAGCCCAGGGCTACCCAGGCCACCGGGATCACGGCGCCAAAGGCTAAGGGCGCACCAAACAGAGCCGCCACAAGTAAGATTCGGGCAGTGTGCAGGGGGTAATTAAAAGCCCGAGGGCGAAGCGGGAAGGTCAATGGCCGATGCGCACTTGCTCCACCTGCGTCGACGGGCCGCTGGAATATTTTGTCCTCTAGTTGCAACGCCTCTCCTTACCAGGCTGCCGAAGGTCCCGTGGGCCTGAGGAGCCGTCTCGCGCTGCGGGAGTCCCGCCTGGACCAGATCAGGGGCACATGCAACACCCGCAGCGCAGCCGCGTCAACTAAATTTTGCCACATCTTATCTTTGACACCAGTATCCTGTCAAATCCGCTGGAATTGGGATCGTGTCCTGATTTAACTGGTAGCGCCCAGCGCACTCCAAGCGCACTCCAAGATTGGAAGGCGAGAGGGTTTCGTTTATAATGTGCAGACGGTCGCTTACAGCGCTGCCAGTTGCCGCCGGATGAAGACCGGTGGCGTCACTTCCAGGCTGGCGGCTGGTCTGCCGGGCGTTTTGAGGCGCCGAAATCGAAACGGATGGTGAAGCGTGGCTGATCTTCCGACACTCGCCGGTACGAAAAAGGGCTTTGTCTACAGCATCATGGATATCATGAGCTTTCTTCCCCACCGATATCCGTTCCTGCTGGTTGACCGCATTGTGGAAATCGAGGGTGACAAGCGCATTGTGGGGCTCAAGAACGTGACTATCAACGAGCCCTTTTTTCAAGGACATTTCCCCGGTGCGCCGGTCATGCCTGGAGTGTTGATCATCGAGTCTATGGCCCAGGTGGCAGGGGTCATGATCTACCGCGACATGCCGGACAAGGACAAAAAGTTAATCTATTTCACGGGCATTGAAAACGCCAAGTTCCGTCGTCCCGTGCTGCCCGGCGACCAACTCCGGGTGGAAATGCAGTTGCTTAACCGGCGCAACAACTTTGGCAAAATGCACGGTCAAGCGACCGTGGAAGGGAAGTTGGCGGCGGAAGCGACGGTGGCCTTTGCCATCTCGGACCGTCCCGGCCAATCCGGCCCGGCAAGTCCAAGTCTGCTCGGCCAATTGCGTCAATGAAGGCCCATCCCACAGCAGTCATCCATCCCAACGCCCAGCTCGCCTGCAGCGTGACGGTGGGGCCATATTCTCTGATCGGGGAAAACGTCGAACTGGGAGAAGACTGCGAGGTCATGTCGCATTGTGTGTTGGAGGGAAACACGCGCTTCGGCAAGGGCAACCGGATTTTCCCGTGGGCCTCGATTGGACTGGTTCCTCAGGATTTGAAGTACCACGGCGAGCCGACCCGGGTCGAGATCGGTGAGGGCAACACGTTGCGCGAATTCATCACCATTCACCGCGCCACCGAAGCGGGAGACGGGGTCACGCGAATCGGCAGCCATAACCTCCTGATGGCCTATGTCCACATCGCGCACAACTGCCACTTGGGAAGCCATATCATCATGGCCAACGGGGCTTCGCTGGCCGGCCACGTTGAGATTCAGGATCATGCCTCGGTGGGTGCATTTTGCGGCATTCACCAGTTCTGCCGCATCGGCGCATACAGTTTCCTGGGAAGTTACAGCGTGGTAAACCAGGATATCCTCCCCTACTCGAAAACTTCCGCCCCCCGCCCGCTGAACGTTCTGGGCGCCAACCGCTTGGGGCTCGAGCGCCGCGGCGTGAGCGCCGATGACCTGAAGGAGCTGGAGCGAACCTTCCGCCTGCTGAGCAGATCCAAGCTCAATACCACCCAGGCGCTCGAGGCTATCGATGCCGCCGGTTTCAAGTCTGACCACGTCCGCGCCCTCGTGGAATTCATTCGGACCTCTGAGCGCGGCGTGGCGAAATGATCGAAATTCGAAAACTCGAAATTCGAAACTGGAAACTCGAAAAGGACGTTCGGATCTCGAGGCTGACCAGCACGACGCCCAAGTAAAATCTTCGAATGTTCGGCTTACGAATGGCGAGTTTCGAATTTCGATTTTCGAGTTTCGAGCATGAGTGATCGGTACGCCATTATCGCGGGTAACGGCCACTTCCCGTTCCTGGTGCTAGAGGCGGCGCGGGACCAGGGCATTGACCCGTTGGTGGTGGGCATCAAGGAAGAAGCCTCGCCGGAACTCGCCTCCGTAGCGAGCGCCATCCACTGGCTGAGCCTGGGTGAAGTCTCAAAGCTTCTGGATTTGCTGGTGGCGGAGCGCATCGGCAGATTGGTCCTGGCCGGCCAGGTGAAGCACGCGCAACTCTTCAGTTCCATCAAGCCGGACGGCCTGGTGAGCCGCGTCCTCAAAAGCCTGCCGCGCAAGAACACGGACTCGCTGATTGGAATATTCGTGCGGATGGTCGAAAGCCGCGGCATCCAGGTGGTGGATTCGACGCTATTTCTGAAGCCGCTGCTTCCGGATGCCGGTCCGCTCACGCGCCGTGCGCCGGATGCGGAGGAAGAGTCCGACATCGAGTATGGCCGCGAGATTGCCAAGAAGCTTGCCGGCCTCGATATTGGCCAAACTATTGTAGTGTCCGGCCGGGCTTGCGTGGCCGTCGAGGCGATGGAAGGGACCGACGCCGTCATCGAACGGGCCGCCGGCCTCAGTAACGGACGGGCGCTGGTCGTCGTCAAAGTAAGTAAGCCCTGTCAGGACATGCGCTTTGATGTCCCCGTGGTGGGGCTGAAGACGATTCAGGTGATGCGGCGGTCGAACGCCCGCGTGCTCGCGGTGGATGCGGGCAAGACCCTTTTGTTTGAACGCTCGGCCCTGATCAAAGAAGCCGACGAGGCCGGCATCGCCATCGTGGGCATGAAAGACTGAGCAAGCGGAAAATGGAAACTGGAAATTGGAAACTGGAAATTGGAAAACTGGAAATCGAAACTGGGGAGTCTATCCTGCAGGGCCAGCTTCCATCATTTAGTTGTCCAGTTACCACTTTCCAGTTTCTAATTTCCATTTTCCATTTTCCAGTGTCCAAAGGGACTGAGGTGAGCGATCGAGTTGCCGTAGCAGTCATCGGGGTAGGTGAGCACGGCAAGAAGCATGCCCGAGCATTGAAACAGCTCGCGGGAGCTGACCTCGTGGGGGTCTACGACCGGCGGCCGGAAAAAGCCAGGGAAATGGCGGCGGAACTGGGAGTTCGGGCGTTCGCGAGCCTGGACGAGGTATGGAAGACAGTTCGCGCCGTAAGTGTGGTTATTCCCCCCACCAGCCACGCGGAAGTGGCGCGCGAGGCTTTCGCCCACGATGTGGATGTGCTTCTCGAGAAGCCGATTACGCGCACCGTGGAGGAAGCGGAAGAGGTGACGGCCCTAGCCCGATGCCGGAGCCGCATCCTACAGGTCGGACATCTCGAGCGGTTCAACCCCGGGGTAGTGGCCGCCAAAGCCATAACTCGGCGGCCGCTGTTTTTTGAGGTTCACCGCATGTGCGCGTTCAGCCCGCGCAGCCTGGATGTTGACGTGGTTTTCGACCTGATGATTCACGACCTCGATCTTCTCCTGTGGATGCTCGAGTCCGAACCGTGCGAAGTCCGAGCGGTGGGGCTGCCGGTGCTTTCGGACAAAGTGGATATTGCCAATGCACGGGTAGAGTTTGAATGCGGCGCGGTGGCGAACATCACGGCCAGCCGCGCCAGCACGGAACCGATTCGAAAGTTCCGTTATTTTCAACCCTACGATTATGTTTCCATTGACTTTACGCGGCGGGATGCAACGCTTTTACGGGTCGATAACAGCGGCCCCACTCCCCGCATCACTTTTCAGAAGCTCGAGACCAAGCCCGCAGACCCGTTGCAGTCGGAGCTCGAAGCCTTTCTCGAATCGGTCCGAACCCGCTCTGCTCCGCTAGTGGGCGGACTGGAGGGCCGCCGAGCCCTCGCCTTAGCCGAACGCGTCATGAATTGCATCGAAGAACATGCGGGCAAGGTGAACGTGCGCCTGGGCCGGCCGGTAGGCCAAAGCGGAGAGATGTAAAATGAGCCGCCCAAGGCTTTCCTAGTAGGCTGTCCTCGGGAGGGTGGCGCGTACATTGACTGTCAATGTATGCGCCACCCCCGGCGAACTGGAGAATCCCAAGTTGGGACTGCAGCACCGGGTTCTGATTTCTAGTTTCGAATTTGTTTTATGGCAGTTGTCGATATCAAGGACGAGAAGCTCCGGCGCCGAATCTGTGCCGGCCGCGAGCCCCTCTGCGCCCGAGCCGGAGTTCCACGTTACCTTTGTGGATACCGCGCTGCCGCCGGTCTCGCTTTTCAGACAAATTCGGGAGAGGCTGCGGGGACCGAAGAACGCGGTTCCGAAGGTATTCCCATCCAGCAAGGGTTCTCCCGTACCCGGGGCTGAATTCCACGCCACCTTCGTGGATACCACCCTTCCACCGATTTCGCTTTTTCGACAGATTCGCCAGAGGCTTCGCGAACCGAAAGTCCCTCTTCAGAGCGAGTATTACAGGCGTGGCGCGGATGCCGGGTCGGCCGGGAATTCCGTCGTCTCCGGGGGTGAGTTCCATGCCACGTTCGTGGAACGCACGCTTCCGCCCGTATCCCTGTTCCGCCAGATTGTAGCGGGGATCCACGAACCAAAGACTCCGGGTCCGATCAAGCCGGGGCATGTCACCTTGCCGCCGACAGAAGTCCCGCCTTTGGTTCCGGAAGACCCGAACCAGCTCAATCTTTTCGCGAGCCCCGAGAGCGCCTACCCGGCGGAGTCAAAGCCCCTCAATCTCCCGGCGGGGTGGCAGGATTATCACGTCGTGCTGGTCGTCGATCCGGAGGCCGTAAAGTGGCGGCGCCGGACGATGTACCTGTCCTCGCTGATCCTGCACGGATTCCTGCTGCTGCTTCTCCTCTTCTCACCGGACTTGCTGCGGCGCGGAAGGATGATGATCGGACTGCCCGTTCAAGTGGCGCCCAAAAAACAGTATTCGTTTCTTGTGCTCCCGCCGGAGGTCCTACGCAAACTGACCGAGCCGCCTCCGGAGAATTCCCCACTCTCAGATCGAGACCGCAGGGCGCAAGGCCGTTCACCCACTATCAA
>CAVROP010000138.1:0-75604 GCA_963722675.1 uncultured Acidobacteriota bacterium
ACTACGTTAAGTGAGATTGACCTCCCAGAAGGGAAGTGTTAAGCTCCGGTTCATGACCGAGAGCGAAATCGCGAAATGTCGAACACGTTTGGAACAATTCTTGGCCGACCTGCTGGAGCCGCTGGGGCGACGCGAGCGGCGTCACTGGGGCGCGGTGTATGTGCGCGGCCTGTTGCTGGACGGCGAACGCCAATCCATCGAGCCCCTGGCGGCGCGGCTGCCCGAGGGCAACGTGCAGGCGATGCAGCAGTGGATCGGGCAGAGTCCCTGGCTTTGGGCGCCGGTCTGGCAACGCTTGGCGCAACGCATGAGGGCGGAGTTGACGCCCGATCCGGTGTGGGTCATCGACGACACGGGTTTCCCCAAGCAGGGTCACCATTCGGTGGGGGTGGCGCGGCAATATTCGGGGACGCTGGGCAAAACGGCCAATTGCCAGGTGGCGGTGAGCCTGCACCAAACGGCCGGGGAAGAAAGTACCATCCTGGACTGGCGGCTCTACTTGCCGGAAAGCTGGACGCAGGATCCGGAGCGGCGTGCCGCCGCGGGCATCCCCGCAGAGGTGAAATTCCAGACCCAGTGGGAACTGGCGCTGGCCTTGATCGACGAGGCGCGGGAGTGGGGCCTGCGGTGTGGGGTGGTGTTGGCGGACGCCGGGTACGGAGAAGTCACGGAATTTCGCCAGGGGCTGGAGGTGCGCCAACTTCCCTATGCGGTGGGCGTCCCTTCCACCTTGGGGGTGTGGGCGAAGCCGCCCCGCCTGCGCAAGTTGAAAGCGCGGGGACGAGGACGTCCACCGAGTGTTTACCATTACGGCGAGCAGCGGCCGTGCGCGGTTCGCGAGGTGGCGGAAAAGGCCCGCGGGTGGAAGCAAGTGCGTTGGCGAGAAGGCACGAAAGGCTGGCTGGCGTCGCGTTTCTACGCCTGCCGCGTCCAGCCCTCGCACGGATTCCACGAAGGCCAGCCTCCCCACCCGGAGGCCTGGTTGCTGGTGGAATGGCCGCCCGGCGAGAAGCAGCCCACGAAATACTTTCTCTGCGACTTGCCCGAGCCCTACTCCCTGCGGCGATTGGTACGCACCGTCAAAGGCCGCTGGAAGATCGAACGGGATTATCAGCAACTGAAGGAGGAGTGGGGCCTGGATCACTACGAAGGCCGCAATTGGACCGGGTGGCATCATCATGTCACCCTGGTGATGCTGGCGCATGCTTTCTTGACCTTGGAAAAACTGCGCAGCAAAAAAAACTTCTGGGTGGACCCTGCCACAGACGCGCCGTGAAATCCAACGCCTGCTGTTCACTTGGACCGGACATTGTGCGTATTGTGGTAGCAACATTTGCAAGCGAAAGCGACCGCCTTAACTTAACGGAGTAGTAATAGATGGCCCCAATTCTTGGTTATCCACCGCAAATCTAGAACTATGCGCGGCTCTGCGGGCTGCGCAAAAAACGTCTTGCTGCGCTGTCATTCCGAGTGGCCATGTGTCCTCGACCCACCCAACGGAATGGAAATCAAGCACATCGTCACCCCCCGAAAGCGGGGGTCCATGGTTGGCTCGGAAGACAATGGATTGCCGCTCCCCCGCTTTCGCGGAGGACAAGCTTCGCGGGAATGGCGCGATGTTCCAGAGAGCGAGCGAGGAATCCCGCCCTAAATGTTTTCAATATTAATAATACGTGCCGGTGTAATTAGTTGGATTGGTAATGGACGCGCCGATGCATTGACCATTGCCGGGGTTACAGCAGGGTGGCGCACTTTCGTCGTAGCCACAAGTCCAGCCGGAGAAATCGCTCAGCGAGTAGATGCCATGGTTGTCGTCGGGGGCGAGGGGAAGGACAAGGACGTTATAGCTGCCGGGCGGAACAAATAACTTGTAAGTGCCATCCGGGTTGGCCAGGCCGTCCACGACGACGTTGCCGGAACTCGCGTCGATGGCCACTAAATGCGCCGCGTAGACGCCGCCGACGTTGGCGAAGGTCACCTGTCCCGAAATTGCGCCCATGTAGCTCGAAAAGTTGGGCGAGGGATAGAGAAAAGATATACCGATGAGGTCATCCGTGGAGAGGGTTCGTTGTTGGCTCTCACCGGAGTCCCCGGCCGGAAACATTACGGCGTGAGCAATTCCGCTATGGTCGAGCCCCAGCGCGTGGCCGAATTCATGCGTAGCGAGGGAGACCAGGTCGAAAGCGCCGGATAGCGGCGGAGTGGAGGTGGAGAATTGAACGTGCGGATTGAAGGCGATATCCGAGTCAAACACAATGGCCGGTGAGGTCGTGGAAATGGATACCTGCGTGTTGCACTCCGTGAAGTGGTAAATCGTGCCGGGGGTCTGAGGTGGTCCGACCCTCACGTAATCAGTGCTGACGGTAGTAAATGCCACGGACTCTGTTCCAGTAGGGAAGTCCGTAGGGTTACTATCGTTAAACGTGACGACGTTGGAGCAGTCAACCTGCGGATTCGGCAGATTGGCGACGTCGCTGCCGTTGGTAACCGTAAGATTGCTCAACTGCTGCCCATTGAGCAATCCTGTCGTCCACGCGTTGGCTGCGTTCATCAGGGCCGTCTTGAGAGGCAGGGGATTGGTGCCATCAGTCGTGTCGACGTTGCCTGGCGGTGAAGCGGGATTGTCCAAGACCCACGTGAAGGAGGCATTGGGCCAGCGTGAGGGAACCGGGACACCGGGGATTTCCGGAGAGGTCCCGATCGGCGGGACCTCGCCAACGTCATTCTGATAGGTCGTGTAGGCAAACGCCAGGATAGCACCCAGCAGGCTCAAACTTCCTGCCAGAGCAAATAACACCGGGCGGCGAACTCGCGACACTCTGTTGCCTTCCTGCATCCTCACCTCACGTTGACCACAAGTGTACGGCCTTGCAACGTCCTCGCAGCAGGCTCGGTGTTTCGAGCTGAAAGAAGGACCTGCTTGCCGCGAATCGAAACCTCCGTCCAGGAGATCATCCAGGAGTCTCCGATTCGCTCCGCCATTCCCGAGATCGCGCTGCCGGCGGGAATTACCAGGCCCGAGTTTGGAAAAAGGTCGGTGGTTGTTCGTCCTCTTACGTCCATCCGCCTGACGCCCGCAGACTGCGCGGACTTGATGGCCACGGGTATTGCCGTGCCTCGCGGAATACTCAAAGGACTGCTCAGCGAAGCTGAAATGTCCCTTTGGAATTGACGGACCGGAACCGCCGGGCCGGCCATGACCGATCCGGGACCTGAAGCCGGACTTCCGCGCGTCAGAGAGCCAAGTGGGAGGATGAGCTTCTCCTCTTGCGTCTTCTCGTCGCGGTAGATCCTGTAGGCGCCTTGCACCATTCCCACCAGGAGGAATTTCGCCGGGGCTGCCGATGACCGTTCCAGAAACAACAGGTATCCCGTCTGAGTGTGGAATTGAACGGTTCCGGCCACAAAAACCCGCGTCTTGCCGACCGTGCCGCCGGGCTGCTGGATGACTGGGAAGGAAGGCGGATCACCCTTGTACGTCTGGTCCAGGGCGAGTGTGGTGTAAGTGTAAATGCGAGTGTGCTGCGGATTCCAGGCTGTCTGCTGGCTGACCACGTGGGCGCGGACAATCTCCGTCGAAGCCTCGGCAAGCTGGTCCAGGCTCATCCTCACCAGTGTCGTGGCAGACGCCGGGGCCGCCATAAAAAAGCGGCGAGCACCACGAGTAGTGGGCTCGACAGGATCCCGCGCTTCGCCCGATCGACTGTGGCGCGGGCGGGACGCCCGCCGCCGTCGCGCGGGCAGTCCTTCGCTTCACTCAGGGCAGGCCCTGCCCGCACCCTCGCGGGAGCGGGACGCCCCCGCGACCGCGGGCGGGACGCCCGCGCCACATCGCAAAATGGCAAGGCTAAGATTTGAGACCCTATTTTCATCAGTTTATTGCCCCGAAGAAGCAATGAGTAATCCACCCACGAAGGCGGAGAGTTCGCCCGTGGCAGGATTCGAGACCATGATATTTCTTAACCCGGGCACGGCAGTGGGACTAACTGAAATACTAAGTGTCACCGACGGCGTGCCGTTGGATGTCTGACCGAATTGTGAACTGGTCGGCTGTGTCACCGTCACATCGTTGGGGTTTCCACTGATCGCATAAACCGTTCCCGCGACCACCCCGTTGCCGACCACAAAGATGGTCGCCGAGCTGCCCTGCGTCACTTCTGGCCCGGTGGCCGAGGTCGAGCAGGTGCTGCCGACGCACGTCCCCGCTCCATAAATCGTCAGCGTGGGAGTTAATTGCGGTACTTGCACGTTGATGTTCGTGATGGTTTGGCCGGAAGCCACCTGCACCGTATGAGCGCCGGATGTCTGACTTACGATCGTCGCCGTAGCGGAAGACGAGCTGATGGCATCGTACTCGCTCGTTGCTGTGATGGTGACCTGGGCCGGCGAAGGCACGCTGGCCGGCGCCCGGTAGAAGCCTGTAGAAGATATGAAACCGGCGGTGGCGTTTCCGCCCACCACGCCCCCCGCACTCCACACCACCAGAGAATTTGGTGTCCCGGAAACGGTCACGCCAAATTGAAATGAGGACGACACGGGGATATAAGCCGTCGCTGGGGTTACAGTAAGCACAATCCCTGCCGACGAGGGCGTCCAGGCGCACCCGGCGGCCATCAGCGATAGCACAACGACAAGGCCCAGAGATATTCTCACCACAAGATTGGCTCGATTTATCCGCCAAATTCCGCTCATGATTCCTTTACCAGATTGCCGCTAGGCTTCGACCTTCACTTCTCAGTAGTTAGTCGTCAGTTTTCGACTCTTGGTTGTAAGTTGAAAACCAAAATAATCTCGTCCGGTGTAAGTCTATCATTGGATCATTGCGGCGAGAAGCCGGATCCGCTGGTGGCGGACCCGCCTGAGGACGAACTGCCACTTTGATTCTGCCCCGGCGTAGAATTCGACTGCCCAAAGCCGCTGGGCTGATTTCCCTGGCCGAAGCCGCCGGGCTGATTTCCCTGGCCGAAACCGCCGGACTGATTTCCCTGACCCGACTGGAAACCCTGAGGGAGTCCGGGGATCGAGGTCGCAATGCCGAGCGCGCCCAGATCGATCCCAACAAACTCCCACTCGTCATAGTGCGTCTTCTGATTCCAAGTACGGATGGATTGCTTATGACTTGTGCTCGCGACCCCAACGATAAAGGTTCCTCCACCTTGGCTGCTCCCCATCGAGAAACCGGAGCTTTGCTGATTGCCGGGAGTGCTCCCGCCGAAATTCGAATTGGAAGAGAAGCCGCCGGTTGACGTGCCAAATCCGCTGCTGCCGGTGCTCTGCGGGCCGAAGCTGCTCCCGCCCGTGCCCTGCGCGCCAAAGCTGCTATTCCCGGAATCCGTTTGGCCAAACGAACTTCCCCCCATGCTTTGCTGGCCGAATGAGCTGCCCTGTTGGCCGAATCCGCTGCTTCCCGTACCTTGCTGGCCAAATCCACCCATGCCCGAAGCGCCTGACATCCCGAACCCAGCCGCACCTGGATTTGTGCCCGACTGACCCATCGCCCCAGGTGGGGGGCCTTGCGTCTTCGAGTCCAGCAGAACGCCTTGCGCGTTGGCGTGAATAAACCGCCACTTGCCGCCCGGAGTCATCGGGTCGGCGTATTCCTTGCGCAGGAAGCGGAAGCCGTTCGTCAGTTTTGTCAAATCCTGAATACTGTTCGGGTACCGTTGGAACTTTTGGTGGTAGCCCGCGATGGCGCGCGCGTACTGGTAGCCACGGAAGATAAGTTCCGCTTCGCGTTCGCGCTGGCCTTCCTGATAAACGCTCGGCAGCACCGCCGTCAGGCTAATCAAAATGACTGCGGCCGCCACCATCACAATGAGCAGCGCGAACCCGGTCGAGCTACTGCGGGATGGGCAAATCAACGGTTTGATGGATCGCAGCATCTTCAACGGTAACCACCGTAGGATTTATCTTGATGACCTTGTATCGGGACCCGACGGCCTCGCCCGCGTGCACCACCAAAACCTGGTCATCGGGGGACGAAGTCTCACAACTGGCAGCACAGAGCTCCACCATGGCTTCATCGGGCGTCCCTTTGCCCTCGGTGTAGCCCATGACCTTTAAATTCAGCGGAGGAGGAGGCGGAGCGGGCGCCGGCGCGGCCGCCACCCCTGGGGCTTGCGCCCGTGCCGGGACTGCGACGGCCACAAATGTGAACGGATCTCGATGCAACTCCGGCAACGGACGGTCTTCGTACTTCTTTAGCAGGTCCACCTCGACGATTGAATTGTACATCGACAAGTCATCCGGCGCTCTCGGCCTCACGGCTTGCTTCACAACCGGCGCTTTGGCCCCCGCCGGGTTGCCAACCCTTGCCGGCGGGCGAGCCTTGGCCACGGGAAGCTTCACCGTCGCCCGCAGGTGGTTATACTGGATGACGAGATTCCCAATCAGTAGAAGCGAGACGACGCCCAGAACGGCAATGCCCCACTTCTCCATTTGTCCACTTAGCGTCATGGCGTCCTAATCTCAGCTCAACAATACCTCAGGGTGTAAAGTAGAGATCAACCACCAGCCGCAATTGCTGGGGCGTATCCTCACCCTCCGTCATACTGAAGCTCCGAATCACCAGCAAATCGTTGGCGGTCTCAAGCCCATGCGCAAACTTGAGGAGCGCCGGGAAAGACCCCTCAACGTTGATCGCGGCTCCCAGAGGCAGCACGGGTCCCGTGGCCTTGTCATTGCGCTTGAAGTCCACCTTGCCAAGCTGCACCCCTGACTGTTCCGCCACCTGCCGCAGGAGCTTGAAGGCCTGCGAGTAGGCCTGGCGCCGGTGGAGAGTATGATCCTCGATAACCGCCGCCAGCTTTTTACCGGTCTCCGGCAAACCTTCTTTATACTTCGTGAGGCGCCCGATCCGCGCCTCTCCATCAAAGATACTCTGGCGCAGGGATGCAAACTGTTCCAGCTCCGAGGAAAGCTGCGACTGTGTTTCCCGGTAGACGAAGAAATAAAGCAGGACGTTGAGCAGCACCAGAGAAATGCCGAGGACCTGGAAAACGCGAGTTACAATCTGGTGACGATTCCTGCGCAATTATTCCCCCGACGATTCGCCCTCACCCGCCACATAGTGCGCGGTGCAGGCGATATTCTCGAGTTCGGTATTGGCGCCTGTCTCCTCGAGCCCTTCGTTGATGATCGCCACGTCCTTAAAGTGCGGCGAGTCCTCAAGATCGCTTAGAAAACGCTCGATGGCTTCGGCGTTTTTGCCGGTTATCACGAAGCGCACGCCCAGTTCGTGGCCATCCGGCTGCATAGCCAAAGCACTGAGCCGCACATCATCCGGAATGAGCTCGGTAATGTCGGCGGCCAAGCTGGTTAGGGATACCTGTTTTGCTTCAATGAGTGCGTTAATGAATTGCACGTCGTTCAGGAGCCGGCGGGAAGCGGGTTCTTCCAGTACTCTGCGCAGAGCCATTTCCTGGGCGCGCAAGGCATTGTCCCGGTCCTGGTACCGGACGACTGACGCCTGCACTACTCTGTATTCGCGATAGGAGCGATCGGAGAATAAAATGATGAGAACCAAACCTGCGATGCCCAGCAGCGTAGCCGGGATCGCCCACAGCAGCGCATAGCGTTCGCGAGCGCTGGGCGGGATGGCTAGATTCAGGGCAACTCTCATAAGCCTGACGGAGGTTGGGGCGGTTCGCGAACCGCCCCTGCCTTAGTTTTGGTTCTCCAAAAGTCCGGCAAACGTCATGCCGAAACTCTCCAAGATCTTCTTCTCGGCCGGAGGAAGTCCTCCCGCGTGTGATTCCGGACTGCCCAGGAGCTGAACGCGGCGGCCCGTCACTTTCCCGATTTCGTCGTCGAGCGACGAACTTGCCGGCGGCCGGACGTAAATGTAGACTTCCTCGATCTCGCTCTTAAGGTGGTCCCGGCAAGCGGCAACCACGCGCGCGAATTCGCTGATCACTTCCTCATCCCCGGGCGCCGTGACCCCCTCTGACTGGCGATTGCGCCAGAAACTGATGCCGTCTCCCACCACCACGACCGAGGTTACCGAACCCGAACAAACATGCACCAGAACCTGGCTTCCTTGATGCCCCGCCGGAAGCAAGGGGAGAAGGGCCGCTGTGGCGGGGAGAACCAATGCGGGCCCGGCGCCCACATCCTCCAACGCCGCTTCATATTCCATGACGACGGAATTGCGCACCGCCATCGCCAGCACCTCAACCGATTGTTCGCTCTTCGCCAGCAATTGGTAGCTGACCCTGGCCTCTTCAGGTGGAAACGGCAGGATACTTCCGATCTTCCAACGAACCAAAGCATCAGCTTCCTCTCGGCGGCTGGACAGCGTTTCAAAACGCAGGACCGCCACCCGCACCGAAGGATCCGGCAAGAGAACGCCCAACCGGTCGTTGCGGTCTCCAACTGTTTCCAGGACTTCACGGATGGCCCGGCGCACCACTTCCTGCTTAACCAGGTTAGGCCGCGCGGCAAGCGGCTCCAATGCTCCGGCCTCAATCTGCCGGACGGCAACCCGGCGAACCTGGCGCGATTTTCTGTCTAATCTCGCACCCGCAATGAAACCCGGCTGCAAATCGAGAACCACCGAGGGCAACAGGAACGAGCCAGTTCTCGCCCCCTGCTTGGGCAACAGCCTGGATTTTATCCTGTCCCAATTCATCAGTTGCCTTACTCCACGAAGGTGACCTTGTTAACCTCTTTAAACGTCGTGATTCCGGCCCGGACCTTCTCGAGCGCCGATTCCCGCAGTGACACCATCCCTTCTTCACGCGCCACCCGCCGAATCTCCGAACTGGGCCTCTTCTCGAGAATAAGTTCGCGTACGCGGTCCGAGAGGGACAGTAGCTCTCCGATGGCCGTCCGTCCGTGGTAACCGGTCTGGTTGCACGCCTGGCAACCCACGCTCTCGTACATGCTCGTGCCGCGCCAGGCCTCAGGATTCTGGCCGGATTCCTCGAACACTTCCCGCGATATTTCCGCGGGACGCTTGCACTCTTCGCAGAGCGTACGCACCAGCCGCTGAGCCAGGATGCAATTGAGCGCCGACACGAAGTTATAGGGCTCGACGCCCATATTCAGGAAGCGGCCCAGCACGTCCACCACGTTGTTCGCATGCACGGTGGTGAAAACCAAGTGGCCGGTCAAGGCCGATTGGATGGCAATCTGCGCCGTCTCGTTATCACGTATCTCACCCACCATGATCTTGTCCGGGTCGTGGCGCAGGATCGACCTGAGGCCCCGAGCGAAAGTCAGACCACGCTTTTCGTTCACGGGTATCTGCGTCACTCCGCGAAGCTGATACTCGACCGGATCCTCAATCGTGATAATCTTGTCTTCGTCGCTCTTGATCTCCGAGAGGGCGGCATAGAGGGTTGTGGTCTTGCCGCTTCCCGTCGGTCCCGTCACCAGAACCATGCCGTAGGGCTCGCGGATGAATTTTCGCAGCCGCCTGATCTCGCGGTCCGCCAACCCCAGGACTTCCAACCGTAACTGCTTGAACTTCTCGTGCAGCGATTCCTTATCCAGAATGCGGAGCACGGCGTCCTCGCCATGGATGGAGGGCATGATGGAAACACGGAAATCAATCGGACGGCCGCGGTAGCGGACCCGGAAGCGGCCGTCTTGAGGAACACGGCGTTCGGCAATATCCAATTCCGACATCACTTTGATGCGGGTGATGAGGTTGGATTGGAACTCGCGCGCCAGGGGCGCCATCGCCTGCTGAAGGACGCCGTCCACCCTGAACTTGACCACCAGGGAATTATCCCGGCTTTCGATGTGGACATCGCTCGCACGCCGCTCCAGCCCGGCAAAAATGATGGAATCCACCAGCCGGATCATGGGGCTGACCTCTCGCTCCTCGACCAAGTTCTCGAGCGAAAGCCCCTGGCCGGCCGCCTCCTCCTCGCTGATAACGTCCAGCCGGAATTCCTCCGTCGCTTCGTCCAATACCCGTTGCGAAGGCTCTGTTTTCTTCAGGAAATCGCGCACCTGGCTGGGCGGGGCGACGCGAATAATCAATTGCCGGTCGAGCTTCATTTCCAGCTCATCCAGCCGCGATAAATCCGTGGGGTCGCCCACCACAATCACCAACTGGTGGTCGTGGGCCTCGAGCGGCAAGAACTGGTAATGGAGCATCATGTCCAACGGGATAGTGCGGAGCAGATCCCCGTCCGGACGGCAGTCCCGCAAATCCACAAACTCAAAGTGGTAGCGGGCCGCCAGTTGGCGTACTTGGTCGAATTCGGCGTTCAGTTCAGGAGTCGGTTGATCCAACTACAACCTCCAAAATGCTTCAGCGGCAGGCGG
The DNA here is from genome assembly GCA_963722675.1 of uncultured Acidobacteriota bacterium. GTDB lineage: Bacteria > Acidobacteriota > Terriglobia > UBA7540 > UBA7540 > CAVROP01. The sequence continues at coordinate 10,279 of CAVROP010000138.1, forward strand.
TGACAAGCGTTCCTCTCTTCTCCAGATACCCGCCGCTCGGGCGACGTACCTCAGTGAATCTGCGCGGCCATGGAAAACAGCGGCAGGTAGAATGCAATCAGCACCAACGCCACCACCACCGCCATGGCGGCGATCATGATCGGGTCAACCAAAGCCACGAGCGAGGCCAGATCGATGCTGACATCCTCCTCGAAGAACTCCGCCAAGGCCTCGAGCATGTTCGGCATGGCGCCGGTGGCTTCCCCCACTTCAATCATGTCCAGGGCCAGAGGTGGGAACAAACCGCAGGGCCGCAGGCAGGCGCTCAGTGCGCGTCCGGCCGAAACCTCCTTGACAGCCGCCCCGATCGCATCTGCCATCAAGGGGCTGGTCACCGAATCTTTCGCATTCTCGAGCGCGGTAATAATTGGGATTCCACCCTGGAGCAACGTGGCCAGCGTGCGCGCAAATTCCGCTACGGAGAATTTCAGCAGCAATTTGCCCAGCTTAGGCAACGCAAACTTCGTCCGTTCCCACGCCAGGCGTACCCGCCGGGAACGCAGCACTCCGCGCGTCGACATCACCGTCACCACGATGCCCACTAAGATGAGCAGCGCGTATCGCTTCACCGCCAACGAAAAGGAGATGAAGAAAAGCGTCAAGGGCGGCAACTGAACTTCCAGCTCGGCATAGAGGTTGGCAAACCGCGGAACCACGAAAGTGACCACAAAAGAAATCAGCCCCACCAGGAAGCACATCAGAAAAGCAGGGTAAATCAGGGCCGATAGAAACTTCTTGCGAAAGGAGCGCGAAGTCTTTTGAAAAGCCAGGTATTGGGCCAGAACGCGGTCCAGGCTGCCGCTCCGCTCCCCGGCGCGAAGCGTCGCGCTATACATCTTGGGAAACTGGCCCACACTCTCGAAGGCCTCGGAAAGCAGCGCCCCGGCCCGGACCTTCTCCTGGACTTTTATTATGGCCGCCCGTAACGCCTCGCTCTGGGCTTGACCAGCCAGCAATTCAAGTGATTTTTGCAGCGGCAGTCCGGATTTTGAGAGGGTCAGGAATTGCTGATTGAACACCAGGAAATCGTCAGGCTTGATGCGGCCCATGCGTCGCGGAGCCCAGCGGCCGGCAAGGAGGTCTTTCGAGCGAACTGAGAAAACGTAGAAACCTTCGTTCTTCAGCCGATGACGAAGATCCGCTTCCGAAGCGGCCTGCTCCGTCTGGACCAGGACCTTGCCCGTTTCCGTTCCGAGTTTGCAGACGAATTCCATTTAGTCGAGAGTCGAAAGTCGAGAGTCGAGAGCAGATCTGACTTTGGACTTTCGACTCTCGACTTTCAACTGCCTCACCAACTGCTATACGCCGTCCCATCCAGCGCAGTGCCATCCGACCCACTGTGCACATTTACGATTCCGGAAGCCGCCTGGCTGGGGCTCGTCGGAACCTCCTCGGTATCCGTCTGCCAGGTTTCACTCGAGCCGGTGAAGGGATCCACGGGAACTCCACCCCGCAGGTAACCGGCATCCACCAGATCACTCAAAGAGGTAGGTGGCTTTTGTTTGTCCAGGGTGTATTCGTCGATGAGTTTCCGGAGCGTGTACAGATCGTCTTTTAAGACGGCTTCTCGCGCGTGCACAAGGGCCGCGGTAAAGATGGGCATGGACATGGTCGCGAGAATCAGGAGAATAGTCAGGACCACCATTAGTTCGAGAAGTGTGAAGCCCTGCCTGGGCTCGCCGTGTGGAATCTGGGATCTCAGATTTGCGAGCTCACGACCGGAAGCTTGATATCCCGCATTGGAGCGTCGGCAATTTGAGATTTGAAATCTCAGATTTGGAATTTGAAATTTCAGTTTCGAAATTCGTCTCCCCATCACTGTGATCCGCCCCCCCCTACCAATCACTACGCACGCTCACTCCCGCATCTACCAGTCACTGTATTTCGTCCCATCCAAGCCGATCCCATCGCTCTTGGAATAAACATCAAAGACGTTCTGGCCGCCCCAGCTCCGGGAGTCGGTATCATCTTGCATGGAGCGCATTCCCCAATCGTCTGACTCCGTCATCGGGTCGACAGGTAACTTTCGAAGAAACTTGTACTTAGCGGTGATCGAGCCTTTCAGCTCCACCCCATCGACCAGGGTCTTGAGGTCGGGAGGATATCCAAAAGTGTCGGCTTTAACCGGAATCATGCCGCGGTCGGCGAAGTCCTTGTAATGATCGATCGCCTCGCGCATTTCCCGCAAGTCTCTCTTCAGTTCGATTTCCTTGGTGCGTTGGATCTGTACGCGAGCCAAAGGAAGAGCGACAGTCGTCAGCAGTATGAGGATGGTTATCGACGCCATCAGCTCGACGAAGGTAAACGCCGACGTCGGGGCAACCCTTGTGGTTGTCCCAGGGCGGCCACAAGGGCCGCCCCTACAACGCGATTGCCCTTGCGCCCTCATTGCGGTTCACCCGGCTGTATTTGCCCGGGGATCTCGACTCCGGGAAGTGGTCGTGCACCCGTCGGCTGCGGTGAGCCGGTCAGGGTCGTTTTGCCTTGGTCCGCCAGGTAAGGCTCAGGCAAGCGCACAACTCGGGGAGTCAACATTACCAGGACTTCCTGCTCTTGCCGTTCAGCGTGTTCCGTGGAGAACAAATAGCGCAAAATCGGAATGTCTCCCACGAACGGCAACCCAGCCACAGTGTGGGTCAGGGTGGTTTGGATCAAGCCGCCGAGCACGCTCGTTTCACCCTCCTTCAGGCGAATGTCGTGTTCAATCTTTCGCTCGCCAAAAGTAGGTTCACTGACGCCGCCCACCGTAACGTTCGCGCCCACCGACGAAATCTCGATCGAGGCGTGGATAGCCACCTCCCCGTCAGCGAGCAGGTGCGGCGTAAGCTCCAGGATCACGCCCACGTCCTGGAATTGAAACTGCGTGCTGGCCAGCAATCCAACTCCTGAAGTCGTCGAACTGGCGCCCAGCGAAGGCAGGAAACTGCCCGTCGCGTACGGGACTTTCTCGCCGATCTTGAGCTTGGCAACCATGCCGTCCGTCGCCCGGATCTGCGGGTTCTGGAGAATGTGAGTGCGGGTATCGTTCATGATCGCGTTAGCCCCATAGCTGGGTACGACCAGAGCGTAGTCGCCGATTCCAAGGTGGGTCGGGCCGATGCCGAGCGGCGGTGTAGTCGAACCTGACGTGGTTGTTACGCTGGGCAGGCGCGAATACAAGCCCCCCTTGCGCTCCGGGTGTTATCGAGCCCGAGGCTGAAACCGTGGCAGGATACAAGCCCAGGTCCCGTGCCCGGTCGCGATCCGCTTCCACCACCGCCACTTCCATCACAATCTCGGCTTTACTCCGGTCCAGTTCGTGCACGAGCTGCTCGGCAGCCGCAATGTTCTCAGGGTTATCGCGAATGATGATGGCATTTGAGTCGGGATTATCGATAATGTTTCGAAGCCCCAGAACTTGTTTTAAAGCGGTGGCGATGGCCGTGCGATCCGCGGCCGCCAAAGGGTTATTGAGATAGATCGTCTTGAGCTGCTCCACATCATAATCCCGCCGGTTCGTCGCGTCGTTCGGAACCACCAGAATGGTGTTGGAAGTAATCGGCCTCCAGAACGTGTGGGTTTGCAGGGCTACAATGTTCAGCGCCTCTTCGATGGTCACATCGGTAAGATCTACAGAGAATTGGGGAGTAGGGCGAAAGGTAGACGTGAAGGCGACGTTCAGGCCGGCCAGCTTGCACAAGGCATCAAACACTTTGCGGCTGTCAGCAGCAATGCGGAAGTGGGCCAAGGGCTCTTTGGGAAATGGTTTTAGCTTGATCTCCGGGCCGGCCGCCGGCTGCGTGGTCTTCAGCGCTTCCTTGATCGCCGATTCGCGAGCCTTCCGGGCAGTCGCCTGGGCAGCCAATACCCTGGCCAGCTCCGTGGCCGCTGCGTCATTGGTGGGATCGATGCTCACGGCCTTCTGAAGTTCGGCAGCCGCTTCGTCCGTCTTCCCCTGCTTCAGTAGCCGTTCTCCTTGTTTGAAATGCAACTCCGTAGCTTGAGCACGAACCAACTTTGTGTGAATGATAATCTTCGCATTCTCCGGTTGCTCGCGACCCGCTTTCTCGTAATCAACCAGAGCGGTATCCCAGTCTTTGCGAAGCTCCGCTTTCTGTGCTTCCCGGAACTCCACATTGCCGGCCGTGCACCCCATCAGCCACATCAAGACGAAACCAGAAGCGACGATGCGCAGCGCCTTAGTCATCATTCCCGCTCCCAAACCCCACGATCACCCAAGAACAATCGACATTATGAATGACGGCACACAATAAAACAAGCGTGTGGGTAGTGTCGTAACGGCTGACTTTAATGTAGCACGGCCATTTTGGCCGTCATCGTGCCCAGGCAGAGCCTGTCCTGAGCGCAGCGAAGGAATGCGCGTGTTACCGCAAACTGAGTCACTACCGATAGCGTGGCCATTACCTGCACACTATCGGGATAGTTAGACGCACGGGAAGTTGAAACGGGTTAGCTGCTCTGGAAATATTCTCGGGCTCTCAATCTGACCTGATGTCCGAGAAGAGCCAGCCTCGTTTCCGCTGTTGACTGCCGGCTTCATCCCGGGTGAAGCGGGGAATCTCGCTGTGCAGCTCATCTCGGGCGAAATGCCTCGCTTGGCTCGGAATGCCGAACCACCTGACTCCACTACCGCTATCTCGTCAACGATCTCGACAATTCTCACAATACCCGCCGGCTTCCACGCGTACGACCTTGATGTTGAATCGGCGCTGGCGTTCGATCTGCCCTTTCAGCTTTTCGAATAGCGAGCTTTCGAACTCCTGAATGCGGCCGCACTTAAGGCAAGCCAGATGAACATGGTCCCGGCTTGCCCTGGCCTCGTAATAGTGCTTACCGCCCTTCAAGTGCATCAGGTCAAGCTCATCCACCAAGCCGTATTTCTTCAACATGGCCAAGGTTCGGTAGACCGTCACCTTATTCAGCGTGGGATCCTGGCCCCGGGCTCGCTCCCAAAGAGCCACGGCATCCAAATGGCTCTCCGCGCCCTGGATGATCTGGATGAGGAGCCGCCTCTGGTGTGTCATCCGCAAGCCGCGCGAGACCAACTCCTGCTCGAGAGAAACAGTCTGCATTCCTGGTCTTATGGGTAGCGATGATGTTTCCGCATCCTTCGATTCAACCGACATGAGCTGCCACCACCTTTGATGGCCTTAACCGCCAATAAGATAGTTTCGCCCTCGGGAGAACAACTGTCAAGCGGTCCTTTGTTTTCAAAGACATTCCCGGTTCGTTCGCCGAGTTTTTTCCTTCATTGCCCACAAAAAAGCAAAGCCCCCGCCATTCCTGACAGGGGCTTTTGAGTTACAGCTCAATTTCCTACCCGACCCGGTTACTGGGTGGGAGCGGAAGCAGTCGTCTTCGCAGCCTTGGTCTTCTTCGTCTTCGTCGCCTTGGTCTTCTTCGTCTTCGTCGCCTTCGTGGTTTCCTGTCCCGCAGCATTGTACGCGAACACCGGCATCGCCAGCGAGAACACGATCATGCCCGTGAAAAGCAGTGTCAGAAGTTTCTTCATGCTAGGTCTAGACCTCCTTAAGGATTACTTCCTCTTGCCGTTGGAGCAAGCCGGGTTCCAGATCGCCAAAATTGCGCAAATTACTTCTACAGTATTGAAATTAAACAATTTATCTTAGTCACAAACAAAATGCCGGGCACTCCTGACCGGTTTCACCTACAGTGGTCGTACACCATCCCGTATGGCTCGCGCACCAAATGGAGCAAAGAACGCTGCCGGCGGCTACGCCTCCCCGCTGTGTGGAAGGACTTCGCCATTCCAGGCGATTGCGCGCCTTTCACTTTCCTCCTTGTCGGCTCAAGCACAATTTGGACAAGCCCAGTCAAGCCCGACTCGACGTGCCAAGGCGAACCCTCCAGGAATCAGCGATCTCCTGGAGAATAGTCGGCAGAGACTTGGTGATCCCCCAGTTTGGGAAATGCGCTTTCAGCTTTCTGAGGTCGCTGTAGTAGCAGATGTGGTCGCCGGCGCGGTTCTGGTCAACGTAGCTGTATTTCTGCGGCTTGCCGGTAATCTGCTCGATCATCCGGAAGCTCTCCAGGATTGAGCAGGAGTTATCTTTGCCCCCACCCAGGTTATAGACTTCGCCGCAGCGGGGGTGCTGGCAGAACTCGTGCATCATCCTGGCGACATCCTCGGAGTGGATGTTGTCGCGAACCTGCTTCCCCTTGTAGCCGAAGACCTTGTACTCCTTCTGCTCGACGTTACAGCGGACCAGGTAGCTGAGAAAACCGTGCAACTCCACCCCGGAGTGATTCGGACCGGTCAGGCAGCCTCCGCGCAGGCAGCACGTGGGCATGCCGAAATACCTGCCGTATTCCTGCGTCATAACGTCGGCGGCCACTTTCGAAGCGCCGAAAAGCGAATGCTTCGACTGGTCAATCGAGAACGACTCGGGGATGCCGTTGAGGTAGGCGGGATCATCGTATTCCCAGCGCGTCTCGAGCTCGCGCAAGGGAATGGTGTTGGGAAGATCGCCGTAGACCTTATTGGTGGACATATGAACGAACGGCGATTCCGGGCAGGCTCGTCGCGCCGCTTCCAGCAGGTTCAGGGTGCCGACGGCATTGACGTCGAAGTCGTCGAAGGGGATAGCCGCCGCCCGGTCGTGGGAAGGCTGGGCCGCCGTATGGATGATGATGCCGGGTTTGAGCTCCGCGATCAACCGCAGGATCGCTTCGCGGTCGCGAATGTCCACGGCATAGTGCTGATAGCCGGGAATCGTAGTCCGCAACAGCTCGAGGACCCAGCTTGTGTCTCCCGCCGGCCCGAAAAAGACCGCGCGTTGGTTGTTGTCCAAGCCGGCGATCCGAAAGCCCGAGCGGCTGAAGTACAGGCTCACTTCCGACCCGATGAGTCCGCAGGAACCGGTGATGAAGGCTAATGGAGGCAGCATAGTTAAGACCAATTCAAATGGCAAATGGCAAAAGGCAAATTTCAAATGGTCTTCCGTTTGCAATTTGCCTTTTGCCTTTTGCCATTTGAAATTCCTTTAGTAGTCTACCTTCAATTTCAGAAATCCGTGGTAACACATCCGCAGCATGGTCAGGCCATGCTTGAACACTTTGGTCATCTTGGTCGCGCCGAAGATTCTCTCCTGGTAATGGACGGGCTGGTCCAGGATGCGAAGATTCAGTTTTGCGGCTCCAAAGAGGAGCTCGTAATCGCCCCAGCGGTCCAAGGTGCCCCAGGTTCCGATCATGGGGCGAATCCTTTCCCAATCGCTGCGCCAAAGAACCTTGGTGCCGCAAAGCGTATCTTTGATCCTCTGCCCCAGCAGGTAGGAGAACACCAGGCTGAAGAACTTGTTCCCGAACACGTTGGCGCCTTTCATCGCCGCTTTGGGAATCGGATACACCAATCGCGATCCATTCACGAATTCGGCGCCGCCGCGCGTGATCGCATCGATGAAATACGGAAGCTCTTCCGGCATGACGGTAAGGTCGGCGTCAAGAATCAGCAAGATGTCTCCCTGCGCAGCCTCAAACCCCTTCCAGACGTTCTTCGACTTGCAGATCCCCGGCCCGTTCACCAGCCTGATGTTCCGATCGGGATATAGCTGCTGCATGCGGCGCACTTCGTCCGCGGTTCCGTCCGTGGATTGATCGTCGCAGAAGATCATCTCCGTCGAGCGCCCCAGTTCCGGCATGCGCGTGACGGCGCTTTCAACGTTTCCACGCTCGTCTTTGCAGGGCACAACCACCGAAACGGAAACCTCCAGTGGGTTGACCGGCTTCGGCGCCAACCTCGCCACCAACACCTCAATCATGCACAGGCGCCCAATCCAAGGCAGTTTCGCCACAACCCGGTTCATGAATGCGGAGAACAGGGGAATGTACTTCGGGAACAAGGCGCTGCGATAGGTCTCGAGCCACTCGAATCCGCTCAGGGTGAGCAAGCCGATCAAATCGTGCTCGGAAAGCCAATTCTGTTCGGTTTGGGGAATTTTAACGTGGAGCCGCTGGGCCAGCGCGATCAGCGGCTCCCAAAGATAATTGTAAGTATAAATCAGCAGGCGCGTGTGGCGTTCGCAGGCGCTCTGAAGCCGCAGCAGCGTCTTCTGCACGTCGGCGATATCCCCCACGTCGCAGAGCAGAATGTAGTCGAACTTCTCCTGCCAGGCCTGATCATCGGGAAACGCCTCAACGTAGGTAAACCGCGGGTGCGCCTCCTGCGCCACCGCAATCATCTCCGGGCTGATGTCCAGGCCCACGCCATAACTGGGCTGGAGCGCATCGAGGAGGAACCCCGTCTGGCAGCGAATGTTCAGGACGCGCTTGCCGGGCTCGACCAGGTGACGGAGCAAGCGTTTGAGACATTCGTAGTAATACCGGTTCCGCCGAATCCACTTGGCCCTGGTCCCAGCCCAAACGGATTGGTGCTGCCGATTGCGCTCATTTTGCAGCTCGAGCGCCCTCGGACCCCAGGCAGGGGCAGAGTCCAAACCGGACGCGGGGGGCGTTTTGATGGGGCTGGCTGGGCTTTGCATTGACCTAAGATCCGGCTCTAAAGACTCACCACAGAGACCGCAGAGTTCACAGAGCAGAGCTATGCAGTGTTTCTCTGCTGAGCAAGATCGTGATTTGCTCTCTTTGCATTCGTTTCTGGATATGGTTCTGGAATCTCAAATCTGAAATCTCGAATTGCAGCTCTGCTGCGCCATGATCTCCGCGCGCTCCGTGGTGCATCCCTCCTAGCCAGGATCACGCTGCTTTTCGAGCACCACCAGCATCCGCGAAGCAAGGCTGGGAAACCGGGAGAGGAACTTGTCCACTCGATTCAGCAAAGGCAGCGCGGCCATCGGGTATAGCTGCGGACCTCGAAATCCGCCGGTTCCAAGATAAGCCAGCCCGGAAAAGTACGAGACCTCCGCCACGCGCCAGGGGCGGAGCCGCTCGCGGAAGGCGCTCGATCCGAAAACGCGGCAGGCGTTGCCCTGCGCGGCATAGTAACCAAAGTCCGCCGAAATCGAGCCTGCCGGTGCTTCCCAGCGAATCTCCTCTCCCAGACCCAGCGGCTCGTGGTGAAAGTTTCCGAAAACAAACCGCCCCAGAACGCCCATGGCCGGATCGAAGATGATCACCTTCCCGCGGTCAACCAGTACCCGATGGAACTCGCCGAGCGCCGTGCCAGGGTATTCCAAATGGTGCCACACGTCAAAGAGAATCAGATGGCTGACGGCGCTCGTATCAAACGTAAGATCGTAGGCATCTTCCACGCGGTCCAGCCACTGGTTCGGAAACAGATCGGTGGTGATGCAGTCCGGCAAGTGCTCCTTGATGTGTCCCATTCCCGAGCCCAGCTCAACCACCAGGCCCGGCATTGTGCGGTCAACCCGTTTGGCGATTTCACGGCCGAATTGCGAATAGACCTTGCGAAGCAGCGGCTTCCTTTCCCAATGCCGGCGATTCTCCTGTATTTCAACATTGTGTTGTTCAAGGCCGACCCTCATCCGTCCCCCGCGAGCCCATCACCAATAGTCTTCTAGGGTAATCGGGCTTCGCGGTTTGTGCAACCGAGAGTCCTTCTGTGGCGCGGGCATTCCTTCGCTCCGCTCAGGACAGGCTCTGCCCGCGCGCGGGAGCGAGACGCTCCCGCCACTGTGGGCGAGACGCCCGCGCTACAATGGCATGAGCCGCCGCTAAACGCTGCCGAGCACGCCCCCACCGGCGCGTGAATCCGGATTCATAATCCCATTGTCGCGATGTCTGGCGATCGGTGGAAGAGGTTCTTACTGTGGGAAGTTCAGGCGGCGCACCCGAGTGCGGAAACTCTCGGTCGGGCGCAAGGTTCGACTTACGGCGCATTCCAGTCGAGGGCGTAAATTTCCTGGGTGCCAACATCACGCAGCACGAGGGGGGAATCGTCGTTGGCGAGACCTGTCCATCCGATAGTTCCGGTTAGCCGCAGGTTCTTAAGGCTGACCAGCCTCTCCAGCTTGTGGTCGCTAATCCGCACGCGATAGAAGGCGCGATCCTCCCCCTGTGAGTCAAAGCAGATGTACTTTGAGTCGCTCGACCAGCTCGGGAATCCTACGACCATCTGCTCAAGCTGAACCCATTTTTGCGTGGAGAAATCAAACAGCATTAGCGTTTCAGGCCCCGCGCGCAGCGCAGCGATATAGCGGCCATCCGGCGAACAGCGGGGCGAGTAAAACCCATCCGACCCCGCTAGTGTCGTGACTTTACGCGTCTTCAGGTCCATAAACTGAATAGAGAAGCTACTCTTTTTCTTAGCTTCCGCTGACCACCGATCGGAGAAGACGAGCGTGCTTCCATCCGCAGACCAGCCGGGGTCTGCGAGATAAGCGGGAAATATCTCCTGGGGATTTCCACCGTCTGCGGAAATCAACTGAACCGCCCAGGATTTGGTGGGACTGGTCGCACAAAAGGCGATTTGTTTGCCGTCGGGTGACCAGCGGGGCAAGTACGCCTGTGTGGGTGGAAAGGTAAGCTGGAGCCGCTCGCTGCCGTCCAGTTTCATCCTCCAGAGGCTGCCCTCCGGGTATGAAACAAATGCAACCCGCTGGCCATCCTTCGAAATGCTCACGCTATCCGCCGACAGGCCCGACAGGTACGGCACGAATTGCTGGGACTTGGCGTCATAGTGCGCAAGTTCGCCCCGCGGCTGCGACCCGATGACGAACAGTCTCTTACCGTCCTTACTGGGAACGGGGCCAAGGAAGTCCAAGGGACCAGAAGTTAACTGGACCGGCTTGGATTTTTCCGGCTTCAAGAAACCGTCGGCCTCGCGAAGTGCCCAGATGTCGGATCGCCCTCCATGGGCTGACTGGAAAACAAAATACTTCCCATCAGGTGTCCAACTGCCACAGCATTCCGCGGGAGGACTGTTCCAGCCGGGGAGAAGGGGATGAAGATCGCCACCGCTCGCCGAGACTTCCCAAATTGAGTTCGCGTTGGTTTTGGGATCGGCAACAGTGAATCGCAGTTTCTTCCCGTCGGGTAACCATCGAAGCCAACTGACGTCGCCGGGTAAAGCGGCAATCTGACGGGCTTCCGTACCATCGGTGTTTGCAAGATATAAGGCGGCGCCCTTCACGTACGCAATCCTGTGTCCGTCGGGAGACCAGCCGACCTCCGACGAGGTAACTGCGCCCAACCGGTGACGGGATCCCGACACGATAGGATAAACCCACAGGGGGCCTTCCGGCAGTGTGCCATCATGGGTCTGGACCAGAAGTTCTGAACCATCGGGTGCAATACCAGCTAGATCAGCAATAAAGAACGCCTCCGACAGCGCGACGGGCTCACCGCCCGCCACAGAAACCTGATAAAGTGCGGTGCCATTCGCCTCCGTCGCCATGAAAAAGAGCCGGGATCCATCGCTGAAGACCGGTGGGTATTTGGCCCGGCCATCGTGAGTAATTTGGACAGAGCCCAGGACTTTGGGCGGAGCAGACGGACGTAACAGCACATAGGCCAGAGCCAAGGCCAAGATGACAGCCGTGGCCGCTAGAGCCGCTCCCCGCTTCCGCGACTTTGGACGCTGACGAACAACCTGCGCCTCAACCGCCTGCGCAACAGCGACACTGGCCGCAGAGCGTCCGGAATCCGTATCGCGTTTCAGGCGCTTCAGGTCCGCGCGCAGGTCCGAGGCGTGCTGGTAGCGAACCTCACGGTCTTTTTCCAGCGCTTTGCCGATGATCCGTTCGAGTTCCGGCGGCAACTCGGGATTCAGTCGAACTGGTGGCGTAGGCGCGCGGTTCAGGATAGCCTCGAAAATCACGCCCGAGGTATCACCGCGAAAAGGCAGCACACCCGTCGCCATTTCGTAGAGCACCACGCCAAAGGAAAACAGGTCCGTTCTCGCATCCACTTCCTTGCCGCGAACCTGCTCGGGCGACATGTAAGCCACAGTTCCCAGCGTGGTCCCCGGGCTGGTCAAATGCTCGGGTTCAATCGAACGCGTGGGGGTGTCGTGCAGCGCCGGCACCCCGCCCCTGAATCCCCTCACCAGATGGGGAGGGGAGCGAGGGGTGGGGGGAATGCGTGACCTTGGCGAGACCGAAGTCCAGCACCTTGGCGTGCCCGCGCTTCGTGACAAAGATATTCGCCGGCTTGATGTCGCGATGGACAATCCCCTGGCTGTGCGCTGCATCGAGAGCATCCGTGACCTCGATGGCGATCTCCAGCAGTTGTTCCAACTCGATCGGACGGCCCTGGATGCGGTGCTTCAGCGTCATGCCGTCCAGAAACTCCATGGCAATGAACGCTTGCCCTTCGTGCTCGCCAATATCGTAGATCGTGCAAATGTTGGGATGATTCAAGGCGGAGGCCGCTTGCGCTTCGCGCTGGAAACGAGCCAGGGCCTGTGCGTCCTGGGAGACGGCCTCCGGCAGGAACTTGAGGGCCACGAAACGATGCAGCCTGGTGTCCTCGGCTTTGTACACCACGCCCATGCCGCCGCCACCCAGTTTCTCGATAATCCGGTAGTGAGAAACGATCTGGCCTAACATGGTTGTCGCCTTGGCTGTCCCCGAATGCCTACAGCTTAACAGAGCCGCGAAGAAATTAACAGGTGGCGGGTGCTCTGCCGGTGTCATGAAACGCAACTTCGTTGAGTAATTCGGGCCGCGCACCTTAAGCCCCAAGGTGGGAAAGATCGTAGCCGAGGGCGCAAGAAGGTGTGGAAAAATCAAGACAGCTCACGCCAAGGCGCAAAGGCGCAAAGAAGCGCGAAGGAGAAGTCCTTGCTTTTCTTTGCGATCTTTGCGTACTTTGCGGCATTGCGTGAAACCGGGTTGTGCGTCTGAGGATCAATTCACAGGTTCTTACGCCATGGGCCACTCGCTTACGCCCGCTCCACGGGCTGACTTCCGGCTCACTGATCTCGCATTTTCCGCTTGACAACCGCGCGAGCCTATGATAGCCTATAATCATGGTCATTTGTCGGACACTTTGTCGTAGCAGAGCCCCAGGCCGCGGTGCGCCGCCTCGAGGCGCGAGGGAAAGCGGAATGGCTCCGGCGACCGGGAAAAGCAGGACGCTTCAAAAAATGAAGAAGGGTGGAAACGAAGCTAAGGAGTACTTGAAAACAAAGGACATCACATTCTTAAGTGATGCAAATTATGCGCGTTTTGCGTGCAAATTAACACCAATCGGACCCCAGGAGGAGCAAAAACAGCGCATTTTGCGAAAACGAAGTCAAGGCTTTCGAGCTGCAAGGCTAGGCCGGGACAGTGACAAGTAGTCGGCTACACGAACTTCGGGCTTGCATGAAGCCCAGCTCCACAGGCGGACGGGGAGCGCCTAGCGCCCGCTGACGGGCTTGTTAAAAATGGGACGAGCCCGGTACAATGATGTCGTGCCGACATCGGTTCCGGCGTCAGGACAAAATCTCATGACCGCGCGCGGCCCTTTCTCTTCACCAGGTTCGCCGCGCCCCGCGAGTTAGCCTCCCCGCGACCTCCTCAAGAGGTTATCGCGTTAGGCTGTCGTAAGGGGCTGAGTTTTGCAAGCTATGCAAACCGCAGTGGAAACCGCGTCCGAAGAGCAGAGCCGCAGCCTGATGGCGCCTGCCCTGTACGCCGCATTTGCGATCCTGGCGGCAGGGGCCGTGGTTTACTCACAGACCATGGCGTTTCATTGGGATGAAGGCTTTCACATCCTCACCTCGTATCTGATCCATCTCGGCAAACGCCCTTATCTCGACTTCTTCTTCCCGCAGACGCCCTTGAACGCTTATTGGAATGCGGTCTGGCTGGGGATTGCCGGCTGCAGTTGGCGGGCAGTTCATGCTGTGGCGGCCCTGACCACCGTCGCGTCCGTGGTGTTGATCGCACAGTATTTGTATACCCTCTTTCCCGACCGCCGTTGGAAATCGGCTGCCGCCTTTGCTGCCCTGGCGCTCTTCGGCCTGCATTCGCTGGTGTGGGAATACGGGACGATCTCGCAGGCTTATGCGCTTTGCCTGGTCCTGGTAGCCGCGGCTTTTCGGGCGGTAGTGGCGGCAACGTGCCGGCCGAAGGCCGGGATGAGCGCGCTGGCAGGCATGTTGGCGGGAGCGGCCGCATGTTCGAGTTTGTTGACGGCGGCGACCTTCCCTGTCTTGCTGGTCTGGATGTGGCTCAACAATCGGGCCGGTAGCCGTTGGCTCAAGGCCGCCGCCTTCGTGGCCGCCGCCGTGCTCCCCTGCCTGCCGGTGCTGGTTCTGTTCGCCCAGGGACCGCATAACGTGGTCTTCGACATCCTCAAATACCACTCCATCTACCGCCGCGTCGAGTGGCCCGGAGCCACCGCGCACGACATCGGCATCGTGACGGACTGGGTCAACGGATCGCAAAGCCTGCTGCTGGTGCTGCTGGCAACGGCAGGCCTGGCTTTCAGCCGGAAGGCCGGATTCGACCGTCCCCGGCAAGCGGAGTTTCGTCTCTGCCTTTGGCTGGTGCTGGCGCTCGGCGCGCAAAACCTCTTTGCCCATCCGACCTTCCCCCAGTACTATATATTCCTGATACCGTTTCTCACCGTGCTGGGGACCATCGGATTCTACGTCTTATCATTGCGCCTGATGGATCACGACCACCCCCGGATCCCGGTGATCCTGGTGGTGGGCATTGCGGCCCTCTGCCTGGGCAACAGCATCTACGACGATCGGGACACCTACACGTGGCGCGATCTCGAGCGCGTGGCCGCGAAGGTCAAGCAAGTGACCCCGAAAGGCGCCGCCTTGTTGGCGCCCGAGCAACTCTACCTTCTGGCGAAGTGGCCCGTACCTCCCGGCATGGAGCACGACGACGCGCACAAGCTCCAGCTCGGTCCTGCCGAAAGTGCGAGGCTGCACATCGTGCCCGGCGGGGAGGTGGATCGGCAGATCAAGGCGGGCGATTACCCCACCATGGTCTCCTGCGACGACGACCGGACAGGCGAAGTGGCAGGGTGGAACGTCTATGCGCAGAAGGCCGATTATGGCGAGTGCACGGTGTTCTGGCAATGGAGCAAGAAGGCCGTTCAGAAGTGAACTTAAGTTTCAGGAGAGCACAAGGTCGATCGCCGCAGGCGATATCTGCGGACAAACTAACTAATGCAGCAGATCAATGATTACCGGCTCGCAATTCAAGTCCTCACCCTGGCATTCCTTTTGGAGATTGCGGTTAGTCCTTGTGTTGCCATGCCTCAAACTCATACCCTGAAGGGTGAGGTGACCGGAGAGGACAATGCTCCCATCGCCGGGGCATCCTGCACGCTTACCGGTCCCGGATTGCCGCCCGGAGGCCGGCCGCGAACCACGGGAGACCGGGGCGGCTTTGAGTTCACCGGCCTTGCGCCCGGCCGCTACGATCTGACCTGTGCCGCGCTCGGCTACGAGCCGATCATTAAAAAGGAGATCGAGGTTACGGAAGGAGAATCGCCCCTCCTCCAGTTTGCCCTGCCGCGCGAGGAAATCCTTCGGCAGAACGTTGAGGTAAAGGAAAAAGCGCCCTCGGTCGCTCTCGAACCCACCACCGCGCCACCCGCCACCATCAGCGGCGGAGAGATTCGAGCTTTGCCGCTGGTGGAGCAGAAATTCCTGGCCGCTTTGCCTCTGGTGCCTGGCGTCATTCGGACGCCGGACGGAAGAATAAACATCAAAGGCGCGACGGAAAACCAGGGCATGCTGCTCATTGACTCCGCGGAAACCGTCGACCCGGTCACGGGCAGTTTCTCAATTCAAATCCCCATCGATGCGGTGGAATCTGTGGAAGTTCAGAAGACCGCCTATCAAGCGGAGTATGGCCGTTTCAGCGGTGGGCTGACCAGCGTCCAAAGCAAGGCCCCGCAGGACAAATGGAACTGGGAGCTGAACGATTTTCTGCCCAGCATGCGTTTCCGCAGCGGCCACATGGTGGGCGTCGAGGACGACTCGCCGCGTCTCAGCTTCACCGGCCCCCTCTATAAAGACAAGCTGACTTTCTCGGAATACACCCGCTACGATATCAATAAGCAACCCGTGCGCGGACTGGCTTGGCCACATAACGAGATCAAGAAGCAAGGCTTTGACTCGTTCACGGATGTTTACTATGCCGCTTCTCCGCAAAACCTACTGACCGGCAATCTCAAGGTGTTTCCGTTGCGCGAGCAATACCAGAATATCAACTCCTTCATCGCTCAGTCGGCTTCCTCGGACTATGCCCAGAGCGGGTTCTCCGTCGGCGCCACAGACCGGTACATGTTCACTAACGGCGGCGTGCTGACCACTCTCTTCCAGTACACCGACTTTGACAGCTACGCACACGGACAGGGATCACAGGTCATGGTCCTGACCGTGGACGACTGGGAGGGAAACTGGTTCAATTCCTGGACGCGGGCCGGACGGCAGCAAGAGTTGCTTCAGAATTATCAGTCCGCGAGGTGGAATTGGGCCGGCCGCCATACGTTCAAGGCAGGCGGAGATCTTGTTCATCGCTCTTATAACGACAACAGCAAGTCTCACCCGCTGCAACTCGTACGCCCGGATGGGTCGCTGGCCGAACTCATCACCTTTCAAGGCACCGGCGTCCTAAACGCCGAAGACACGGAAGTGACCGTTTTCGCCCAGGACCACTGGGCCTTCAACGACCATCTGGCGCTCGACTACGGTCTGCGCTATTCCGCCCAGAGTCTGGGATCGTACGCGGCGTTCGCCCCGCGCCTCGGCCTGGTTTATTCTCCCGGGCAGAGCTCCAAAACGATTATTCGCTCGGGCGTCGGCCTTTTCTACGACCGCCTGCCGCTTCTCGCTGGCGATTTCACCCAGAACCTGACGCGCGTGGTGACCTATTACAATGCCCAGGGCGTGCCCACCGGCCCGCCCCTGGTTCTCCAAAACTATTACCAGGAGAAGAAGGAGCACGGAATCGTCACGCCCTCGAACAACCGCCTGGGCAGCACGCCTTTCAACTTGACCTGGAACGTGGAATTAGACAGGGAGATTCGGCCTAATGTGATCGCGCGCGTGAATTATCTCAGCAGCCGCTCCTACCAGGAATTCATCATCAATCCGCTTTACGAGGCCTCCCCCGGACCTCTCATGCTCCTCAGCAACACCGGCTCGTCGCGCTACCACGAATTGGAAGCTACGTTACGCTTCAAGCTTCGCGAAAACGCCGACATCAACGTTTCCTACGTCAACAGCCTGGCCCGTGGAGACCTGAACACGCTCTCTTACGTCTTCGTGCCTTTCGAGCAGCCGGTCATCCGGCCTAATTTCTTTTCCACATTGCCCAGCAACGTTCCTAACCGGTTAGTGACCTGGGGGCGGATCAAAGTCCCCTGGGAGATTACCGCCGGGCCTGTGCTTGACCTGCATACCGGTTTCCCTTATTCCAGCGTCGATTATCTTCAGAACTATGTGGGCACTCCCAACAGCCTTCGTTTCCCAACCTATTTCTCCCTCGATCTGCAGCTTGCCAAGGACTTTCGCATGCGGCTGATTCCCTGGGCCAAGAATCACAAGTTTCGCGGGGCGATACGCATCTTCAACCTCACCGACTACGGCAACTATCGCGACGTCCACAACAACGTTGATTCCCTCTATTACCGCCAACTCGCCGGTTTCCTGCACCGCTTCATTGACCTCTCTCTTGATGTGATTTATTGAAATGCGGAATTCTAAGATGGTCATTCTCGACTTGGGATGCGGAAAGAAAAAACAAGATCCTGCGGCCATCGGACTCGATCGGCAACGCGGCTCCTCGGCGGACGTGCTCTGTGATCTGCGGCATTTCCCCTGGCCGCTCAAGGATAATTGCGCCGGCAAGGTTTACCTCTCCCACTTCCTTGAACATCATCCCGACATTCTTGGGGCCATGGCGGAAGTGCATCGAATCGCGCAACCGGGAGCGGAAGTCATCATTGTGACCCCTCACTACAGCTCTCCAGACTCTTACACCGATCCCACTCATCTCTGCCACCTGGGGATGCACAGTTTCGACTACTTCGTGCGCAGCAGCTTTGAGGATTTCACTTATGACGCGGGCGGGTTTCGAATCTTGGAGCGCCGCCTGACCTTCGGCGGAAACTTGCTGCTCGATAACCTGGGGAGATTTTTTGCGGCTATCTCGATCGACTTTTACGAGAAACACTTGGCGTGGATTTTCCCGGCGCGGAACATGGTTTGCCGGCTGTCGGTATCGAAGTAGGGGCAATCATACAAATAAAAACGGCAAAGGCCAAATTTGCCATTTGACCTTTGAATCGCTATTTCGCTTTACTGTGTGATCTGGCTTTGATCCGGCTGATCCAGGGGTGGGGGTGGCGGCAAGTCCTTACCGACTGTCGTCCGGTTGACGATGAAGGTCAGTTCGGTTCCCTGCACGAGGATGATCTGTTTTTCGTGTTTGAGCAGGCTGTAGAGCAACGCCGTTCCGGCGCCGATGGCCGCGCCATAGCCAATGTCAGCCCCCATGCCGTGGCCGCCGCACATGCCGTAGTACTCGCACTCTATTTCGTGACCCAGGCCTACTTGCGCGCCCGCTCCGGCGCCCATGGCCCCGGCGATACCAGCGCCCTCAAGGGCAGCTTTCTTGCTCTTGCCGCATCCCTCGAGCGTACCTTCGTCGTCTTTGGTATGCGCGCACGGCGCGTTGTTCGAATCGTCCAGGGTGCTCGGAAGCAGGAACGCCTTGTCCTCGTCGGGTGTCACCACTTTGTCAATGACCAGTCGCATCAGAGCTTTGCCCTTCACACGTTCCGAGGGTTTGACGAAGGAAACGTGCCCGATTACCTGGCTGAACTTGGGCACGATCTCTTTTCCGTCCACCACGATCGGTTGAGAAACCTGGCCCGTGAAGGGATCGCCCGACTTATTGGTCTTGGAGGTCAGAGTGGTCGTAAGCTTCATGTGGAGCACGCTGCCTGCCGGGATCATTTCTCCCGGTTTCTTCGGGGGGGGAGTTTTCGTATCTTCACCAAAAGCGCAAGTGAAGACAAACACCATAGCCGCAAGGAAACTCAATACCCTCACAGTCCCGCCTCGCATAACCTGCTCCTTCCGCTGACCTCTCGTCCCGGTGGCGACCCCACAACGCTTTCAGAGCCTTGGGCACGCCGTGAGGTAGTATACCACTCCCTTTGATGCGGAAGCCGTGTTATTCGATTCCGAAAGACACGGAGCGGTTGCCCATGATTTTCGATTGGCAACTGAAACCCGCCAACTCCCTAAAGTCGGCCTCCCATCAGGCTGTAGGTGAGGATGGCGAGTACAAGGAGGGTCACCACAACGTAGAGCCGATCACGTTCGACAGCAAAAGCCACCACCGAGAAGGCAACACGAGCCACCGGAGTGGCGATCAAGAGCAGGAGCCCCAGTTGGATTATGCCTTGTCCCTTGAAAGCCAGGACATTTTTCCAGATTCCCGACACCTTCCGTAAGTCTTCGGGCGTTCCCACAAATACCCTGTAATGAGGCATTTCGTGGCCGTGGCGCACCAGATATACGCATGCGCCGAAAAGAACCACGGCCGCAGACACGGTCACCCCAGCCCGCAGGAGGTTGCCAATCCATACTTCAACCACCTGGTCCGTCCAGCGCCGCGTCTGAGCTGCCACGCTATAGCCTCCCGGTCACCCCGTGATAGATCATTTCGAACGCCATGATGGCAATGACGACGCCGAAGACAACCCGCAGCCATTTTGTCTTCGCTTCAGCCAGAACACGTGCCCCCACCAGGGAACCACTCACCACCCCCAGCATCACGGGCATGGCGAGGCCGGGATTGATATAGCCTCGGGAAAGGTAGACGCCGGCACTGGCCGCAGCCGTTACCCCGATCATGAAATTACTGGTGGTGGTCGAAACCTTGAAAGGAAGCCGCATGGCCTGATCCATGGCAATCACTTTGACGGCTCCCGACCCAATCCCCAAAAGGCCTGAAAGAACCCCCGCCCCGAACATCAGGCTGAACCCGGCAGGCACGGCCTGTGGGCAGTAACCCATGGGGCCATTGTTGGTGGGATAAATACTGTTCATTTTCAGCCGGGTAGCGAGAGGATTCGGCCGGCAATCGCCCAGGTGCTCGTGTCGCGGACGGCTCGAAGCGTAGGCCGAATAGAGCAGAACGAGGCCAAAGATGATGGAGATGGCGCTGGTCGGCATTTTGGTAGCCAGCAGCGCCCCCCCAACCGCCCCCAAGGTGGTGGCAATCTCCAAGAACATCCCAATTCGGATATTGGAGAAGCCCTCGCGAACGTAGGCGGCTGCCGCGCCTGAGGAGGTCGCAATCACGGAGACGAGCGAGGCGCCGATGGCGTATCGAATGTCAACGCCGAGGGCCAGGGTGAGCACAGGGGTAATGATGATCCCTCCGCCCAGGCCCGTCAGCGAGCCAAGAAAGCCTGCCAGAACTGACGAGACCCAGACCAGCAGGCTGAATTCAATGATGTTCACTGTACGTCCCCGTCAGACTGCGCCAGCGTATACCTATTAAATCCAGGACCATCTCCGCGGAGTCGCGCAAAAACCGCACCTTGGTGGCCGGGTTGTCATTCCATCGTACCGGCACCTCGACGATCCTGCCGCCTCCTCTTTCGATGAGGAATAGGAGTTCGGGGTCAAATCCGAAACCCTCGATGCGCAGCTTCTCAAACGCCCCGCGCGTGGAGTTGCGGTTGAATAGTTTAAATCCGCATTGTGTGTCGTGCAATCTGAGGCCCGTGAACCCCCTGACCAGCAAGTTGAAAAACCGCCCGCCCATTTCGCGGAGCCAGGGCTGATGGACTCCAATCAATTCGCGCTCGAGGGCCCGCGAACCGATGGCGACATCGGCGCCTTCGCGTTGAAGAACCGAGAGCAATTTATCCGCTTCCTCGATCGGCGTGGAGAGGTCGGCGTCGGTGAAAAGCACGTACTTGCCCGTCGCTTCCAGCACTCCATGGCGGACTGTGAACCCTTTGCCATGGTTGCGGTCGTTCCGAACCAGCCGAATGCCCGGAAACTCCTCGACGGTCTGGACCGTTTGGTCCGTCGAGCCGTCGTCCACCACGATCAACTCCACGGAGTACGGCTTCGACGCTTGGATGTGACAAAGCTTCTCCAGCGTGTCACGAATGCGCCGCGCTTCGTTGTACGCAGGAACTACAATGCTCAGGAATGGCTCGGGCATCAAAGTCGTGGAGTCGGGAGTCGAAAGTTCAAGGTCACGGGAACAAAACGAGACTATAGTACGGGCGGGTTTGGAAATGCAAACGGGTTACACGGTCACACGTATGTTGTCGTGCAGGAACTCGGGGGCGAAGTCGGCTCCGTTCGGCCATGTGAGCGTGTGGAACTCGGGATGAATGTGGAATTGGCTGAACACACCAGGATCGCGCAACGGTTCGAAGACAGGGCCGCGGAGAGCGGTTGATAAATCTATTTCTCCGCTCGTGCCGTCGCGAAAGCGCAGCCATACGGTGTGCCCACCCGCATATCGTGCGTCAACGATGTGATAGTCCATGAAACTCACTCCAGTGGGGCAATACGCCTGAGGGGCCGCCCTCGTCTTGCAAGTTCCCAGTTGCTAATCAATTCTACCTTGTGGAGGTTAGCCCATTCAAGCGCCAGCCGCAAAGCTCGTGGGGGGAACTCACCGTGTACGGTGCCCGTCTCGATTTCGACCGAGATTTCGTGCTCGCCGTATACCGCGTGAAAATGGGGTGCGCCATGCTCGTTATAGAAAATGCCAATCACAATTCCAAGGAATCGAGAAATCTCAGGCATTGAAGTCTGATCCAATGGCTCCGACTAGCGCCGAAACGCAACACCTGTGACCCAAGTCTATCTCTTCGTGTCCGTCCCGGCGCATCGTTCGCGGAACCGTCGGCGCAACGCGTCGGCTCTTGGCCGGTCCTCGATTTCACGACGAATCTGGTCGGCTTCCTGGTCGCGCCGCCGCAAGTACTCTTCGACTTGCTCCTCGTGCTCGAGATAGTAAGAAATTGCGCCGTAAATCTCACGCAGGCTGAGCGTGGGGAAATCGTCCTGGATTTGCTCGGCGGTCGCCCCGGTCCTGAACTCATGCACAATGGTGTCGAGTGTCACGCGTGAGCTTCCAATGCGAATCGACCCGTCTTCCCAGGACGCCAAAGGAGCAATCTGGGTTGTGTCTAGTGTCGCCATGCAAACCATTATACACAACCGCGGATGGGATCATACGTGCCGACGATCTTTGTCGGCATGTATGCACCCCTTAGGATGGGAAGGGCGCAGACATGCCAAAAAGCAGCACCACCCTCGGAATGGCGGGGTGAAAAGAGTTTCAGTAATCCGCCGGCAGGCGTTCGAGTTGGTCCATGGTGAGGATGGGGCCTTCTTTGCAAACGTAGAACGAGCCCACGTTGCAGCGGCCGCACTTCCCTACGCCGCATTTCATGCGGTTTTCGAGGCTGGTGTAGACCACGCTGGGTTTGATGCCCATACGGTAGAGCACTGGGAGCGTGTTCTTGATCATAATGGGCGGGCCGATAACGAGGGCGACGGAGTTTTCCGCCGGCACGCCGGCGCGCTCGAAGACGGTGGGCACAAACCCGATCTCGCCCGTCCAATCCGGCGTCTGGCCGCCGGGATCGACGCAGCGCACCACGCGCACGTTGGGGTGCTTGGCCCACTCATCAAGTTCATCCACGTAAACGAGATCAGCTACCGTGCGCGCTCCGTAAACGATAGTGATGTTACCGTAATCCGCCCGGTTCTCGAGCGCATACCAGACGGCGCAGCGCACGGGGGGCATGGCGATGCCGCCGCCGAGGAAGATCAGGTTCTTGCCCTTCCACCCGTCGTCCATCGGGTAGGCATTGCCATAAGGTCCGCGGAAGCCGATTACGTCGCCTTCCTCAATGCTCCACAGCGCCTCCGTGACGCAGCCCACCTTGCGGAAGCAGAACTCGATGTAGTCCTTCCAATTCGAACTCGAGCAGATGTTGAAGGTGGATTCCCCGTAGCCGAACACGGAAAAGATGCCGAACTGGCCGACGTGGAACGAGAACTCCTTGGCCTTGACTTCGTCGAGGAAGCGGACCTTGACGGATTTCACGTCCGGCGTCTGCCGGCGCGTCTCGATGACCTTCATGAGGTCGGCCTGGTAGATGTTATGCATATTCAATCTCGGTACCGCTTGTCATTCTGAGCGAAGCGAAGAATCCCGCTCTGAATTCGGCGATTGAATGACGGCACACAGAGCGAGATTCTTCGCTCCGCTCAGAATGACATTTCAGGCAGCGGCCCGCCGAGACCGGCGCCGAACGCCTTACAAGGCGGTAAGAACACTCAGCACGCCGATCCCTTCCGGGCAGTTGCGCGTGCAGTTTCCGCAGCCCGTGCAGAGGATCTCGCCAAACTTCTCCGGATAGATGCGGAACTTGTGATCAATACGCTGGCGCTGCCGAGCGGGCTGGCTGGGGCGCGGATTATGGCCGGAAGCGTGGAGCGTGAACATGCTGAACTGGCACGAATCCCAGTTCCGGGCGCGCACTCCGCGCTCGATATTGCCCTCGTCCACGATATCGAAACAGTGGCAGGTGGGGCAGGTGTATGCACAAGCGCCGCAACCCAGGCAGGCCAGGGTCTGCGCCGGCCAGAAGGGGCTATCGAAATTGTCTTTTACGAAGGCCCGCACCTCGACCGCGTCGAAGCGCTTCTCAGGCCCGGACGGCAAGCTGGCCACGCGCTCCGAGGCTTGCAGCTTGCCGTCGAACAGTGCCTTGCCTTTTTCCGTCAGGCAGCGGACTTCGTACTCGCCTTCGCCCAAGTTGAAGAGCAGGGCGTCCGAACCACGCTCCGCATCGGGCGCGAGGCCCACCGAGGTGCAGAAGCACGCTTCATCATGCGCCGCGCAGGCCAGCGTCACCACAGTGGTTAACTGCCGCTGGGTGTTATACAGGTCGTCCTTATAATCCCAATTGAAAACGCGGTCCAGAATGGGAAGTGCGGCCGCGTCGCAGGGCCGCGCCGGCAATCAGCACCCGTTCCGCCCGCAACGGCTCGACTTCGTTGAGCTCAATTCCCTTCCCCGTAATCCGGTATCCGTAAAGCTCTTCGTGCTTGGGGAAGAGGAATTCTTTCATCGCGTTGGCAGGGTGAATAAAGCCTTCCAGCGCCAACTGGTGGGAAGATTGGAGAGTCGCGTAGAACACGCGGCCGTCGCGTGCCGGTCCAATGGGGGACGCGATGAGGCGCGGGCCGACAACACGCTTGCCCTGCGCAATCCAGCCCGCCACCAGTTCTCGCAACGCCGATTGGGAGATAGTTGCGCTCACCGGATAAAGTTCTCCTTGTCCTGAAGCGAGTAAGCGCCGATCAAGGGTTCGGCCTTGGGGTCCATGCCGGCGCGGTAAGCAAAGTGCTCCTCGGCGGCTTTCGCGAGAGAAAGGTTGAGCAGGCGCAAGTCAATCCCGGCCGGACACGCCCGCGTGCACTCGTCGCATCCGATGCAACGCCCAGCAAGGTGAAAGGCGCGGAGAATGTGCCAGGCGAAGTTGCCTTTGTCGGTCGCCGAAGGCTCGATCACGGTGGGCCGGTTCTTGTCCACCAGGCAGCGCTCGCAATAGCACATCGGGCAGACTTGCCGGCAGGCGTAGCACTTCACGCAGCGCTCGAATTCCGTTGCCCAATAGGACATGCGCTGGGCCGCAGGCAGCGCCATCAAAGACTCCAGCGCTTTCCACCTTTCGGCTGTTTCCGGGGCGTGCTTGTCCGTTTCGCCAATCACTTCGTCCGCGAAACGCGGCAGGTGAACTTCGCACGTCTCGCATTTTGGCTCGCCCATGCCTTGGCAAGCCATGCCGATGACATGTATTTCCTTGCGCTCAAGCTGCGATTCCTTCTCGAGCACCACCAGGGCGCGTTCGTCGCAGCCTTTCACCACGATCGCCGGCCGGCCCGAGTGCTTGAATCTCCTTGCGCTTCAGATAGACTGTGAGGTTTGCCAGACAGCTCGTCGTTCCACACCAGCTTCTCGACGTCCTCAGGCTTGGTGATGAACACCGGGCCGCGCTTTCCGTAGCCAATCACCACCTTCACCTTGCCCTCGGCCAACAGGCGTGCGGCACGTGTCGCGCAACGCCTGCTCAGCCGCTGAAGATGGCTCGGAAGCCCCGGTCCGCAGCGGTTCGGGAGTAACGGCCGGGGTAGTTGACGGACGCGGCGAGCCCGGAAAGGCGACATCGCCGTTGCGCTGGTAGAGTTCCTTGTAAGGCCCCATCTTGACGGGTTTTCTCGGTGATCTCTTTCACGACCTGCTGCCACTTGTGGCCTTCCGCGGCCGAAATCCAGGTGAAGTGAATCCGCTCCATATCAAAACCCAACGCCTGGAGCAGTTCGCGGAAGAGAATCCAGCGGCGGCGGGCGTGGTAGTTGCCCGATGTGTAATGGCAATCGCCGGGATGGCAGCCTGAGACCAGTACCGAATCCGCACCGATCTCGAACGCCTTAACGATGAGGTTAAAGTCGATCCGGCCGGTGCACGGCAGCCGCACGATGCGCACGTTGGGCGGATACTCGAGGCGGGTGGTCCCCGCCAGGTCGGCTCCCAGGTAGGTGCACCAATTGCAAACGAAGGCGACGATTTTGGGCTCGAACTCGACCTGCCGGCCGGAGGCCGGCGCTACAGTGGGCTTCTCGCTCATACCAGGCTTTCGACCATGGAATAAATTTGCTGCTCGGTAAAGCCCTCGAGGTCGGCGCTCTTCGAGGGGCAAACGGCCACGCAGGTCCCGCAGCCCATGCACAGTCCCGGATTCACGCGCGCCGTGCGCTTGATGAAAACGCCGCGCGGCGTGCGGACTTCCGCCTGCTCGATGGCGTGGTACGGACAAGCGTGCATGCAGGTGAAGCAGGCCGCGCAGGTGTCCTCGTTGACTTTCGCGATTTCCGGCTCGCGCGTCAGCTCGCTGGCGGAAAACGTAATCAGCACCTTGCTGGCCGCCGCGGAGGCCTGCGCCACCGATTCGGGAATATCTTTGGGGGCCTGGCAGGCGCCGCAAATGTAAACGCCCGCCGAGGCAGTTTCGACGGGGCGAAGCTTGGGGTGCGATTCGAGCAGGAAGCCGTATTCGTCGTAGCCGACGTTGAACTTCTGGGCCAGTTGCTCGACCCCGTCGGCGGGGCGCATGGCCGTGGCCAGCACCACCATGTCCGCCTCGATGGTCACGGGTTCGCCCGCCAGCGTATCCGCGCCGCGCACAATCAGCTTGCCGTTTTCTTCCGTGATCTTCGAGACGCGCCCGCGATAATACTGCGCGCCGTCCTGCTCGATGGCCCGGCGCACGAATTCCTCGTAACCCTTGCCGCCCGCCCGGATGTCCATGTAGAAGACGTGGGCTTGCCCGTCGTGCACCTTGTGCTTGTAGAGCATGGTGTGCTTGGCGGTGTACATGCAGCAGATCTTCGAGCAGTACGGCAGGCCCTTGGCGTTGTCGCGCGAGCCCACGCAGCAGATGAAGACCACGGTCTTGGGCTGCGCGCCGTCGGAAGGCCGCTTGAGCTCGCCCACGGTGGGACCGGAGGCGGAGAGCAGCCGCTCGAACTGCAACGAGTCGATCACGTCCTTATACTTGCCGTAGCCGTACTCGCCGTAGCCCTCGAGTTTCGGCCGGTCCTGAGCTTTGCCGATGTTGTACAGCTTGTAGCCCGTGGCGATCACTACGGCGCCCACCTTTTCTTCCACCAGCTTGTCCTGGTCCTTGAAGTTGATCGCCTCGGCCTTGCACTTCTTCAGGCACAGCCCGCAGCCGTTGCGGATGATCTTGGCGCAGACTTTCGCGTCGATCACCGGGCGCGCCGGCACGGCCTGCGGGAAAGGAATGTAGATGGCCGGGCGCATCCCCATGCCGTAATCGAATTCGCTGGGGTTGCGCTTCAGCGGGCAGACGTTCCAGCATTCGCCGCAGCCGGTGCACTTCTTGATGTCAACGTAGCGCGCCTTCTGGCGGATGGTGACCTTGAAGTTGCCGACGAAGCCGCTCACCGCTTCCACTTCCGAGTAGCTGTAGAGCTTGATGTTCGGATGCTGCCCCACTTCCACCATGCGCGGCGTCAGGATGCACTGCGAGCAATCGAGGGTGGGGAAAGTCTCGGAAAGGCCCGCCATCTTGCCGCCGATCGAGGGCTCGCGTTCCACCATCACCACTTCGTAGCCGGAATCCGCGATGTCCAGCGCCGCCTGAATGCCGGCCACCCCGCCGCCGATCACCAGCGCGCGCCGCGTCACCGGCACGCGGATCGGCTCGAGTTCGTGGTCGTGCCGCGCTTTCTCCACCGACAGCCGGATCAATTCGACGGCTTTGGCCGTGGCCTGGGCGCGGTTCGGGTGCACCCAGGAGCAGTGTTCGCGGATGTTGGCCATTTCGACGCGGTAAGGATTCAAGCCCGGCAAGCGATGCGGCGCTGCGGAAAGTCTTCAGGTGCATGTGCGGCGAGCAGGAGGCCACCACCACGGCAGTCCAGTCTCTCGGAGACGATCTTATCGCGCACCATCGCCTGCCCCGGGTCCGAGCACATGTACTTGTAGTTCACCGCGCAACGCACGCCGGGCAATCCGCCACCTGCCTGGTGACCTCATCCACGTCCACCGTGCGCGCGATGTTCTCGCCGCACCAGCAAATGAAGACGCCGATCCGGGACATGCTCTCCTACGCTCCCCGGGTAGGGATTAGGGGTTAGGGATTAGGGATTAGGGGCCAGGGGTCTAGACTTTAGCCGGTCCCAGTGCAAATCCCTAATACCTAAGCCCTAATCCCTGAATCCCTCCGCCGGACTCCCGGCACAAACAAAGTGCCGGTCAACGCCCAATGCCTCGGGCTCGAATCCCAGCGCCATCCCCACTACGTCGGACAGGTAGTAGATCGGCATGGCATGTTTCACGCCGTAGTGCTGCTCGATGGCGGGCTGCTTCATGTCCAGGTTCACGTGGCACATGGGGCAAGCCACCACCAGGCAGTTGGCGCCGTGCTGTTTGGCGTTGGTCAGAATCTTGTGCGAGAGGTCGAGCACCGTTTGCTCGTTGGCCATGGTCATCCCGGCGCCGCAGCACTCGGTGCGGTAGTTCCAATCCACCGTCTTGCCGCCCAACGACTCCAGAATCTTCTCCATCGAGCGGGGCTGTTCGAAGTCGTCGAACTCCACAACCTCGGGGGGCCGCGCCAGCAGGCAGCCGTAATAGCAGGCCGCATTCACGCACTGCAGCGGAACCTTCACCGCTGCCTTGAGCTTGTCCAACCCGATCGATTCAAAGAGCTGGATCAGGTTCAGCACTTTTGCTTCGCCGCGCACTTCGAGTTCCACAATCTCCGAGATCTCCGGCGAAGCGCCTCGCTTTCCGCCAGCTCTTTGCGCGCTTTGAGCAGTTGCATCGAGCACATCGGGCAGGGCGCCAGCATCTCATGGAACCCTTTGCTCTCGGCCAGAGCCAGATTGCGCGCGGGTAGCGCCACGGCGAGTTTCTGGTTCAGCGAGTGCGCGGCGGTGGCCCCGCAGCAGATCCAGTCGTCGATTCTTGCAGCTGGACGTCCAGGGCCCCGAGGCAAGCCCGAAGCGATTGCTCGTAGTCGTTCGACGAGCCGTGCAAGGCGCAGCCGGGATAGTAAGCCAGATTCATAGGGGTGAGTTGTCCATGCAACGCGCAAATATGCGGGCCACCACGGCCCGGTCGTGGGCCTTCTCGCCCACCAGATGGAACTTCTTGCGCTTCATCAATTCCGGAGCCAAGGTCGCGTCCTTAAAGAGAAACGCGACGCTCCGCCCGCTAAGGAAAGTGGTTAGTTTGAACTCCCCAATTAATTCCAACTCGTTCAGGCGTCCGTTGCGCCGGATATTGGCGAGAAATGCCTTCTGGAAAAGCACTGTCCGCTGCTGCTCGGGCGTGGTCACGCCGCGCTCGAAAGACAGTTGCCGTAGCGCGTCCATTATTCCCGCGCAATCCACGGACTTCGGGCAGCGCGCGGAACAGGTCTGGCACGAGACGCATTGCCACATGCCTTGTGCGCGGAGCGCTTTCTCTGTTTGGCCGACTTGAAGCAGGCGAATCAGGCGGGTAGGCCCGGCATCCATTCCGGCCGCCATCGGGCAACCCGCCGTACACTTGCCGCATTGATAGCAGTCCCGGATCCGGGTATGAGCTAATGACTCAACCTGGGGAATAACTTGTGCAGAATCAAAGACGACAGTCGCGACGTTCAACGCTGCCTGCTCCCTTCGCGAACAGACCTAACGCAGGGCCAGATGAGACACTAGCGCGCGCAAGGAGAGGGCCACCTGCGACACAGTGTCCATGGCACAGTTTGTCGCTGTCGCTTTTGACCCTCTCCCCGCGCACCGTCCCCGGCCTGCTGAAAAATCCCCGCCGGGGACTGGGACAATAATGTTGCCGGTTCCGAACTGATTGTTTCCTTTTTCATCATCTCGGCCCGGCATCAGGTCTTTTGACGCCTGAAATCCTAAGTGCAAGCACGTCACTGGCCACTGTTTCGTGTTCCGGGACTACTTGTCCCTAATCCCCCGGCGTTGCGAACCAGTATCCCCTCAAGGATCCCGGCGGCGTGGGAGTTCGTTAAGGTCAAGAGAGGTCAAGGTAGGCAGAAAAGAAACGACCTACCCTGTAACCGCTTCGCCCCCCGAGGCGTCTAGGGACTTGATTGCACCACACTCAATCAAAGGAGGGTCTTCTATGAAGAGAATTGCCTGTTTCTTGGCATTTGCACTGACATGCGGCTTGTTGCTGATCTGCGGGATGGCGGCGGCCGCCGACGAACCCGCGAAGGTCGCGGGGACGTGGGAAGTGTCGTCCCAGGGGCGTAACGGCCCCATGACTCGAACCCTGACCATCACGCAGGACGGCGGCAAGATTAAGGGCACCCTCACAAGTCCCCGTGGCGATGCTCCCTTCGAGGGCACAGTCGACGGCAACAAGGTCAGCTTCACCATCAAACGGGAAACTGACAACGGTACGTTCGTCATCGAGTACTCCGCCACGGTTGACGGGGATGCCATGAAGGGAACAGCTCATAGCGAACGCTTCGACCGCGAATGGACCGCGAAGCGCACAAAGTAGCTGCGGGAATAAATCGCGGCTACAGTTCGACGCTGGTGGGAAGATTCCGGGCGAGAAAGCTCTCCGAGTCGCGCGCCAGTTGCTCGAACTCGCGTTCCGAATACACCAGTGAGTCTGTGGGAATGGCAGGGGTGAAAACCTGGTAAGGGGCGCGGCTTCTGAGGAAATCGGGGAATTCCCTGCGCACCACCACGATCAAGTCTGCGTCGCTATCGGCCGTCCAATTGCCCTGCACCAGCGAGCCAAATAGCAGTACCTTGACAATCTCCGGATGCTCGGCCTTGGCTTCGCAGACTGCCTGGCGCAGACCAGAGAGAATTTGGTGGTGGTCAAGGAATTTGACTTCGGCAAAACTCGAGAATTGTTCGGGCATGCCCCACCAGCGCTCGCACTTCGCAGCCCCCACCAGATCGAGTGTATCACGAACTGGATTCCCTGCTATACTTTGCGGATTCGATTGAGGAGGCGGAGACGTGAATAAGAAGCTCACTTTACTGGCATTAATCATCGTTAGCCTGGGAGTCAGCGTGTGCGGGTGGGCGCAGATTGGAATGTTCACCAAGGAGCAGCGCATCGAGTTGACCCGGGAATGGAAAGGCGAGCGTTTCGAGGACGGGCGCCCGAAAGTCTCCGATGAACTGTTGAAACGCATGGCGACGGTGGATGCGGAAGAAGCCTGGGGCGTGCTCATGGGGCATGGGTTCATTAACCAATTCGAGGGCCACTGGCACGTCATCAACCCGGGCCCGCGCCTGGCGGCGAGGGTGGTCACCGCCGTGTTTATGCCGGTAAGGCCGGACGTGAACGCCGTGATCAACGAGCGCGGCAAAGCAGAGCATCGAGTGGGCGCGCAGAATTCCTGGATTATTGACATCCTCCAGCCGGGCGACATTCTGGTTGCGGACTTATTCGGAAAGGTCAAGGACGGCACGCTCATCGGCGACAATCTTGGTACCTCGATTTATACTAAAAGCCACACGGGCCTGATTGTAGATGGGGCGGTTCGCGACGAGACAGGGATCAGTGAGATCGAGGGCTTTCGCGTCTACACGCGGGACGTGGATCCCTCCGCTCTGCGCAATGTGATGCTGATGGGCATCAACGTCCCCATCCGCATCGGACAAGCCACGGTGATGCCCGGCGATGTGGCGGTGACGGATGTCGAGGGAGTTACCTTCGTGCCTCCGCAACTGTGCGAGGAAGTGGCCGACCACGCCGAACAGACTCACATGGTTGACGAGTGGGGCCACTTGATGCTGCGGCAACAGAAATACACCCCTGGGCAGATTGACGGCAAGTGGACGCACCAGATGAACGAAGAGTTCAATCAGTACTGCGCTTCGAAGGGGTCGAAGGTGCGGAAGAAGGACGAGTAGGCAATAGGCAGTAGGCAGATGGCCAGATCGGCAGGTCGGCGGCCGCCGACAAGGTCGAAACCCGGCCGGGGGGGCCAGTTGAGGGGGTCACACCCATTTGAACTCTCTTCCCAGCAGTCGAATGCTCTGCAATTTGCCAGCGGTGAAACCGCATACCATTTGCCATTTGACCTTTGCCATTTGCCAATTGAATTGTTTTTGGTTTTCGGCAGATTAGGAGACAAACGATGTCCAGCCACAACGATACGACGCTCGGCCGGCGAGAAGTCTTGAAAACCTCGGCCGCGATGTTGGGAGGGGCGCTGGTGGGAAGCGATGCCGGGGCCGAGGCGGAGGTGAAGAACGTAAACCCGAACTCGAGCCCGTCGACTCTCAAGATCACCGATCTGCGGGTGGCGACAGTGGTAAAACCCGGGCCGAGCCCCTGCACGATCGTACGGATCGACACCAATCAAGGGGTTTACGGACTCGGAGAGGTTCGGGACGGCGCCAGCGCCACTTATGCGCTGATGTTGAAAAGCCGCATTCTGGGTGAGAACCCCCTTCGCATCGACTTCCTCTTCCGGAAGATCAAGCAATTTGGCGGGCATGCCCGGCAGGCAGGAGGCGTGGTCTCCATCGAAATGGCGCTCTGGGATATCGCTGGAAAAGTGTATGGGGCGCCTGTTTACCAGATGTTGGGCGGCAAATTCCGCGACCGGATTCGTATCTATGCCGACACCACGGAGTCGAAGGATCCCAAGGTTTACGCCCGGAACATGAAAATCCGCAAAGAAGAAATGGGCCTGACGTGGCTGAAGATGGATTTGGGAATCGACATGGTGCAAGACACTCCGGGCACTGTGACCAGACCATCGGGACTGAGCAGTTGGGAAGAGAGATTTCTCCCGCACCCGTTCGTGGCGACCGAAGTGACTGACAAGGGGATCGACCTGCTCTGCGAGTACGTGGCGGCGATTCGCGAAGCGGTGGGCATGGAAATCCCGCTCTCCATGGACCACCTCGGCCATATCGGCGTGAAATCCTGCATCCGGCTGGGAAAGGCTTACGAGAAATACAATCTCACCTGGATGGAGGACTTGATTCCCTGGCAGTACACGGACCTATGGCAACGTATCACGGAGGAAAGCCCCACACCGACCCTTACCGGCGAAGACATCTACTTGAAGGAAGACTTCATCAAGCTCTGCGAACGTCATGCCGTCGGCAAGATTCATCCCGATCTTGCCACCTCGGGTGGAATTCTCGAGACACACAAGATCGGCAACGCGGCCATGGAGTACGGCGTTCCCATGGCGATGCACTACGCCGGCCTGCCGATCGGCTGCATGGCCAGCGTTCACTGTGCCGCCGCCACGGAGAACTTTCTGGCGCTCGAAAATCACTCTCTGGATGTGCCTTGGTGGCAGGACCTGGTGGAAGGCATCGATAAGCCCATCATCAATAAAGGCTATATTACCGTTCCTGAGACGCCCGGGTTAGGCGTGACGCTCAACGAAGACCTGGTGAGACGGCATCTGATGCCGGGAACGGGCTATTTTGAGCCAACCACCGAGTGGGATAAGGAACGCTCCTGGGACCGGATCTGGAGCTGACCACGGACCGATGGTGCGCACTGCAGATCAATTTCAATCAGTTCTCGGGGAAGCTAGGTCCCTGCGGGAGGCTTTGCATCGCGAAGTCGCCATAGACCCGCACCCCTGCAGCATCGTAGAGTTTGGCAAGCGGTTGCTTGGGCTGACGGGTCTGCTTGTCCCATGGCCTGAGATGGTGGTCGAGCTCACAAAAGCAGACATCGTCAGCGCCCGAATTCCGCAAAACTCGGGCGCGCACAAGCACTGCTGCGAGAATTGCCTGATCGAACGGCTCCAGATACAAGTTCTCAACAGATAGCTCCACTGCCCGACCAAGCATCTCCTCGTCTAGTGGGAAGATTTCAATTCCAGGACGGCTGCGAAGCAATGCAAGCCGTTCCTCAATTCGGTCCAATTCCCCCTGAACGCTCGCCTCATACTTGTCGAGTATACGACGAATAGTGGTTGAGTCCTCGGCGTTCAACTCGTGCGCCCGTGCGGCCCAGGCGAGAAACTTCCTCACGGAATCGGCAGCAGAACCTGGATTGATTCTCCGCCGGATAGCCTCGGAGGCTTCGGTCAGGCAAACAGAGGGTATATACATCCGCAAGTCTCCCGCGGCGGCTTTCTCCGCAAGGCTCAAGGCTACGGAAGACCGTAAGTGCGCAGGCGCCCCGTACTCAAATACCCAGTTCGTCTCAACGAAGACGTGCTTCATTTGCTATGTGCTCAGTCGAGGCCGTGGATGGGCTGCCTGGACAACGCCTTGCGTAACCGCCGGGAAAATATACCACCGGACTGCGTGCCTGAGTTCGGCTGGCAACTCTTGCAAACCGGTTTCCGAGCTTAATCCCTCAAGCCAAGACTGGACGAATCTCTCAAACTCGAATGTCTCGTCGCGACCGTCGGCGGGCGGCCTGTAGTGCAGGACATCATGGAGATCGAACGCACCTACGAGATTAACGGAATCCTCTGGCGATGACAAATACCGATTCCGGTAAAGCCGGAGTTGGCTGGGTGTCACTATCAAGCCTACCGGACAGAGGGTTCCGAACATGTACGTCTTCAGCTGTCGTTCAGTACTCTCGAGATCCTCGGCGTTTACCTTCGCCTCAACAACTAAGGCGGGCTCCCACCCATCACGTTCCGTAACAACGATGTCTGGTCCGAATGCCATAGCCTCAGGGTAACACTCATCGCGGGCGACCATCAATGCCTTCCAATCAAGGCGCTTGAGCTTGGAGTTTTCGCAACGCCTCGAGGGCCTGAAGATTTGTCGGCTCGCTTTTCAACCCGGCTTGCAGTTCGTGGACCGCCTCGCGGTTCCTTTTGGTATCCGAATAAAGCAAACCCAACATAATATGAGCGCGGCCGGAAGAGGGGTCGAGCGCCTCGGCTTGCCGGAACGCGCTCTCGGCTTCCGCGTACCTCCCTTCACGCCAGGACACCAGCCCAACTCCCCAATAACCACGAGGCGTCCTGGTCACGCGAAGGGATTCCTGGTATTCCTTTTCAGCCTCCGCAAGTCTTCCATGATCGAAATAGAAGTCAGCTAAGCCGACGTGGGCGCGCACGCTCAACGGGGAAAGCATCACCGCCGTTCGGAATTCCTTTTCTGCATAAGCCGTTTGTCCGATCTGATCGTACAGTTCCCCCAGGTACAAGTGGGGCTGAGGCTCTTTGGAGTCCTTTAAGAGGGAGCGAATCAGGTAACCCAGCGCGTCGTTGTAGCGCTTGCGTTTCATATTGAGCAAGGCGAGATCATTCAGGATCAGGGGATAATCCGGCGCAAGCTTGTCCGCCGCAACCAACTCCCGCTCCGCGTCGTCGAGATCGTCCCTGTCGAGATAGACCCCGGCGAGGTTGAGGCGCATGAGGTACGCGTCAGGCTGTGCGGCGATGGTGGCCTTGTAAAACGCCTCGTTGTCGTGCCAATCACGATTTCGCCGCACGATACGCAACGTGCAGAGGAACACAATGATGAGTGCGGAAATGACGGCGACCGGCCGCCAGACCCGGGGACGCCAAGACGGGTGGTCCGCAAAGCCGCCGCTTGCCGTTTCTCTCCACAACTTAGCACCCGCCCAACCCAGACCCCAGCAGAATCCCGCCGAAGGCAAATAGAGGTAGCGCTCCGTGAAAATGTTGGCGGCCATCCAGGGCGAGTACAAAACTGGAGCCAGGTTGAGGAGGAAAAAGATCAGTCCGAAACTCACCAGGCGCGCGCGCTTCCAGCAGAGAACCATCAACAATGTCAACGCGGCCAACGCCACGGCGCCAGTGATGACGCGCGGATCGGAAAAACTCGTACTCATGTGAAAGGCATAGAAAGCGCAAAGCGTGGCGGGCCAGAGGAACTTCCAGACGTACTGCCCGGCCAGTTGCAGGGCGGAGAAGAAAACCACGTCCGGCCCCATGGTGGGAAACTGGGACCTGCCGGCCATGCCGCCCACAAAGTGGATTCGGAAAGCCAAATACCCCAGCGCCAGCAACCAAAGCGGGCCGTAACGCCCCAGCTTCGTCGAGGTGCTGGTCGCATGACAATCCTCGCGGCAGGCGTGTTCGAAAAGCGTGGCCAGAACCGGCAGAGTGACTGCGGGTTCCTTGGCCAGCAAAGCCAGAGCAAAACTCGCGGCCATAGACAAGTGACCGAGAATCAGTTTTCGGCCGCGCCACTTTGAAAGTCCCAAAAAAAACCAGAACGTCAGCAGAAAGAAGAAGGCCAGTTCGAGATCTGTCACGGCGGCGATCCAGGCCACCGATTCCGAGTGGACCGGATGAATGGCGAACAAGCCGGAGGCGATGTATGCCGGCAGTCGGTCATCGAACATGCGCCAGGTCACAAAAAACAACACGAGGACCACCAGCGCGTTCAGAACAATGTTCACCAGGTGAAATGGCCAGGGAACGGGACCAAAAAACTGGTAACCGAGCAGATATCCGAATGACATCAAGGGGCGGTAGTAGTTGCGAGGATAATCTCCGCCAAGGAACGACCACACGGGTGTAGTGAAGATATCCTTCAAATGATGGAAGCTTTGGAGGTAGGGATTATTCAGAATCTGCGTGATGTCGTCATAAACGAAGAAGTTGTGGAGAGTGTTGAGATAAGGCAGAACCGCAAGAGCCACCAACAAGGCCAGCGGCAGCGCGTCGCTTCGGCGTATCGAACTTCGAGACTCAGGTAGGTTCACATCAGCAGAACAGGTATTTTCGCCAACGCTCGTCGGAGCGGCCCATCATGCGCATGATCTGACGGCTGGTATGCAGTGTAAACGGGCGCGGCGGCCTCAGAAGTTTCAGCCCCGCCTCTTCGGGAAGCCGGTCGCCTTTCAGATTGTTGCACTTGTGGCAGCAGGCGACCAGGTTATCCCAATCCGTGCGGCCCCCGCGCGAGCGCGGGATCACGTGATCCAAGGTAAGTTCATGTGCAGGCAAGGTACTGCCACAGAACTGGCA
This sequence comes from uncultured Acidobacteriota bacterium, assembly GCA_963722675.1. Classification (GTDB taxonomy): domain Bacteria; phylum Acidobacteriota; class Terriglobia; order UBA7540; family UBA7540; genus CAVROP01. The sequence goes on from CAVROP010000138.1 coordinate 46,735, forward strand.
AGTGTAACGGTCGCGCAACAGCAGGTTCTTTCTGAGAGGGCGCGCGTCTGGTAGGGAATGCGCCTGAATTCCAGCAGCCGGATGACGGAAGGGATGCGAATTGCCACCCGCGCGGCATGAATGAAGCTGCCATCGTCTTCTTCTGCGGTCGCCACGCCTTTCAGGATAAGGACCAGCGCGCGGCGGACGGCAGTGACGTTAATGGGCTCGTAGGTGGCATTCAAAACGAGCACCGGTTCTTGCAGCGAGCGTTGGTGGTTCTCCTCCGACATAAGTTTCATCCTACTAAAAAAAAGTGCCGAGTGGCTAGTGCCTTGAAGAGCCGTCGTAGGGGCGGTTCGCGAACCGCCCCTACACTAGGCACTAGCCGCTGTATCCGGAAACTGGGGCGTGGCACGCGCCAAAGACAACGCCAGAACTCGCGCGGCGCCGGCCCGCTTGAGTGCAGCGGCGCAAGCCGAAAGAGTCGCCCCCGTCGTCATTACATCGTCAACCAGCAGGACCGTGCGGTTGCGCACCCGTTCGGGCTGTGAAACGGCGAACACCCCTCGAACATTCTCACGGCGCGCGCTGGGACTCAGTCCAACCTGGGGAAGCGTGGGGCGGACGCGGATGAGCAAATCCGCTGCCAGTTGCAGCCCCCGCTCCTTTGGCCGGATCTTGCGGACCAGACCTCGCGCCAGCAGTTCAGCCTGGTTAAACCCTCTTTGGCGGCTTCGTGAGGTGTGCAGCGGAACCGGAACAACCAGGGCCGAACCATGCTCCGTCAGCGTCTCGAACGGCCGCAGCAACAATCCGCCCAGGCGCTTGGCCAGATGCTCGCGCCCATGGAACTTCAAATGGAGAATTGTCTTGCGCAAGTTTCCCGTGTAGAGCCCGTAACTCCTGGCCATGTCGAAGTCCTGCTCGCCCTGGCGGCAAGGAGCACAAAGCGCGTCGCCAAGTTCCGCCGTCTGCTCAGACGCCAGCGGAAGACCGCAACATTGACAGTGAGCGCCTAGCCACGGTTGAAGGCTTTCCCAGCAGAGCGGGCAAACGGAAGCGCCGCCCGGTCGCTCAAGTTCCTGGCCGCAGAGCAAACAATCGGTAGGAAACACGACGGCACACAGGGTACCGAACAGTTCCGATAGGAGGGAAGGGGTTGGCGCTTTGTGGTTGCCGACGAGAGAGAAGGCTGACCTCGCTTTCGATCACCACCCCTCGGTCCCCTCCTCACTGAGAAGGGGATTTAAGTCGCCCAACTCCCCTCCTCAGTGAGGAGGGGAAAAAGGGGTGGTGCGTTAGAGCAAACCCTGGTCCTGCTTTTCCTGGCATTCGATGCAATGCCGGGCCCAGGGAACCGCTTCCAGACGTTTTACCTGAACCTCGCTTTGACAGGACACGCACAAGCCGTAAGTGCCGTTCTTGAGGCGTTCCAAGGCTTCGTCGACTAATTGCAGGACGCGGCGATTCTCGTCGCTCTGGTGGAAAAGGAACTCCTTCGTGTACGAGTTGGCGGCTTTGTCAGCGACATCTTGAGTCGCTTCTTCGTCCGCTTCACGACCGTCACGCTCAGATTTCGTCACCAGCCGCAACAGCTCCTCATGCGTGGAGACGAGGCACTTTTTGTAATAGTCGGCTTTCTTCTTGTCCATGAGCAACCTTTTCGGACTCCCATGACCTTCAAATAGAAAATTCTATGAGGGGCTGGGAAAACTGTCAAGCTGCTGTTGTCAGCAGAGAGCTTCCCGATTTGAAAGCAGCGCTGTCCTTCAGAGCCCGCTCTGAGCGCAGCGAAGGGTCGGCGGATGCCCCAACAGGTCGAGGCGCTACGAATCGCACTTGGACGGTACCCGGCAAGCAGCGCCCGCAAAACAAACCACACGATCACGCTCCCTGCTACAAATCCATTCTCTCGCCCAAGCGATTTGAGGTTAAAATCGTTAGCATCGCGAGGCAAATTCAAAATGGAGGAAATTGATGCCAGGAATATACAAAATCACAGAACTGGTTGGAACTTCACCCAAGAGTTTTGCCGAAGCTACAAAGGCAGCAGTCGCTGAAGCAGCCAAGACCCTCAGGAATATGGATTGGTTTCAGGTGGTGGAGGAGCGGGGAAGGATCGTGGACGGAGCGGTGGCGGAATTTCAGGTCACGCTGAAAATCGGATTCAGACTCGAAAGGTGACAGAGTCCGCAAGGCATCTCAGCGACGGCCGCGTCGCGAAGTAGAACAGATGCGCTTCGCACCGGCAATCCGAGGAGCCGAATCCCGCAAGGGGGACGGAAGCTCCGTGCAACGCACGGATGAAACAAGCCCAGCGATGTTCGCGACGAACCCGGCCGTACGAGTACCCGACGCGCTCGAGTAACATGTGAGGCCGCAGGTAATCGATGTGCCAGTGTGGCCGCGGCGATACCTTCGCGTGGTGCGCGACGCGGGCGCGCACGCCTCCCGGTCCCAGCGCGCTGCCTACGTAAACGTAGAAACCTCGGCGCAGCTCGAGCGCGCCGAGTTTGCCGATGTGGACCAGCTTGTCTCCGGGACAAAAGAGGATCAAAGCGTAAGTTCCGCCTTCCGGTTTCATGGGCGTTGCGCCTTTCGGTGCCCGCCTCGCTGGAGGACTGGCTTCGAAGGCACGTTGCGGATGAGGTGAAGCATGAAAGCTGCATTCTACATCGAACAAAGATTCGCCACAGAGTGCACAGAGTTCGTGGAGAAAAGCAGATCCTTCGCTTCGCTCAGGATGACAATCGTGCGCTTCGCTCAGGATGACATGTCATTCTGAGCGGAGCGAAGCGTGATGACATGTCATTGTGAGCGGAGCGTGATGACATGTCATTGTGAGCGGAGCGTGATGACATGTCATTCTGAGCGGAGCGAAGCGTAGCGAAGAATCTGCTTTGGGTTCGGGCTATGCCGCGCTGTGTCATATGCGGTGAATTCGGGGGCAATCCGATATGCAAATTCTCGAGCGGTTCAAACTTGAAGGGAATACTGCTCTGGTGACGGGCTGCAGGCGCGGAATCGGAAAGGCTATCGCTCTGGCGCTGGCGGAGGCCGGAGCGGATATTATTGGGGTCAGCGCCTCACTGGAGAAAGCCGGCAGCCAAGTGGAGAGAGAGGTCCGGGCGCGGGGCCGCCATTTCCGGGGCTATAGCTGCGACTTCAGCGATCGCAAGGCACTTTACCGATTTCTCGAGAGCCTGGCCGCCGATTGTCCGACGATTGATATTCTGGTGAACAACGCCGGGATCATCCTGCGCAAGCCTGCGGTCGAGCACCCGGATGAGTATTGGGATAAGGTGATCGAAGTCAACCTCAACGCGCAGTTTGTTCTGAGCCGCGAGATCGGGAAGCGGATGGTGGAACGAGGCCGCGGCAAAATCATCTTCGTCGCTTCCCTGCTGGCGTTTCAGGGTGGAATTCTGGTTCCCGGCTATGCGGCCAGCAAGGGTGGAGTAGCTCAACTCACCAAGGCTCTGGCGAACGAGTGGGCGGGGCGAGGCGTCAACGTCAACGCCATCGCACCTGGTTATATCAACACGGACAACACCCAGGCGCTGCGCAACGACGAGAGGCGCGCCGCGGCCATCCTGGCTCGAATTCCTGCCGGGCGCTGGGGCGAACCCGAGGACCTCACGGGCGCCGTGGTGTTCCTTGCGTCGGCTGCTTCGGATTATGTACACGGAGCGATCATGACGGTCGATGGCGGTTGGATGGCGCGATAATCTCGCAGCTTGTCATTCTGAGCGAAGCGAAGAATCTCGCTCTGCCCTGCATTACAGCAGGAGAGCCAGGGCGAGATTCTTCGCTTCGCTCAGAATGACAGACCCTCGAGAGAGCGGAGCGAGGAATGACATAGCGGCGTCAGCTTGGCGCCGCCACCCAGGTGACGCGCGGACGGCCGCTCGACGGGTTGCGGTCGACGAGGATAGGAGTGCGAAACACTCGGCTTAGCAATTCCGGTTGGAGAACCTCCTCCGCCGCGCCTTTCGCCAGGCATCGTCCGCGCTCCATCAAGATCAACTCATCCGCCAACTGCGAGGCGAGATTCAATTCGTGGGTGACCACAACGGCGATGAAACGTTCCGAGATCGCGAGATGCCGCAGCAGACGGAACATCTCAATCTGGTAGCCGATGTCCAGATTGGCGGTGGGCTCGTCCAGGAGCACAAGTTGCGGTCTCTGGGCCAGTGTTCGGGCCAGCACTGCCCGCTGGAATTCCCCGCTGCTCATCTCCAGCACACGCCGCCCGACAAACTCCTCCAGATGGGTCTTTTCAATGGCCCAGTCCACCCAGCGTTCATCTTCAGCAGACTCGAAAAGACTGCGGCCCAAGTGAGGGTGACGTCCCTGGCGAACGAATTCACGCACCTCGAAGGAGAACAAGAGGATGGTCTCCTGCCGGGCCAAGCCCACAAGGCGGGCCAACGGCCGGGGCGGAAGCCGGTGAAGGTCCGCGTCGTCCAGTGTCACGGTTCCCTGTTGCGGCGCAAGGTGACCACTGACAATTTCGAGGAGCGTTGACTTGCCCGAACCGTTCGGCCCAATAATGGCGATGACTTCTCCCGAACGCGCCTCGAAGCTTGTGGAAGCGAGCTCGAAATGCGGGTAGCGGAACGAAACTCCGTCAACGCGCAGATGGTGGTGGGGTTCGGGCATTGCAGTAATCAGTCGTCAGTTCTCAGTTGTCAGTCTTCAGTTCTCAGTGGTCAGTCGAAGGGAGATTTGAAATTCCAGATTTCAGATTCAAAACGCCTAACGCCATGCTCACCAATATGTTGCCACTCTGAGCCAATAGTTAGTAAGTGTATATTGCTCACTACAGTAACATGCAATTTATAATTTACAATTCATCACTCTATCCCGCCGTCTTGCGCAGCAGGTAAATGAACACAGGCGCGCCGGCCACGGCGGTGACGGCGCCGACCGGCAGTTCCGACGGGGCCAGCACCGTGCGCGCCAGTGTATCGGACAGCACCAGAAGAACGGCGCCTCCCAGGGCGGCGGTGGGGAGCAGGGTGCGGTGGTCGTTTCCCACCAGCATTCTGCCCAGGTGCGGCACCAGCAGGCCCAAGTAGCCGATGGCGCCGCTGGTGGCGACCGCGATTCCGGTCAGGAACGACGCGAGGATATAGACTCCCAACTCGACGCGCACCACGTTGACTCCCAGGTGCGCCGCCTCCTCCGCGCCCAGGAGCAGAACATTCAAATCCTTGGCAAGCACATACACACCCGCAATGGCCAGCAGGATGGCCGGAGCGAGGATGCGTAACTCCGCCACAGGCGTCACACTAAGGTCACCCATCAGCCAGAACGCGATGCCGCGCACGTCGCGCGTGGAAAGCAGGGTAAGCATGAACAGGATGACGGCGGACAAGAACGAGGCCGTAATCACTCCGGCCAGGATCAGCGTGTAGCTCGCCAGACGCCCGCCGCTCCTTCCCAGCAAGTAAACCCAAACCATGGTAACCATGGCGCCGGCGAAGGCAGCCAGGGGTGAGGCTGCGGCCAGGCGCCCGCCGATCCAGAGCGCGAAAATGGCGCCCACCGCAGCGCCGCTGGAGATTCCCAGCACGTAGGGATCGGCCAGCGGATTGCGAAGCAGTGCCTGAAGTCCTGTGCCTGCGACCGAAAGCGCCGCACCCACAAGAATGGCCAGAAGAATCCGTGGGAGGCGAATCTGAAGCACGATGACCGCCGCTTCGGAATGTCCCCCCCGCGCGGCCAGGGCTCCCCAGACTACCCGCAAAGGTAAGTGCACCGCCCCCATCGTCAGCGATACCAACACCACCAAGGCGAGAAGCAAAAACATTGCCGCGGAAACCATGATCACATTGCGGGGTGTGGCGGAAACGGTCATCTCAGGATTTCAGATTTCAGATTCAAGATTCAAGATCGAACAGCAGCGAAACATCCTTAAGAATCGCCGGCTCGAGATTCAAAATCAGGCGGCGCTGAAAATTCATCGAAAAATCCGGATTCAAGATCAAACCGCAGCGAACAGTCATCTTAGATCAGATTCGAGGCTCGCGATTCAGTTCTTGCAGCGCATGCGCCAAGATTCATCACGGCTGCCTCGGGTGCAGTAGATTCGCCAACTCTTCCAGTGCATCCACCAAGCGCGGGCCGGACCGCTCGATGGTCTCGGAAACGAAGTACATGCGGCCGTCTTTGACAGCCCGGAGGTCCTTCCAACCGGGCAGGGCGCGAAATTCCTCCAGGCCGGGAGAAAAGGACTCGGTCTTGGGAAAAAGAATCACGTCGGGATTCAGGGGCAGAAGTTCCTCCAAGGTCAAGCGTGGCCATTCACCCTTCAGGTTCTCCCCGATCGGGTTTCCGCCCGCGGCGCGGATGACGTCGGCAATGAAAGTGCCAGGTCCGATTGTAATCAGCGGTCGATACCAAACCACGAAAAGAACTCTGGGCTCGGGCTGGCCCTTGATCCGATTCTCGACACGGTCAATTCGGGCTTGCATCTGCGCCACGAGCTGGCTGGCCTCCGCCGCGTGTCCGAGCACTTTCCCTAAATCTTCGATGGAGGCCAGAGTCCCTGCAAGAGTATTCGCCGTCACGCCGTAAACGGGTACACCCAACCGTTCAAGCTGGTCCGCAGTCTCACGCCGGTTAGCCTCCGGAGTGCCCAGTGCCAAGTCGGGCTTCAGCGCCACAATTCGTTCGAAGCTGGGATTCATCATTGTACCAACATGAGGCTTGCTCGTGGCTTGAGGCGGAAAGTCGCAGTTATCCGTGTCTCCCACCAGTTCAGCGCCAAGACCCAGAGCATAAACGATTTCCGTAATGTTGGGAGCAAGGGAAACCAGCCGGTGAGGATTCTCGGGAACGTTGACCATGCGGCCCGTTTGGTCTTTGACCGTGCGCGCGAAACCGGCAACAGGCAGCAGGACCAAAAGAGTGGCGGCCAGGATGCAGGCCTGCAACCCGTACCTGTATGCGAGTTTTCTGAAGCGGTCCTTTGTTTTCATAGGCATTCCCGGATCGGTCGTTCAGAATCAGCTTTCAGCAGTCAGAGTTCAGCTAGTCAAGCGCGACAAATTCCACCACCTTGGATAAGAGGCGGTCCAGGGGTGGTGGCACAACTCCTCGACTCCTCAACTCCTCGACTGTTTGTTTTCATAGACATTCTCGCTTTGTTCCCCCCCTTTCGTTAACACAAACCGGTTTCACGCCAAGCCGCGAAGCCCGCCAAGACCGCAAAGTCTCACCACCCCCAACCCCTCCTCATCTGAGGAGGGGAGTCCAGTAATTCCCCTCCTTGGATAAGGAGGGGCCAGGGGTGGTCGATTTTGTGAACCAGTCAAAAGAGCCGTTGGCGAGGTGTGGTCAGTCATAGCGGAAGCACCCAGCACTCCCACTCTAGGCTATCGCATTAAGCGTAGTTTGTCAAGCTCTTTTATTTGAAGCGCGCCGGGAGACGCTCGAACGGCGCGATTTTGTTTGTCAAACGCCCGCCCGAGGTGAACAATAAGAGACAACATGCGTTTTCTGGCTGCTTCTCTTGGCCTCCTCGTCATCGTCACCGGCGCGCTCCGGACATTGCCCGCCAGGGAGAGCGGCCCTCGCGGGCCTGTTGCGTGGTGCTACGTCCAAAAAGGGCCGCTCGAGGCGGTGCGAAGACTGGCAGGCCGAAAAACGATGTCGATGAGTTTAGGCGCGGGAGCGCTGGCGCCGGTGATGAGGACCGAGTCGAAGAATGGCAGAACGCGGGTCCTGCTTCATATCACCGAGCTTGCGACGCTGGCTTCGGTAGACGCATGGGCGGATTCGAGCCAGGCGGAACTCCTTCCCATCGACCGGTTCCCCAGTGACGAAGAGATCCTACGACAGCTTAGCCTCGAACCTCCGAGCGGTTTGGCAGCCCCGGGGGCTGCGGTGGTGCGCTGGCTGGTGAAGCAAGGGGACTCGGGGGCGGCGCTGGTGTGCTTCGTGGCGTCTGCCGGCCTGCCGGAATCACGGCTCGCAGCCTTCCTGCCCGCGGGTGGGAAGTACGTGCGTGGGCCGGAGCTTGAATTCTCCTTTTCCGACATGAATCCGGGCATCGTCGCCGGAGAGGTGCGCGATCTGCTCGGCGACGGAGCCGAGTGCCTGATCACTCGCGAGCCGTTCCGCACGGGACCCGAGATTCTGGGAGTAAATATGGTGATCCGCCGCCTCGAGCACGGAGAGTTCTCGACGCTCTGGACGGCCCCGCTCAAGTCGCGCAACCTCGGCTCCTTCCCCCGAGAGATTCAAAAGCTCCAGCCGCCGGAGAAGAATGCCGGCGCACCGGGCACGGTAACCCATGCCGAGGTGGAGTTCCAGGCGAGCGGAAAGACTTACATTCCTGTTTGGAAAGCGACGATAGACTTCTTCACGGTGGGACAAGACAAACCCAGGGATTCCGTAACAGTCAGCAAGGCCTGCGGCTGGAATGGCTCCAAGTTCGAGCCGATCCAATAGTGGTCCCAATTAAAGAACGAACAGAGCAGTTTCACGCAAAGACGCAAAGTACGCAAAGGCCGCAAAGAAAAGCTAGTGTCCTGGTTCAGAAGTTCGTTAACAAAGTCTTTCCCGGGCTCGGCCGTTCTTTAGCGCCCCGTCAGGGGCGGCATAGAGCTTCCGCGACCCACGGCTTGCGCCGCGGGCTAAATTATTCAACGGACTTCTGACTCAGGACGCTAGAGCACCACTCTGCGCTTCTTTGCGTCTTCGCGTGACTTGTGTTGATTTTTCCGGAGCTTCACGGCCCGCTCAGGGCAGGTACTTGGCGACGGTCACCTTTGCCGGCGCGGCGAGCGCTTCCAGGCGGTCGATATCAAAGTCCTTGTAAAGGTCGAGGCAGAAGAGCTCCGGGGCCTGCTCGAAACGCACGGGCAGGTCGAGCACGTAACTCAAGCTGCGCATTCCGTTTCGGACCTTCAGGGACGAAAAGAGCGCCGGCTCGAGCGCGGCTGCTACCAGACTTATGACTTGGGTCCGAATGCCACCCGCCTCGAGTCGCACGCTGGACACCCCGGCACGCTCCTTCGCCCAGCGGGCCACCGTGATGAGTTGCGACGCCTCCATGCCCAGCGGGCGGTCGCCGAGGCCATCAAGAAGTTGCGCAAATTCGAAAGGCTCGGTCTCCTTCCAGGAACTGCCAGTAAATATCAGGTCCAAGGCAAGCGCTTGTTCACCGCGATTCACAGCGTCGGAAACCGCCACCGCCGCGGCTTCCTTGCCCCGGTCGTCGAGCACTAGGGTGACTGGCGCCGAATCGGAACTCTGGAGAATCGATCTTAACCACAAGCCGTTGGCGCTCAGGCCGTTGGTCATCTGGAACACGTAGGAGGTGGTTTGCAGGTCTTTGCTCTTGGTGGTCGCCACTGACCATAGGTGTGCGATGTGGACCGGCTTGAAGCGAACCACATCCTTCAAGGTTGCCCGCTCCGAACCGATCCACGTTGCCTTGGCGGAAGGTTCAGAAGGGATCGGCGCCCTGGCAATCTGTTGGCCGAGCTTTTGAGCGAGCCCTAATATGGTTAGATTGTTTTCCGGCAAACCGACCTTCAATTCGCCGTAAGTCCTGACTTCCGGGGCAACATGCTCCTCGTTGTCCATTGCGGGGAGACCGAATTGCCGGCTGAAAAAGCGGTAGTCCGCAAGGCGATTGTCGAGTTGATAGTTGTGGGTGGCGGGGTCGCGGTTCTCGTGCCAATCGAGCGTTCCCTCTTTTCCATAGAGTTTGAAGAAAGGCTGCATCGCATCGTAGACCAGCGGTTTCACAAGGCCGGCCCGGAAGCAGCAGTCGTCCTCGGCGTTGTAGGTAAGAAGGGTTGGACGCGGAGCCATCAGGGCCACCAAATGCGGGAAGTCGGAACCCATCAGAAAATCAGTCGGCGCCTGCTCGATATCACCCAAATCTCCGTAGCGCTTGGCCTCGACGCGAGCCCGAAGTGAGGAGAAGCCTGCCACCGGGTTGGTCGCCTTCACCCGTTCATCCAGCGAGCTCAAGGTTATGGTCTGCCACCCGCCTCCGGACAGGCCGGTCATACCAATGCGCTCACGGTTGACATGGGGGTGGTTGTAAAGGTAATCGAGCCCTTTGCGCATTTCGAGTATGAAGAGTCCCAGTTCATTCGCGCCCACCATGTCCAGGTGCGCGCCGAACCAATGTTCGTTGCCCTTCTTTTCCAGTTCTCCAAAGAAGAACCACTCCAGGTTCAAAGCCAGGATGCCGTGCCGGGCATAGTTGATGCAGCGCTTTTGCTTGTATTCAACCGCCTTTCCCGGCGGGCCGACGTGTCCGTTCACGTTCAAAATCGCCGGAACCTTGCCGGTGAGGTGCGCAGGCTCGTAAAGAAGTGCCACGGATTCAAAACCCGGGACAATCTCGTAGCGCAGTTTTCGAATGCGGTAGCCTGCGCCGGTTTCAATAACGCCGACCTCGTCGAACCTCGGCCCTGCCTCGACCCATTCTTTCGGCCAGCCGTGAAAGGCCACGTCGTAGAGCAAATGATGCCGGAGCCGAGCGGCTTCTGAAGTCCACTCCTGGGGGCGGGAGGGCAGGCGCGGGGGCGGCGCGATTCGCTCGACGATATACTGTCGAACCTGAAATTCGGCCACGGCCTGGGAAAGAATTTCATCCTTCAGAATCGGGCTCAACTCCTCCGGGTCGCTCTGGCCATACGCCAGGGATCCTGTCAAAAGGATGAGAAAAAGCGCCGGAAAACTCAATTTGTGGCTGGAGGAATTCCAAGAGTACACGTCAGGGCTCCTTTCCGTGTTTCAAGGTGAAATGACTGGGCAACCGATTATATAACAGTCCCAGCTTCTCCGTTGAGTTGGCATCGGCATAGGCATATAATGGTTTTGGGGCTAAGGGAAAAATGCAAACAGCAAAAACGCTAGGCGAGCTGAAGAATTCTCTCTATAAGAGTGTCAGCGTCCGGGACGAGATGCGGGCTAACCTGCTGTGCAAGCTCTCGGCAGGCCAACCGCTCTTCCCGGGCATCATCGGCTTCGACGATTCGGTGATCCCCCAGATCGCCAATGCTATTCTTTCCCGGCACAATTTCATTCTGCTGGGACTGCGAGGCCAGGCCAAAAGCCGCATCCTGCGCTCCCTCGTCACGCTTCTCGATGACTCCATCCCTTATATCGCCGGCTGTGAAATCAACGACGACCCGCTGAACCCCCTCTGCCGGGCCTGCCACGAGCGCCTGGCGGAAATGGGCGACGACACGCCGATCGATTATCTGGGCGCTGAAGATCGATTTGTTGAGAAGTTGGCCACGCCGGATGTGACGATGGCCGACATTATCGGTGATCTTGATCCCATCAAGGCCGCCCGGGGCGGGCACGCCTTGTCCAGCGAGTTGACCATCCATTACGGCCTGCTGCCGCGCGCTAACCGCGGCATTTTCGCCATCAACGAACTCCCGGACCTGGCCGGCAAGATTCAGGTAGGGCTGTTCAACATTATGCAAGAGGGCGATGTGCAGATTAAGGGCTACCCAGTGCGTCTTCCACTGGACGTGGCGATGGTCTTCACCGCCAACCCGGAAGATTACACCGCGCGGGGCAAGATCATTACTCCCTTGAAGGACCGCATCGGTTCCGAAATCCGCACCCATTATCCCGCTTCTCTCGAGCATGCCATGGCCATCACCGCCCAGGAGGCCTGGACGGATCGCGACGGGCGCACCAAGCTGGTGATCCCCGAGTTCTTAAGGGAGATTGTGGAAAGCGTCGCCTTCGTGGCGAGGCAGGAGAAGCGAGTGGACAAACGGAGCGGCGTGAGCCAGCGCGTTCCCATCACCTGCCTGGAAAACGTAATCAGCAGCGCCGAGTATCGCGCCGTGAAGAACCACGAAGACAAGACTGTTCCCCGCCCCTCGGATGTTTACACGGCCATGCCCTCGCTGACCGGCAAAGTGGAATTGGAATATGAGGGCGAAATGCGCGGGGCCGACAGCGTGGTGCGTGACATCATCCGGCAGGCTACGGCTCGCGTCTTCAAGAAGTATTACGATGGAGTTCCTCTCCATTCCATTGTTCAGTGGTTCGAGTTGGGCGGAACACTGAAGTATTCCCCGAACGATTCCGCCGAAGAACTCCACAGCCATTTCAAGAAGATCCAGGGTCTGCTCGAACAGACCCAGCGCCTGGGGATCAAGGCCAAGGACGATCCTGCCCTCCTGGCCTCGGGTGCGGAATTCATCCTCGAGGGGCTTGCGGCGCTCAAACGAATCAGCCGAAACGAAGAACTGGGTTTCTTCGCAGAAAAGCAGCATGCCGAGAGCCCTCCCGAGGAACCGGCGCCCGCCGGGCATCGGCGGAGGTCGCTGAATTAAGGCAGTCATCAGTCATCAGTTCTCAGTCGAGTTCGGGTGGTGGTCTCTGTCTTAGACTGATGACTAATAACTGACGACTGATAACTTTGGGGCTGTTATGAAATTCGTCAAGTACGGCAAATACGTTCCCAATCCCTTCGACGATCTGAGCGCGGAAGACCTGCTGCAACTCCTTCAGGACTTCCTCCTCGACAGTGGCTTCTACAGCCAATATTCCAACTTCTATGAGATGGATCCCGAACGCACCATGGAGCAATTGCACCAGGCGCTGCTCGAAGCTCTTCAGCAGCAGGGAAAGATCTCTGACGAGTTGCTGAAGCAAATGTTTGAGAATTGGGAAGATTATCAAAAATCCGAGCTGGCTGAACGCATCGACCAGATGCTGCAACAACTCGCGGATGAAGGCTATATCCGAATCGAGCAGCCCAATGCCGCACAAAGCGAATCAAAGGAACCTGGGCAGGGCCAGCTCATGGATGGCGAGGGGAAAGCCAAGTTTGAAGTCACGGACAAGGCCCTGGATTTTCTCGGCTTCAAAACTTTGAAAGACCTGCTGGGCTCTCTGGGCAAATCGAGCTTTGGACGGCACGACACCCGCGAACTCGCCACCGGGGTCGAAGCAGACGGGTCCAGCCGACGCTACGAATTCGGAGACACGTTAAATCTGGATGTCAATGCCACGCTTCTTTCGGCGATTCGGCGCAACGGCCTGAAAATTCCCCTCGACCTCGGCTATCAGGATCTTCAGGTCAGGCAATGCGAGTACCAGAGTTCCTGCGCCACCGTCCTGATGCTGGATTGCAGCCACAGCATGATCCTCTACGGCGAGGACCGCTTTACACCCGCGAAGAAGGTCGCCCTGGCGCTCACTCACCTGATTCGAACCCAGTATCCGGGCGACACGTTGCACCTGGTGTTGTTTCACGACTCGGCAGAAGAGGTACCGCTCAACGACCTGGCCCGCATCCGCGTGGGCCCCTACTACACCAATACCCGCGAAGGTTTGCGGATGGCACAGAAGATTCTCTCTCGCCAGAGGAAAGACATGCGCCAGATCGTCATGATCACCGACGGCAAGCCGTCAGCGCTGACCCTGGAGGACGGGCGGATTTACAAGAATTCCATGGGCCTGGATCCGCTGGTGGTGTCGGAGACTCTGCTCGAGGTCGCCCGCTGCCGCCGCAACGGGATCCTGATCAACACTTTCATGCTGGCGTCAGACTATAGCCTCATCAACTTCGTCCAGAAAGTCACGGAAATCTGCCGCGGCAAAGCCTACTTCACCACCCCTTATACCCTCGGCCAATACCTTTTAATGGATTACCTGCAAAAAAAGGTCAAGCACATTCACTGAAAGAAGTGACGAGTGATGAGTGAAAAGCAGAACTGGATTGGTATGCGCGAGGAGGCACACAACCCCCTTTGCCTGCCAAGAGAGGTAAATTGGATACTGTGTCCGAACTCGCCCTGAACTAATGCTTGCTGAGCTTAGCAGCCATACTCAGGAGTAGCTTGCGATTGGCGCTGGACATGCTATCGAACATCTTCACCAGCCGCTTGACGGGTTTCCCCGAGCCCACCTGCTCAGGAACCTTGGGTGCACTGGGTTTGCCCTCATCGTGAAACAAGAGCTGATACGGCTCGATCTCCAGTGCCTTCGCAAACTTCTCCAAAGTTGAAAGGGAAGGCGCAGTATAGCCGCCTTCTACACGTGAAATGTAGGAACGCAAGAGACCGGACCGTCGTTCTATGTCACCTTGCGATAAGCCCTTTGCCTCGCGCAACGCTCTTAGTCTTTTTCCAAGTTCCATACGGTGATTAAATCAGAAATGAGCACAAGAGTCAATCACATTCAGTTAATATAAGTTCGGAACTGTCGCCGGAGGTGTCAAGCCTCCGTCCCAGCATGTTTTGTGCCGGAGACCGCCATGAATTCCAGAAGCGCCAACGCAAGCACCGAGCCTCCTACCTCGCTAAGAGCGGGGAGTAAGACTGCCATTTCGCAACGATTCACCAGTTCGCGATCGTTCGAGTCAGTCATCGAAAACAGCCTGCCGCCCTTGACTTTGACTTGAGCAGCAGCCTCTTGCAGCGGCCGCTTGGCCCTCAGGCGCGACCCTGAAACAAACAAGGCGGCTTCACCGCTCCGGAGATGCGAGCTGTGACCCGCCAGGAAGTCGGAGGCCTCAATTCCTTGAACCTCCCCCGAGGTGCTAAAGCGCCAAGCCATCCGCGCCACCACGGGATGATAGAGGCCACCACCCACCAGCCAGAATCGTTCCAGCGCGCGGAGTTCGCCCGCCAACGAACGAAGCGCATCCCGTAGCTGAGTGAAAGACCACTCCATCTGTTCCGGCAATCGCCTCAACTCCGCTTCCAATAAGTCGAGGCTCGGGTTGGAGCGTTTGAGCAGGCGCGCCGCGGTCAGGACGATGCTGGAAAGCGCGGCGAGTTGGCAAACCGCCGCCGCCGCAGAATCCTCCGCGCCTTCGTCACGCGTCAGGAAAACGCCCTCACAAGCTTTGGCCAGGGGGCTGTTTGCACTGCGTGTCAACGCCAGCGGCACAGCACCACGCGAGCGGGCCATGCGGACGGTTTCGAGTGACTCGGCGTCTTCGCCCGATGCTGAAATTACCAGCACCACCGAGCGGGCACGCACCGCCAAAGCCGAATAAGCTTCAAAGACGCTTGCCGAGCGGGCCAGCGCCGGCCAGCCCGCCAACCATTCGAACAAGTAAGCCCCCGCTGGACTCAGCGGCAACGACGCGCCGCAACCGCAAATGTAGATAGGAGATTCTCCCCATCGCACGCCGCGGATGAGCGTTTCATATTCGTGAACGCCTTTTTCCAAGGTGTCCCGGAGCAGCCGGGGGATTTCCAAGATTTTGGCTCGAGTTTCCATGTTCGGCCGCCTCAGTAGCCTGCCGTTGTAGGGGCAACCCTTGTGGTTGCCCGGGGCAGCCACAAGGGCCGTCCCTACCACATCCGGGCGATTTTAAGTCTCCAGGTCCTCGATCATTTCAGTTGCGGATGCCGACGTAAGCGCACCCCTGTAGGGAACGACAAAGCCATGTGCGGAAAGGTGGGCGCCGAAGAGAAGCATCATTGCCGCCCCATAAGCCCAGAACAACAGAGTGGCGGATGTCTCGTACGGCCCGTAGACCTCCCGGAAGCGAAAGAGCGGCAACGTCAGCGTGTAAATGAGTTTTCCCACTTCTGTCAACGCGCCACCGATCATGGCGGCGGGAAGAACCTGGATTACCGGAACCTGGGTGTTAGGCAAGAAAAAGTAAATTACGAAACAGGTGGCGACGGCCAGCGGGACCGAAAGCGTCTCCATGAGGATCCGCGAGATCGCCCCCACCAACCCTGGGGCCAGAACCCATCCAAGAGCGTGGGTGAGCACCCATTGCGCAGCCGTGGCGAGAAGAATCGAAAGCAATGCCATCAAACCGGCCGTAACCGCCAGAAAGAAGGATATTACCTGGTTCTTCAGGAAACTGCGGTTCTGCGGCACGCTCCAGACTTTATTCAATGCTACTTCCAACGGCAAAAAAACGCCTGAACTGGTGAAGAAGAGCACGACCACCGAAATGAGTTGCAGCCTGGGACGCCCCGCTGCGAGCTGGGAAAGATTCCGAATGATGGAATCCGCTCCCTTCGGCAAGTGAATCTGCAAAAGCTCCAGGATCACGCGGGAAGCGCTCTCCCAACCCAGCCAGCGGCGGCAAACGGTAAGCAGAAGGAGTGTGAAGGGAAAGAAGCAAAGGTACGCATTGGCGGCGATCGAGAAGGCGTAAGCGTGCACCTCGGTCGATGAGATATAGCGCAAACTCGGGAGCAGCCGCTTGCCGATTTCCTTCCACAGTTCCTTTCGGCCTGGAGCCGATTTTGCCGGGCCAGTCACTCGATCTCCCTTCGGCAGAAGCGGAAACATCATAACAGGTTACGGGACGATTCTTGCGGGCATTTCGGAGGTCATGGAGTGCGGCAGCAAAGCTGCCGCCCTGGAATTCGAGCGAACGGCGGTAGCTGGCGTTACCGCACTCCAAGGTGCCTTCGGCACTGGCAAGAAAGTGACAATTCACGCCTACGAAAAAGTGCTATAATTGTAATTTGCTTATTAGTTGAGACGGTCGGGCTTCATCAAAACTCTATCTTGCAAGCGGGACGACTCATTCCTACCTATTCTTGTTGAACCGAGGATTCGAAGGAGCAAACCATGAGACGGAAAAAGCAGAAGCCGGAAGAGGTCGCGGCGCGGAAAGACAACTTCAGCCGGCGCGATTTTCTGAAAGGGGCCAGCGTTGCCGTATCGGGCGGGTTGCTGATTACGGAAGCACAGGCGGCGCCGAAGGCACCAGGGGCGGAAGCTGTCGCGGGGCCGGGGCGCGTGGCCATTACCCTGAAGATCAACGGCGAGCCGCAGAAGGTTAATGTCGAACCGCGTGTCACGCTACTCGACGCCCTGCGGGATTACTTGGACATCACCGGAGCCAAGAAGGTGTGCGATCGCGGTGTCTGCGGCGCTTGCACGGTTATCATGGATGGCAAACTGGTCTACGCCTGTAACCTGCTTGCCATACAGGCGGAGGGACACGATATCGTGACCGTCGAGGGCCTCTCGCACGGTGACCAACTGCATCCCGTGATGACGGCCTTTATCGAGCACGACGGCCAGCAGTGCGGCTTTTGCACACCCGGCTTCGTGGTGGCGTGCAAGGCCTTCCTGGACAAACATCCGAACCCCACCCTGGACGAGATCGAGGAGGGACTGGGCGGCAACCTCTGCCGTTGTGGAACCTATGCGGGAATCCGGCCGGCAGTGCTGGCGGCCGCCAAAGCGATGAAGGGAGGGAAAGCCAATGCCTAAGTGCAAATACGATTGGCCGGAGGCTGGGGATAGAAAACTGATCGGCCAACGGATCAGCCGTGTGGACGGCCCTGTCAAAACCAGCGGCAAGGCAAAGTACACCTACGACGTCAAACTTCCGGGCATGCTCTACGCCAAGGTTTTGGGCTCGCCTTACGCTCATGCCAAGATCACTGCCTTGGACACCTCCGCCGCCGAAAGCATGCCGGGCGTGAAGGCGATCCGCAAGATTCAGGATGTGGGCGCGGAGATTCAATGGGCCGGCGATGAGATCGTGGCAGTGGCGGCGGAAAGCGAGGACATTGCTCGCGACGCCCTGGACAAGATCAAGATAGAATTCGAACAGCTCCCCTTCCTGGTTAACGAAGAGGATTTGAGCCGGGCCGGCGACCACGCCAAGGCGGCTGGAACCGAGAAGAGCGGCGACCCTGACAAAGCCTTCAGCGACTCCGACGTGGTCATTTCCGAGGGTTACTACGGCATTCAAACCATCACGCACTGCTGCCTGGAAGCGCATGGGAGCGTGGCGGAGTGGACCGCTCCGGACACTCTGAAGACCTATTTCTCCACTCAGAACGTGTCAGGAATACCCGGTGAAGTCGGTGAAGCGCTAAGGCAGGCGGGCATCGACGTCAAGAACAACAATATTGAAACCATCTGCCAATACATTGGCGGAGGGTTTGGCAGCAAGTTCGGCGCCGACCGATGGGGAGTTGAGAACGCCCGCCTGGCGAAATTGGCCAACAAACCCGTCAAGTTCCTGCTCGAGCGCGACATTGATTTAATTGTGGCGGGGGCGCGGCCTTCCAGCTACGCCAAGGTCAAGGTGGCGGCGAAGAAAGACGGCAGTATCGTGGCGTGGCAATCGGAGTCCTGGGGAACCGGGGGACCGGCGGGCACCACCATGCCTCCCCTTCCTTACGTCCTCACCGGTATTCCGAACAAGGTTACTCGCCACACCTCGGTGGGCACGAATACGGGCCCCGCGCGAGCCTGGCGCGCTCCCAATCATCCCCAGGCGGCAGTGCTCACCATGTGCGCTCTCGAGGACCTTGCGGCCAAGCTGAACATGGATCCGCTGGAATTCTTCATGAAGAACGCCGACCTGGCGGGCGACCGCGGAAAAGTGTATCGGGAAGAGCTTCAGAAGGCGGCGGAATTGATTGATTGGCAAAAGAACTGGCACCCGCGCCGCCACCCGACTCCCGGCCCGATTAAGCGCGGCCTGGGAATCAGCATGCACACCTGGGGCGGCCGAGGGCACAACAGTAATTGCAATGTGAACATCCATCCCGACGGTTCCGTCGAGATCGACCTGGCAAGCCAGGATCTGGGCACCGGGACGCGCACGGTGATCAAGATCGTGGCAGGGGAAACTCTGGGTCTTCCCCTCGAGGCGATCGAACTGAACATCGGAGACACCAAGTATCCGGCCAGCGGGGCTTCCGGCGGCAGCACCACCGTCGGGGGGGTGAGCGCTTCTAGCCGCCGAGGATGCGTGGATGCCCGCGATCAACTTTTCGCGGTCGTAGCCCCCAGCCTGGGCGTTCCCGCCGACCAACTTGAAGCCGTCAACGGTAGGATCCAGGCGAAGGGCGATTCTTCCAAGAGCCTCACCTGGAAACAGGCCTGCTCCAAGCTGGGCGTAAAGACGATTCACGTGATGGGAAAGAACCCCGGCCCCTGCTCGCTCGGCTCGAGCGGCGTGGGCGGCGTGGAAATGGCGGATGTTAACGTCGATACCGAGACGGGAATCGTGAAGATCAACAAGATGGTGTGCGCGCAGGACTGCGGGCTCATCATCGATCTGAAGACGGCGGAAAGCCAGTGCTACGGCGCGCTGATCATGGGCATCACTTACGCGCTCTTCGAACAGAAGATTATGGACAACGTCACGGGCCGGATGCTGAACCCCGACATGGAGTTTTACAAACTGGCGGGCATCGGCGACATTGGCGAACTGGTCGTACACATGATGACCGGGCCGGGCTACGACGAACGCGGCACCATCGGCCTGGGTGAGCCGCCGGTGATTTCGCCGGGCGCCGCCATCTCCAACGCCGTCGCCAACGCCATCGGCGTGCGAGTGTCCACAATACCCATCACTCCGGAGAAGGTACTCGCTGCACTGGAGAAAGGAGAGATATCCTGATGCAAAACTTCGAATACGCAAGTCCTACGACTTTGCAAGCAGCGATCCACTTGTTGGCCGAAGCCAAGGGTGATTCAGCCGTCCTGGCGGGGGGAACCGATCTGCTCAGCTTGATGAAGGAAGGCGTTGCCAAACCGGTGCGGGTTGTCGATCTGCAGAAAGTAAAGGAACTGAAACACATTGAGTCGAGATCCGGAACCGGCCTGCGCCTGGGCGCCTTGGTGACATTCGACGAGTTGATCGAGAACGCCGATGTGCAGAAGCACTACCCCGCCCTGGTTCAGGCTGCACGAGGCGTCACCAGCCCCCAGGTTCGCAGCATGGGAACTGTCGGCGGCGACCTTTGCCAACGTCCGCGCTGCTGGTACTACCGCTTGGGGTACGGCCTCTTGGCAACTCACAATGGAAAAGCCATGGTGCCGGAGGGCGACAATCGCTACCACGCCATCCTGGGCAATTCCGGTCCCGCCTATTTCGTGAGCCCTTCGAGCTTAGCGCCGGCGCTGTTTGCCCTGGGAGCAAAAGTTCGGCTGCACGGTCCCGAGGGAGCGCGGGAGCTTGAAGTCGAACAAGTTCTTCGTTACCCCAGCAAGCGAGGGTGAAAGCGAACATGCGCTCAAGCCGCACGAAATCGTCACGGAGATCGTTCTGCCACCTGCCGAAGGCATGAAGATGGCGGTGTACGAAGTTCGCCAGAGAGAGGCGCTGGATTGGCCCCTGGCCGCCGCCGCCGTGGCCATTGAGATGCCGGGCGATACGATCAGTAAGGCGCGAGTAGTTCTCGGTCACGTGGCTCCGGTACCTTGGCGGTCTCCGGAGGCGGAACAAGTTTTGGCGGGAAAGACTTTTGTTGAGGATCTAGCCGACGAGGCCGGAAAGGCTGCGGTGAGTAAAGCTACGCCGCTCTCAAAGAACACCTACAAAGTCCAACTGGCCCGAGTGGCGGTGAAGCGCGCCTTGTTGCGCGCCGTGAAAGGAGAGGTCTGATCATGCCTGAACCCACTCCCCAGCCTGAGTATTCCCCTGAGCGCTGCCGGTTGTTGCGCTCCAAGTGGATGTTCATCGAATCCGAGCCTGACCCGACGGTTCCCCGGTCCGACAGCGGCATTTGTTGGTGTGTCCACACCCAGAATTGCCTGGGCCCGGATGGCGGAATCGTCAATATGGAAAGCTGTAAACCGGGCCGTGCCTGCTTCCGCTCTCTCTAAGCGGGCGGCTTGCCGTCTCTTCATCACGTCATCGAGATTTTTGCCGCAGAGGCGCGAGGAACTGAAAACAAGGGGCTTTGGCTCCGTGCCTCCGCGACTCTGCGGTGGGCACGCTTGCGCCACCTCGCCATCATGCCAGCCAGGTAACTTCCGACTTCCTTAGACATCAAAAGATATGGGGGCTTTGCGAGCATTCTGCTCACAGGAGGACACATGAGAGGGAAAGCGTTTGTTTACGCAATATCTGGGTTGGGATTGGCGGCATTGCTGGCCGTTCCCGGCAGGGCAGCAATTAAGGGAGAGTATATCGAGGCTCGTAGCGCGGACGTTTACACGGGGCCATGCTTCGCCAATGGCGAAGTCGGGCTGGTGGGCGACGAAGCGATCCTGGCATGGAAGATCGACCAAGGAGCCTGGAAAGGGATCAGTTTGAATGGCTTGGGGATCGTGGCGGTGGTGAAAGCCCACGCCACATTGGGTGATCCTTACCATAGTCCTTACCCGGCCGAATCTGTGCTGATCGTTGACCAAAAGGCCAGTGCCCGGCAGCGTCTGGCGCTTCAGGAATTCGCGGGCTCGATGGCCGGCAAGCTTTTGAGCCACGTGGTGCGTGTGGAAGCGGCGCCCATTCAGTTGACTCTGGCGAAGGGAGAACATCACGGCGCAGCCGAGTTGGTGGCGGGAAACCTGGCGAGCATCAAGACGCGCAGCCTGTGTCAAGGCGACGACAAGTGCGGGAACGAAATTGTCTATTACCCGCCGCTTATTCACCTGGCTCACGCCATGCCCGCATTCACACTCGAGGATTCCTTCCAGGGGCAGGGCCTGGATGTGGTGTGGAATCACATTGGCAAACGCAGCGCATTTGTGGGAAGCTTTTCATTAGCTAGCGTTTCTTAAACCAAATTACGCGTTGGCTGCCCTGGCGTTCCTTCGTTCTCCCAAAGCATCCAACCGATGAGGCCACTTATGAGACTGCATCGCGCACATCTGATATTACTTGCCGCACAACTTCTCTTGGCGAGCCTGGCGTTCGGGCAAACCTACAAAGTCGAAACTGCCGGAGCGCCCGCCGCTGGTCAAATTCCTCAACCTCTTCAAAATGCGCTCGAATCCCAGGGAGTGAAGGTGCAAAACGACCAGGGTGGCACGTTGCTGGAAGCGTGGTTCGCGAAAACCGTTACTACGAATTCCAGCGCCAGCCCGTCCTCTGATTTTCTCTATCCGGCTCTGACGGACGGGGAATTCGTCGGCGTGCTGCACTTTCCCAGCCCCGGTGCGGATTTTCGCGGTCAGGCCATCAAACCAGGTTTTTATACGTTGCGCTACGGGCTCATTCCCCAGGATGGCAACCATATGGGGGTTAATCCCACCCGTGACGTATTGGTTCTCTGCCCTGTCGCCGCGGACACGGACCTCAGCGCCAACCTGAAATTCGATGACCTGGTGAAGCTGAGCCGCCAAGCCGCCGGGACGCCGCACCCGGCTTTCCTCGTGGGAGCGCCCGTGAACGGAAGCACTTTTCCCGCCGTGGCCAAAGATGACCAAGACCACTGGAATGTGCAAGTGAAGCTCCACGGTTCCAACGGTGAGCTTCCGTTCGCGTTTACAGTAGTCGGCAAATGGCAGGGCTGAAACATTGATTCATTGAGCCATTGGTTCATTGAGTCATTGGCCTGGAGTTCCGGTGCTGAATGCATCGACGCATGGGCCAGGCCCTGATGGTCGCCGGTACCCCTGACTTTATTGCGTTGCTGCTAGTGCTATTTGGAATCTTGAATCTGGAATCTTGAATCGTTCCGGCTGTGAGGCTGGCTGCATGCATCTCTCAGAAACCAAACCACGCGGAACCGCAGAGCCTGGTTCACTGCGAGGCATGGCGGCCGGTCTGATCGTCTTCATGGTTCTGGCCGTCTCCCCATGGAGCTTCGCCCAAGGCGAGCCGCCCCACTTGGCGGTCCTGGAAGGGCAACTCCTGTCCACTTCAGCGGATTGTCCGTTTCTGCGCGCGCACGGCAAGGATCAACCCCTTTCTGCCTACACCACTTCCCTCTACCATACTCTCCAGGACAAGCGTCTGGCCAACCGGGAAGTGCGGATCGAGGGATTGATGAAGGGCGGTGGAACATTCGAGGTCGAACGCCTCTACACCGTCAAGGACGGAAAGCTCTATCGAGTGCGCTATTTCTGCAAAGTCTGCAATATCGAAGCGCTCGAGCCCGGAAATTGCGTCTGCTGCCAGCAACCCACGGAGCTTCAGGAAATCCTCGTGGCGAACCACTAATCGGGTGATCTGGAGATCGGGTGAGTATTCAACTTGGCTTTGTGCTCAACCGATCACCCGATCTCCGGATCACCCGATTGATTGACACCATTCCCCGCTGAATGCTACAAAGGTGTGAAGGCCACTGGCCGGCATGCCCGGCAGTTGCGGTGGGTGTAGCTCAGCTGGTAGAGCGCCAGACTGTGGATCTGGACGTCGCGGGTTCGAATCCCGTCACCCACCCCATGTTTTCAATTACTTAGACGCCTCCAGTTGCAACTCCAGTTGCAACTTGGCAACATTTGGCAACAATAAGCTCTGAATTTTCCCCAAAGATTGCCGCCGTTTATCCATCCCCGGCTCGGCATAAAGCAGCGTCGTGGTAGCTTTGGTGTGCCCCAGGATCTGCTGCTGAATCTTCATCGGTACCCCTTCCGTATGCAGCAGCGTCTCCACCGAGCGCCGGAAGGATCGCCAAGTCAATTCCGGCAGTTCTAGTCCCCTTGCCGCGGTTTGGAATGCCTTCTTGCCGACATCCGAACTGCGGAATAGGGTTCCCTTTGGGGTCACAAACAAGTATTCCTTACCACCCAACCCCGAGGCGCGTAGCCGGGTAAGACCATCGGAGATGATTTCGCCATAGGGGAGGTCGCGTTCGCTTCCTTCGCTCTTCGTCGGATTGATCTGTCCTCGGTACTGGGAGCGAGACGAACCCGGATAACCAGCTTTTCCGTATCGAAGTCATCCCAGCGGAGTCCCAGGATCTCACTCTCGCGCATCCCCGTGGTCCCCAAAACCGCCATCGTGCGGTAAGGCTCGGGGAGACGAGCAATCAGCTCTCCCAGTTTCTCCAGAGGAAGAACCGGCGCCCGTTTCACAGGTTTGCCGGGCGGCAGCTTCACTCCTGCCACCGGGTTACGCTCCACATATTCCCAGTCAACGCCGGTTCCCATGAGGACGCTCAGAGTTGCTCGGATATGCTTGATCGTATGCGGTAAGCGAGGCGCATCTCTGGCCCCGCGACGGGAAGCTGTCGGCGCGGGCAACAGTGTTCAGCCGTGCCTCATGTCCGCAGTTGGCCCCAGTTTCTCCAGTCTTCTGGCGGTCGGTTCCGGGCGGGGACCAACACTGGGATGGACCGGGCCATGCCCGGAGTTCGCTCAAGGAGACCCTTTTTTTCCAGGTTGATTACCATGGGATGGACAGAGGGGGGACGGACGTCAAAATGCCGCTGCTTTTCGTGTTCCGCCGGGGGAACGCCATGCACCTTCGTGGATTGATGGATAAACGCCAGATACGGGCCCTGCTTCTGGGTGAACTTGGTTTTCTTCTGCCGCCGACCGGCATCGGAGCAGAGGAGATCAACCATTTCCCCGCCCTCGAAGACCCCGACGTGTTGCGCGCTCGGGTCATCGCAGGTTTCGATCAGCCATTGACGCTTCCTTGGGCTCTTCTGCTTGACCTCGCTGACTGTATTTTCAGAGAAGTCTATCCGGGGGCCGCCGTCGCAGCGGTAGGACGAGAAAAATATCTCCTTCGGCATAGGGGGAGTCTCGCCGAAGACGGCGGTGTTTTCAACGCATGTCCGGGCTACTTGGGGCGAACGGTGCGCCGCCGGATGAGTTGGGCAGGAATCAGGTCGATCTCTTCGCTGACCTCTTCTCCGATCCCTTGCCACGGCTTGCCGCAACCCGAGCAGACTTGCGCGTCGGGTTCGAGGATGACCGTCGCGGTTTCCAGATGGTCGGGCAAAGCCTGGCGTCCTCGCCCGTTGGCCACCCGAAAGTGCCCCTTTCTAGACGCTTCCCACAAAGCCATAGGCCCGAGCCATCCCAGAACAAAAGCCGGATCCTGTTTCGTCGTTTGTTGGTGAAGACGAACCAATGCCCACGGAGGACTTCCTGGTTGAGGACGGTCTGAGTCCGCGCGTACCGACCATGGAAGCCGAGCCTCCTATCCACGGGATGGAGTGCTACGAACACACGCGTGGCCGGCGAAATGCTCAGCCCCGGGTCCCTCGCAGCAACCGGGTCAGGACCTTCGCGGGAAGAGGCTCGCGGCAACGGGCTGTCAGACCTGAGGGAGCAACGACTTCCATAGCCCAGGGGTTGAAGGGTGTCGCTGGCGGGGGTGCCCGCTTGACCTCCCGGAAAACCACGGGCGCTGGCAGACGCGCAGCACGTTGGGCTTTTGCCAGCCACCAGTTCAAGGTGGCCAAGGGGATTCCCTATTGTTGGGAAAATGCGGCGCGCGTGAGACTGCTACGCCGGAATTGCTCGACCATCGGCAGCCCTCGAGTCGCAGACACCTGACGCTGTTGCCGGGTTATTCCTTTGATCTCCATGCCCCCAGTGTATCGAGCCGAGGGAGGCTACGGTAGATGTACCCCGCCTACCGCATACACTTGTCAATACGGCCAGCTTCGGACGCTTACCAATCTCCTTCAATCCGAAATTCAAGAACTGCGCGTGCTCATGCAGGAGTGGGATCGTCTGTCTGTGAATCGAAGCGGAGCAAGCCAGTACAAGGGTATTGCCAGGAGAGTAGTGCTTCAGGCCCAGAAGATCGAGGAGTTGATAAATGCCAACGTCTTCACGCGCTAACCTCTCAACTCATTTGGCGCAAGACCGACATGAGGAGGGAGGCCCCGGATGCACTCGGGGCCTCGTACTTGGGCTTACTGGCAAGACTTCTTGCAGATGACACCATCTAATAACTGTGTAGA
The DNA here is from genome assembly GCA_963722675.1 of uncultured Acidobacteriota bacterium. GTDB lineage: Bacteria > Acidobacteriota > Terriglobia > UBA7540 > UBA7540 > CAVROP01. The sequence goes on from CAVROP010000138.1 coordinate 72,273, forward strand.
CACTTTGTCTGTGCCATATTGCTCACGATTCTCTTTTCCTCAGCAACGCAACTATATATCACTACCTCTCAACGGGCGTGAGTAGTCGTCTGCCGATTGATGTCTCTGTATGGAGGCGACTCCAGCGGCGGTACGAGAGTGAACTGAGCTGGCATGAGGCCCCGCCCCCGGCAGGCCAGAATGGAAATCTCCAGTGAAGCGACCAAAACGAGGCCGCGACAAAAGTGTTCACTCTTGAACAGACACGTCAAGTTTCGAATTGTTATCTTCTTTAATAAGAAGGAGTGGTATGGACCACAAGGTACTTCTCATTGAAGACGATCCTGCTGTTGCCGGGGTGATCCAAGAGGCCCTTGCTGACCTAAGCGACAGCCCATTCATCGTGGAATGGGTCAGGCGACTCTCCGACGGCCTCGAACGAGTGAGCAGGGGAGGAATCGCGGCGGTCCTACTCGATTTGTTCCTGCCCGACAGCCAGGGTATCAACACGTTTGGTACCCTGTCCCTGGCCGCGCCTAGCGTCCCAGTCTTGGTCCTCGTTGGTTTGAGCGATGAAGACACCGCTAAGGAGGCCGTGAACCGTGGCGCCCAGGATTATCTTCTGAAGATTCGCCTCGACAATTACTCATTGACGCGGGCTCTACATAGCGTGATCGCGCGCAAGGCGGTGGAAGACGCGTTGTTTCTGGAAAAGGAACGCGCCCAAGTTACTCTCAATTCCATTGGGGACGCCGTAATCAGTACCGATATCTCGGGCAACATAACTTATCTCAATCAAGTCGCGGAAAAGATGACGGGCTGGTCTGGGGCGGAGGCATCAGGCCGGCCATTTGCCGAAGTGTTCCAAATCATCGAGGGTGTTACCCGCGAACCAGCTCACAATCCCATGCAGTTAGCAGTTAAGCAAAACCAAGCTGGGGGCCTGACCTCGAACTGCATCCTTGTCCGGCGCGATGGGTGTGAATCTGCCATCGAAGATTCCACCGCCCCTATCCACTCCCGGACGGGACAGGTCATCGGCGCCGTGATAGTTTTCCGTGAGGTGAGTGAGGCGCGGGCGATGAGAGTCAAAATGACCCGTTTGGCCCAATACGACTTTCTCACCGATCTGCCGAACCGATTGCTGCTGAACGATCGGATTACGCAGGCGATTTCGTTATCCCGCCGCCACGGCAAACACCTTGCAGTGCTTTTCCTGGATTTGGACGGCTTCAAGAACATCAACGACTCTCTGGGACCTGAGATTGGCGACAAAGTGCTTCAGTTGGTTGCACAACGCCTGGTTGCTTGTGTCCGTACCTCGGACACCGTGAGCCGCCACGGTGGGGATGAATTCGTGATATTGCTTTCAGAAATCGCGGAGGCGGGAGATGCGGCCATAAGCGCGGAAAAGATACTCGCTGCGCTTGCGATGCCGCACGCCATCTCCGAGCGTAATGTCCAATTGAGCGCCAGCATTGGGATCAGTATCTACCCCCAAGACGGTCACGATGCAGATACCCTGATCAAGAATGCGGACGCCGCAATGTATCTGGCCAAGAGAAAGGGGAGCAACAACTACCATTTCTTCAAGCAGAACATGAACGTCCGGGGCGTCGAGCGGCAATGCCTCGACAGTAGGCTGGGCAAAGCCTTAGAGCGGCAGGAGTTTTTGTTGCATTACCAGCCGAAGGTCGATCTCGAGACAGGAGCAATTACCGGCGCCGAGGCGCTCATACGCTGGATGGACCCGGATCGAGGGCTCATCCCTGCGGCGCAGTTCGTGCTCTTCGCGGAAGACTGTGGCCTTATTGTGCTGATCGGCCAGTGGGTCCTGCAGGAAGCATGCAGACAAGCTCGCGCCTGGATGGATGCGGGCCTGCGGCCTATCCCAGTAGCGGTCAACATCTCCGCAGTAGAGTGCCGGGCCAAGGACTTACTCGAAGGCGTTTGCGGCAGCCTGAAGGAGAACCGCCTGGAACCGCGCTATCTCGAGCTGGAACTGACCGAAAGGGTTCTCATCCGGGATGATGAGTCCACTATCTTCGCGCTCCACGCACTCAAAGCCATGGGAGTGCAACTCGCGCTTGATGACTTCGGCACTGGGAACTCCAACTTAAGCTATCTGAGAAGGTTCCCGATCGACACCCTGAAGATCGATCAAACGTTCGTCCACATGATTGGCGCCAGTGCAGACGACGCATTCCACAGCGCAATGATGAGCGTGGGTAAAATCCTGAAGAAACGAGTTGTTGCAGAGGGCGTAGAAAAACGAGAGCAGTTCGCATTCCTTCAGACCGAGCGCTGTAACGAGGGGCAAGGCTACTACTTCAGCCCGCCCCTGGATGCTGAGCATTTTACCCAGTTGCTCGGCACTGACAAACCAAGCTTTGAAATGGCAGGCGAACCCCTTTCGACACTTTCATGAATGGGGTATCTCAAACGTTGCCGGGCTCGAGAATTGGGCCGGAGCCAAGTGTGACGGCCGACGCTTTCCTTCAGAAGAATTAACTACGACGCGACAATCTATTGAGGTTAATGTCGGATCTGATGAGGAAATCTACCCTCTCTCTGCTGATGGTAGACTTGACTGCAAAGCCGTCCAAGCGAATTGGGACGGGGACGGCCACTACGTCAGCGCGCGCGCGCAATGCTCACGTTCATTCAGGGTGCGTCGTGATCGCGTGCCGGCGCGAGGTCCACACGCCACTACCTGTAACCACTGTCGGAGCGTAGACCAGTTCCTCGTCGTTGACGGGTATTCACCAGGGCCTGTGGTCCGCTGTCCGCCACAGACAGTTCGCCACTCTATTTGCCAACCGTTTCTTCCCAAACTGACTCAGCAGCAAGAGAATCACCCGCGCCACCAAGCTCGACCTCTTCGGATTCCTGCTTCTAGAACCTGAAGTCCTCAAGGGCCGCCACCACTTCGTTCATAAAGGCCAGGCAACCCCGGCGCCGACGGCCTGTACAACCGGCAGGCCGTCCCATTGAGTGGACGAAGCGCGAAGTGCGATCGGTTGAACCAAAGCATAAATACGCTTACGAGTCAACTAAGTACTAGTGTCCTAGTGTCCATCGTGGTCGCCGCCGCAACTCCTCTTTGCCTCCTCCAGCTCGTGGCGACGTTTCTCCGCCTGGCGGATTTGCTCACCGTGGCGGTCAACTGCTTTTCGAAGATTTTCCTCGGCCTTGTGGATACGTTGGTTGCATTGGCGGTCGTTGTCGCTCGCCTGCGTGAGCGCCGCTCCACCAGCCAGCAACAATACTCCTAATGCAAGAATGAATAGAATGTTCTTCCAACGATTTACCTTACGCGACATGACTTCCTCCTATATTCGTGGTCCTCACAG
>CAVROP010000139.1:0-45696 GCA_963722675.1 uncultured Acidobacteriota bacterium
GACAACGAATGGAACAAGGTCATTCGGAGGCTCCACGCCAAGACCGCACTGACAGCTCAGCTTGATTTCTCCGCCACGCCTCGATTCCAAAAGGGAGCCATCTTCCCGTGGACCGTCGTGGATTACCCGCTCAAGCAGGCCATCATCGACGGCATTGTGAAACGGCCCATGAAAGGCATCGCCAAAATTAACGAGGCGAAGTCCGAACACGCAAGTGTCCGCTACAGGCCCTTCCTGACCGCAGGCGTGGAGCGGTGGCGAGAGTACCGGGAACAACTGCGCCCTCTCGGAAGAAGCCAGTCCTGTTCGTCATGATGAATGACACCGACGATGCCGACGAAGTGGCCGACTGGCTGCGGACGAAGTACCCGGAGGAGTTCGGCGTGAAGAAAACGCAGGTCATCCACACCGACAAGTCGGGAGAGGTCAGCAAGAAGCAACTTGACGAGGCTCGCGAGGCGGTGCGGAAGGTGGACCTGGAAGACAGTCCTATTCACGCGATCGTAAGCGTGCTGATGCTGCGCGAGGGCTGGGACGTTCAGAATGTAACGGTGGTGGTAGGTTTGCGGCCGTACACCGCAAAGGCCAACATCCTGCCCGAGCAGACCATCGGACGCGGCCTGCGCCTGATGTTCCGTGAACTTCCGACGAGCTATACGGAGCGAGTCGATATCATCGGCAACAACGCGTTTCTGGAATTTGTGGACGACCTTGAGAAGCTCGAAGAGCTGACGCTCGATACTTTCGAGCTTGGCAAGGACAAGCTGCGGATTGTCACCATCATGCCCCTGGAGGAGCGAAAGGAATTTGACATCGGCCTGCCGGTGCTCACGCCGTCCCTTGTCCGCAAGAAATCCTTGGCAGAAGAGATTGCGGCCCTCAACGTGATGGGGCTGAAGAGCATTGTCCTCCCCATGAGCGAGGATGACCCCACCGCCAAGACGTTCCGCTATGAAGGGTATGACATCATAACGCTCAAGAAGGAAGTGGAGCGGGACTATACCATCCCCGAGCCGCAGACCGCCCAAGAGGTCATCGGCTATTACGCCCGCCGTATCGCGGAGGCCGTGAAGTTGCCAGCGCAGTTTGCGGCGCTCGCGCCGAAAGTGCGGGAGTTCTTCGAAGGCAAGGCGTTTGGCCATCTCGTTGACCTGAACGACGCGCTCACCGTCAAGGCCATGGGCACGGCAGTGGCTCATTACGTTTGCGTCGATGTTTTCAAAAAGGCTCTGCTTGAACTGACCATCGAAGAACAAACACCGCAATTGTTGGAACCCGCCCGGATGCTTTCAAGCTGCCAGCCCTTCCCGTGGTCGCGCCCGGTATGGGAAGGTCGAAAGTGTGTGTTCAACCTTGTGGCGTGTGATAACGACTTCGAACGGGAATTCGCCAAGTTTCTTGATAACGCCAGCGATGTGACAGCATTCTCGAAACTCCCCCAGGCCTTCGGCTTCTGCATTGAATACACCGACTCAGCGATGAACTTGAGGTCCTATTACCCAGATTTTGTGGCCGTGGACAAAGACGGGGGCCATTGGCTTTTGGAAACGAAGGGGCAGGAGAGCACCGACGTTCTGCGAAAGGATGCCGCTGCCACCGGCTGGTGCGAGACTGCGTCCCAGCTTACGAAGGAAACTTGGAAGTACATTAAGATTCCCCAGAAGGAATTTCAGGCGCTGCACCCAAGCCGCCTTGCGGACCTGGCCGCTCTGCAACCGCAGACACTGTGGGAGCCGGGACCGGGAGGTTAGTCTGTGGAAAAGGTACCTGCACCATTTTCGCCCGAAGTGACACAGCGCGGCGGCGGGATTCAGAATCTAGGATTTCAGATTCGAGATTGCAGATTCAGGAGAACGGAAGGTACCCCTGGCGGCGGGATTCAGAATCTATGATTTCAGATTCGAGATTTCAGATTCAGGAGAACGGAACGTACCCGCGGCGGCGCGATTCAGAATCTAAGATTTCAGATTCGAGATTTCGGATCAGTGCTGTCCCATTACAAGTCGAACAGGCTCAACTGGATACCTGGATCGACATCGGTAGATTGATCGTTGAAGTTGGAAAAACCCTCTAAAATCGGGGTTTTTTCGAAAATCGTGACACTGAGAATTTCGAGAATTTGATAGAGACTCATATCCAGCCCGAGTTGCTTTTTGGCAATGGCTACCAGGACGTAGGCCGCCAGGGCGACCCACACTTGCGTCTTCACGGCGTTCTCGGAGGTACCGTAAAAGGCCTTGATCCGGAGGTGCTGTTTGATCCAGCGAAAGAACAGCTCCACCTGCCAACGCACCCGATAGAGTTGGGCGATGAGCAAGGGAAGCAGGGAAAAATTGTTGGTCAGGAAGGTGAGCCGGGACTCTTTCTCGGCGTCGAAGTACACGATGCGGCGCAAGGTGTCGGGATAGCGTTGCGCCGTGCGGATGCCGGTGAGGCGAATGATTTGGTCGCAGCGCAGGCCACTGGAGCGATCGACCGGGCGCGAGGTGCGCAGGTAGAACTGCAAGTTCTTTTTGGCGCGCGTGACGAAAAAGGCGCAAGCTTGCGTGAACAGATGGAGACGCGCGAAGTCCACATAACCGCGGTCGAGCAAGTAAAACGCTCCCGGTTCCAGCAGCAGTTCGTCGAGGAGGTTGACATCGTGGACCTGCCCGCCGGTCACATAAACACTGGTCGGAATGCTGCCGCGCACGTCCAACAGCGTATGCAGTTTGACCGCACTTTTGTGGCGGCGGAACTTTCCCCAAGGGAAGAGCGACAGGCACAAATCGATGGTGGTCGAGTCGAAGGCATACACGGTCTCGGACAAGTCCACGCCGAAAGATTCCTCGCGGTAAAGATCGCGCGCGAGGTGAATCAACTCTTGCGCAAAGTCGCGGTAGATACGCCAGTCGCGAACCTCGTTGGCGTGCGCCAGCGTGTTGCGAGAAACTTGTCCCCGAAAACCCATATGGTAAAGTTTGGATTGCTGGGCGCGAAGACAAGCTTCGATATCGCGCAAGCTGCGGCGATAAGTGAGTTGAGCGAACAGCAAGCAAAGGAACTGGTCCCAACAAGAGAAGTCCTTCACGTAACGATTGCCTTGGTAGCGATCGACGCAAATCTGAAACTGGTAGGTCGGGAGGAAATCCAAAAGCTGCGAGAAAACACTGCGGCCAAGATTCATCTGCTGCCTCCGGCATGGGCTGGAAAACAGCCAAATGATGCCAAAAAGGCCGCCAGAAAATTGAAATCGAAAAATAACATCCCGACCTCTTACTTCGCTTCGGTCAAGCAGTTACGGAGAACGGTCCCAACTTTCTTGGGACAGCACTGATTTCGGATTTCAGATTCGAGAGGACGCTACCGGCGGAGGTAATCGTCTTTGCCGGTCAGCCAATCGATGCGGACGGGGCTGAAGACGTCGAGCGCCTGGGAATCCTCCAGCGCCATCACGCGATGCGGAACGTTGGACGGGATGATGAGAACGTCGCCGGCGCGGAGCACGATCTCTTTGCCCTCGATCTCAAATCTCATGGCGCCGGTCACAATGGAGCTGATCTGTTCGTTCTCGTGCTGGTGAAGCGGCACCACGCCGTCCTTGGCGAGGAAAATCTGCGCCATGGTGATTTTCTCGCCCGAGATGACCTTGCGGGCCAGCTTCTCGTTCAGCACTTCCTTCTTCACAGTTTCCCAGGAAAAAAGTTCCATGCTGCTCCCTTCGTAGAACCTCGATGATTTCTCTTATTCTACCGCAGGATTCGGGATTCAGAGCAGTGTGAACCACAGAGGCACAGAGGCGCTGAGAATACCAGCTCTTATCAGTTCTCTATGACTCAGTGCCTCAGTGGTTTAGAGCCCGTCATTTTTCGCTGGCAATTCTCCGCGTCTTGATGTATCAAATTCTTGCACACACCGGGATATCGAATTCGACGGGAGGATTCCATGCGCAAGACATCTGTTTCCCTGGTTATTCTGGGCCTGCTGGTTTTTGCCGGTCTGCTTCAAGCCCAACAAGTCTGTCCTGGTCTGCCCTATGTGGCGAACACGCCGGAAGATGAGCTTATGCAGGCGGTCAATGGCGCGGACAAGCCGGAAGAACAGATCGCGGCCCTGGACAAGTATGCCCAGGCGCACGCGGATGCGAAATTCATGCCATGCGTCGATGAATATTACACGATGGCATACCTGAAACTGAACAATTATGACAAAGTTGTGGAATACGGGGAAAAGGGCTTGGCCTCGAACTACAAAGACGTGATGCTGGCGATCAACACGCTGAAGGGCTACGTGGCCTCCGGTAAGGTCGCCGATTCAGCCTTCGCCATCATCAATATGGCTCCCGCGCTGATCACCGAGGAAAGCAAGCCTGCCCGGCCCCCCAGCGTCAGCGACGCGGACTGGCAAAAAGCCCTCGACGAGAACGCCCAACAGGCCAAGGACGAGCTCGCTTACGTGGTCTACGCGGATCTCCAGCTCATCGGTCGGGTGGCCGACCCCGCCAAGCGCATCGAGCAATTGGACCAGTTCGCGAAAGCCTTCCCCGACGACGCCGCCAAGAGTGCGGGGCAGATCAATTTCGATTACTTCAAGGCCTACCAGATGTCGAATAAGGCGGACAAGGCCATCGAGTACGGAGAAAAGACCGTCGCGGCAGATCCTAACAACCTGGATGCTTACAATTTTCTCGCTTACGCCTACGCCATCGGCCGCACTAACCCCGACAAGGTGGTCGACGTATGCGAAGAAATCCATTGAGCTGGCGCAGCAATTGAAGAAGCCGGACTCCCTTACCGACGCGCAGTTCAAGCAAGCGCAGGATAACGAACTCGGCATGGCCCACCTTTCGCTGGGATATGTTGAATTCACGCGCGCGGCCACGTCGAAGTCAAAGAAGCTGGGGCCGGCGATCGAGGATCTCAAGACGGCGGCGGAGTTGCTGGACGCGAATCCCGAATTGCAGGCGCAGGCCTTGTATTACTTGGGATACGCCTATGAATCCGGTTACCCGGCCAACCACCACGGCGCCATCGAAGCGCTGACCAAGGCTTCGAGCCTGCAAAGTTCGTGGAAGTCGCAAGCCGAGGAACTCTTGGGCAAAGTAAAGAAAGCCACCAAGGAAGCGAGTGAGTGAGGTCGCAGAACAAACCCGATGGCTTGTCAAAAGGCGCTGTCATTCTGGGCGAAGCGAAGAATCTCGCTCTGGTCCGTGATGAAGCGCGAACGAAAAGATCAGAGCGAGATTCTCCGCTTCGCTCAGAATGACAGGGTTCTCATGGTTTCTGGGTGCTCAGGATGACAGTCAACAGCGTTCTTTCCCCAGTGCCAGCCTAAAGGCCGGCGCTACGTTTCCCCCTTCCCCAAATCAGGTAAGCCGGAATCCCCAGAGCTACAATGCCGGCGCCGATGCCGGACTCGAGCGGGCGAGCGAGAATGGTGTTCAAGATAAAAACCGCAGCGGCCAGCACGAAAATCGCAGGAACCAAGGGATAGCCGGAGACGCGGTAGGGGCGCGGCAGGTTTGGTTGACTGTGGCGCAGGATGATCACCCCCAGCGCTGCCAGGGCGTAGAAGATCCAACCCGCAAAGATTACGAAGGTGAAGAGCTGCTCGTAAGTTCCCAGCAGCACGAGGAGGATTGCCCAGGCAGCCTGGAAGAGCAAAGAGAGATGCGGAGTGTGAAATCTCGGGTGAACGTTGCCGCACCAGCGGAAAAAGAGGCCGTCGCGCGCCATGGCATAATAAACTCGAGCGCCTGCCAGGATCATGCCATTCACGCAGCCCAACATCGCCACGATGATGGCGAGCGACACCCAATGGGCGCCGCTTCGCCCGAAAAGGCGCGTTCCGGCCTCCGCAGCGACGCGCGGCGATTGAGCCACGGTCGCGAGCGGCAGCACGTGGTAGTAAACGAGGTTCACGAGAATGTAAATCACCACCACGGCGCTGGTGCCCAGCATAAGGCCCAAGGGGATGTTGCGTTCGGGGTTCTTGACTTCGTCGGCGGCAAACGTGCCATTGTTCCAGCCGTCGTAGGCCCAGAGAGCTGCGACCATGGCGACTCCGAAGGAAGAGAGAAACCCCCAACCGGCGGGGGTGGGCAGTTTCACGGCGCCGCCCACGGGTCCGTGCACCAGCGCGAAGCCCAGCGCCACCAGGGCCACCATCGCACCGACCTTGGCCCCCGTCAGGACGGACTGGAGCCAACCCGCCTCGCGCACCCCGCGATAGTTAATGGCGGTCAGAACCACGATGGCGAGGCTTCCCGCCAGCTTCTGCTGTAGGGGATTGATCGGAAAGAAGTCGGCAAGATATTGCGCGAATCCCACGGCGACGGTTGATATGCCGCCCGACTGCACCGCCAGGAAAAACGTCCAGCCGCAGAGGAAGCTCACCAGATGCCCGTAAGCCTCGCGAAGATAGACGTACTGGCCACCGGCCTGGGGAAACATCGAGGCCAGTTCCGCGAACGATAGCGCCCCGAACAGGCTGAGGATTCCGGAGATGATCCAAACGCCCAGGGCAGCGCGTTCGCTGCCGACTTCCCGAGTCACTTCCGCCGGGACGATAAAAATAGCGGACCCAATCATGATCCCCATGACAATCGCCGTGGTTTCCCATAACCCCAGGGCACGAAGCAATTGAGGCTGCTCCGCGACGGCGACGGGCGGCGCTGCTCCAGGTTTGACGAGGTTCATAGAGCCATTCCCACGTGGGCGGGAATCCCTAATATGTTGCCTGATTTTGCGCTTGCGAGACAATAGGGGAATTGCAATGCGGATGAAGGGGCGGTTGGTAGTGTCTCAGTTTGACGTAGAGGCGGCTTTACGCCGCCACGTGGCGAGGTAAACTCGCCGCTACGAATTCAAACTGAGACACTACTGGGCGGTTCGCGAACCGCCCCCACGGGAGCGCGAACATGTATAATTGAGAGTTGAATAGACGCGCTGATGAGGAGCTACTGTGCCTAAAGACCTAAGCCCGCAGGACGTTCTGAACGCCTTGAAGGCGGTTGACGATCCGCACCTGCAGAAGGATGTCGTGTCGCTCGGATACATCAAGGACATCGAAGTGGGAGATCGACGAGTAAGCATATTAATGCAGACGGCCAGCCCCGCCAGGAGCCAACTGCTGGCCAGCATGAAGCAAGTCATTCACGGGCTGGGCGTGCCGGACGTGGAAGTGCGCGTGATCGATCCGGCCCCGTCCGTGCAGCCGGGGAAGTCGAACCTGATCCCGATGGTTAAGAGCACGGTGGCGGTGGCGAGCGGCAAAGGCGGCGTGGGCAAGTCGACGGTAGCGGCCAACCTGGCTGTGGCGCTGGAGCGCGCGGGGGCCCGGGTGGGCCTGATGGACACGGACGTTTACGGGCCGAGTGTCCCCGCCTTGATGGGCGGCGGAGAGCAACCGCACGTTGTGGAAGGCAAGATCGAACCTCCCGTCGCCTACGGCGTCAAGCTCATCTCGATGGCGTATTTCCTGCCCAAGGATGAAGCCGTGATCTGGCGCGGCCCCATGCTCCACAAGACCATCCAACAATTCCTGGGCGACGTGCGCTGGGGTGAGCTGGATTATCTCCTCATGGACCTGCCGCCGGGGACGGGAGACATTCAGTTGAGCTTGTCGCAGACCATCCCGTTGACTGGAGCAGTGATTGTTTCCACGCCGCAGGATCTGGCGCTCACGGTGGCGTCGAAAGCCATCGCCATGTTCCAAAAGCTCAACGTCCCCGTGCTGGGGATTGTTGAGAACATGAGCTACTTTGCCTGCCCGCACTGCGGCCATCGAGAGGATATCTTTGGCCACGGCGGCGCCCGGGAAGCGGCCCACAAGCTGGGCTTGCCTTTTCTGGGTGAGATCCCTCTCGACCCGGTCATTCGAGTGCAAAGCGACAAGGGCAAACCTACCGCCTTGGACGGAGAGACAGCGAACGGGAAAGCCTTCCAGCAGGTCGCGGCAGCCCTCGCGGAACAGGTGAGCTTGGCCCAACAGCCGGCGATTAGTATCGAGTAAACAGTTGTCAGTTTTCAGTTGTCAGTGGTCCGTTGTCCGTGGTCAGTCGTCCGTCGTTAGTTGCGACTCCCCGACACATGAGTGCAACGGACAACTGACAACGGACAACGGACTCTTTATCCTATGCCCCACGTCCCAACCAAGATCAAACTCGACGCCGGGAACGACACGCTTTCTATCCTCTGGGCGGACGGTCATGCCAGCGTGTATTCGTACCGCAGCCTCCGCGACCGTTGTCCATGCGCAACTTGCACCGAGGGAGGCGAGGCGCATGACCAACCGTCGGGCCTTCTACCCATGCTCGGCATCAAGCCGTTGAAACCAGAGCGCGCCGAACTGGTGGGACGTTACGCTCTCCAGATCTATTGGAACGATGGCCACTCCACGGGAATCTATTCCTTCGATTACCTGCGCAACCTTTGCTCGTGCCCGCAGTGCGAGCTTGCCCGCCAGATCAGCCGGACCTCCGACGTGTAGGGGCGGTTCGCGAACCGCCCCTACGTAAGAAATGTGGTACCATCTCGGAAGGGCTTGACTGCATATTTCGAGGAGCTGGAGGGTGCTATGGGATGGCCTGTTTTGAAGGTGCTGGGCTTAGTTTGCATTGGTCTCCTGGCGCCGTTGTTGGTTTCATCGGAAACTGAAACGCCGCCCTCTCGCGGCCTGCTCTTGGTGGCCAACAAAGGCAATCAAACGCTGGGGATTATCGATCCAGAGGCAGGCCGAGAAGTGGCGGAAGTTCCGGAAGGAGGAATCACCGGCCATGAAGTTGCCGCTTCGCCCGATGGGCAGACGGCTTATGTCCCGATTTACGGCAACTCCGGCGTAGGCAGGCCAGGCACGGACGGCCGCACCATGGCCGTGATCGACCTCGCCAGTCGTCGCGTGGTCAGGACGCTGGACTTCGACAAGCCTCTGCGTCCGCACTGCGCGGTCTTCGGTCCCAAGAATGGCCTGCTTTACGTCACCACGGAGCTTTCCAACTCCATAACCGTCATCGACCCGAAGAGCCTGCGAATCGTCTCCTCCATTCCCACCGGGCAGCGCGAATCGCACATGCTGGCCATTACGCAGGATGGACAGCGCGGCTACACGGCCAACGTGGGACCGGGAACGGTTTCGGCCATTGACTTGGTGGCCAGGAAAACCCTGGCCATTATTCCCATCTCGCCCCAGACTCAGCGGATCGCACTTTCCCCCGACGACCGCTGGGCCTTCACCGCGGACCAGACCGCGCCCCGCCTGGCAGTGATTGACACCTCGACAAACACGCTAAAGACGTGGGTGAGCCTTCCCACCGTGGCTTACGGCACGGCTGCAACGCCGGATGGACGCTGGCTTCTCATCACACTTCCAGACGCCAACAAGATCGGCGTGCTCGATATCGAAACGATGAAAATTGCCAGAACCGTTGCGGTGGGCAAGATGCCTCAGGAAATCCTGGTGAGACCCGATGGAGAGGTCGCTTACGTGTCCTGCCAGGCCGCCGGGAAGATCGCGGCGGTCAATTTGAAAACCTGGGCCGTGGATAAGTTGATTGCTGCGGGACCTGCTGCCGATGGACTGGCCTGGGCGCCGCAGAACCCTTGAACGCCCCCCGTGGTGCGGGCGTCTCGCCCGCTGTCGCGCAGGCATTCCTTCGCTCCGCTCAGGACAGGCTCTGCCTGCGCGCGGGCGTGCGCAGGCATCTTGCCTGCGAAGCCGTTCTTGATTGCAATGTAATCCGGTGGCCGGGTGCAGCAGTCCTTCCGGCGTGCGGGAGCGGGACGCTCCCGCCACAGCGGGCGAGACGCCCGCTCCACATCCCTCTAAATAATCTCCACCTGGCAGTTCTTCACCAGAGATTTGAATCGCTGGGCATCAGCGTCGCTGCCCACGATCGCCGCGTAATGCATGGGGACGGCGATTTTCGGCTTGATCGCCTTGGCCGCTTCCACGGCTTCCTCGACCGTCATCACATAAGTGCCGGAGACGGGGAGAAGCGCAATATCACACTGAATGGATTTCATCTCCGGTATGAAGTCGGTATCGCCGGCGAAATAGACTCGCGTCCCGTCCATCGTGATTATGAATCCCAGCTTCTTATCGTCTTTGGGGTGGAATGGCTTTCCCGGCTCGCGGAACTTATTCAGGTTGTAAGCGGGAACAGCTTCGATTTCGACCTTATCGACGCTGACCTTGCCTCCCGGCTCGAGAAATTTCGTTTCCTTCGCCTTCACTTGCTTCAGCCCACCTTTGCAGCTCACGCTGGCGACGAGCGTCGTTTTGGCGGAGGTCACCTTTTGAAGGTCTTCCGGACTGAGGTGGTCGAAATGCTCGTGGCTTATCAAAACGATATCAGTCTCATCCCCTTTCGTCACCTTGAAGGGATCGGTATAGATAACCTTCGAGCCTTGGATGCGGAACGTATCATGCGCAATGCGGCTGAACTCGAGGTTCATCAGTTTCATCTCGAAGCCTCCTATCGTCGGATCAGATTATTCAAGGCGGTAGTGTCAGTGCGAGAACTTCATTCACGCTGTCATTCCGAGCGCAGCGAGGAATCTCGCTCCTGTAATTCTGAGCGGAGCGAAGAATCTCGCTCTGAGTGTTTTCAACGCAGTGCGAGATTCCTCGTCGCCTGCGGCTCCTCGGAATGACAAGAAAACCGAGTTCTGAGACAGACACGGTTGCCGTCGCGCGGCACGCCATAAACAAGAATATCATTAACCGCCATCCTGGCAACCTTGTGCGATTTTCAGTATTCGTTATATATTGAAGGGTTCAGCTTATGCTCATGGACTGGCCGGAGCGGTGCTCCGGCAAAGGGGGGCCGCTGTGCCACCCCTACATCAGGAAGGACCTCCTATGATTGAAGTCGAAAATCTGACGAAGCGTTACGGGCCGACTTTGGCTGTCTCCGACGTAACTTTCCAGGCTCAGAAGGGTGAAGTTCTGGGCTTTCTGGGACCAAACGGGGCGGGGAAAACAACCACCATGCGCGTGATTACAGGCTACCTGCCGCCCAGCGCGGGGCGGGTGCGCGTGGCCGGATTCGATGTGGCGGAAGAACCTCTGGAGGCCAAGCGCCGCACGGGATACATGCCGGAAGCCCCTCCTGTTTATCCCGACATGACAGTGACCGAGTACCTCGCTTTTGTGGGGCGGATCAAAGGTATATCGCGCCGCGAGCTAAAACCCCGGTTGGACGAAATTCTGGGGAAATGCGCGATTGCCGACGTGAGCCAGCGGCAGATCGGCAAGCTCTCGAAAGGGTACCGGCAGCGCGTGGGCCTGGCGCAGGCGCTGATCCACAACCCTGAAGTGCTGGTCCTCGACGAGCCCACCGCGGGCCTCGATCCCAAGCAGATCATCGAGACGCGCGAGCTCATCAAGGGCCTGGCGGGCCAGCAACGGTGATCCTCAGCACCCACATCCTGCCCGAGGTTTCGAAGACCTGCCAGCGCGTGGTGGTGATCAATGCCGGCAAGATTGTGGCGGTAGGAACGCCGGACGAACTTACCCGCCGCTTGCAGGGGTATGAGACCATCCTGTCAACGTCGAGGGTGCAGCGGCGGAAGTCACAGAAAAACTGCAACGCGTCGCAGGAGTGAATCTGGGTGGAAGCGCACGACGCTGCGGAGGGACGGGTGACCTACGAGGTGCACGCGGAGAAAGGCAAGGATGTGCGCGCGGAGTTGGCGCGAGCGGTGGTGGAATCCGGCTGGAAGCTTTTTGAACTGAAAGGCCAGCGGGATGAGCCTGGAGGACATCTTCCTGAAACTCACGACGAAAGATTTGAGCGAGGAACCGCCAGTCAGTGGTCAGTAGTCCGTGGTCCGTCAGCGCGGTGTCATCCGAGCAGCGAGGAACCCGCCTTGCCTCAGATAGATCTGAAGAAACAGGGCAGGATTCCTTGTGCGCTCGGAATGACAGACGGTGCCGGGAAATCGGGCACGGACCACGGACAACTGACCAGAAGAAACATTCGAACTTGGAAAGGATATCTGAGCATGCGCAACATGCTAGCCGTTGCCGGCAAGGAACTGCGAGCTTATTTCCACTCGCCCATTGCTTACCTCGTCATGACCGTCTACGCGCTGATCTGCGGCTATGTTTTTTATAGCTCCACGGCGTTCTTCATGGTTCAGACGTTTCGCATGGAGTCGATGGGAGGCATGGGCGCGCCGCCCATGAGCCTGAACGAAAACATCATTCGTCCCATCCTGGCGGGCGTCATGACGGTGGTGCTGCTGTTCTTGATACCGCTCATCACCATGCGGCTCTACGCCGAGGAGAAGCGGTCCGGCACCATCGAATTGCTGCTGACTTCCCCGCTCACCGACATGGAAATTATCCTGGGGAAGTTCCTCGGGGCGCTGGCTCTCTTCGCCGTGCTGGAAGCCATGACGTTCCTTTATTTCAGCGTGCTGTTCATTTACGGCAACCCGAACGCCAAGCCGCTGATTGCCGGGGCTCTGGGTTTTCTGCTCTACGGAGCCGCCTTGCTGGCGCTGGGCATGTGGTTCTCGACCTTTACCAAAAACCAGATCATCGCCGGGGCCGTCGGACTGGCGGTTTTCCTGCTGCTCTTTCTGCTCGATTGGGTCACGGCTTACTCCACCGGCCCGGTTGGCCGCGTGATGGGTTACTTGGCGCTGACCACGCATTTTGACAACTTTTCGAAGGGCGTTATCAATCTGGGCGATTTCGTTTATTACTTCTCCGTGATAGTTTTCGGAATCTTCATGACCGCCCGTTCGGTCGATGCCCTGAAAGGGAGGCCGTAACCATGGCTCTCAAAGATCAGATCACAGGACGCAGCGGGCGGAAGATCCTGGAAGGGGCGAACTTTGCCGTCTACACGGTGATCGTCATCGCCATCCTTGCCGCCGGCAACTGGTTTGTGACGAATCACAATCACAGTTGGGACCTGACACCGAGCAAGAAATACAGCTTGTCGCCGCAGACCGCGAAGTTGTTGAAGGACATGAACCAGGATGTAACGATTTACGTCTTCGACCGGGAGCGCAGCTTCGGGGAACGCCGCGACTTGCTGAACATGTTCACTTCGGCCTCGCACCGCGTCACGGTGCGCTACGTGGATGTGGACCGGCAGCCCTCCCTCGCCAAGGAATACGGCGTGCGCAGCTATGGGACCATCGTGGTGGCTGCGGGTGGTCGCCACTTCGAGGCCCAAAGCGACTCGGAAGAAGCGATCAGCAACGCCGTGATCCGGCTGTTCAAGGGACAACGGACCGCCTGCTTCATTGGCGGACACGGCGAACACGAACTTGACAACAGTGAGCGCGTCGGTTATTCGAAACTCAAGAAAGAACTTGAGAACGAGAACTTCCAGACCAAATCCATCACCCTGTTACAGAAGATGGAGATTCCTTCCGACTGTTCGATGGTGGTCGTGGCGGGGCCCAAGAATGATTATCTTCCTCCGGAAGTCGACACCATACGCAAATATGTAACCGGAGGCGGCCGGGCCATGTTCCTGCTCGACCCGGGCGTGCAGTTACCGGAACTGTCCAAGCTTTTGGCGGACTGGAACGTGACGGTCCGGAACGATCTGGTGATCGACGAAAATCCGGTGGCGCAGATTTTCGGGACGGAGCCCACCATGCCGCTTATCCTGAAGTATGGCTCCAGCCCGATCACGCAGCCGCTTTCAGGCCGCGCTTCGTTGTTTCCGTTACTCGCGCTCTTTCGCCATCGGCAAGGACTTCAAAGCAGGGGTGAGCGATGCGTCCCTCTGCGACACTTCCGATGCAAGCTTTGGCGTGGCGGATTTCAATCCCAACATGCACCAGGTTTCGTTCCGCGCGGGAAAGGACATTAAGGGTCCGTTGACGGTGGCGCTCTCCGGCACATTGAGCGGCGAGGGCGAGAAAAAGAACGAGGGCCGGTTCATTGCTCTGGGTACTTCCTTGCTGCCCGCCAATGCTTTTCTGGGATTTCAGTCCAATCGCGACTTGTTTATGAACATGATCGACTGGCTGTCGGCGGATGTTGACCTGATTTCCGTTCGGCCCAAACCGCCTGAGTCTCAGCATCTGATGCTGAACGCCGCGCAAATGGGCAAGCTCCTCTGGCTGGGAGTAATTGGATTGCCACTTCTGATCGTGTTGGCAGGTACTCTGGTTTGGTGGGAACGTCGATGAGAAAGAAATATATCAACACCCTGGTCGCACTGGTGATTCTTGGGGCACTCTGGGGAGCCTTCACTTACTACAACCGGCGCCAGAGCCACGAAGCGTCGAAGATCGAAACTTCCAAAGAAGAGAAACTCTTCACCCTGGACAGCAAGCACATCACGGCCATCACCTTCCATCCTCGCTCGGGCGATGCGGTGGCCTGCGAACACGCGGGAGGCACCTGGGCGATCGTCGAACCCAAGAAGCTTTCCGCCGACCAGGGCACGCTCTCGACGGTGCTGAATAACCTGACCACGGCAACGGTGGATGAGGTGGTTGACCAGCACGCTTCCGACGTGAAGCAATACGGCCTCGATCCTCCCGCCTACTCGTTGGAAGTCGCGACGGACACTAACCCGCCCAAATTCACCCTGCTGCTGGGCGATGATACTCCGACCAGCAGCGGACTGTACGCGCAGGTGGCGGGCAATCCCCGCGTGGTCACCGTGGCGAGCTACTTGAAATCCAATCTCGAAAAAACTCTGTTCGATCTCCGCGACCGGCGCGCCCTGACGCTCGGGGCGGACCAGCTTCGCAAGATGGAAGTGGAATCCAAAGGGAAGAAGTACACGCTGGAAAAGAATCCCGAAGGGGTCTGGGACCTGGTGCTGCCGCCCTCGGTGCGCGCCGACCGCTTTGCGGTGGACGGCCTCCTCAACCAGTTGCGCGGCCTCTCCATGCAATCCATCGCCGCCGAGGATAAGAAGAGCCAGGCAACGTATGGTTTGAGCTCTCCGGAGCTGCGGCTCGAGTTGACGGGGCCCAGCGGCGCGCAAACCTTGTTGCTCGGCAAGAAAGACAAGGAGGGCGATCGTTACTTCGCCGTAAACTCCGCGCTCCCGCCTGTTTTCACTCTCAATTCATCCTTCCTGACCGACTTCCAGAAGGATCCCTCGGACTTTCGCGCTAAAGATCTTTTCTCCTTCTCGAGCTTCGACGTGAAACACGTCGAGATCACGTCTCCCAAGGGCCACAGCGTCTTCGAGCAGCAAAAAGACAATCAGTGGAAGCAGACGGAGGGTGGGTCGAAGACCGTCCCGTCCGCCAAGATGGACACCCTGCTCTCCCGCCTGCGGGATCTTCGCGCCACCACATTTCCTAAGGGCTCTGATCTGGCGTCAT
Source organism: uncultured Acidobacteriota bacterium (assembly GCA_963722675.1). Lineage (GTDB taxonomy): Bacteria > Acidobacteriota > Terriglobia > UBA7540 > UBA7540 > CAVROP01. The sequence continues at coordinate 15,297 of CAVROP010000139.1, forward strand.
TGGGGCTTCACAAACCGGCCTATCAGTTCAACGTGCGGTTCGGTGACAAGAACCAGACGGAAGCGCTGGAGATTTCACAGGTCGGTGACCATGTTTACGCCCGGCTTTCCACCGACCCCTTGCCCTGTGAAGTGTCGAAATCCGCCTTTGATGATATGGAAAAAGCGCTGGGGGATATTGGTCTGTAGGCTTCGCGGAACGGCATCAATTCTTTACCCTTTGGAGCGGCACTCGCCTTGAACGAATGGTCCTCTGCCTTGGGAGACTGCAACCATGGCTTGAAAAGGTTATCTGAAATGCAAAAGCTAAGCGCCCAGGCGCAAAGGAAGATAGACCCCTCGAAAGGAAATCAGCATGGCGCATTTCATCTCCAGATCAACTCTTAACTGGACCATACTTCTGCTCTCACTTCTTGTGAGCTTTTCCGCACCCTGGCTGGACGCTCCTCGCGGAGTTTCTGCGACTGCGCTGGCAAGCCCCCTCCAGGCAAGGACTCCACCCGCCCACTCGACTTCATCCGAAGAAGTTCAGGGCCTGCAGCCCAACCTGGAATCCCCACAGATCCCGCTCTCGGATAAGCAGAAGCGTGAACTGCTAAAGGCTAATTTTGATAGGATGAAGCGCGATGCCAAGGAGCTGGCAAACCTTGCCAAGAACCTCCAGGACCAGCTCGACAAGTCCAACGAGAATGTCCTCTCCCTGGGTATCGTCGCTAAGGCGGACAAGATCGAAAAACTGGCCCGGAAGATCAAGAGCACGGCGCGAGGGTTCTAAAATGGTGAATAGTGAATGGTGAATTCACTATTCACCATTCACTATTCCTCTTTCTGCGCGCGAATGCGCATTCCGTAGAACGACCGATACACGAAAATATACGACACGACAAAGAATGCCGCCGCGAGACCGTGCGCGAGAGCCGCACCGCTGGTGGCGGTGAGTTTCACCGCGAGTTCAACGGCCAGCAAGCCGAACAGGGTGGTGAACTTGATGATGGGGTTCAACGACACTGAAGAGGTGTCTTTGAACGGATCGCCCACCGTGTCGCCAATGACCGTCGCGTCGTGGAGGGGGGTGCCCTTCTGTTTCAACTCGACTTCGACAATTTTCTTGGCGTTGTCCCACGCTGCGCCCGCGTCGGCCATGAAAATGGCCTGATAGAGCCCGAAAATCGCTATCGAGATCAGATAGCCGATAAAGAAGAACGGGTCGACGAAAGCGAATGCCAGGGTGACGAAGAAGACCGCGATGAAGATGTTCAACATGCCTTTCTGGGCATACTGCGTGCAGATTTCCACCACCTTCTTGCTGTCGGCAATCGACGCCTTTTCCGCGCTCTCCAGCTTGATATGCGCCTTGATGAACTCCACCGCACGGTACGCGCCCGTGGTGACCGCCTGAATCGAAGCCCCGGTAAACCAATAAATAATGGCCCCACCGGTGACCAAGCCCAGGACGAAAGGCGCGTGCAACAGCGATAGCTTGTCCACGTTGGCCGTAAGGCGGTCCGTGAGCAGCATGATCGTCGAGAAGATCATGGTGGTGGCGCCCACCACCGCCGTGCCGATCAGCACCGGCTTGGCTGTGGCCTTGAACGTGTTGCCTCCGCCATCGGCGGCTTCCAGCGTTTCTTTGGCGTGCTCGAAGTCCACGTCCACGTTGTATTGCTTCTTGATTTCCGACACCACGGTCGGGTCCTGCTCGATGAGGGACAGCTCATAAATCGATTGAGCGTTGTCGGTCACCGGGCCGTAGGAATCCACCGCGATGGTCACCGGGCCCATGCCCAGAAATCCAAAGGCCACCAGACCAAAGGCGAATACCGGCGCCGCCAGCATGAAGTTTCCCAGTCCCTGGAGGCTGACCCACGAACCGATGGCCATGAGCACCATCATCGTCAGCCCCAAATAGTAGGCCGAGAAGTTACCGGCGACAAAGCCCGAGAGGATGTCCAGCGATGCGCCGCCTTCCTGCGCCGCCCGCACCACTTCCTTCACGTGTCGCGACTCGGTGGACGTGAACACTTTCACCAGTTCCGGAATGAGAGCGCCGGCCAGCGTGCCGCAGGAGACGATCGTTGAGAGTTTCCACCACATCGAGGGATCGCCGCCCAAGCTGGGAATGATCAGGTAAGAGGCGATGTAGGTCAGCCCGATCGAAACCGCCGAGGTAATCCACACCAACGAGGTCAGTGGCGCCTCGAAGTTAAACTTCTTCACATTCCCGTACCGGGCCTTGGTGATGGCGCCGTTAATGAAGTAGGCCGCGGCAGCAGCCACCAGCATGATGACGCGGATGACGAAGATCCACACCAGTAACTGCACCTGGACGACCGGAGACTTAACACCCAGCAGGATGAAGGTGATGAGCGCCACGCCCGTGACGCCGTAGGTCTCAAATCCGTCGGCGGTCGGCCCCACCGAATCGCCCGCGTTGTCGCCCGTGCAATCGGCGATCACGCCCGGGTTGCGCGCGTCGTCTTCCTTGATTTTGAAGACGATCTTCATCAAGTCTGAGCCGATATCCGCAATCTTGGTGAAGATGCCCCCGGCGATGCGCAGGGCGGCCGCTCCCAGCGACTCGCCGATAGCGAAACCGATGAAGCACGGTCCCGCGTAATCTCCCGGAACGTAGAGCAGGATGATGAGCATCATCAGAAGTTCCACCGAGATCAGCATCATGCCGACGCTCATTCCGGACATGAGAGGGATCTGCAGGACGGGATAGGGCTTGCCCCGAAGGCTGGCAAACGCCGTGCGCGAATTGGCGAACGTGTTGACGCGAATGCCGAACCACGCGACCCCGTAGCTGCCGCAAATCCCGATCACGCTAAATGCCAGGATGACGACCACACGCAGCGCTTCATATTTCAGCAGCACACCGAAGTACAGCAGAATGATGACGGCGATGAAAGCCCAGAGCAGCAGCAGGAACTTACCCTGCTGGATGATGTAGGTCTTGCACGTTTCCCAAATCAACTCGGACATCTCTCCCATCGCCCGGTGTACGGGCAGGTTTTTCAAGCGGCTGTAACTGACCAAGCCAAAGAGCAGCCCGAAGATACAGAACAGAATTCCGATCATCAGCAGATTGTGGCCATTGACGCCCAGGAATTGGACTTGATGCAGGTCCGGAAGCTTCAAACTAGCTTCCCCGGCGGGAGCCGCCTCCTGGGGGCCCGCCAAAGCCCCGACGGACCCGATCAGCATCAATGCAAAAGCGGCCGCAATCCTCTTGGCCGCTCGAACACTCATAATTACGCCATGAAACATCGATTTCCTCCGTTGAATTGCCTCCAATTTCTTATCATGTGCGAGGGTGGGACAGTATTTCTCCGTGACATTTCTTCGGGTGAACATCGCTAAGGGGAGCCTAAAGTCCACTTGCAAGAGCCACTCATTGTACCATCGGTAGAAATAGGGTCAAGGAGAGAACAATCGTCGAAATTCTTCGGAGGCCTTGCGGAGATCCAGCCAGTCAAGAAACAGGTCGGGGGTTTCGAGCCAGATGCGAAACCACGTAGCTATCTCGGCCTTTTCCGCGCGCTTTTGCGGGTTCACGCGCAGATTTGCCGCCAGGCTCGAGGCGCGAAGTTTCCCTTTCTGAAGCAGAGTGCGCACCCATCGCATGCCGGCGCGGTCAGAGGCGTCGCGGTATTCGCGATAAATCTCGTCGAGTTTTCGGAGCGAAGCCTCGGCGCTCGCGAGGTCGTGGAACTCGAGGAGGTCGCGAAGGTGGCTGGCGTAGGGCTCCTCGATCGGCGGGTCCGCGAAGCGATCATAATACTCAACATTCTTCCCCGCCGCGCGTAGAACCCCGGCAATGTAGGAAGGAGAAGTCTTCGCTCCCAGCCGCGCCCGCAGCTCATTCTCGAGGGCGCGAATTTCCTCGCGGCCGATCCGCTCCCACGCCTTCGCCCGGCAATACTCAAGGATGATTTGCTTTTTGGTTTCCGGCATGGTTCTTCGCCCCGGCAGCGCTGCTCAGAAAGTCACGTCATTCCCGCGAAAGCGGGAATCCACCGATGGACCCCCGCTTTCGCGGGAAAGACGAACACGTGATTTTCACTTGCGCGGGTGGGCCGCCGGTGCATGGGTACTTTGTCTTGAATCGTGCGCCGGCTTCGAATTCTTACCCGCAGTCTCCACTTCTTTGCGACGCGACGCCGCTACTTCGCGACGATATCGTGACACGTTGCGTTGATGTTCGGCAAGAGTCCGGGCGAAGACGTGCCCGCCTTGGTTGTTGGCGACAAAATAGAGCGCGTCCCCGGCGGCAGGATAAAGCGCCGCGCGGATGGAGGCTTCCCCCGGGTTCGCAATGGGCCCGGGGGGCAGCCCCGCGTGGCGGTAGGTGTTGTAAGGGGAATTGAGTTGGAGATCGGTTTGGGTAATTGGGCCCATCGGGCGGTCCTCGAGTTGTGCCGCGTAGACCACCGTGGGATCGCACTGCAAAGGCACCCCCAGCGCCAGCCGCCTCTCGAAAACTCCCGCGACCAGTGGGCGTTCGGAAGCTTCCGGCGTCTCCTTCTCAACCAGCGAAGCCAGGGTGATGACGTCGTGCCAGCCCGTCAGCCCGCCCTGATGTAGGGGCGCCCCTCGTGGACGCCCCTGGGCGACCACAAGGGTCGCCCCTACGTCTGCAAACCGCGTGGCCACAATGTGCCGGAACCGCGCCAGCATGGTCGTGACCACGGTTGCGGCACTCACCCCACGCGGGAACCGGTACGTGTCCGGGAAGAGGTAGCCCTCGAGCGAAGGCGCCTTGGGATCCAGATCATGGATCAGCATGGTCTGCCGCGTTACGCGCAGGAAAAGCTCGGGGTCAATGCCCAACCGCTGGTTGAGGATCCGCGCGATGTCAAACCGGTCTGAGCCTTCCGGAATGACCACAGGATGAAGGTAAACCTCACCCAAGACCAGTTTCCGGTAAACGTCAATGGGGCGGAGTGGCCGGTCAAACATGTACTCGCCGGCCCGCAAGGTGTGGCGAGGACGCCCCATCAGGTAGCGCAGCAAAAACGGCAAGCGATGCCTCAAAACTCCGCGCGCCGCCAGTGAATCCGCGATCCGGGAGGCGCGTGCTCCGGGTGCGATATCGAGTATTACGTTACCGGCAGGTCCGCGATAGGGCGAGAGCAGATCGAAAACCACCCAGGCCAGCGCCAGTGCGGCGGCGCCCAGCAGCAAAACCAGCACCCGTTTCTTCATGGCGCCGACCTGGCGTTACGGCTTCGCTCGTTCGAGAGGTAGTCGAGGTAACTTTGCAGGAGCAGTGTTGCGGCCACGCGATCCACGGCTTGTTGGCGTTTGCCCAGCGTGAGCCCGGTCTCACGCAAGGCGCGGTTGGCCTCGACGGAGGTCAAGCGTTCGTCCCAGAGCTGCACCGGGCAGGTTAGACGCCGGCGCAGCTTTTCCGCAAACTCCGCCGCCTTGCGCGACATGGCCGTTTCCCCTCCGCCATGACCGAGAGGATTGCCCACCAGCACACGCTCGGTTGCATACTCTTCCGTCAATTGCCGGATCTTTTCGAGATCAACATCCAGACGCGTGCGCTGAAGTGTGGGAAGTCCCTGAGCGGTAATGCCCAGGGCATCCGACACTGCCAAGCCCATCCGCTTCATGCCAAAGTCGATGGCCAACACTCGCAACGGCGTTTCCAATCACCTCGGGGCCACTACAGCGGTGCTTGGCGCAGTGGCTCAAGTCAGAAATGGATTCACGGCACGGACGGTGCCATAAAGCCGGTTATGCTCGAAGTCTTCGGAAAACAATTCGGAAAGCCCGTAGTATTCAGCGTAGGCCCACAAATCAGCGTCGTACCAGGCTAACCGATACGCTGCGGCGCCACGCAGGGCGGTTCGAACTAGGGCTTCGTTGGGGTAGAGTACCTCGAACGTGGCCAGCAACTCCTCGGCTTCGCGGGTGGCTGCTTCCGGCGTCAGGAGGGGCAACCTCGGGCTGCGCCCCCGCGCGCGAGGACGGGTGGTGGCAGCCACAAATTCCACGATTGCCTGGTGAGGGATTCTCACCGAGTCGTCCTGAAGGCCCCGGTCGAGAAGTTCCGCCGCAATCCGCTGTTTGCGCGGGTCTCCCGGGTCGAACACGTACACGATAACATTCGTGTCAATCAGAGCGGCCACGTGCGTAAAGGTCCTCACGTCTCCAGCCGCGCGCGATTTCGTGGGGCTTGGCTGAACGCTTACGATAAGCCTCCGCCTTGGGCGGATGAGCCTCCCGCTGTCGCTGACGCTCCAGCATTTGCCGGAATAGTTTCAAGCGCTCTTCCACGCTCCGCAGCGGAGCTCGACTGCGCCGGGAATTCGCAGGAATCACCCGGATGGCATCCCCGGCGGGAACCCACTCGAGCTGATCCCCGGCTTTGATAGCATACTGGTCGGCGATGAGCTTGGGGACGGTGAGTTGCCGTTTGCTGGTAACTTTGGCCATTACCTTACTATAGCAAGGATGGAATCCTTGTCAAGCAATGGTACCAAGGATCGGATGTCGAGTCAGCGGCGCCATAGGTCTATTCCCGAATTCGGGCACGGTATCGCGCTTCACAAGGCGCTGATGCGCACGCTTCCGCCGTTGGTGTGGACTCGCAGGGTTTCTCCGCCCGAACCCAGTGTACCGTGGAGCCGCGACGAGGAAATCTCTCCCGTCACCGACAGATGGGGAAGATTCGACGTCACTTCACCGCTCGAGGTCGACGCATCCAGGCTCAGGTTTATGGCCGGATCCAGCCGCAGTTCGATGTCGCCGCCGGAGGTCTCGATCTCTCCCCCTTTGGCATTCCCGCGCGCCAACGATGCCGTTACATCTCCACCCGAGGTGCGGGCCTCAACACGCCCGTGCACGTTTTCGAGGGTAATATCTCCTCCGGACGTTTTAATCGAGATGTCTCCCATGAGGTCGCGCAACTCCATGTCTCCGCCGGAAGTCCGTGCAGTCAGGTTACCCTTCAGCTCGGTCGCTTTGACATCTCCACCCGAAGTCTCGAGGTTGGTTTCGCCTTCCAGATGGTTCACCTTCACGTCTCCGCCGCCCGTACGAATATCCAGATTCGTCCTGGTGGGGACTTCCACCTCCATGCGCACTTGCAGGTGCTTGGGCCAAAGCTGCAGGCTGTGTTTGTGCACCTCGATGCGGACCGCCCCCGGTTCCTCACTGAAATTGAAGCTGAACAGTTCTTCCAAGTCATCTCGATTGGAGGTCACCACCACATGGGCGCCCGAGGCCGACCGGCCGGTCACAAACACGTCGCTTGCCCCGGCATCAACCACTAATCTGCCCCCGGGTTCGAGCTTTAAATCCTTCTCGATGCGTGATGCGGAAAAGGCGAGAGTCCCTGCGGTGAGCAGGAATACCAGTGTGCATAAACACAGACCAAGCTTGCGGCTCATCTTGTCCTCCCTGAAGTCGAGCGTGTTTTCTCTCCCTATTAGACGAGAATGGGGTAGTTTGGTAACTAAAGCAAGGCAAGGTAGTGAGGTCTTTTAACTTGGTGCCCGGCAGTATCTCAGTCTGAAAAAACTTTGGTATCTTAATAACCCTCTCGGTGGTAAGATGCTCGGTTCCCGAAAGGGGATCGAATGCCGAGAGCCTCCCACCAATCCCCCTACATAGCCCTAAAGCTAGCTGCAAAGTCGGATGCTGCCTCTGGGGACACGACTCAGCTTTTGATTGATCTGGTCAGTCAAAGCCTTGATGAGTTGGAGGGCTACAAACGCGAGCCTTTGATCCCTTTGAACGTTCAAGGGAAAGAGTATTTTGCCTTCGAGCGGGGCAGTAAAATCTCTCGCCCCGTCTCCGCGGGATTATTTGATCTCGACCTTTGCAGGGAACACCTCCAGGACTTCGCTTCGGAAAGTTATCAGCGCATGGCTCGCCACAAATTAGAAAGATTCCTCTACACCTTGGCGATGAGTTTTTGCTGCGCCAACGACATGCGGACGAGCGGAGACAAGAAGACCCCGGCCACATTCTTTGAGTGCTTTGCCGCAAACATATTCTCAAGGGAACTCGGCGTGCTCCCAACTAAAAAGGCCGAAATCCTCAATTTGGATATGCAGGCGACGTTGCCGACAGATTACCTATTCAACCTAGGACCCAACAAAGTAAAGATTCACTTGCCAGTGAAGATCTCCACGCGCGAACGAGTTGTGCAGGTCTGGGCTCATCAGCGCGTGCTCGATGGAGTCTACGGCGTGGGACGCTTTCAGGGAATCCTCGTTGTCATCACGGAAACAAATCTCGTCAAGGGCGGAAGGGTTACGGAGGTTTGCCTTCCAGATCAGTGGAAGGTCTATCAAATGTTTATTTCTCAACTGAAGAGAGTCTATTACCTGGATTTGCCCGCGAAGTACGCGAGTCTAAGCAAAACCTATCCGTTTCTCCAGGTGAAGTCTTTTGCCGACTTCTTCGCCGAGAAAGACAAGTTGATTTCAGCGGGCGCTGAGTAACCTCTTTTTCTTCGACTTTCGGAAAACCAAGAAGTATGAATGATTCTTCTTGGCATGGACCTGCCGGAGAACCCTACTCATCCCGGGCCTGTTGTTGCGCACGAGCACGAACAAGTCTTCAATTACGAATCCGTTTGATGTGAACTCGTTTATCAACTCGACGTGGGTTAGGCGTTGTTGGTTGGCGCAAACCTCGTCGCCGCACTTAACGATGTATACGCCTTCGTCTTTTAGAATCCGGTATGCCTCGCGCTCCGCCTTGAAGTAAAGGTCAAGCACTGCTTCATGGTACTTCTTCCCCGTCCCCCCGTTGGCAGCGTTGTTGGCGTAGTAATTCTCATAGTTCTGGTGGTTTTCATGCGCTGTGCCGCCCGGTGTGTGCATGTACGGAGGGTCGAATACTACGCAATCGATGCTTGAATCCATATAAGGAAGACTTCTACAGTCCGTTCCGTCGGTCTTGAGGTCCGTGGCCAAGAGGTTGTAAGTTCCCTTTGGAATATTCTTCCAGAAGACCCCCCGACCGTAGGTTACGTCTACTACAGTTCTGCCAGGTCGAACGTACAGCGTGAGTACGTAAGGAAATAGCAGCTCATTGGTTCCCTGATAGGCTGTGAAAACTAGATCATTTGTCGATATGCCACGAGGAGCCCTTCGTGGACACCTTCCCTTTCGCTGGACGAGGTGTGTTCCTTGCTGATTTCTATCGGAATGTCCGAGCGCATTTCGGCTCATCGGTAAGGTTTCCGTCCAGTATTCTAACCCCATTTGTCCCAGCATCAGAAGTCTAATCGGCAGATTGGTTCCCCGGCAAGAGCCTTTTTCAAGTCAATAGATTCCACTACCCAAGCCCGCCCATTGCAGTGAAAAGACGTTAGGCGTATCTTGCCATTATACCGGACAAGACGGCGAAAGCTTCCGGTCAACACAGATCAGGAATCGCGATTGCACAATTTCAGGAGTCCAGCGATGATGCGAATCAACCCCGCCGTTATTGCATTTTCATTGCTGCTGTTGGCCTCGACCGCCGCGGCGCAGTGGAATCCTCTGAACCCCGTCAAGAGTGACGAGAAGCAGACCGATGGCGTACTGCTCAGGATGCAGAGCGGTTTGCTGCGGCTGCGGGTCTGCTCCGATTCCATCGTCCGCATTCTCTACACTCCCACGTCCTCGTTCCCGAAGGTGAAGCATTATGCGGTCATCAAGACGAGTTGGCCCGCGACGCCCTTCTCCCTGGAATCCACCGGTAAGGATGTGACGCTGAACACCTCGCAGCTTAAGGTCACGGTGGCGCGCAAGGACGGAGCGATCGTCTTCAGCGACTCGGCGGGAAATAAGCTGATGCAGTCGAGCGACCGGAGGATGAGTCCTGTCGTGGTGAATGGCCAGCGGACTTACCGCGCGGAAGAGTTCATCACCACCTGGGGCTCGCCGGAGGGCTTCTTCGGCCTCGGCCAGCATCAGGCAGGCGTCTGGAACTACCGGGGAGAGTCCGTGGACATCTCCCAGGACAACTCGAACATTTCCATCCCCATGCTGCTTTCGACCAACGGCTACGGCCTTTTCTGGGACAACCCTTCCCGCAGCCGTTTCAACAACCGCTTCATGCAGTCGCTATACATCAGCTCGGAAGTGGCCGACCAGATTGATTACTACTTCATTTACGGCCCTGAATTCGACAAGATCGTCGGCGCTTACCGCGAGCTGACCGGCGCCGCTCCCCTCTTCGGCAGATGGGCCTACGGCTTCTGGCAATGCAAGAACCGCTACCAATCGCAGCAGGAGCTGCTCGAAGTGGCGCACAAATACCGCGCGCTGCACATCCCTGTTGACAACATCGTGCAGGACTGGTTCTGGTGGAAGATCATGGGAGATTTTGAGTTCAATAGCCACTATCCCGACCCCAAAGGCATGATCGACGGTCTGCACGACAACCATTTTCACCTCATGATCTCGGTGTGGCCCTACTTCGATCCCGGCTCGCAGGTCTACCGGGAAATGGACAAGCTCGGCTATTTTATTGACCGCACCAAGACTGCCGCGTTTCATCCCGCGCGCATGGCTCTCTACGACGCTTTCAGCCCCGCCGCGCGCAAGTATTACTGGGGCTTGATGGAGAACGCGCTCTTCAACATCGGCGCCGACGCCTGGTGGCTCGACACCACCGAACCGGAAACCGAGGGACGCGAAACCAACCTCCTGGCCACGAGCCAGGTGGCCATCGGCAATGGCGCCCGCTACGCCAATCTCTTTCCCCTGATGACCACGCAGGCTGTTTACGACGGCCAGCGCGCCGCCACCAGCCACGCCCGTGTCTTCATCCTCTCCCGCTCGGCCTACGCGGGCATTCAGCGCCACGCCACGGCGGCCTGGTCCGGCGACATCAATTCCGATTGGGAAACATTCAAGCGGCAGATTCCCGCCGGATTGAACCTGATGGTCTCCGGTGTCCCCTACTGGACGACCGATATCGGCGGGTTCACGGACGGCAATCCGGACGATCCCGCCTACCGCGAGCTGTTCATCCGCTGGTTCGAGTACGGAGCGTTCTGCCCCATCTTCCGTGTGCACGGCACCCGCGCCACCGGCCAGAACGAGTTGTGGTCTTACGGGGCCCAGGCGCAGGAGATCCTGACCCGGTACGACACGCTCCGCTACCGGCTGATGCCGTACATTTACTCGCTGGCCTGGCAGGTGACGAACGCGGGCTACACCTTGATGCGCCCCCTGGTGATGGATTATCGCGACGACGTGACCGCCCGGAACATCGGCGACCAGTTCCTGTTCGGGCCGGCGCTGCTGGTCAGCCCCGTCACCGATCCCGGCGAGGTCCAAAGACGGGTCTACCTGCCGAATACCAACTGGACAAACTTCTGGACCGGTGAAAAGCAGCCTGGGGACCGGTTCGTCATGGCGGCGTCGCCGCTTGAAACCTTGCCGCTGTTCGTGCGCGCCGGCTCCATCGTGCCCATGGGGCCTGCGATGGAGTACGCGAGCCAAAGCGCCGCGAACCCCATCGAGCTGCGCGTCTACCCGGGTGCGGATGCGGACTTCACGCTCTATGAAGACGATGGGCTCACCTACGATTACGAAAACGGAGCTTATTCGACCATTCCCATTCACTGGGATGACGCCGGACAGGCACTGACCATCGGCGCGCGCCGTGGCAACTTTCCGGGAATGCTGGTAACCCGGACTTTCAATATCGTCTGGGTCGGCCCAGGCCACGGCGTGGGCGTGAACCCGTCCCGGACTGTCGATAAGACGATATCCTACGACGGCACGGCGGTTACCATCCAACGCTGAGACTTTTTGGCGGCGCGTTATCAGCTTGCCAGTTCCACGTATTGCACTTGACAATTGCCGACAGGTGTGATAGCCTATAACTGTGGTCTTCTTGCAGACATTCTGTCCTGGTCGAACGCCCCAGCGCGCTGATACCCAGGGGAAACCGGACCGGCCCGGACGCGAGCGGAAAACAGTGACGCACGAAATACATAAAACAGTGGGAACGAAGCTAAGAAGTGGCTGAAAACACAGGATATCACTTTTTTGAATGCTGCAATTTGCGTGCGTTTTGCGCGCAATTTGACATCAATTTGACGCGGAGGAGACCAAAATACAGCGCACTTTGTGCAAAGAAGGAAGTTGAGACGACAACGCCGCAATGCAAGGCCGCGACAGTGACAAGCAGTCGGCTACATCGACTCGTGGGACAGGCACTCCTGCCTGTCGAGTTGGCATGGTGGACATACTCTGGGCACAGGCAAGAGCGCCTGTGCTACACCGGAATTCAGGAAACAAAGCGAGAATGTCTATGAAAACAAAGGCCGGTGCAAAAATCAACCACCCCTGACCCCTCCTTATCCAAGGAGAGGAATCAGCGGGCTCCCCTCCTCGGGTGAGGAGGGGTGGGGGGTGGTGGGACTTTGCGTCCTTGGCGTTCTTTGCGCCTTGGCGTGAAACCGGGTTTGTTGCCTTGATAAATCAGGGAACAAAGCGAGAATGTCTATGAAAACAAAGGACTGCGGTGAGAATGAAAGCATGTCGGGGCGGTTCGCGAACCGCCCCGACATGGCTTCCGGGACACCTTGCCCATGAGTGACCTTTCGCTGATGATCGTAGCCGGTGAGCGCTCCGGGGACCTTCTTGGGGCCGAACTCGCCCGAGCCTTACGCGAGCGGCTGCCAGACGTTAACCTGTTCGGCTGCGGGGGCGACGCGATGCGCCAAGCCGGGGTGGACACGGTCGTGGACGCCCACCGGCTGACCATGATGGGCATTACGGAAGTAATCAGCGGGCTGCCCAGAGCCTACCGGGCCCTTCAGATGTTAGTGGCGGAAGTGGATCGGCGCCGGCCGCAGCTCGCGGTGCTCATCGATTTTCCCGACTTCAACCTTCGCCTGGCCAGGCGGCTCAAGCAGAGAGGAGTCCGGGTCGTCTATTTTGTAAGCCCACAAGTTTGGGCATGGCGGAGGGGCCGGCTGCGCCAGCTCAAAGCTCGAATCGAAAAGATGCTCTGCATTTTCGATTTCGAGGAGGCCATTTATCGCCAGGCCGGGATTCCCGTCGAGTACGTTGGGCACCCTATGGTCGACCTGGTGCGGCCGAATCTGACACGGGAAGAGTTCCTGACCCGGCTGGGGCTGGACCGGGGCAAAACCACGGTGGCGCTGCTGCCGGGCAGCCGCCAGAAAGAAGTGAGCCGGATCTTGCCCACCATGCTTGCGGCTGCGGGCCGGATTTCGCTGAATCGCCCGGCGCAATTTGTAGTCGCGGTTGCGCCGACGCTCGAACGCGGTTGGGTGGAGAAGACGCAGCTCGAGCCGTTTGCCGGCAGGTTGACGGTTCGCGTGGCTACCGATGCTACCTATGACGCACTTCGGCACTGCGACGTAGCGATCGTAGCCAGCGGCACTGCCACCCTCGAGGCGGCACTCTGCGAGCGCCCGATGGTGGTGGTTTACCGGTTATCGCGGCTGACGTATCGGATCGGGCGACTGCTCGTGAAAGTTCCCTTTTACAGTATGGTCAATATCCTTGCAGGTAAACAGGTGGTCCCAGAGTTGATTCAGAGTGATTTCACGCCTGCTCGGGTTGCCGGAGAGGTAGAATTCTTACTGGATCATTCCCAAGCACGCGAGGAGATGGCGGCGAACCTGCGAGCCCTGAAGGCGCGCCTGGGGCCTGGAGGCGCTGTCGGGCGGGCCGCCCAAGCGGTGGTAGAGCTCGGATTCAGGATTCAGGATTCAGGATTCAGAACGGCCGGAACCTGAATTCTATCCGCCATGCAACTTGTTGGTTTCGGCTGCAATCCAATGAGTAGCGGGACTTGCGAGGCAAAAGTGACAACAAGGAGTCAGAAGTCAGGAATCAGAATGGTGAAGGCGAGCCATCGCCCGTGCGCATCGGAGGCCTGAATCCTGAATCCTCCATTGTGGGGAGCTTTTTATGAACTATCTAGGTGCCGGGGGCGGGGCCGAATTTCGGCTGTCCCGACTCCGGACGCTGCTGGTGAATGCGCTGCCATGGTTTCTGACGCTGGGCCTCGTCCCGGCCGCCGCTTTCGCCCAGTCAAATGCACCTCGATTTACGGTAACAAATTACGCTATCACCGCAGAGCTCTTTCCCTCCCAGCACCTGCTTTCGGCCTCGGCGCGGATTGATTTTCTCCCTCAAGCCGACCTCACCACCATGAGCTTCGAGCTCCAAAACGGCTTGCGAGTTTCCGGCGTGAAGGACGCCACCGGCAGGGATTGCAATTTTCGACAGGAAGGACTCAACCTCGCCATCGACTTCTTGAATCCCATGCCTCAGGATAAGCCCGCTTCCATCACGGTGAAGTACGGCGGTCTGCTTTCTTCCGCGGACGGCAGTCCGGTGGAAAACCTGAAGTTGGCTTACGTCGGGAATGAGGGCAGTTACCTTCTCTACGTGGCACGCTGGTTCCCCGTGAGTCAATACGGTGTGAACCGCTTTGCAGCCAGCATGAGCATCACGGTGCCTTCCGATGAAATTGTAATTGCCTCGGGAAAGGCTTCCGCTCCCGTGCGCGAGGCGGGAAAAGTGACGTACGCGTTCCAATATGACCGGTCCTCCTTCCCCGGCACCGTGATTGCCGGGCGATACGTGGTGCAGCCGGCGACCGCGGTGGGCGCAGACATCACCTTATACATGAAGCCGGGCCACGAAAGTTTCGCCGCGAATTACGGCGAAGCCGCGGCCAAGATCATGGCTTTCTATTCCGACAAGTTCGGGCCCTTGCCCAATGGCCATCTCGACATCGCGGAAATCGAGGACGGCACGGTGAACGGATATAGCTCCCCCGGCATGGTGGCGCTCGCCTCACGCCTCTTTTCCACACAAGTGAGGATCCAGCAACTGGCGCAGCAAGTCGCCTATCAATGGTGGGGAGAATCGGTGAGTCCGGCCTCGCGCAACGACTTTTTCCTTGAAGACGGGCTCGCCACCTATTCCGCCGCGCTCTACCTGCAGGATGCGGAGGGTGAAACCGCCTTTGAGAACCTGATGCAGGAGACCGAAGTCGGCGCGCTCACGCACGAGGCAGTTGCGGCCATCGGACAATCCGCACAGTTGCACGAGTACACGCCCGAGTACCAGTCGATTGTTTTTCAGAAGGGCGCCATGGTGCTCCACATGCTGCGCTGGGTGATCGGCGACGAGGCGTTTTTCAAGACCCTCCAGGCCATGTGTCAGCAATACGCCGGGAAGTCCATTTCCACGGACCAGTTTCAAAAGCTTGCGGAAACCGCTTCCAAACAGGAGTTGACGTACTTTTTCGCGCAGTGGGTGACCTCCACCGGTGTTCCCCAGTTTACGCGGGTGTGGTCTGTCTACAGAACCGCGAAAGGCTATCAAGTGGTGGGGAAGATCACCCAGGATTTGGACCTGTTCCGCATGCCCGTCGAGGTCCGGGTGATTACCGAGGGAAGCAGGCCAGTCACCGACCGTGTGCCGATGGTGGGTACCACGGCCGACTTCACCGTGAACGTGCGCACCAGGCCGACGCATGTGCTCGTCGATCCTGCCAGCCGCATTCTCAAATACGACGAAAAGATCAAGTTCAAGGTCGAAATGGCGAAGGGCGACCAGCTTGCCCTGGAGCAGGCTTTCCTCGAGGCGGTCAAACAGTATAATGCCGTCCTGGAAATCAATAAGAACAGCTCGCTCGCCCACTACAGGTTGGGCGATATCTACTTCAAGCTGCGGAATTACAACGCCGCGATGGAGGAGTTCCGGCGCGCCCTGGATGGCGACCTGGACCCGAAATGGACGGAGGTCTGGAGCCACGTGACGCTGGGAATGATCTTCGACACGACGGGGCAGCGCGATCGCGCCCTTAATGAGTACCAGCGCGCTCTGCAGACCAACGATAACACCCAGGGCGCCCTGGACAAGGCGAACGAGTACGTGAAGAAGCCGTACACGCCGGAGAACAAGCCGACAAGTTAAGTAGCCTATTCTGTGGCGCGGGCGTCCCGCCCGCGGTCGCCTGGGCATTCCTTCGCTGCGCTCAGGACAAGCTCTGCCCGCGCGCGGGAGCGGGACGCTCCCGTGACAGCGGGCGAGACGCCCGCGCCACACCGCCCATCACTTCCCGATACTCCCGAATTTAAGCGCTGTCAGCGTGGGCGAGTCAACCCCTCGATGCTGAATCAGCACCTTGAAAACGTTCCCCATTCCTTCCGGATGAATCAGCCGCTTTAATTTCAGCCTGGCCTGGAGATTCTCGATCTCGCTCGAGCCCGGCTCGTAAAGGTCCGCGAACTGGTTGGCTTCGCCCAGCGCCAGCAGGAATCGCTCCTGGCTGGTGAAGCCGTTGAGTCGCAGCCCCGCGTCCTCGCCTGCGTCGATCAAGGCGCTGAAGTTGACGTGCGCGGTAAGGTCGACCTGGCCGGGAGCGCTGAGGGCGTCTTCGAGCGGCAAGTGATGGTGGTAGGCAAGCAAGGTGCCTTGCGGCCGGTCCTCGGTGTAGAGACGCCGGGCGAGGTCGCCGTAGTCGATGGTGATGACGAATCCCCGGTCGAGCTTCCCGGCCAGCGAGCGCATCCACTGGGCTGCCACCAGGCTCACCTCCACGCGGCAGCCTTCCTCGAGCCCATGGGCGTAACGAGCCACCGCCGCAGCCACCAGCGGGTTGCTGATGCGGCCGGTTTTCTGGCGAAGTTCGTCGCCTTCGGCCGTAACGTAGATCTCTCTCAGATGCCCTCCGGCTCGGGTGACGACAGCCACCGGGAAAGCATCAACCAACTCGTTCGAGAAGAAGCAGCCGGTGACGGGTGAGAGCTGTTCGAGGTTTTCCAGCAAGTGGACTTTTCCGGCCAGGCCCTTCTCCGCCAGCCGCTCTCTCAGGAACGCACCTTGTTTGGGGCTTGGCTCGATGGCCACGTATTCGAGCGCGCCCGCAAAATCCGGCAGGGCGCTCTTCACCCAGGAGAGGAATTCCTGCGCAAAGAGCCCGCTTCCTGCGCCCATCTCAACCCAGTGGAAGGGCGAGGGACGGCCGAGCAATTCCCACATCTCGACGGCCTGGCGCGCCACCAAGCGAGCGAATATGGGATGGAGGTCCGGACTCGTGAAGTAGTCGCCGCCAGCGCCGCTGCGGCGCCGCCCTTGGGTGTAATAGCCGTACTCGGGATGATACAGGCACAACCCCATATAGCGCTCAAACGTGACGGGCCCAGACCGCTGGATCGTGTCGAGCAGGAACGTCTTGAGGGGTATTGGATCCACGGTGACTTGGCCGGCGCTACGCCGCGCTGGCCTGCGGGCGCGCCGTCAACTTTTGGAACGCCTCTTCGAACGTCTTGAGCTCCGCATCGTCGTACAGCACGAAGTGGATTTTCTCCAGGCTGGTGCGAATCCTGATATGCTCCAGGACCGCCTTGAGCATAATCTGCGCGCAATCCTCGACCGGGAACCCCGCCGCGCCCGTCCCGATGGCAGGCAGAGCGAGGCTTTTGATCGTCTTCTCTTCGGCGCGAAACAGGATCTGCCTGGTCGCAAGCTTGATCGATTCCGCCGTGGCCTTCTCGCCGGGCCGGATGGCGGCGGCGTGAATCACGAAGAGCGCTTTGAGGTTGCCGGCGGTGGTGACCGCCGTGGCGCCGAGCCGGAGGGGAGCCAGGCGCTCGCACTCCTCCCGGATCCGCTCGCCGCCCTTGCGCCGGATGGCTGCCGAGACTCCGGTATCCATGAGGAGTTCCGTGTTGGCCGGATTGACGATCGCCTCCACCGGCATGTCCGTGATATCGCCTTTGGAGATGTAGATCTTTGTTGGCATATCAAGCCTTTCAGAAAACCGCAGACCTTTAACCGCAGGTCAGCGTTACCAGAGGGATTCAGCGCCGCGCGGCCAGCTCGCGGCATTTGGCCACGAACTTCTCAAACAGCTTGCGCGCTTCGGGCCGGTCGACCATCTCTTCCGGATGCCACTGCACGCCCACCAGGAAAGGGTAGGCATCGGCGGATTCCACGGCCTCCACCAGCCCGTCTTCGGAATGTGCTGTCACCCTCAGTCCTCGGCCCAGGCGCTTGACGGCCTGGCGGTGCAGGCTATTGACCAGGCAACTGCCTTGGAACGTTTCCGCGAGCGCTGAATCCGGGTCTGTCAGCGTCACGGCGTGGGTTGGCTCGGGGCGCGCCGCGGACTGATTGTGTTCGGGCCTTACCGGAGGTTCCGCACTGAACTCCTGCTTTAAGTCTTGGTAGAGCGTTCCGCCGAATTTTACGTTGATCATCTGGACGCCCCGGCAGATGCCCAGAATCGCCACCCGGCAACGGTGCGCGCGCTCGAACAGCTCGAATTCAAAGGCGTCGCGTTGCTCGTCGACTTCAACGAGGCCGGGGTATTTGAGCGCTTCCTGATAATGCTTGGGGTTGATATCTTTGCCGCCGGTGAAGACCACGCCGTCGTAGTCTCGCATGTTGGGGATGGAATGCTGAGAGGGCGAGACCAGTTCGATTTCCTCGGATTTCACCCCAACGGCCAGAAGCGCCTTGTAATAGGGAGATTGATCGCCCTTGGTTTTTTCCTTGTCGGAAACAGAGAGCACAATCTTCATCGCGGCGCCTCCTTTCGGTCGCTGGGAGGATTCTGAAAAACCGCCTCGCAGCGGCCAGCCGAACTGGCTCCACTCGGCCTGTCTGAACAATGTACATCAGGATGCCCGCAGGTGGAAAGGACGTGATTGCGCTTGACTTTCGCTTTTTCTTCTCCTATGCTGGAAGCTGCTGGGTGGCTGCTCGGCCCGGCCCTTCTGCGCGCCGCGGGTAGGGCCAGCCAGGCCCGAACGATTTTCGAGCGGCGGCTTGCGCTCCCAGAAGGGAGAGGCTCGAACCTGGAGGTTGCCAATGGCAGAGGGAGGATCGGCATCTTTGGAATCGCAGGGCGGCCTGTTCCGCCCGGGGCAGGGCTTCGCCGCCGCAGGGGCGCGGCCGGAAGGCGCCGGCGTTCGAGTTCTGCACTATGAGCCCGTCAAATTCAGCGACCGCGCAGTGAAGGCAAACCTGGCGCAGGGAGAAATAAAATCCCCGCCTCACAGTCCGTGGACTCTGCCGGTGCGCGGCCTGGCACTCTTCCACGGCGATCACGACGCGGCGCGGCTCAGCCACTATTTCTTTCCGCGCCTGCTGCGGGAGGGGAAGCGAATCCTGATGCTGGACGGCGCCAACTGTGCTGATCCGCGCCTCCTGGAACGCCTGGCTCGCCAGCGTCGCGTCTCCTTCGAGCAGTTCTGCCGGCAGATCCAGATTGCTCGCGCCTTCACCTGTTTCCAACTTAGCGAGTTGATTGCACGCCTGCCGCGTTTTTTGGCGGACTTTCCCGCCCGGGTCGTGGTCGTCACAGCATTTCCTGAACTCTACTATGACGAAGATGTGCGCGATTGGACCGCGCAGGTTGCGTTCGAGCAAGCGCTCGCGAATCTGCGGCGGTTAGCGGGCAGCGGCGAGGTCACCCGTACGGGCATGCCGGGGGGTTGTGCGGGCACGCCATGGCGTGCCCCTACCGTGGCGGTGTTTTCCTCGGCCAGCACATTCGTACCCTCTCCGGCGCGCAGACGATTTTTTGAAAAGCTCCGTGCGGCAGGATCGGAAGTCTGGCAGTTCATGCAGAACCCTGAGGGGAAGCTCGGGTTGGTGTGCAGAAAACGCATAGCCGACCTCACAATCCCCTCACCCGCCCTGGGCCCGCTGATGAAAGCGCCGTCGCGCTCCGCCCTCTCGCCGGAGGGGAGAGCGGAGGAGTCTGAAGGGCAGCCCAATTGCTAAGCCACCCGGCTGCGGTACACGTTGGGCTGGCAATCGGCAATCGTCAATCGGGTGGTGCTTTATGGGTCGAACGGTATCAACGTTTCGGGATTTGATCGAGCAGGAACTCGGGAATTGGGAGCGGGTGTTTGGCCGGGCGTTGCGGCGCGAGGAGCGCGTGCACTTCGAAGCGATGTTCAACCGCGTGCGCCTTTACATCCAAGCCTGCACTTACGAATTCCCGGTTCACGCCATGGATGCGATCCACGTGGCCGTAGGGCTTGACCATGAGATTCGACTGCGCGCGCTCGAAGCGCGCCTGGGGATTAACCTCGATGCTCAGTGGATGGATTCTCGATCTCTACCCTTGCCCGGAGGGGATGGTGTTGTGGCTGATCGGGGCGGAGGGAAGACGTCATCGGCTGGTTGACCTGTCGTTCGTGCCCTGTTTCTACGTGGATGGCCCCGAGTCGCGCCTCACCACTCTCGCCCGGGACTTGGCGGCGCGCGCTGCAGTGAAGTGCGCATGGGCGGCGAAGACCAACATCTGGGATGGCAGGGAACTGCGCGTGCTCGAAGTTGCCGTGCACCACCCCACGCAATTTGCGGCCCTGGTGCGCTTCGTGCATCGCTACGATTCCGGCCTGCGGCTTTACAACTCCGACTTGATGCTGGCGCCGATGTATTGCTGGCAGAAGGGCATCTTTCCGCTGGCCAGGGTGGAGGTGGAAGAACAAGGGGCTAGGGACTGGGGGCTAGGGGCTAGGGCGAGAATTGCCCCCTCCCCCCACCCCGTACTCCCCTCCCCAACCGGGGAGGGGAATCAGGGGCGGGGACTGGAAGGAGGTGGCGAAGTCTCCGTAGGGGCACGCCATGGTGTGCCCCTACAGGAAGTCCGCGCCATCACGTGTTGTGATGAGGAATGGGCGGTCAACTATGCGCTGCCGCCGCTGCGCATCATGCGCGTGCGGATGGAAGGCCTTTCCAATGTGGACCCGCAGCACGGCCGGCGTGGCGCGCTGGAAGTGGAAATCGACGGCGAGTGGCAGGTACTGGATGATGCCGAGGAGCCGGTGGCGCTAGGTCTCGAGCGCCTGCTGCGCGTCCACGACCCGGACATGATCTTGAGCGAGTGGGGTGATGCGACGCTGTTTCCGGCGCTGCTTCGGCAGGCCCGGAAACTGGGCCTGACCCTCTCGCTCAACCGCGACGCGCATCCCGCGCAGCGCCGCCGCGCGCGCAGTTACATGAGCTATGGGCGCATCCTCTTCAAGGGCAGCACCACCACCTTGTTCGGGCGCCTGCACGTCGACACGCAAAATTCCTTCATTGCCGATCAGTGCGACCTGGAGGGTTTGTGGGAGCTCACGCGCGTCACTAAGCTGCCCGTGCAGTATTGCGCTCGCACCTCCACCGGAACCGGCATCTCCTACATGCAGATGGAACTCGCTTACGGCGACGGCGTGCTGATCCCCGAGCAGAAGGCGGAGCCCGAAACCCCCAAGCATCCGGATGAACTCCTCAAGGCGGATCGCGGCGGATTGGTCTTTCTGCCGCGCCTGGGATTTTTCACCAACGTGGGCGAACTCGATTTCGTCAGCGAGTTCCCCAGCATCATGGCGCGCTTCAACATTTCGCCGGAGACCGTCAATTGCGGGTGTTGCGCGGAAGCGCACCGCATCCCGGAACTGGGTTATCGCATCTGCCGGCGGCGGCGCGGCATTACCAGCCGCGTGGTCGAGCGCCTGATCCAGAAGCGGCAGGAATACAAGCGCCAGATGGCGGGCGATGCCCATCCCCAACCTGTCATTCTGAGCGAAGCGAAGAATCTCGCCCTGAGTGTTTTCGAGACCGTGCGAGATCCTTCGTCGTCCCGCGGATGCGGGACTCCTCAGGATGAGAGCTCGAGGAATTCCGCAGCCTGTAAAACCCCGCCCTGCCATGGCGTGGCAGATTCCCCCGCCGCGGTTCTTGAGCGTCGTCACGCTGCGAAGCAGCGTCGCGCCGCGCTGAAGTGGCTGCTGGTGTGTTGCTTCGGCTACACCGGCTACAAGAACGCCCGCTTCGGCAAGATCGAGGCCCACGAGGCCATCAATGCCGTTGCGCGGGAGAAGTTGCTGGTCGCCAAGGAGACGGCGGAGGCGCGGGGCTATCGCGTTTTGCACGCCCTGGTGGATTCACTCTACGCGCAGAAAGAAGATGCGACGCGAGAAGACTACGAGAGCCTGTCTCGAGAGATCGAACGGCGCACGGGCCTGCCCATGGCGGTCGAGGCGGTTTATCGCTACGTCGTTTTCCTGCCCTCGAAGCAGTCGCCGGAGATTCCCGTGCCCAACCGTTTTTTCTGCGTGCCGGAGGAGGGCGAAGTCAAGGTGCGTGGCCTGGAATGCCGGAAGCACGATACTGCGCCGCTGGTGGCGCGCATGCAGCGTGAAGCGCTGGAGGTCCTGGCCGAGGCGCACGACTTTGAGAGTTATGGCCGCAAGCTGGAAGAGGCCCGCGAAGTGCTGGCGCGATATCTGTCCCAACTCGAGACGGGAAGCGTCAACCTGGAGCAACTCGTCATCAACCGCCGCCTGACACGCTCGCCCGGCGATTACAGGCAGGCGAGCGCCACCGCCATTGCGGCGAAACAGCTCGAGCGGTCGGGCGTCAAGCTGCGTCCCGGAGAAAACCTGCAATATATCATCACGAACGCCGAAGCCGAATTGCCGGACGACCGCGTCCGCGCCTGGACGCTCTGGGAAGGGTGGCACGGCTATGACGTGAAGAAATACCAGGAGGCGCTGCGGGATGCTTTCGAGGCCTTCGAGCACTTTGCCGGATATAGGTCTGAAAGATGGCTAGCGCAGGCCCGGAGGGCCGACAGAGAGTAGCCCACGGCGTAAGCCGTGGGATCGAGGAGCAACCCAGGGTTGTCTTAGCCCCGGAGGGGCGACAGAGGCTCCCGCAGGATGTCTGTCGCCCCATGCGGGGCTGTGAATCTTAACGCCGCATCGGGTCCCACGGCTCACGCCGTGGGCTATTATCTGCCGCCGCTCCGCGGCTCTGGAAATCCTCACGCCTTAGGTTAGCGCCCATGGGCCGTTGGCCTGGGCTTTGCCAGCTCGCCCCTTCGGGGCATGAATGGCACTTTGCCCTGCAATCGGGTGATCGGGTGACCGTTTCACACGAGACTGCTGGCGTCAACGGAGCTTGGTACTTTTGGGCTATTTATGGATTGTCATTGGCGGAGTAGTTTTACTGCTCGGGCCGTGTACTCGGGCCTGACTCAAATAGCCGGGGAGAAAAGGCAATATGAAAAACTTGACTACGCTCGCTCTTCTCTTAGTGTTCGCTGTATCCACAGTTCACGCAAAAGAAAAGCCCAAAACCGGTGGGATGCAGTGCCGCGACCTGAAAGAAGCCAGCTATACGCTTGGGCCGGACGAGACACTTGTGGACGGCATGGTCTGCAAGAAGGTCCAGATGATGCCTGCAACATGGATGGTCCCAGATGTGAGCGTGCCGCAGGAGCCGGGGCTTTACGCCGTTCTATCAGGTGGAGCGCTACGCCAAATCGCGGGTAGGCCGACGAGCTTTGTCCGCACAGGGAGTCTGCTGGCATCGGAATTGACTATGGGCATCCACGCTCGTCGCGTGAACACTCAGATTGCGGGCGCCTCCGCATATGTCACGGTCGGTCGGCGCCCAACCTTTTATTACCGCGTTGCACAGAGCGCCCCTGACCAGGTAGTTCCCGGTACCGTGAGCTTGATCCTAACGCAGATGTCCGTTAAACAAGGTCGTCGGCAGTTCGAACTTGACGCGGCAGGAATGTTTCGCCAGAGCCAGGGGATCTCAGTCCGGCACCAAGCCAATTTTGATGCGCAGGAGATTGAGCCAGGAGTCTTCAAATTGAACCCCGACGACCTGCCCGAGGGGCAGTATGCATTCTTTCTTTACGTTGCCGGCCCAGGTCAAGGTGGCGACTGGGAGTCGACGCGGGAGCGCGCGACTTCAAGCCACCATGCCGGGGGTGAGGCGCTGCGTGGGTTCCTCTACGACTTTCAAGTCGAGTAGCGAACCCGTTGGAGAAACCATGGTTCTCTCAGCGCAAGAGGAGTCTGCAGTCGCTACTGTTATGGATTCCACGCTATGCTCGGAATGACACGGGGGAATTCGTAGGATCACGCGGCCGACGATGAGGAACGAGCCAGCGTGGGCGGTTCTTTCAAGATTTGTGCTGTGAACGCCTGGATTCTTGCACCATGCTGCCAGGCGTCGGCGGGCAAGCCGGCTTTCAGGCAGGTCTCTTGAAGGAACTGCTCGCGGTTGAAGTTCCATTCTTCGGCCACTTGGGGCAGGAGGAGCCCGCGGCGTCCGCCGCGCGAAATCAGCAATCCATGCCGTCCTATTTCGACCTGCTGGGGAGCAATATCCACCAGAGGGGAAAGTATGGAAATCTCGATATGCAGGGAGGAAAGTTCGGCGGGCCTAACGGGGTCGAAGCGGGGGTCGTCAAGAGCTGCGGCCCGGGCGCATTCGCGCACGGTCCAGTAGAGAGGTCTGACCGCTTCAATGTGACCGATGCATCCTCGCAAGCGCCCTCGCTCGGTGAGCGTGACGAAGGCCCCACAGGGAGTTTGCAGGGCCTCTGCGGACTCCGTCACCTCCGACACTTTCCCAAAGCGCACGGCCTCTTCGAGGGCTGTTCTCGCCAGCTCGAGCAGCCGGTCCTTCTGAGCGTCACTGAGCTGCAACATCTTTCTCTTCCTGTTCCTTCTCGCCTGTCCTGAGAACGGCCCGGTGATTTGAGACACGGCGCTTGATGCGAATGTCCAATCTCTTCCAAAAGGAAATGAAATACTGTCCCGCAGACGCCAGCGCGAAGAGAACCACCATCCATAACAGGACACTGCCCGGGAGGCGGAGCAGAGGCAGACGCCGCTCCAGCACGATCACGGTGATCGCCACAACCTGAAAAACCATCTTTGTCTTTCCCAGTTCGGACACTTCCAGAGAGAAACCTTCCGCGGAGGCTATGGCTCGCAGTCCCGACACGGCGAATTCCCTGCCAATAATTATCACTGCCATCCAAGCAGAGATTAAGTGCAGATAGACGAGAGAAATGAAGGCGGCCGAGGTGAGCAGCTTGTCGGCAATCGGGTCCAGCAAGATGCCCAGCGAAGTCACCTGGCCGCGTTTCCGCGCCAGATAACCATCCAAAAGGTCAGTGGTCGCGGCGAGGAGAAACACCACCACCGCCCACAGGTCCATGTTGCGACCCGAAGTCAGTAATAGCACGACCACCAGGGGCACAAAAAAGATGCGAAGCAAGGTGAGCGAAATGGGGAGATTCATGCGCCTTTGAGATCTGCCCTAGCGGAGGAGCGGACAGGATGGACGCCCTAACCGCGAGCGCCGTAATGCAACGTCAGGACAGCTACGCCGCCCCACCTAACTATATCGGACCTCCGGGGAGGTGTCAACGGATTGACGATTGTCGATTGTTGATTGTCGATTGGAATCACACCGGCGCTCATCTCCTCGGGGTCCTGACAGCCTGAATCTCCCCTCCATCGACAATCGTCAATCGACAATCGTCC
Source organism: uncultured Acidobacteriota bacterium (assembly GCA_963722675.1). Taxonomy (GTDB): domain Bacteria; phylum Acidobacteriota; class Terriglobia; order UBA7540; family UBA7540; genus CAVROP01. The sequence goes on from CAVROP010000139.1 coordinate 40,617, forward strand.
ATCAGTCACCCATCGAGCCTAGGTCCAAATTAGCCTGATTTAATGCGGATAAGCAGGAAGTTCGGGGCTAGGTAAATTCCTGCCGAGTGCCTTATCTTTGTGCAAAACTCCCTTGTTTACAGATGTATTAAGCGCCGGACAAAATGCGAATGTGGGAGGTTTATTTACGGCCCAGGTGCTCTGTAAATTATTGAAAACACGGTATTAAAAGGCCGCATCGGCATGGGAGCCGCATTCTTGGCGGGTGCGCACGGGATGGAGAAGGGCCGAATCTGAGCGGATTTTCCACAGTTTTTTCCACAAGCTGTTTGGGCCTGAAAATGCCTGCCCTTAAGAGCCGGAAACCACTCGCTCTTCGCGTCTTTTCAGCCGTTGCCAAAGCGATTCGCGCAGTCGCGCTCGAACCTTGACGCGCTCGTCTTCGTAGTTTGTGGAGAGCACGACGCCAGAGCGATGAAGAAGGGCCAAACTCTCGCCGTCGGCAGGTGAGAGGTCGAGTTCGGCCTCGATCACGGGGTCTGCGGTCAAGGCTTCATCGATTCGTTGGCGGAGAGTGTCAAGGCCCTCGCCGCTGCTCGCCGAAACCCAGACATCGTGCGGCCCTGAGGGAAGCCGCTTCCTTCCAGTTGCGTCCACAAGATCGAGCTTGTTCCAGACATGAAGCCGCGGTGTGGCCCCCACGCTCAGGGTTTCGAGCAAGCCCTCGACGGCGCTGTCCTGGGATTCGTACCGCAGATCGGAGGCGTCGGTGACATGCAGCAGAAGGCTGGCATCCTCCAACTCTTCCAGGGTAGCGCGGAACGCGGCGACGAGGTGAGGTGGGAGTTTTTGAATGAAACCCACCGTATCCGATATCAAGACAGGCCTTCGCGATTGCAGCGGCAAGGCGCGCACCGTGGGGTCGAGAGTGGCGAAGAGGCGTGAAGAGGTGAGCACGGTCGAGGAAGTCAAGGCGTTGAACAGAGTGGATTTCCCCGCATTGGTATAGCCCACCAGCGCGACCGTGAGGAACTGGCGGTCCCGCCGCCGGGCGCGATGCAAAGCGCGTTGCGACCGGACCTTTTCGATCGCCTCGCGCAGCGAGCGAATGCGGGTGCGAATGCGCCGGCGGTCATACTCCAACTGCTGCTCGCCGGGGCCGCGGGTACCGATGCCGCCGCCCAGCCGTGAGAGTTCGGTGCCGCGTCCCCCCAATCGTGGCAGCAGGTAGTTCAACTGGGCCAATTCGACTTGCAACTGGCCCTCACGGCTGCGAGCGCGGCCCGCAAAAATATCCAGAATCAGTTGAGTCCGGTCGATCACCCTCAGGTCCAACGCGCGCTCCAGGTTGCGCAGTTGAGAAGGCGTGAGGTCGTGATCGAGGATGACCAAGTCGGCGGCCGCGGCGTGGGCGGCACTGCGGACTTCGGTCAGCTTGCCTTTCCCCAGCAGGGTTGCGGGGTCAGGTTGGGGGGACCTCTGAAGGAGCGAGCCCACGATGCGCGCTCCGGCTCCCACCGCCAACTCGCGAAGTTCCAGAAGCGAATCCTCCGCCTCCGGCCTGCCGGGAATCCGTCCCGGATGATACGTTGGCTCCCAGCCGGCCAGGAAAACTCTCTCGGATGTTTGTGCGCGGCGAATCCTCTTAGCCCTCCGACGGAGCCGGGGCCGGAGCACCTCCGGCGCGCGGCAGCACCACGGTAGCAACGGCGTGCTTGAAAACCAACTGTTCCTGGCTGTTGCTCTCCAGGATCAAGGAATATTTATCAAAACTGCGGATGCGTCCGGTAAGTTTGACACCACTTAACAGATACACTGTGACCACAAGTTTTTCCTTGCGTACAGTATTCAAAAATCCGTCTTGGATATTTTGCGGTGGCTTCTCCATTTTTTCTCTCTTTTCTGGCACAGGTCCGCTCATCCCTTGTCCAGTTCTGGAAACAGAATGTTGAACGCCGGAGTCTGGCATACGATTCATCTCCTTGGTGCGGCCCACCGGACGGGTGCAAGAGCAACTCGTGTGGTTGCCCGAGGGCGGCCACGAGGGCCGCCCCCACACGGATCGTGTAAAGAACTTCCGTGTACGGGCACGCCATGGCATGCCCCTACGAATCGGCGGCGATGCTTGATTCACGCAAAGCGTCGATGACTTGGGCCTGGATTCGCGGGTCATCGCCGAACCCGCGAAACCAGGTGATTCCCACCTCGTGTCTGAACCAAGTCATCTGCCGTTTAGCATATCGCCGGGTAGCCGCCTGAGTTTCAGAGATGGCGTCCGGCAAACTCATCTGCCCGTGAACGATTGCGCCGGCTTGGCGGTAGCCCAACGCGCCGAGGGCCTTCAGTCGGCTCGAGTCCTGGCGCGACAGCAGGGAACGGGTTTCCTCGAGCAAGCCGTGTGCGAACATCCACTCCACGCGCTTGTCGATCCGCCGGCACAGCCTTTCTTTCGGGATGCAATCCCACTTTCAGGACCCGATACCCTTCCAGTCCGCTCCGGCCGCGCGCCTGCATCGCGGAGATCGGGGTTCGGGCCAGGATGCACACCTCCAGGGCGCGCACGGCTTTCTGCGCATCCCGGGGCTGAATTCGAGCCGCTGCTGCCGGATCAAGCCGCTCGAGGAGCCGGTGGAGAAACTCGCGTCCTCTTCTCTCCACCAGGGCACGCAACCGGCTCCTCAATTTCTCCGAGCGGGGCGGGCCATCGAACAGCCCCATGAAGAGTGCGCGAAGATAGAGTCCGGTGCCGCCGACAAATACCGGTAATTTACCTCGCTCTTTGACTTCCGCCAACACGCGCAGTGCCTGCCGGCGGTAGTCTCCTGCCGTGAACTCGTCTTGGGCCTCGAGGCAGTCCAGGAGGTGGTGGGGAATGTCCTGGCGCTCCTGGGAGGCGAGTTTTCCCGACCCGATGTCGAATCCTCTGTAAAGCTGCACCGAGTCGTAGTTAATGATCTCCCCGTTCAGCGACGCAGCTACCGCAACCGCCAGGGCCGACTTCCAGCCGCCGTTGGACCGACAATGGCAACCAGGGGAGCGCCCTGCTCTATCGGGACCACCATACCAGACGCAACGCGCGTAACAGGAGGATTGCTAGAACCACCGCGAGCAGAAGAAAACAACCCAGGAGTTGAGTTCGAGAAAGGCGAAGCATTACCAGCTTCCTCTATCAAGGGTTTCATGCCGGGGCCAAAGCTCGGTGAAAATGAAAGTGAAGTGTGTACACTCACCTCCCGTTGGTGCCACTCCTCAAGCTGTGATTCTAACATACCGACCAGTGCTTTTCCGACACGCTTGAGGCACATCGAGTCGACGTGCTGCCTGATCCGTCCATAACGTGCCGGTGCGGGGCGAGGCGCGCGCCTCGCCCCTACTGGAGAAACCGGATGCGGCGAAGGGGCCATGGCCGTGCGCCCCAGCCAATCTCGCGCGTCGCTATCGACGGATTACTGGCCAGGCGAAAGGTTGTAGAGGAAAATAAACTGCAGAACCAGGTGGTTGCCGGTGAACTCTTCGGGCAAGGGCGGGAAGGGAACAGAGGCGCGGATGCCGGTGGAGGGCCGCGCGGTCGAGCGGGTCGGAGCCGGAAGAGGCCACCAGCCGCAATTGCGGCACGGAGCCGTCCTTGAGGATCTCGAAGACAATGCCCACCCGTCCTTTTTCGCCCAAGCGCGCTGATTCCGGGATCACCGAATACCAATTCCGTCTCACGGCGTAAACCACCCGCGCCAAATAGGGGCCGAAATCCACGCCGCGTGTGTCGGAAAGGATGAGCGGCCCTTCCGTGGAGAAGTTCGGCTCGAGGTTCTGAAACTGCCCGTTGCCTTCTCCATACCCTGAGCTGCTGCCCACTCCGCCGCCGGCCGAACGCCCGTGCGCCGCGGATTGCAGTGACTGCTGGATAGCTTGGCCTGGGGTAAGGTTCGGGAGGATCAGGCCCGCGCCACCGCCCCCGGAAGGGGGCTTAGCGTCTTCCAGGCGCAAACCGTCGTTCTTGGCGACTTGGTTTTGGGGCTCGGGGTTGGGCTGCTGATTCGCCGGCGGGCCCGGAGCGGCAGGCGCGGCGTTACCGCCCGCCGCAGGAGGCGGAGTGGGAGGAGCGGCAGGAGGCTGCCCGCCGGCAATTTCCGGCAATGGCGTGTTGCCGCGAGAGTAGGGCATGGAAAGTCCCCTGGGGTTGATAACGGGTGAACGGCCTTGCGCCCTGCGGTCTCGATCTGAGAGTGGGGAATTCTCCGGAGGCGGCTCGGTCAGTTTGCGTAGGACCTCCGGTGGGAGCAGAAGAAACGAATACTGTTTTTTGGGCGCCACTTGAACGGGCAGTCCGATCATCATCCTTCCGCGCCGCAGCAAGTCCGGTGAGAAGAGGAGAAGCAGCAGCAGGAATCCGTGCAGGATCAGCGAGGACAGGTACATCGTCCGGCGCCGCCATTTACGGCCTCCGGATCGACGACCAGCACGACGTGATAATCCTGCCACCCCGCCGGGAGATTGAGGGGCTTTGACTCCGCCGGGTAGGCGCTCTCGGGGCTCGCGAAAAGATTGAGCTGTTTCGGGTCTTCCGGAACCAAAGGCGGGACTTCTGTCGGCGGCAATCCCAGGTGAGGGCCCCACCGAGTTGAGCAGGTACTCCACAAAGACGCAGAAGGCAGCCCCGGCCACGGCAATGAAGGCCCGGTTTGGGATGCCCAGGATCCTGTTTTTTGTCCGGGAGCAGCATCTGGTCCAGATGAGCCCAGAAACGGCGAACATAAAACATATCTCAATGTTCAGGCCGATCAGGATGAGGAAGCGAGTCTTGCCGGGCGCGCCCCAGACCGGGGCGTAGTTGGTGAAGTGGAATACCAAACAATTCCAGACCTCGTTGAACCAGTCCATCCCCCAGAAAGCCAGCCCGGCCAGGATCAGGTTCCAGTTGCGTTTTTCGGCTTCCACGGTGTAGACGTAGAAGACGAATGCCATCAGCGGGATACATACCACTGAAAGGTCTGGCTGCCCTGGCGCAGGATGGCGAGGGCTTGTTGTGCGGATACGGTTGGCATGCGTGTCTCCTTTTATTTATTATCGCAGAGAGGTATCACTCATGAAATTTTTGCAGCGC
>CAVROP010000140.1:0-25006 GCA_963722675.1 uncultured Acidobacteriota bacterium
TGGAGTGGGACGACCAATTCGTGGCCTATTGCCCATTTGCTTCCCGTGTGCCGTACGAGATTTGGATACTGCCCCTGAACCACCATTGTTCCTTCGAAGAGGATGTCGCGACGTGGGATCGGCAACTGCGGCTAGCTCACTTTCTGAAGTTGATTCTGCAGCGCTTGGAGACTGTATCGTCGTCTTACCACCTGGTCCTCTACACTACCCCCAACGTGGCGGCGAAATATGACCGGAAGCAGTACTGGGCGACCTTGGCCGAGGATTCTCACTGGCACTTCGAGATACTGCCGGCGAGCCAGCCCAAGTCCAAGTCGTACAGCATGAAAGAGGTTTATTACAATTCCGTCCTGCCGGAACTCGCCGCGGAAGAGTTGCGCAGCGCCGGCGCCCGAATCATCGAGAAAGCCTAGCCTTCAACCGTCGGCAAGGCATCCATCCCAGACCGCCGGGCTTCGCCTTCCATCAGGCGTGTCAACTCCAGTTTAGTTTCCTCTGGGAGACGCGAGGGCGTGTACTGTTCCAGCAGCCGCGACACTTCCTGCGCTGCCCGCTCCCGCAAGGTCAGACGTCCGCCCTCGACCCATCGCCCGCGGTTGCCGCGATCGATGACCGGGCCCGGAAACGTAATCTCCTCGCGCAGATGGCGGCGCGTATGGTCGGCAATCAGCAGGGACTTCTCGCGTCTCAACTCCCGGAAAAGGGGAAGCGCCGGGAAGTCCTCGCGAGGTTCGATGCCTTGCAACAAGCGGTGGACCATGCGGCAAATCTCGTTATCAACAACCAGCTTTTCCAGGCTCAGGCAGCTCTCAAAGTCCAGCATTCCCGGCCCCGAAACGCTGTTGATCCCCGACAGTCCGGCCATCAGCGCGCCCATGCCCGACTCTAGCCCAGCCTGAGAGTCTAGCTCCTTCGCGTCGCTGAGGGCGATGTAACTTTGCGTGGGCATTCCCAGGCGCTTCCCGATCTCGCTCGAGGCGCAGTCGAGCATCATGGTCTCGATCGCGCCCATGGGTGTGGTCCCGAACCGCACGTCGAAAACTGCGGGCGAGCCGCCGTACAGGAGCGGATGGCCGGGATTCACAAGCTGGCTGATCACCACGCCGGACAGGTTCTCGGCGGTCTGCTGCACGAGGCTGCCCACCAGGGTGACCGGCGCCACCAGTCCGGAGAGCGGCATGGAGATCAGCTCCACGGGAATCGACCAGCGGGCGCAGTCCACCAGATTCTGGCTGGTCACGTCGCTCCACTTGAGCGGCGCGGTGGGGCAAACGGAGAAAATGGTCAACGGCTTGGCGCGCAGCGCCTGCTCGTTTCCGCGCACGGCCACCTGGAAGTCCTTCATGACCTCGAACCCCGCCACCGTGAACGCCCCCGTAACCACCGGCTTCTCCCCGTAAAGCAGGCTTAGATAGAGCCGGTAGCTGTCTGAGATCTTGTCGTCAACCTCCGCGGGGATCAGGGCGGTGCTTTGAGAAGCGATGTGGCGCAGGCCATTCGTCACTTTCACGTACTGCACGTAATCGCTTGTCGTCGGCCGGCGCATTTCCCCGCTGCGGTTATCCAGGATGTTGAGCGCGGTCGAGCCGGGCGTGAAATATACGTTCTCGCCCTGAAAGTCGTGAGTTTCGTTCCCAAGGACATCGTAAAGTTTGAAAGAGCGCGGAACGGTAGCGAGCGCCCGGTCAATGAGGTCCGGTGTAAGACAGGCGTTACAGCCGTCTTTCTCCACCTTCGCGCCGTGCCCGGCCAGCAAATCCAGCACGGGCCTATTGTGGATCTCAAATCCAAGTTCACACAGCACCTCGCGCGCTTCCGAGATGATCCGGTCCCGTAGTTCGTCCTCGAGTAGTCTAAGTGTTGGTCTCATGCGTCTCCTCAGTGAGGCCTGGCAGCGGCTGCCTTCTCTCGCCTAGCCCTGCTCTTCCAGCTTCGCTTCGTTTTCGCAAAATGGGCTGTTTTTGCTCCATTCAGGCTCTATTTGGCGGCAACTTGCGCGCAAAACGCGCCTAATTGGCGCCACCGTTAGAAGCTATATCCCCTGTTTTCAGCAACTTCTTAGCTTCGTTCCCGCCGTCATCGCATAACCGCTTTGTTTTCAGGCACTTCTTAGCTTCGTTCCGTCGATTGTTGTTTGCCATATTGTGTTTTCAATAACATACTGGCTTCGTTCGTACTATTTTTTGTGTTTTTCGATGCCGTGTTCCCCCGAGCGCCGGGACCGTCCCCTTCATCCCTCGCGACGCATAGCTTCCCGACCGTTGCCTACGACAATATGTCCACATTGACGACCACAAATATAGGCTATCACAGGGGTCCTGTCTTGTCAAGCGAAAAACGGGCAGCGGTAGAGTTTGAGGTTGTAGCGGCGAGTTTACCTCGCCAAATGGCGGCGTAAAGCAGCCGGTACTTCGAACTGAGACACGATCAGCAATTGGGAACCAAAAACGACATGCTGTCTGTTTGGGACTTGAGTTTAGTTGTAAGCGCGCCGAGTTCGTGGCATGATGCCACCGCTGGTAGTTGACCATGGAAGACGCCTCACCCGACGAAGGTTGCGCGGTGCGCTACAGAACGCGCGCCGACTTCCTCCTGGCCGCCACGTCCCTGGCGAGATGGCTGGAATTTCTACATTTCTCCTCTCCCCCTTTGGGCCAGAGGGCTGGAGTTTCGACATTTCCCCTCTCCCCCTTGGGCGAGAGGGCTGGAGTATTTGCATTTTTCCCTCTCCCCCTTGGGGGAGAGGGTGGACCGAGACGGCGCTTTCATCAGCCGTCTCGGGCCGGGTGAGGGGGTGATCTAAATGGCACCTGCAACGTCACAACCCCATCCGCGCCGCCGCTCCTTCGCGCGCAGCGACCCCCAAATTGCCAAGGCCCGCGAGCTCCGGCGGAACGAAACCGAATCTGAAGAGACTGCGTGGCGCTTATTACGGACTTTCAGGTTTCAAGGCTTTAAGTTCCGACGCCAGAATGCCGTCGATCGGTACATCGTTGATTTCTGCTGCCCCCGGCGGCGCTTGATTGTGGAGTTGGATGGGAGCGCCCATGCCCAGCCAAGTCAGGCCAAGCACGATGCCGGCCGGGACGCTAAGCTCCAACGTTTGGGATACACAATCATGCGAATCCCCAATGGAATGGTTTTGGAGGCGCCAGAGCTGTTTGTGAGGAAAGTGCTGGACGTTGCATGGTCCCTGCCCGACGCATTTACGGGCGAGCTGTGAACGGCCAGGGAGTGGACGGAAGCTCGGGGCCCCCTCACCCGTCCCGCCCCGGCTGACGAAAACGCCGGTGCGGGCCACCCTCTCCCCCAAGGGGGAGAGGGAGTCGAGTTTCGAGTTCACAGTATTGCGATTCCGGGAAGTGGAAAGCTTTTATGAATAAAAAGCCATTTTCGATGCTGTCTTTGTTGCTGGTCTGCGCAGTTGCAGGGTTCATTTCTTCCTGCGGCCGCAGCGGCGGTAGTAACATCACTCCGCCTCCACCAACTTGCCCCACAGGGGCCGTCGTGACGCTCAATCCGACCGCCATCGTGGGGGGCGGGACGAGCGCCGCTTCGGCTCCTTCGGGATGGACGGGGGGCGTCTTTTCTGCATCTCCTTCCGGGATAGTAACGATCTCCGGCAGCACGGTTACCGGCGCGAGCGCAGGCAGCGCCACCATCTCGGGCTCGGGATGGACTGCTCCTAATGAGGCGACCGGATGTAGTTTGACCGGCGCTTCGCTGACGGTGACCTTGCCCGTGTCGATCTCCATCACGAGTCCCGATCCCCTTCCGACCGCGGTCGGTTCCGGAGGAACGATCCAATTCGGAGCAACCGTTACCGGCACCTCAAACGTCGCAGTCAACTGGACAGCGACGCCTGCCGCGGCGGGAACGATCAACGGAAGCGGACTCTTCACGGCAGCCGTCACGGCAACAAACGCAACGGCGACCATTACTGCCACGGCTGAGGCAGACACGAGTAAGACAGCTTCGGCAAACATCAATGTGACCGGCGCGGCAACGATCGTGTCCAGCTCTCCATGGGGAACTTACTGCGATGGCATCTGCCAAAAACCACAGGTTACGTTGAACGGCTACGGCTTCATGCTGGATTACATCGCATCTGATCCTTTCATCAACTACCAGGGAACATGGCTGATCAACTCCGGTCAATCTATTATCCTGTTCGGATTGGATGACCAGTGGACATCCGACGGTCCCTATGTGATTTGGGACTGCAGGGCACAGTCAGTCAACTGTTCAAATCCTGCCGCTTTCCTGGATTTTGGGAGCGAGAACATTGCGGTGATAGACACCGCTCCCAAAAGCACCGAGCCCGGCGAAATCATCACAATAGATTGCGCCGCTGGTGCCGTCTGGAAAAACAAACCGGATTGCACGCCGGACGGCTCTCTTGTGACCTCCAACAATGGTACTTCGGACAATGGTATTCCAGGCAGCATCGGCATCGCGTTTGACGAATTCGGCGCGAACGGCACCGGTATGGTTCTGGACGGAAATGAGCGGATTCTTCATCGGGAGAACGACTGACGGCGCTCTCATCGGCGACGCGTACGATATAAACTTTATCGGCACTGATGTCACGGGTGGCATCGCCGCAAAAAATAACATTGTGTGCGTGGGCGAATACACAGTAGGACTTGCAACGTGCTTTACCGCAAAGAGTGCCTTGCCGAATGCAACCGGAAATGCAGCTTTTTACCGTGTTGCAGCCGGGAAGGAGCCATATGCGCTCGCAATGTACAGCGACGGCACACAAACACTTCTCGCCGTGCTTGATCGCGAAGGCACAACCCTCTTTGTATACTCGCTCACGGTGGATCAGACCGATACCGCAATAACGTTCACCAACGTTGGATCGACTCCGCTCAACTTTACCCCAGTGTCCCAATTGCGTCCGGGGAACGAGTCCGTTGGCTTGGCCGGTGGATGGTCCGTGCAGTGGCTCGGGCCGGGCCTTGTGGCAGTAAAAGCGCCCACTCTCGCAACGGGAGCAAGCACGCCCACCGACGAACTCTTCTACGTGAACACAAATGGATTCTCGGTGAGTCCCGCAGTGGAACTCCCCCCGTATTCGTTCAGGATCCTCGCAGAACCGAACGGAAACGCGGTGGATGTGGAATCGGCGAATCCTGTCGCTGGAGATCCCGCAAAAGCGCAGCTCACGATTTCGCGGGTACCGACGACGAGCGGAGCAAAGCCGTCAACCATCTTCTCTGCCACCATTGACCTCTCTGCGCCGCAGGCCGGGACAGATCCACTCGTCGGCGTCGGGTTCAATATGAAGCCGGACGGCAGCGCATTCTACACCACGCTGCGGAACCAGTGCGGGATCGCAACACCGCAACCGGCCACGCAGTGACCGTCCGAACCCTCCTTACGTTGTATCGCAAAATTGCACAGCCCTCGCCCCGTGCGGGAGTTCCAAAGGAATTCCCTGGTGGCCCGGGCTGTTTTTTCATCCACGCCTGCGAAAGGACGCATCAAGGAAACTGCGGCGAAGCCCTCGCAGCGCCTTTGACTTATCCGCAACGCTCGCGTCGTAACGGATTTCCACGCACAGGAGATTGACTTTCGACCTCGAGGGTGTACAATGTAACCCTATGATCCCACAACACTTACATGCTCTGTTCTGGGACGTGAACCTTGACAACTTCAACCCTACCGCCTTCCCCGACTACAGCATAGCCCGCATTCTGGAGCTTGGAGACGAGAACGCCGTCAAGTGGATGAAAGAGACGTTTTCGGAAGCAGATATCCGACGGGTCATTGCCACGGAGCGCCGCCTTACCAAAAAGTCGGCAAACTTCTGGGCATTGGTGTACGGGATAGCCCCTGACGGCGTGGCGGCGCTCCGCCCCGGCCGTTAATCCTTCCCTCAAATTTAGTACACTAAGGAGGTGATCACCATGGAAAGCAACGAACTCGTGTGGCATCGGGAAGCGATTAACCCGCAGGTGGAGCGCACGCTTCACGACCTCCGAACGCTCGGGGCGCTTGAGCGGTGCTACCTTGCGGGGGGCACGGGCCTGGCGCTCCGTCTCGGGCACCGCCGCTCGCACGACCTTGATTTTTTCAGCCGGGATCCCATTGAGCCAGAGATGCTGATTCGGAGGATGAACTCTCTCGCCGGGTTCAGGCTCGCGGCGCAGGCCCCAGACACGTTGCACGCGACTGTCCATGACATCAAGGTCAGCTTCCTCGCGTACCCCTATCCGGTGCTCTTCCCGCTGGCGGCGTTCCAGGGCGTGAACGTCGCCGATCCTCGCGAGATCGCGTGCATGAAGCTGAGCGCGATCGCAAGCCGGGGAACCAAGCGGGACTTCGTCGATCTGTACGTGGTGGCGAAGCAATACGGCATTGGCCAGGTGCTCGAATGGTTCAGGCGGAAATACGCCGAGACCAACCTCAGCCTGACACACCTCCTGAAATCCTTAACTTGGTTCGAAGACGCTGAGAAGGATCCGACGCCCGACCTGCTTGTTCCACTGTCCTGGGAGGAGGTGAAACGGTTCTTCAGAAGCGAAGCACCTCGTCTCTCGCCGTAGCGGGTTCACAGTATTGACGTTCCGGGAGGTGGAAACGGACGGAAACACTCGACTTGCATATCCCAAGAACCAAGGCATCGATCGATCTCCCATTTTTTCAATCGATTGCAAGACCTCGCGAAATCTTCGAAAATCGATTTTCAACATTTTTCGTGAACCCGCTTGCGCCATCCACTTAAGTTATTGACCCACAGGCCCAATCTGCCCTGCCCGTTTGTCCAAAAGTCTTCAGATTTCGAAAACGAACCGTCGAAGGGTCCGAGAGGGTCCCCAATCCCACGCCAAGCGTGACCTTTAGGGCTCGCCTGCCGGCGAAATGTCGCAAGCGGCCCGCCATAACGATAATGAAAGACCTTTTCGACATCGGAGCTAGTATCTGCTGACGAAAATCCGCGTCATATTCCGGAGCAAGGCAGCGCGGACCTGTTCTTGAGGTCCGCGGCTTTTCGTTGTGACGGGGGAAGGGCAGCGGACCTTGAACCGCAGGGCCGCGCTACGTTCTTGCTAAGCGCTGGGGAGTTCGAGAGATCTGCACCTGAGCCTGACGCGGCCGGTCAGCGGCGGGCGCCCGCCGCCAATCCACTCGAGCGCCTTCTGAGGCGGCGGATGGTTGCGGATATTTGCAGCAGAGTTCGGAGAGCTTCGTTCACTGCCGCCGAACTGCGGAACACCTTGGCCAAGTCCGGCTCTAGTACCGCTACGTTCGCGCACTCGCTCATGACCGTCTGCAAATTGCGTTCCTTGGGCCGCATGACGACTTGAACCTGCTGGTTGAGGGCTTTGGCAATGCGGTTGAGCATCGATAACGAGTGCCCCTCATAATCCGCGTCTTCCAGGCGGCTGATGACGGATTGGGTTGTATCCACTCGCTCCGCCAACTCCTTTTGACTGAGCCCGGATTGCTCGCGAAGTTCATAAATGGTGCGGGCAACTTCAGCGTTCACCCGCTCCTGTTCCAAAGATGCCTTCCGTTGAACGTCCTCACCCACGTAGCGGCGATGAAGGATCCGAACGGCGTTGGATGTTTTCCGAGTCTTATTCATGGTCGGGCTCCTCTTCCAGACTCGATCAAAATATCGCAATATTGCGATGATGTCAAGGACTTTTTTGGCGGCCTGTGACTCTTGGAGTTTTCCGGCAGGGAATTGTTGTGTAAAATCGTTAATATTAGCTACACATCCTCTGGGCGGCAGTCCAAAATAAAGCTGCGTCGCGTAACGTGCTGAGGAGGCTTTTTATGGTCAGGGTAACAGTTGCGACATTGGTGCTGTTGGCATTAGGAGGCGCTACTGCCGTCTCCCAGGAAAGCCACCCCGCCAGCGCCGCCAAGCCCGGAGCCTATGCCATGCTGATGCCTGGTTTAGGTCATCATCATCACCCCATTACAACGTCAAGCGCGGAGGCGCAACGCTTTTTTGACCAAGGACTCACGCTTGTCTACGCCTTCAATCACGAGGAAGCAGTGCGGTCCTTCCGTCGATCCGCCGAACTGGACCCCGAAGCTCCTATGCCATACTGGGGGATCGCCTTGGCAGTGGGCCCCAACTACAACATGGATGTAGACCCGGAACATGAGAAGGCCGCTTACGAGGCCATCCAGAAAGCGCGCTCCTTAGCGACTGCAAGAGTCTCCGAAAGCGAACGCGCCTATGTTGAAGCTCTCGCTAAGCGGTACTCAAACGATCCCAAGGCAGACTTCAAAGCGCTGGCCGCGGCCTACAAGGACGCGATGGGCAAGTTGATGCGTCAATTCCCGGACGACCTTGATGCGGCCACTCTTTATGCGGAAAGCATGATGGATCTCAATCCCTGGAAACTCTGGACCCCGGATGGAAGGCCCGCAGAAGGCACGACGGAAATCGTATCTGTCCTGGCCTCGGTGCTGAGGAGGGATCCCGAGCACATTGGCGCCAACCATTTTTTCATTCACGCCACTGAGGCGTCGCCTAACCCCGAGCAGGCCCTTCCGAGCGCCAAACGGCTGGAGACGTTGGCTCCAGGGGCTGGCCACCTCGTCCACATGCCGGCCCACATTTATCAACGAACCGGCGACTTTGAAGCAGCCGCGCGCGCCAACCAAGCTGCCGCTGCGGCGGACCGAGCGTACTTCAAGGCAAGCGGCACGGAACAAAGCATGTATGGCCTGATGTACTACAGCCATAACTTGCAGTTCCTGGCCGCAGCATACTGCTCGGCAGGGCGTTACGCGGACGCAAAGACCGCCGCCGATCAGCTCATTCCCATCGTGGGTGATGCGGTTAAGGAAATTCCCATGGCGGAGTTCCTGCTGCCGATGCCGATTTTCGTCCGCCTGCGTTTCCAGCAATGGGATGAAATCCTGAGAACCCCCGAGCCTGACCGCAAGCTGCTCACCACGGATGCCCTCTGGCACTTTGCGCGCGGAGTCGCGTATGCCGCCACAGGTGACAACCAAAAAGCGACCGCTGAGCGAAACGCCTTCTCGGAGGTGCAAAAACAGGTGCCCGCAGACTCTCCCTTCGGCACCACGAACCTGAATACGGACATCCTGCGTGTCGCTCAATCCGTGTTGGAGGCTCGTATTGAAGCAGCTTCGGGCCACAGAAAAGAGGCCATAGCACGATGGCGAGAAGCCGTCCAGGCAGAGGACGCGCTGGCTTATGACGAGCCTCCGCCGTGGTATTATCCGGTCCGCGAATCGTTAGGCGCAGCCCTGTTCCTGGACGGCCAGTACGCGGAAGCCGAGAAGACCTTTCGGGACGATCTTGACAGAAACCCCCGCAATGGACGGTCTCTTTTTGGATTACGCGAAGCCCTGACGGCCCAAAACAAGACGGCGGACGCAGAATGGGTCGACCATGAGTTCGGGACTGCCTGGAAGGGCGCAGAGGTCCAACTTCGGCTCCCGGACTTTTAGCTACCGGCCAGGCGCGGGAGGGGCCGAACGTTACTTCGCCCCAGGGCTGTCAAAACATCAAGTAAGGAGAAAAGGCGATGAAGAGCGCGAAAACAGCGGTTTTTGTTCTGGAAATCTTGCTTCTGTACGCACTGGCCAGCACCCCAGCAAGCGCGCAAAAAGCAACACCGGCGGCCAAACCGAATGAACCCTGTTGCGGGGTTCATGCCTATGAGGTGGATGGTGTAGAAGTGGCCTTGATGTCAGTGGAAAGAACCAATCCAAATGAGATTACGGTACGCTGGCAATACCGGAACACTACCGGAGAACCAAAAAACCTCGGCGAATCGTTCCACGGGATGGGTTCCAGCGAGGCGTTCAGCCTGGTGTGGGAGGCCTATGTTGTTGATCCGATGGCGAGGATGAAATATCCGATTCTGAAGGACACCCGGGGAACGCCCGTCGGAACCCGCCACGCAGGGCGGAAGGTAGTTACGCTGGCCGGAAAGGGCACCACCTCAGTCTGGGCAAAATTCGCGGTTCCGGTGAGCGCAGCCAAACTCACTGTCTATCTGCCTGGGACAGAGCCCTTCGAAAATGTGACGGCAAGCGAGATCGGGAGAGAATAGCGGCCAGGCACGGAACGGGTCGCAGGTAGCCAAGGTTGGCGGGTCTCTTCGGGCCCGATGCGCTTGGCGTCCAACCATGCAACGTCAAGGCCGCCCGAAGTCGCGACCCACTCGAAAGGAGAAGAGATGGCAATAATTGCGATGTTTGAGGTCAATGGGGCAAACTCGTCGAAATATGACGAGGTCATCCGGCGACTTACGGAAATCGGTCAAAGAGTACCGGATGGACAGATGTACCACATCTGCTATGGCGACAGGCAGAACCTCCAGGTGATAGACATCTTCGAGAGTCAGGCGAAACTTGACGCCTTCGGCGCGAAGCTGATGCCGATCCTGCGAGACATGGGTATCGAGGCAAAGCCGGCAATCTTCGACATCTACAACATCATTGAAGGGCAATAGAGCCAGCGGCCTAACAGCCGGCGCGTGGACTTGACCCGATGACCTGCTGAAAGACGGCGTCTCGCATGAACCGCGGGCTCAAATCAGGGAGGACAAAATGGCGACAACCAGTACCACCCCAAGTCTTAGGGCACGCCGGGAAGCCGTTGTGAACGCGCACATTGAAGCGGAGACAGTCACCCATGATGTCGCAGCAGCCCTGGCTACCTTCCATCATCCCCGATATGAGGTTCCTGCGGTGGGAGCAATCGCCGACGGCGCGGAGGCCGTCCAGGGATTGTAAGTCAGTTGCTCGGGGCGTTTCCGGATTTCTGGCTTAACCGATTGGCGCGTTATCACTCGGACGATGCGGTCATCGTGGAAGTCCGATTCGGTGGCACGCATCGCGGCGTCTGGGCCGGTATCGCTCCGACTGGAAACCGGATGGAGGTCCAAAGCGCGTGCATCTTTGTTTTCGAAGGCGACAATTTGGTATGCGAAAAGGTCTATTTTGACCACGCGACCATTTTGCGCCAGTTGGGTGCGCTCCCCTGAACGGCAAATCACTGGTTCCGGGGAATCCACTCCCGGCACGACTATTCTACGATCGTGAAGATCTCGCGGTAGCCGGATTCGACCAGCTCGGAAAACTTCTGATAATTGGCCTGCCACTCCTTGTCGCCCATCACTTTAGGCATGCTGGCTTCCAAAGCGCCGATGTTGGGGACCGTCAACTCCAGGACCAGAGTATAAAACGTCGCGACCAAGTTGGTCATGAGGCGCTGGTTCATCTCCACGCCGGCTCGCTTTTGGATCGCGATGCCCTCCTTGAGCAGAGCAACACCCTCTTTGGCCTTGCCAAACTTCAACCGAAACACGTTGCGCACAACGATCATGTGTAACTCCTCTCTGAGCCTGAGTGGCCTGTTTTGGACTTGCCCTTGAGAAATTATATGCCCATTTACACCCAGCCGCGAACTATTTATTTCAATGGGCTCATCGACTTCGAACCGACCACAGCGCGCACGAACGCGGACTCCAAAAGGCGGGAGTCTGCGCCGGCCTTTTTTCATGCTCATAAATATATTTGATTTGGGCGAATCCCACCTAAGTTCTTATAATAGAGACTGTCATCACCCCAAATAACGGTTCAGAGTTCAGAGGAGAATTCCATGCCTAGGTTGCTCACCCGGCTTTTTCTGGGTCTGGTGCTGGTGGTTGGATTGGCGGGCGGTCGGGGGCTCGCTCAGACTTCAGCGCCGTCCGATAACCCGGCCCCGGCGGCGCAGGCCGCGCCGGCTTCCAATACTGCCGACCGTGTGGCTCAACTCGAGCAGGAGATTGCCGACGCGCGCAGCTCCGGCGACAACGCCTGGATGCTGACCAGCGCGGCGCTGGTGCTGATGATGACCGGACCGGGCCTGGCGCTTTTCTACGGCGGTTTGGTGCGAAAAAAGAACGTGCTGGCCACCATGATGCAGAGTTTCACCATGATGGTGCTGGTGACGGTGCTCTGGGCTCTTTTCGGTTACAGCCTGGTGTTCCACGGGGGCGGGGGATTCCTGGGAGGGCTTGGCTACCTTTTCCTCAAGGGGGTGGGCGCAGCGCCTAATCCGGACTACGCCGCCACAATCCCGCAACAGACCTTCATGGTCTACCAATTGATGTTCGCGATCATCACCCCGGGCCTGATTACGGGCGCCTTTGCGGAGCGGATGAAGTTCAGCGCCATGCTGCTGTTCATGGTCTTATGGACCATCATTGTCTACGACCCCATGGCCCACATGGTTTGGGGAAAGGGAGGCTTGCTCAATGCCTCTCTGGGCGGCGCCTTCCCCACGCTTGATTTTGCCGGTGGGACCGTCGTACACGTGACTTCGGGGGTGTCGGCGCTGGTGTGCGCGCTCTACCTGGGCAAACGGCTGGGGTATCCGAAGGAGCCGATGCCGCCCCACAGCGTGGTGCTGAGCTTCATCGGCGCCTGCCTGCTTTGGGTGGGTTGGTTTGGATTCAACGCCGGGAGCGCGCTGGCCGCCGGAAGCCTCGCCTCGAGCGCCTTCGTAGCCACGCATTTCGGAGCCGCCGCGGCTGCCCTGGGTTGGGCGGCCGCCGAGTGGCTGACGCGCGGAAAGGCCAGTGTGCTGGGAGCGATATCAGGAGCGGTGGCAGGCTTGGTGGCGATTACGCCCGCTTCCGGGTTTGTAGGGCCCATGCCTGCGCTGGTTATCGGTCTGATCGCCGGCGTGTTCTGCTATTTCATGGTGGCCAAGGTGAAAGGCCTGTTCGGTTACGATGATTCTCTTGACGTGTTCGGGGTACACGGCGCGGGCGGCACCATTGGGGCGCTTTTGACCGGCGTCTTTGCCTCCCAGGCGGTGAATGCGATCTATAAAGACAGCAAGGGTAATCCCCTGCCGGTGGGCTTGATCGACGGCAATGCCCACCAACTCTTGAACCAACTGGTGGGTGTGGTTATTGCCTGGGCCCTCGCGATCGTCGGCACGCTCGTCATTTTGAAGATCGTGGATGTGGTGGTGGGTCTGCGCGTTCCGGCCGAGCATGAGATTGAGGGCCTGGACCTGTCGCAACACGGGGAAGAGGGTTACAATTTGGAGGTTTAGGGTACGGGCATGCCATGGCATGCCCGTACCGATTTCAGTAAGGGCACGCCAGGGCGGGCGAGACGCCCGCACCACATGGAAGGATATTGGCCAATGAAAAAAATCGAAGCGATTATTCAGCCCTCGAGGTTCGACGCGGTCAAGGACGCTCTCCATGAGATCGGCGTGGAAGGCATGACGGTCCTGGAGGTGCGTGGGCACGGCCGGCAGAAGGGACACACCGAGTTCTATCGTGGGAACGAGTACAAGGTTGATCTGCTCCCCAAGATCAAGATTGAGATGGTCATCCCGGACGCCCTTGCCGAACAGGCCGTGCAGGCCATCCTAAGAGCCGCGAAGACCGGAAAGATCGGCGACGGAAAAGTGTTTCTGACCCACGTGGACGACGCCATCCGTATTCGCAACGATGAGCGGGGGGATGCGGCGCTGTAGTGGAAACTGGAAATTGGAAAACAGAAAATAGAGGACTAATCTCCGCCTTCAGCCTCTCGGATTTCTACGCTTCAGAATCCCTAAGAATCCAGCAATCTTTCGACGGCACAGGTGATGGCCTGGCGGCGCTGCGTGGGCGTTCGGAGGTGGTGGACACGGCGGTGGCCTCGCTGTACCGCCACTACTTTTCCTCGCAACTCGATCAACCGGGCAAATTCTGCATGCTCGCTCTGGGTGGCTATGGCCGGCGAGAACTCTTTCCGCATTCGGACATTGACCTGCTGTTCCTCTCCGAAAGCAGCGCCGAGCAGGCCTCCCAGCGCATGGCGATCGCGGCCCTTCTACGGGAATTATGGGACTTGCGACTTCGGGTTGGACACAGCGTGCATACGCTGGCGGAGTGCGGCCGGCTCTACCGGCAGAACCTCGAGTTCAACGTCGCACTGCTTGATTGCCGTTACCTGGCGGGTGATCCCGAACTCTTTAACCGTTTGCACGATGACGTTTATCCGCACCTGGTGTCGCGAGATCATCAAGACCTGTTTCGCAACCTGGCAGAGATCACACGCGCGCGGCATCGGAAGTATGACGACACCATTTTTCATCTTGAGCCGAACCTCAAAGATGGCCCCGGCGGCCTCCGGGACTATCATGTTTGCCGTTGGCTGGCTCGCATCTCGGCGATCCAAAAGCACAAAGTCTGGAGCCCGCCGGAAGAACTTTGGCCGGCAGCCTGGCGCGCCGAGGTCGGCCCGGCGTGGGAATTCCTCTGCGCCACCCGCTGTTTTCTTCACTATTTTCGTGAACGCGACGACAATCAGTTGAGCTATGAATGCCAGGACGAGGCCTGCGCCCGCGGCATCGGCTGTCGGCGCGGCATGGACCCCGGCTCGGGCAACTCGCAGCTACCGCCGCCCAGTCCCGAGGATTGGATGCGTGCTTACTTTCGCCGCGTCCGCTCCATCTGCCAACTTACCCTGCGCCTTCTGGACGATTACACGCCTGCCGGCAGGGGACTCTATGGGCTGTTCCAAAACTGGAGATCACGCCTCTCGAATGCGGATTTCTCCGTCCTGCGGGAGAAGGTCTACTTTCGCCAGCCTTCGGCGCCGGCCCAGGACCCCGCGCTGGTTCTGCGTTTGTTTGAAACCGTGGCGCGGCACGGGCTGGAAGTGAGCCGCGAGGCAGAAAAGGCCGTTGCCGAAGCCCTGGCTCATGGAGTGACCAACCGCCTGGAGGCGGGCGTAGTTTGGAAGCAGTTTCGCCAAATACTCTGTTTCCCGGCCGCAGCCAAGGCCTTGCGGGAGATGAATCGGCTGGGTGTGCTGAGGGCTCTTTTCCCGGAGTTCCAGGCGATTGATTCTCTGGTCATCCGGGACTTCTTTCACCGCTACACGGTGGACGAGCACTCCTTCATGACTATTCAGAACTTGCACGCTCTCTCTCGCCGGAAGCTGCGCGACCAGCCACATTCGGAAACGGCGCCGGATTGGGAAGATCGACTCGCCGCGATCCTGGAAGAACTTGAGCGACCGGAACTCCTCTACCTCGCCTTGCTTTTCCACGACGTGGGCAAAGGCATGGAGACAACAGACCATGTCGAGGGAAGCCGCCAAGCCGTGGAAGCAATCATGACGTGGCTCGAGTTGGCACCGCCGGACCGCACCACCGTGCGGTTTCTCATCGTCAACCATCTCGAGATGTCCACCACCTTGCAGCGGCGCGACATTTTCGAGCCGGAAACCGTGCGCGCCTTCGCGGAGAAAGTCGAGACAACCGAGCGTTTGAAGATGCTGTCGCTCTTGACCTACGCGGACATCAAGTCGGTCAATCCGGAAGCCTTGACGCTCTGGAAGACCGAACTTTTGTGGCGACTCTACGCCTCAACAGCGAATCACTTGGCTCGCAGCGCGGATGACGAGCGGCTGACACTCGCTGTCGCCAGCGCCTCAGCGGCGGAACGAATTCTGCCGTTGCTGACGCCCTCCATGAGCCGGGAAAAGGTCGAGCGTTTTCTCGAGGGGTTTCCGCGGCGCTACCTGGCGGCCCATTCGCCCGAGGAAATTGCGTTGCACCTTGAGCTGGCGGAACGGCTTGCGTCGGCGCCGGCGCAAGTTCGCTTGAAGGCGCAGGGCAGTCTGCACGAGCTGACCGTCATTACCCAGGACCGGCCGTTTCTGTTTGCCTCGATCACGGGGACGCTCGCCGCGTGGGGCATGAGCATCGTGAAAGCCGACGCTTTCGCCAACGCGGCAGGGGTGGTCCTGGACACTTTCCGCTTCGGCGACCTCTATCGCACGCTGGAATTGAACCCTTCCGAGGCGGAGCGCCTGAAATCCAACCTCGTCGATGTCCTTGAAGGAAGGATGGAGCTCGCCAAGCTCCTCAGCGGACGGCTCCACGCCGCTCAGACCCGGAAACCCAAAGTTACCATTCTTACCAAACTCCGCTTTGACGACTCGAGCTCTTCCCACAGCAGCCTGCTCGAGCTGATCACCCAGGATCGCCCCGGCTTGCTCTACCAAGTCAGCTCCGTCCTCGCCGAACTGGGCTGCAACATCGAGATCGCCTTGATCGACACGGAAGGCGAAAAGGCCATCGATGTCTTTTACCTGACCTCGCAGGGCAGGAAGCTCTCGCCAGAACTCCAAGCAGCGATAGAGAAGGTAATGTTTGCCAAACTGTGGCGCTGAGGTGCGGCCCGGCGGCAGTCGGGGTGGCGCGGGCGTCCTGCCCGCTGCGGGAGCGGGACGTCCCGTTCCGAACGCACCTGCTTAAACTTGACACCCGACATCTTTTTCGCACTCGCCTCGCTCGAGTTCAAAAAAATTTCAGAAAAAATCGCAGAACTTGAAATCTTTTCTTGACGTCGCGCGCTTCTTACTTTAATTTGCGAAATAGAGTCTGGAAAATTGAATTTCCATGCCATCAAAATTCCGGTGCGACGCATTCGAATGATCCGCGGCGCAATCCGATAGGAGCAAAGATGAAGGTGAAGGCGTTCTTTTGTGTGCTCGGACTCCTTTTCTTTCTGTTTGCCGTCAACGCAGGGTGGGCTCAGACGACGGGAACCATTCGAGGTTCCGTGACGGACCCCTCCGGCGCGCTTGTGCCGGGCGCCAGCGTCACCGCCGCTCAAAGCGACACTCATGTCACCCGCACGGTGACCACGAATGAGAGCGGGGACTACGAGTTCCCCGCCTTACCCGTGGGGCGCTACACCGTCTCCGTGCAAGCGCTCGGATTCAAGCTCGCCCGGCACACGGAAATCGATGTGAGGCTGGGTCACGTCACCGCGGTCAACGTCAAGCTGGAATTAGGCCCGGTGGCGCAGGTGGTTTCCGCCGAGGCATCCGCTCCGCTCATCGAAATCGTCAGCACGCAGGTTGGGGCGGTGGTGAATGACAAGGCGGTGGTGGAGCTTCCCCTCAACACGCGGGATACCTACCAACTCCTGCAATTGCAGCCCGGCGTCCAGTCGCAACTCGGCTCGGACCTCTTCTATGGCAGCGATCAGCCCGGAGTGGTTTCCGTGAACGGGGGACGCGGGCGTTCGAATAACTACACGGTGAACGGGGGTGACGCCAACGACCAGTTCGTGAATCTGCCGGGCGTGCAGCCTTCTCCGGACAGCATCGAAGAATTCCGCGTCTTGACCAATACTTTCGACGCTGAATTTGGCCGCAATTCCGGCGCGGTGGTCAACGTCGTAACCAAGTCGGGCACCAACGCCTTCCACGGCGACGTGTATGAGTTCTTCCGCAACAACGTGCTCAACGCGCGCGGATTCTTTGACACCGCAATTCCCGACTTTAAGCAAAACCAGTTTGGCGGTACCCTCGGCGGACCCATTCGCAAAGATCAAACCTTCTTTTTTGCCTCCTATGAAGGACGCCGCATCCGGGAGGGGACTTCTTCGCCGGCATTTCCTGTGCCGTCGATCGCCGAGCGCGGCGGCGATTTTTCTGCCGGGCAGCCTTTCTCCGGTAGCCTGAGCGATCCCAATGGCACGGTTTCCGCGCTCATGAACGCGCGCCCAGGATGTGCCGCAGCGGTGGCCGCAGAAGGCGGAGCGCCGATCGCTCCCGGAACTGCTTACTCCGCCATTTTTCCCAACAACCAGATCCCTGCGCAATGCTTCGATCCCACAGCGCTCGATTTGATGAATCAGTACGTGCCGCAGGCAAACTTGAACGGGACAGAATATCAGTCCGTCCTCACCGCGCCTGAATACGATGATCAGTTGACAGGCCGCATCGATCACAAGCTGAGCGATCACCAGCAATTCAACGCTTACTATTATTTTGACGACCAGTTTTACACCCAGCCTTTTTCGTTCTTTCAGGGCGCGGGCGCTAACGTCCCGGGCTTCGGAGGGCTTTACAACAACCGCTACCAGCAAGTGAATCTCACGCACACGTGGGTGATCAGCCCCAGCACGGTTAACGAGTTTCGCTTTTCCGCCTTCCGCGAGGCGCAAGGCGAATTCAACCATCCTCAGCACGCGAACCTCGTCCAAGCCTCTTGCTCGGCGGTACCGGCCGATGAGTGTTTTTCGGATCCGAATAATCCCGCGCTCGGCATCACTCCCCACCTCGGGACTCAGCACGAGGGCGTACCCTTCCTGACGGTTTCTGGGGGATTCGCTCTTGGGAACAACTACGAAGGTGAACTTCCCCAAATCGGGAACACGTTCCAGTGGATGGACAATCTGAGTAAAGTGAAAGGTAATCACAGCTTGAAATTCGGGATCGACGCACGCCGCCAGCGCTTTGACCAGCTCTTGTACTTTAACGTCAATGGCGATTTTTCCTTCCTGGGCGGCGGCCCGAATGATCCCGGGTACTCGGATCTTTATCCGAATTATCTTCTCGGACTTCCTGACTCGTATTTGCAGGGCTCGGCGCAGCACGAAAGCGTGCGTGGCACCTCCCTCTATTTGTACGCGCAGGATAGCTGGAAAATCCGTCCCGCCTTGACCTTGAACTACGGCTTACGCTGGGAGTTGAACACCCCTATCGCCGACGTTGGCGCGCGTACGCAAACTTTCCGGCCGGGTCAAAACACCACCGTCTATCCATGCCAGCTCGGTGCGGATAACCCTCTGGTTGGGGAGTTTGGGACCAGCGATTGCGGGCCCGGCAGCGCAGGCGAGGCGGTGTTCCCGCAAGGTTTGGTCGTGCCCGGCGACAAAGGCATCACCGACGCCTTGACGCAGACTTATTACAAGGCCTTCGCGCCGCGCATCGGCCTTGCCTGGAGCCCCTCCTGGAACAGCGGAACACTCGCCAAGCTCACCGGTGGGCCAGGCATGACGAGCTTCCGGGCGGGGTGGGGACTTTTCTACAATCCCATGGAGCAGCTCGTTCTCGAGCAGTTCAGCGGCGAACCCCCGTTCGGCGGCAGCATCAACCTCTCGGAAACCATGTTCAATACGCCGTTCCTCGGCCAGGATGGTTCGGTCTACCCGAATCCTTTCAACGGTATCCTGAATCCACCGCATGGTCAGGCGGTTGATTGGTCCACGTTCCGGCCGATCCTGATGTTCGGCGAACTCCAGCCCAATATTCGCTCTCAATATGCGGCTCAATACAATTTCAACGTGCAGCGCGAACTCACCGGAAACATGGTTCTGCAGGTCGGGTACGTTGGCTCGCAAGGGCATCGCCTGCTGGCTACTCACGACTTGAACTACGCAAACGCCCAAACTTGCCTGGATTTGCAGAACATCTCGAACTTCTATGCCAATTCCAATCCCGATCTTTCGGCCAACCTGGCATGCGGCCCCTTCTACGGCGATAGTTCTTTCCAGATTCCTGCCAATTCCATTCCTGCCGGCATGAGCCTGCATCTTCCCTACGGCTCGGTGCCCGTGGTGACAGGGCCGAATAACCCCGCCATAAACTTGGTCGGGCTGCGCCGTTATTCATCGCCGTTTTGCGAGCCGACCACCGGCGCGGGATGCCCGCCGGACGGTACTCCGGTCTTCGCCAGCGTTTTCGCGCAAGATACCATGGCCAACTCGGCCTATAACTCGATGCAGGTCTCCCTCGAACGGCGCTTCGCGAAAGGCCTGCAATTCCTCGCCGCCTACACCTGGAGCAAGTCGTTCGATCAGGCCTCAAGCTTTGAAAACACCCTCGACCCGCTCTGCTTCCGCTGCAGCCGGGCGCTTTCTCTCTTCAACGCCCCACAGCGTTTCGTCCTGAGCTACTACTGGGAGTTACCCGTGCCGGAAAAGCACGGTTTGGTAGGGAAGGCGGTAAATGGCTGGGGCATGTCAGGCATCTTCAGTTTCCAGAGCGGCTTCCCCATCCGAATCACTTCCTGGAGCGACCTCGAACTCGAGAATAGCCAGGACTTCGAGTATCCTGGCGAGCCTGACTTGGTGAGCAAATTTACCACTCAGAACCCGCGCAAGTCGGGCTGCGCGTTGGGAACCGGCTCCTCGGCCGGCGCCGGCGCGCCAGACTGCCAGCCGGTCGCCAATCAATACTTTGACCCCAATGCGTTCGCTGACCAGGCGCTCGGAACCATCGGCAACTCACCGCGCTCGCTATGCTGCGGCCCCGGAATCAACGACGCCGACCTGGCTTTGTTGAAGACCACCCGGCTCGCCGAGCACAAAGAACTCCAGTTCCGTGCCGAGTTCTTTAACGCCTTCAACCACGCCCAGTTCTACGTGCCGGACGGGAATATCACCGACGGCCCAACCTTCGGCCAGGTCGCGAAAGCCCGTGACCCAAGGCTGATCCAGTTCGCGTTGAAGCTGCTTTTCTAAGTCCCGTGGCGGTGTCTACACCTGCTGCTCTGAAAATCGTGGCGCGGGCGTCCCGCCCGCGGTCGCGCGGGCATCTTGCCCGCGCGCGGGAGCGGGACGCTCCCGCCACAGCGGGCGAGACGCCCGCACCTCATCCGTCCACCATCGGCCGATTTTCATGGTTTCCAGGTGCCTGTCAGCCGACGGGCACCAGCGTTTTCGCCACGCCTCTTCCACCACCGAGAATGACAACATTCGAAGGTCTCGGATGTGGTATCGTAATCTGTCAACGCAACAACCCATGTCGCATCGGGAGAGTGGGACAAAGCTCGAGGTGATTTACGGCATTCACGCGGTCAAAGAGGCCGTGCTCAGCCATCCGGTTGAATACGTACTGGTTGCGCAAGGGCAGCACAACCCGCGGGTGCAGGAAATCATTGACGCTTGCCGAGCCGGTGGCATCGGAGTGCGATTTGCTCCCCGGCCCGCGGTAGAGCGCCTGGCGGGCAACACCCAACATCAGAACGTCGTGGCAGTCTGTGCCCCTCGAGCCTACGACGACCTCGAGACCCTGCTCGGCAGTTCCGCGCGGCCGCTGCTGGTTGTACTGGACGGGGTCGAAGACCCAGCCAATCTGGGAGCTATTGTGCGCACGTCAGTGGCCGCCGGGTGCGAGGGGGTCATTATTCCGGAGCGTCGCGCCGCAGGCATATCGCCCGCTGTGGCAAGGGCTTCCGCCGGGGCGCTCGAGCACGCCAAGGTTGCACGCGTCACCAACCTGGTCCGTGCCCTGGAGGAGATCAAAGAGCGCCGGATCTGGGTTTACGGTTTTGAGGCAAAAGCCGACAAATCGTACCTGGAGTTGGACTATGGCCAGGGCTGTGCGCTGGTCTTGGGGGGAGAGGGGGCGGGCCTGCACCGTTTGGTACGCGAAACGTGCGATCAACTGGCCCACATTCCCTTGCGCGGCCCTGTGCCCTCACTAAACGTCTCCGTGGCCGCCGCTGTGGTGCTTTATGAGGCCTTGCGGCAGCGGGGGAAAGGGCGGAAAATGAACGAAACTCGAAAATCGAAACTCGGAGCGATTCTCTGTTGTGAGTTACACTTTTGGCGGTTCGGGAGGCGAAGAAAGGGTGAAACAACCGAGACTTTGCGCAATTCGAATTTCGACTTTCGCTTTTCGCGTTTCGATAGTTGGCGGCAACTTCGGGAGGCGCGCGCACATCTAATCACGCGGGGACGTGCAGGGAGGGGCGAATGACTGTGAATCGCACTTATGCTTTCCTGAAATCAGCCTGGACGGTGATGCTGGTGAGTGGTTTTCTTAGCCTGGCGAGTTCTGCTTTCTGCCAGGAAAGTGCGCAAAACCCGCCGCCCGCAACCTCCCAACATGAGTCGGCGACCGAAGCCAAGCCCCCCGAGTCTAACACGCGGATTCGGGTCCAAGCGAACATTGTGACCGCTCCGGTGACGGTGATCAACTCCAAAGGCGATTACGTTTTCGATTTGCAGGAGAAGGACTTTGAGGTTCTGGACAACGGAGTACGCCAGAAAATCGAACAGTTCAGCCTCGAGCAGCGTCCTCTGGCGGCAGTCATCGTGGTGGAAGCCAATGGCACTTCGGAGCCTTTGCTCGGCGAGGTCCGCCCTCTTGGTCCGGTTTTCTCTAGCCTGATGCTGGGACCGCAGGGACAAGCGGCGGTGGTCACTTATGGCGATCAGATGCGCACCGTCCAGGACTTCACCCAAAATGGCGACGAATTGGAAACCGCGTTGCGCCACGTTGAGGCGCGGGGCGGCTCTCAGCACCTGAACGATGCCTTGGCGCAGGCCATCGTGATGCTCCAGAGCCAGCCGAAGGACGACCGCCGGATCATCGTAGCTTTTTCGGATGGGCATGACATAGGGAGCAGAACGACTAAAGAGGAAGTCGTGCAACGGGCTCTGAACGAGGGCATAACGATCTATGGTCTGGGATTCAGCCAGTCGCACGCGCTGCTGACGAAACAGCCCAAAGCTCCCCCGCAGAGTGTCTTGGCGAGCAGCATGGCTCTGCCCGCCCCTCCTAACAGCCGCAACACCCTCGAACGTCGAGAGCAACTGGCCTAGTCCGGGAAGCGCCAACCTTGCCGATCGTCCCCCTCATCCTGGCGAGCGGAGAGATGATCCGCTCCGTGGTGGCCAAGAGCGCTCTGGAGTTCTACGCCGGGTACACCGGCGGGCTGAGTTATGGGGCTTGGTCAAAGAAGCCGATGCAGGACGAGCTGAATAAGATTGCCGACGAAATACAGAGCCAGTACGAGATCGCCTACGTTCCCCACGCGCCCGACAACAACGGCTTTCACCGCATCGAGGTGCACGTCGACCGCAGCGGAGTCAAGGTGCGGACCAAGGCGGGCTATTTCTTGGGCGGGGCTGGGAGCAATCCCGGGCACTGAGGCGGTCAGCCGTCAGCTTTCAGCCATCAGCAAGCATTCTGAAAGCTGATGGCTGAGAGAGCTCGACAGCTTTCAGGAATAATCCTCGTAAGGCATCACTTCGACGCGCTTACCCGATTTCAACTCGATCTCGGCGAGGTAGGGCCGCATGGAAAGCGGGTCAACTCGCAGGACCATCACGTGAGTTACGCCTTGCTTTTTGCACACCACAGTGAAGAACCTATTTTGCTTGCCCGCTACCAGAATGCTGGGGTAGGTCTTCCACTTGAGCTTCAGGTTGCGGACGCGGGGGCTGATGTCGGGGCGGAACTGCATGAGAGTAATCGTCGAAAACGGCATATCCACTGACGCCCCCGGACATTTGAACATCAGGCCGCTATCGGAGACTTCCAACTTCCCGGCACAATCGATTTCGATTTTCTCGGATCCGCCCGCGTATTGAAAAATGGCTTCCTTGGCCTGTTCGGTTCCCGTCGTCGCGCCGCGCGGGATCAGGAAGACGAAGACTACCGGCCAGATTTTCCAAGTCCGTTTTGCCCAATCCAAATTCATTGAACGCTCACTCCACCGGCGTTAGACGCCCAGCCGGTGGTCCACCTCCGGCTTACTTACTGATTCTAGCGCCGGATTACCTTTTCGGGAAGAACTTCTCGGGCACCGAGGCCGGTCAAGTTCAGCACGGCAGGGGCGACTCCACCCGGCGCGGCGCAAGGCTGACTCAGCCGTCAATGGGATGCCTCCGGGGGTTCAGTCATTCTGTTACGGCCCCCGCAGCCTCCTGCGGCAACCCGACACCGGCCTGGACATTAGCGTGTTCGACGGGGACGTCAACGTCAAGGTACCACGGAACCGCGAGCGTGCCCCATCTTGCCGGCCGGAACGACCATCGCGTGATGACCCTCGTCGCCTTTTCCAACAAAGCGGGTATGCCCTTCAGAATCTGTGAATCGATAACTTTGCCGTCGGCGCCTACCAGCAAGCGCAGCCGAACGGAAGCATCAGTCGTGGCGCTTGTCCCTGACCCTCTCAAGACCTCAGGAGGCTTCACTTGACGGCCGAAATCCGATTCCGCCTGCGTGGGCATAAGGTCCATTCGGTTCGTGCGGAGGGTGAAATTCACCTCCAGCCTGGTCTCGAAAGCGGTAGGGGTGTTCCGGCCCTTTGCCACATACGGACGGTAGCGCCAAGCGGCAACAGAATTGAGGACAGCAGCAGCCAAGAGCGGATTGCCGCTCAGCACGTGCACGTTCACAACTTTGCCTTCGGTATCGACCGTGAGCCGCACGCGAATTCGGCCCTGAATGTAATTCACTTTAGCCAGGACGGGGTACTCAGGAGGAATTTGGAACACGAGCAGCACGGGAAGCTTCTTTGGCGCCCAGTTCCGGTAGGTACTGGTCTTCTCCAATCGCGTCGGCACGCGCGGGCAACAACCTCACTACGCAAAACCACACCATGCCCAGGCCTAGACAGCAACGGCACGCTTTTTGAAGAAAGCTAGCCATCGGATTCAAATATTACCTGAGCAACCACGAATCGCCCGGCGTGCGAGATCGAGACGGCGGTCCGGACAACTCCCATTTGACGCGCAATTTCCTCCGCTTGGCCTCTCAGGGTCAACTCCGGCTTGCCGCTTGGGGCGTGGGTTATTTCCACATCGACCCATCGTACGCCGCGGCTCCAGCCCGTCCCCAAGGCCTTAAAAGCCGCTTCCTTGGCCGCAAAGCGCGCTGCGAATCGCTCCGCAGAGTTCTTGAACCTCTTGCAGTACGCAATCTCGGCCGGCGTGCAGACCCGGTTCGCGAAACGTTCGCCGTGCTTCTGGAGAGCTTCTTCGACACGAGAAGTCTCCATGATGTCAACACCCGTTCCAACGATCATGGCCAAGAGCCGGGCTGGGGTCAGGTCCTGAACACTCAGTGCGCTGCGCTGGCAGAGGCCTGGAAATCCGCTGCGCACTCGTAGGCCCTGACGGTGTAGTAGACTGCCTTATCGAAAAACTGACCCAATAGGCGCTGCAACTCCAACGCGTGATATAGATCGATGGCAGAATTAGCTAAACCGGCGGCTCGAATATAGTCTCGTAGATGATACTTCGTCAAGGTGAGGGCGTAGACAACTTCGTTCAGCGGCACTCCCTCGGCTCGGCGTTGCTTCCCCAACTCGGTGTATCTCGCTTCGATGTCCTCTTCGGCCTTGCTATTCAGCCACAAGCCGAGGTCCTTGTACACGTTATAGGTGCGAAGGTGAATCGCTTCCCGGGAGAACCTGTGGTAAGACACGGTACGGGGGTTGGACTGAAGGTCTTCAACCAAA
>CAVROP010000141.1:0-52690 GCA_963722675.1 uncultured Acidobacteriota bacterium
GACCGTGAAAAAGGTGAACGCGGAGGCGGCGGAAATCCACCGGCATGCAGGGAAGGAATAAAGGCGCGGTGCGGGGGCGGCCACAAGGGCCGCCCCTACCACTTGCCGCTATTCCGAGCGTAAGACCGTGACCGGGTCGATTCGCACGGCGCGGATTACCGGCGGCAGCGCGGCCAGCAGCGCAGCCACAAGAATGGTCAGCGGGGAAGCGCCAGCATGGCGGGGTCGGTGGGCTTCACCTGATAGAGCAGCGACTCGATGTATCGCACCGCCGCCATGCCGAGCGCCAGGCCCGCGAGCGCTCCCGCCAGTACCGAAAATGAGAACGTCGATGGTCACGTGACGGGCAATATGCGCGGCGGGTGCACCCAAGGCCATGCGGATGCCGATCTCGTGGCGGCGCTGGAGCACGGAGTAGTCGAGCACGCCGTACAAACCCACACCCGCGAGCAGCAATGCCACTACCCCAAAGAAGAGCGCCAGCCTGGCCAGCAGCCGCTCACGAACCGTGTGTGACTCGTTGATCTCTGTTTGGGTACGGATGTCGCTGACGCGGAATTCGGGCCGCGCCCGCGACACTTCCCGGCGCAGGATGGACGCTATCGCCAGCGGGTTTGCGCTCTTCGTTCGCACCATGAAGACGCCGTAATCTCTTGCCGTTAATGCACCCTTGACATCAACTGTGCGCATCGGATAATAGGCTTGGGGCAAGAATAGGCTCTCGCAGGTCGCGGTAACGGACATCGCCGACCAACCCCACAACCTCGAACCGAATGCTCGGACCTCCGCCCGGCGCCATCTCGAACGACTTTCCCACCGGGTTCTCACCGTTGAAATATTGTTTCGCGAAGGTTTCGTTGACGACGGCAACGCCGGGGTAGGTGTCAGTCGGGCGGAAGTCTCGACCGTCGAGGAGCGGGATCCTCATGGTGTCTAGCCATCCGGGCGAGGCACTTAGCATATAGGCCAGCACACCGTTGGTGGGGGCGCCGTTGACCGAGATGAAGTTGTTCCAACTCAATCCGCCCAGCAGCGTCGAACCGGCCGCGGCCACCGTTTCCACGCCCGGCACGGCGCGCAGATGTTCAACCACCTGGTCCCAATACTCCGGCGGCTGAGGACGTTCGGAGACCGTCTCGAGCGCGAGAATCCGTTCAGAGGAAAAGCCCGTGGGCTGATGGGACAAGCGCTCGAAGGTGGTGACGAAGAGGCCGGCCACGAAAAGCACGAGGAAGCAGAAGGCCGACTGCACTGAAATCAAGGCATGCATCAAGCGGCGTCGCGAGTGCGGGTCGTCTCCGCCTTTGAGCGCGCTCACCGGCTTGATGGCCGACGCGCGCAGGGCCGGCGCCAAGCCGAAGAGCAACGTCACGCCGATAGTCAACGCGAGGCCGAACCCGAGCACCCGCCAGTCCGCCGGGAGAGCCAGGTGGGCGGGATTGTCCGGCGGATTGATCATGCGGACGACAAGCGGCACGGACCACCAGGCGAACACGCCTCCCAGCGCGGCAGCAAACATCGCAAGCCAAGCGCTCTCGACCAGCACCAATTGCACCAGTCGCCATCGGCCTGCACCGATCGAGACGCGCATCGCCATTTCGCGTGAACGCGCTGCGGCCTGGGCCGTCATCAGGTTGGCGACGTTCGCGCACGCGATCAGCAGAACCAGCGCCACAAGAACGCCCAGGGCGACGAGCGGACGCCGATAATCGTTTTGCAGATCGGAAATGCCGGCCGCCGCAGGCTCCAGCAGCACCTTCTGCTTGAGCCAGCTCTCGAGTTCCTGCTTGGGCCAAGTCATGAAGCCCTTCGCCCTCTCCGTCTCGAAGGCTAAGGAGATCGCGTCGAGTTGTGCGCGCAAGGGCTCGAGCGGCACGCCGGGCTTTACCCGCGCCAGCGTCCGCATCCAGGTCCAGTCTGAGCGCGTGACCCCGGGATGCATCATGGTGGGAATGAAAATGTCCGTCACCGTGCCAGTCTCAGTGCCGGTGAAGCGCTCGGGGCCCACGCCGATAATCTCGTAGAGGTGGCCTGTCCATGCGAAACGTGCGGCCGAGCACTTTCGGATCCTTTCCGAAGCGACGCGCCCAGTAGTCATAAGAGAGCACGGCGTAGGGATGCGCGCCCGGCTTCGCGTCGTCGCTTTCTGTGAACAGCCGCCCGAGCGCGGGCCGCAGTCCGAACGAGCCGAACATCCATCCAGAAATAAACTGCCGGTACGCTTTCTCCATATCCTGGTCGGACCCGTAGGTAAGGTCGGTCCGGTCAGAATAAGAGATGCCGATCAGCTCGGCTTGATCCTTCGCCGCCGCGCGCATCAACTGGAAGGCAGGATACGCCCAACCATCGAACGTCTGCGGCTTGCCTTCAGGGTCGGTTGCCTGGCGAGCCAGAGCGTACAACTGTTCCGGGCGCTGTCACGGGCAGGGGCCGCAGCAGCAGGGCGTCGATAAGCCGGAACGCTCCGGTGCAGGCCCCGATGCCGAGCGCCAGCGAGAGGATGGCCGCGGCAGAGGCCACTTTGTTCTTCTTCAGTTGCCGCCAGCCGAAGATGGCGTCGGCGCGCAGCGAGTCGAGCCACGGGATGAGCCTGACGTCGCGGCTCTCTTCCCGCAGCCGCAGCGCGGCGCCGAACGCCCGCCGCGCTTCCGCCGGGTCGCGGCCCTGCGCGATGGCCTCTTCGATATGCGACTGGAGTTCTTCGTCGATCTCGCGGCTCAAACGATCGCCGCGAAACACATTTGCAATCCGTGACCACCATGACATATCACACCGTCCTTAGAACGCGATTTACGGCCGCCGTCACCGCCGCCCAGCGCGACTCTTCAGTTGCAAGTTGCTTCTTGCCTTCCGGCGTCAGCTCATAGAGCCGCGACCGGCGCCCGGTATCTTTCGTGATCCATTCGGCGCGAATCCAACCGGCCTCCTCCATACGATGGAGAGCCGGGTAGAGGGAGCCTTCCTCAACGCGCAGCACCTCGCCGGACCTCGCCTGGATCGCCGTCATGATGGCGTAGCCGTGCAGGCGAGGCTGCCGCGAAAGGATTTTGAGCACCAGCAGATCGAGCGAGCCTTGCAGCGAATCGGGCTTGGGCATATTCGAACCTCACACTACTTAGACGTCTGAGTATTCGGAAGGTTAGCAGGGAAGTCGGCGAGTAGGAATGCGGGGAAAAATCAGCGGCGAAAAAAGCAGGTTCACGCAAAGGCGCAAAGTACGCCAAGGACGCAAAGAAAACAGACCACGTCGACTTTGCGCTACTTCGCGGCTTCGCGCGAAGCTGTTGTGGCTTCTTCGCACCTTCTAGCCGGCAGGGGTTCGGGACAGCTAGCCAGCCAGCGGCGAGTCGGTGGAACCAGCCTCTGCGGTGGAGTTCTGACGGATCACGCCAATCTGGTCAGTGTAGTAGTAGTTGTACCCTGTCGTCCCAGGGGTAATAGGGCCAGCGGTAATCGAGTATGAGTAAATCCTGCCCGAGGTATCAGCGACACCCGCAGAATAGGTGAAGGTGTAACCACTCTTGTTGCTCTCGGTCGCGCCCGGCGAACCTCCGGAGAGGACGCTGTCAATCAGTAACGCGCCCGAGGGGACCGGAGACGTCCCGGTGCTCGGGGGGCCCAAGTAACCCAAGGTTGGACTGTAACCGCCATAAGTTGAACTGTAGGTGGCTTCCGCAGTATTCATCACACGGAGCGATCCCACAGCCGAAGCTTGATTGGCTGCGGCCCGCGAGCGCATCAGGTTAGGGATGGCGATGGCTGCAATGACCAGGATGACTGCCACAACGATCAGCAACTCTATGAGTGAAAAGCCTCGTGGATTCTTGTTCATATATCCACCTTCTTGCAGTGAGCAGCAACGTAATGCACCCATAGCGTAGAGCACTTTGGGTGCCACGCAGAATCTCAAAACATTTTTCCCTCGAGGATAAGGGGCGCGTTTTCAATGAGTTAAGATACTGGCTGGACTTAAGTCCAGGGTTCCCGGTTCAAGAGTACTGGAGTCGCCAATTTCCGTCGAGAAGGAGTGACAGAATGTGTCATCAGGGTTTCCCGTGTTTGCGCTTGGCTGCACCCCGGGCTTAACACCGTAGTCGCTCCCGGAGGCCGTACGGCCCTTCGACCGCGCCGTGGCGATCCCCAAGAATCAGCGACGGTGCTGTGGTATGCTCTGCTTGATTGGCTGGTGAGTCGCAGGTCAGGTCGCCCAAATTGGGGCTCTCCAACTTCGACGGCCAGCTTGCTACGCTGCACTGAGAATCGGACTTATCTACGAGGTGACACCGAGGTGAACAAGGTACAGGTACGATTTACGGATTTCTTTGCCCAGACGATCCAGCGAATGCGGGAGGACGGACTGTTGCTGGTGAGTACGGACAAGGACGGAAAACCCAATGTCATGACGATCGGCTGGGGAACCATCGGTTGCATCTGGTCCCGGCCTGTCTTTATCGTGTTGGTCAGGCCTTCGAGGTACACCTATGGCCGGCTCGAGCAGGTGAGCGATTTCACGGTGAACGTGCCCCCAAAAGAAATATCGGAGGCCGTGGGGATTTGCGGGACAGTTTCGGGGCGTAACTGCAACAAGTTTGAAGAGGCACATTTGACCCCGATTCCGAGCCGCGAGGTGCGATCACCCATTATCCAGGAGTGCGTGGTTCACTACGAGTGCCGGACGCTGCATCGCAACGATCTGGCGCCGGAGGCGCTGGCCCAGGCGGTGCGCGAGGAGTTCTATTCCAGCGGAGATTTCCACCGCGTCTATTTCGGAGAGATTGTGGCTGCCTACGCAGACGAAGATGCAAGCAGGCGCTTGAGCGCGCCAAGCAGGGAACAGGGATTAGGGAACAGGGAATAGGGAACAGACACGCCGCTCAGAAGGGACAAAACTTATGCGCATGATCACCCGCATCATGCTTCTGATTGTATTCGTTGTCTCGTTGTCGTGTACGCTTGCGGCCCAGTTGCCGCAGTCAACGACGAATCGCATCGACGCCATCGCGACCAAGGCATTGGCGGATACCGGGGCGCCCAGCGCCTCGATCGCGATCGTGAAAGACGGCCAGATCGCCTATGTTAAAGCTTACGGCCAGGCGCGTCTCGATCCGCCCACTTCCGCCACCCCCGAAATGCGCTACAGTATTGGCTCCGTCAGCAAGCAATTCCTGGCTGGGGCAATCCTGCTGCTGGTTCAGGACGGAAAACTCTCGCTCGATGAGCACGTGGGGCGCTTCTTCCCTTCTTTGACGCGCTCAAGGGACATCACCATTCGCCAGCTCCTGTCCCACACTTCCGGGTACGAAGATTACTACCCGTTGGATTATGTGGCTCCTTTCATGCAGCAACCCGTCACCCCGCAGGGCATCCTTGAACGGTTTGCGGGGAAGCCGCTGAATTTCGAGCCAGGGACCCAGTGGCAGTACAGCAACACCAACTACGCCGTGGCCGGTCAGATACTCGAGAAGGTCACGGGCATGAAACTGATGGCTTTTCTGGAGAGCCGCATCTTTCGCCCGCTCGGCATGCAAAGCCCCATCGACCTGGATACGCATCCACTGACCAGTTCCGACGCTGGGGGCTACACCCGTTTCGGCTTGGGACCTCTTCACCCGGCCATGGTGGAAGCGCCGGGCTGGCTGTACGCGGCGGGTGAGCTCGCGATGACGGCGCATGACCTGGCGCTGTGGGATCAGTCTTTGATAGAGCGAAAACTGCTCCGCCCGGCCACATTCGAAGAAATGATCAAGCCGGCGCGGCTCAAAAACGGCGCGCCCGTAAACTATGCGCTGGGCGTGGGGATATCGAACGCCTCAGGACATCCGAGGCTGACACATGGCGGGGCGGTGTCAGGCTTCGTCAGTGACAACGCCGTGTGGCTCGACCAAGGCATTGCTGTCGCCGTCCTGACGAACCTCGACGGATCGAGTGCTGCCGGATCGATCGTGAGCCAGATCGGAACATTGCTGGCGGGAGAGACAGCGGACCCGCAGGCCGCTTCGTCCCTCGAGCAGGCACGGCAGATCTTCAGCGACCTTCAGCAGGGAAAAATCGACCGTTCGCTTCTGACCTCCGACGCCGATTCCTACTTTACTGCCCAAGTGCTGGCTGACGCTGCCTCCAGCCTCGGTCCCCTGGGAACGCCTTCCAGTTTCGAGCAGATAGGCTTCCAGTTGCGGGGTGGCATGACCTATCGACACTTCAGCATTGTATTTGCGTCGGGAAAGTCATTGCACCTCTCGACGTTCGCCACGCCGGACGGCAAGCTTGCGCAATACTTGATCCAATAAATTAAACACGGAGGCACTGAGACACGGAGAAAGCCACCCGGAGTTCTCTGTGCCTCGGGGTCTCTGTGGTCAAAGGTGTTATCGCGTGAGTGCGGCCAATTCGTTGGCGCGGCGGATCAACTCGGAGCGCTCGATCTTCTTGTATTTTTCCGGGAGGAGGCTCTTGCTGGTGCATTCTAAGACAGCCACCAGATTCTGCAACTCAATTTCGGTGGGGTAGGAGGGCGGGACAAAGTCCTCCAAGGCGGCTTTCAAATCATCCACGTCTACCGCGACTTCGTTCTCCAGCGCGCTCTTCATGCGGGCCCGGATGAGCACCGCTTCGATATCGGCGCCAGACAAAGTTCCAGCATGCTCGAGGAAGAGCTTCTCGATCTCTTGGGAACCGATATCGATGCCGGTCTTCTTCTGCATAGCGCGCAGGAGCGCCAGGCGCTCCTCATCGGTATCCGGGTAGAAGAGGGCGATGTGTTCCTCGGCTCGTCCCTGACGTTTAAGGTCAACCGGCAGCAAATCGGGACGGCAGGTGAGGA
Source organism: uncultured Acidobacteriota bacterium (assembly GCA_963722675.1). Classification (GTDB taxonomy): domain Bacteria; phylum Acidobacteriota; class Terriglobia; order UBA7540; family UBA7540; genus CAVROP01. The sequence continues at coordinate 6,821 of CAVROP010000141.1, forward strand.
GGAACCAGATAACCTTTCCGCGCAGCTCGGTGTTGCCCATGAACTGAGCGATCTGAGCGAAAACACGGTTCGACACGCCGCTGTCGCCGGAACTCGAGCGATCGCCTAACTGCGCATCCGCCTCGTCCACGATCACGGCAATCGGGCTCATGGCTTGGAGCAGGTTTAGCACCCTCTCGAGGTTTCCTTCGGTGACACCCTGCCACATGCTGCGAAAGTTCTTCAGGATGACAGCGGGAATTCCGACCTCGCCCGCGAAGCAAGTGGTCAGAAAGGTCTTCCCGGTACCCACGGGCCCACAGATGACATAACCCATGGGGAGGACGTCGGTTCTTCCGGCACGAATCGCGGCCGCCGCGTTTTGCAGCTTCTTCTTCGCCTGGTCGTTCCCTGCCACCAGCGAGAGGTCGAAACGGCTCTGAATGAATTCCAGCAATCCCCCCGATTCCGCCTCGATCAATTCCTTTTTCCGCTTGGTAAGGAATTTGAGCGTCAAGGGTTGACTGTTCTGCACCGCGTGGGACATCAGAGTCTGCAGTTGCACGCGCTTCAGGCCTGCTGTCAGCTTGGCCAGCGTAGCGTCAGTCACTTCCGAACCGGAAGGCAATGGCGTGCCGGCCAACTGCGACCGGATGAACTCAAGCCGATCAGCTTCGTCAGGCAAAGGAATGCCAATAGAAGCCACCGAAGGGTTTTGGACAATTCCCTGGTTCAAGTCAGTCTGATTTTCTGCAATCAGGCAAAGGGTGACATCCGCCTTCAAGAACGCAGGATTCAGCGCCCAGCGCTTCAATATGACCAGGGCATTGCGGTCCTCCGCCGGCATCCCCGAGATGTCGCCGGCGGGGGCGATGGTCTCTGCATAATCAATGATGAGCGCGATCTTCTTGCCTTCCGAGATGCGCAGCCGCAGGTAGTTATCAAGCAGGTTGAGCACCCCATCCGGGTTGCGGGGCAGTCCGGCGGCGTAATTGGTGCCATGATAACTGTCATAGCCGGACAAGGCACGGAGGAAATCCGCTTGAGCTTCGGGTTGCGCGAAGGTGAGGCCGCCACCCCGATCGTAACTCAGGATCAGATCGCGACGAGGGAAGAGCGCCTCGTTCAGGAAGCGCGGCAAGCTGAGGAACTGGGTCGCGCCTTCTCGCTTCACGGGCACATAGTCGCGCACGTTGCCGTAAAGTACGAACATGGCAAGCGTGCGAGAATAGTACTTCTCGGAGAGTTCCCTCGCCCAGGCAGGCAGCGATTCCAAGCGTGTAGAATTCGGTGTTGGTGTGGTGGCCATGTTTAAGACTTCACCTAAGCCTGTCATTCCGAGCGCAGCGAGGAATCTCGCTCTGGTTCTTTGCTTCGTGATCGCCGCCAAGTCAGAGCAAGATTCCTCGCTGCGCTCGGAATGACATAAACGGTTCCTCTGGTTTCAATTCCGAATGCGCGAGTTGGGTATGGAACCAGCACTCGAAACCGATGAATCGGTCGGCAGCGGGCCAAACGTTTCCTCGACTCCCGGCACCGCCATGTCGAAGACAGCCTCGACCTGCCGCACGGTTTCCTCGGTTTGCTCGACATCGCGAACCAGGTTATCCAATTGGTCACTCACCTGCTGCGGATCGCGCATGGTCACGGACTGGTCGTTGATCAATTGCAGGACATCTTCGATCGCCGAGCACTGTGCCTGCACCACCTTCTGGTTGTCGCGGACCTTTTCATATTTCTCCAGCCGCTTCCCCAGGATTTCAATTCGCTTACGATTGATCTCCTGCACCTGTGGGGGATCCGAATTCAACGTGTGCTGGAGATTGGCGATGTTCTGCTTGATGGGGTCAGGGTCGGTGGTCTGCAAGTACTCGCAGTGCTGGTAGTCGGCGTAGAGCAAGCGCAAGTAAGCCTCGAGAAGGCCCCGAAGCCTCTGTTCCATCTGCTCCAGAAACATCTGCGAAGTGGATGACAAACGGCTGTAATTGGTGCGAATGCCGGCGCACAGGGAGTCCAAGGTGGCGTAGCGAGTTCGAAGCTCGGGCGGCATTTCGTTGAACATCGTGCCCAGCTTCATCTCGCGCTGGCGCTTTTGCTCAGCGTACTTCCAGGAACGCACTAAACGCCGGAAGGCGCTGCTGCGGGGTGCGAGGCTCAGATAGATCATCTCCAGGCCTGCCGCCAGCACCAGCGGGAGTCCTGTCCCCGACACCACGGCGAAAATCGCGGCACCCGCCAGCCCGATCCAGTTGTACTGCCACTTGAGCGCGGCCTTCACCAGGTCGGCCTGCTGTAAGCCAAGCTCGTCCGCCTGGCGCTTGACCATCCCTTCCAACATCGAACCGGCTTTTGCGACCGTACCCTGCTGGGGAGTCTTCTCCTCCGCCATCAAACACCCACCCGCACATGGCCCGTCCCCGGAGCGCGTCGGAGGCACGCCAGCACGTAATCCTGAAGATCGTGAAACTCTTTCGTCTGCTTCATGGCCGGATCTCGAGGACGACCGAGCGCCACCGGAACGTCCTCTACTATTGTACCGGGGCGGGCGCTAAGTATAAAGATTCGGTCAGCCAGGTAGACCGCTTCTTCCACGTCATGGGTCACAAAAAGCACGGCGCACGCGGTCTCATCCCAGATGCGTAATAACAGGGCTTGCATGTCGCCGCGTGTTTGGGCATCCAGCGCGCCAAACGGCTCGTCCATCAAAATCACCTCGGGCCGGACCGCCAGAGTGCGTGCGATGGCAACTCGCTGCTGCATTCCGCCCGAGAGCCGGTCCGGGTAGGACTTCTCGAATCCCGAGAGGCCCACGGCTTCCACCAGCTTCGCCACGGTCTCCTTCTTTTGCGCCGCCGGTGCGCCTTGAATCGTCAGCCCGTAGGCAATGTTGTCTGCAACGCTGAGCCAAGGGAAAGAGGTGTATTTCTGAAACACCATGCCCCGGTCGCGACCGGGCCCTTCTACCGGCTTGCCGTTCACCTCGATTGTCCCGCTGTCAGGAAAATCCAGGCCCGCGATCAAGCGCAGAATGGTGGATTTGCCGCAGCCCGAGGGGCCCAGCAGCACCCTGAACTCGCCCAAATCCCTGCCTTCGGGAGAGAATGCCTCTTCGACTTCGAGGCTCACGTCCCGCAAAGCCTCGACTCGTTCGCCCGAGGGGCCGGCGAAAGTCCGGCAGATTTTCTCAAGGTGGATTTTGACCTTGTTTGGCATCGTAACACCAAGTAGGCAGTCGGCAGTAAACAGTCGGCAGTAAATAGTCGGCAGCCTTCGTTCAGTTAGGGAAGAACTTCGCCGGCTCCTTGATCATACTGCTCAACATCCTGCCAAGCTCGTCGTAGCCAGTCGCCAATTCCTTCTGCCGATTTACTGACAAATAACCACAGTTCCTCGCAAAATCGAGCCAGACCTGCGTTTCGGTCGCCTCCGCGTCGCAGTCAGCCAGCTTGCTGACGAACATGGCCGGATATTGTCGCTTCCGGTATCCCTCAGCGAGATTGGCGGCGACGCTACGGGAGGAGCGCCGGATTTGGCTAGTCAGCGAATATCGCTCATCGGATGGAAAAGTCTTCGTCTCATTGAAGATCTGCATCGCAAGCCTGTAAGCCAACTGATAGACCTTTAGATCACGAAAGCCTCGTGCCACCATCTTCTTACACCCCTGCTCCCACTGCCCGCCGTTGACTGCTTACTGCCGACTGCTTACTGCCGACTGCTTACTGTTCTTGGCCGTAGCGCCCGCACCCACCGCTGCGAGGTGCTCAGTAGCCGGCCGCTGAACCTGACGCCACGGAAACAAACGGTGTTCCAGAAACGTCAAAAACCAACGAAATATAAAGGCTGCAAATCCGATGGCGATGATGCCTGCGTAGACCCTCTCGAAGTCCAGAACTTTACGCGCGGCTTCCACCATGTACCCCACACCGCGTCGGGCATTAACCATCTCCGCCAAAATAACGTATGTCCAACCAATGTCATAGAGAATTCTGAACGACCCGAAGATCCCAGGGAACGAGGCCCTGAAAATCAGCCAGAGCACCTGGCCACGGCTGGCGCCCAGCGTATAAGCTGTCTCGATCAGGCTGTCGTCGACGCGTTCCGCTTCCTCAACAACTACGGCCAGAAGGTAGAAGAACATTCCAAACCAGAGGAAGGCTACCTTCATGGTTTCTTCCATGCCAAACAGCGCAATGAAAGCGGGCAAGAAAGCGGTGATGGGCATAGCGCGCATCGGGGCCGCCACAGGATTTATAAGATGGTGAACCCAGCGGAAGCTGGCCATCAGCACGCCCAGCGGGATCGCGATGCACGCGCACCAGAAGAAGGCCTGGGCAATTCGCCACCAGCTCTGCACGACATTGCCCAGCAAATTGTAATCCACCCAAAGTCGCCCGAAGGCGTGGATGACTCCGGCCGGGCGGGGCAGAGCAAAAGGCGGAAGGATGTCCCAATGAGTCAGGAGAAACCACGCAAGGACAATCAGACCCCAGCTCAAAAAAGCTAGAGCCATCTTGGCGCGGGGTGACACGTCGCGGCGGATTTGGAAAAGTTTGGCCACTAACGAGTTTCCAGCCCTCTCCTCCTTGAGGAAGTCCGATTTCCAGACCCCGATGGGGTCCCTGGGACCCCAGCTATCGGGGAGTTTGGCCCGCAGTCCCGATGCACTTCATCGTGAGGCCGGCCGGGTGAGGGAGTCCCTTTCGGTCTTAATCCACACTACCGTCACGCCCCGGGGTTCGGGTAAACCTTAATATCCGTGCGGCGATTCTTCTCGCGGCCTTCCGGCGTAGCGTTGGTATCCATGGGCTTGTCGGGGCCGTTTCCGGCGATCCGCATGCGGCTGGCAGGATAACCATGCTTTTCCATCAGGTAGTGCTTGACGGCGTCGGCGCGTTCCCGGGAGAGCTCCATGTTGTGCTCTCTCGACCCAGTGGAATCGGTGTTGCCTTCGATGTCGACAACCGTGTTCTCGTAGGCGCGCATAAACTCGGCAATCTCATCCACGACCGCGCGGGAATCCAGGCTCATGTTCGCCGAGTTCGTGTCAAAGTAGATGGAGCGGTGCTGGGTGGCAATCGGAACGGCGCCCTTGGCCGGGGCCTTGTATTCGATGGGCGCTTCGGTGGAAGCGCTCGAGAATTTACCACTCAAGGCTTCGATGTAACGCCGGTCCACGGAAGTCTCGGAATCCGCGATGTGTTTGATCAACTGCTCTTCCCGATACATGTCCTGCGCCATTCTGAAGATGTTGGCGTAATCAGACTCGCCGCCGGGTTTTCCGAAAAAGGCCACATTGTCGGCGTAATCGGAAAGTCTCACCCCACCCAGCATCGTCTTGGCCAAGTCGGTGGGAATATTGAAATCCTTGATGGTGCCGATCAAGTTGTAGGCCCGCGTGGGCTGCGCCTTGATGAACTCCACGCCTTCGAGCCAGCCCTGGGCAAAATTGATGACCGTCTGGGGATTCTGTGCCGCGAAGCGGTCGCTCACCACCAGGATGTCCGCGATCAACCGGTTGGCGACGCGGGTGTCGTAAATCTTCTTGGCGCCGGGGCGCTTGGTCACCGCGTCGCTCATATCGGGATCCCACGCCACGGCGGCATCAACCTTCTGCTGAGCAAACAGCGTAGCGGGCTCGATGCCATCCTTCGTATGCACCGCTTTGGCAAAAATCTCGTTCTGCTGCTGGGTGCTCAGGCCCGAGCTTTTCAGCCCATTCCAGAGCAGGAAGTGCGAGGGAGTATACGGGGCGAAGGCCACCACCTGCCCGGCCAAGTCTTCCAGGCTGTTGATGCCCTGCTTCCCGATCAGCCCGTCGGCGCCGCGCGACCAATCCACCATGTAAAAGGCGTGGGCGCCGAAACCTTTCTCCTGGAACTGTCCGAAATCCTTTGCCCAAACGTCCGCGGTGGTCAGCATCATATCCACGTTATTGGTGGCCAGCGCTGCCGAGCCTTCCGTCCAATCGTCGATGATCTTGAATGAAACTTTGAGCCCTTTCTTGTCATAAATGGAGTCGGGCGCCGTATCCAGCCCGCCATTCGCCACCAACCCGGCCGCGCATCCGACCCAGATGTTGACGCGAACCCGGACCTCGTTCGCCTGCGCGGTGCTCGCCGTGGGCAGGGGTAGCGGCTTCGAGGTATCCACCTTCGCGGCCGTGGACCCGCCGTGTGATCCAATCCAACTGCCGATGTTCAGTACGCCGTACCTATTAAGACTGTACCCAACCAGGGCAAGCCCGATCAGAAAGATAAGAAGCCAGCCACCCCGTTCGATCTTGACCGCCATAAATGCCTCCTCCAGAGCTGTAGGGCCAACCCTTGTGGTTGCCCTGGGCGGCCCCGAGGGCCGCCCCTACATGACCCAGGGCGACCGCCAGGGCCGCCCCTACCCCAGGTTCTCTTCAGGTAGTCTTCTCTCCCTCTTTAACACCAATGGTCTTCTCTGCGGCCGGTGTAGAGGGTTCCGGAGATATCAGTCCCATCTCGACCTTGAATTGCTTCACCAGTTCGTTGGCGCGCAACTTCTCAGCTTCTTCTTCGATCTTGACCTTCTGCGAGTCAACATTGTCCAAGGCCATCTCCATCCGCGCCTCATTGACCGCAGTCTCCTCTTCGATCTTGCGCACCATCTCGTCATGCGTCTGGCTGATGCCCGCAACTTCGAACTGCTCCATCGCATCGGCCACTTTCTTCTGCCACAGGGCACGGCGATGGTCGCGAATGGCGTTGAGGGCCTCCTGGGTCTTACGGTCCTTTTCGCGCAGGAAAGCCTGCTTGACGAGCATGGCCTTGTCGAAGGCCCCGCGCGCCGTTGCCAACTGCGCTTGAGTGCGGGCCAGAGCGCTCTTCAGTTGCTCGAGCTGCGTGGCAAAACTTCCAGCCAAGTCATCACGACCTGCCTGGATGGCCGCTTTCACCTTAGCGGTCAACTCGTTCATGTCGTACTTATACTTCGTTTCTTCTTTCTCGAGCAGCGTCACGTTCGCCTTGACCATCGCAATACTCTCGTTCATGCGTGGCACCTGGTCATTCATATCGCGAATGTTTTGTTGCAGGATCAGCTCAGGATCCTCGGCCGCAGAGATGAAAAAGCCGACGAACGAGCGGATCATGCGTTGCAAGCGTCTGAACATATTTCCTCCTATGTCACCGGCTACGGCTTCTTGCCTGCCTGGGCCTGCGGTGTGCCGGCATCAGCGGCGGTGGTGATGGGCTTTTCGGATGTGAAATACGAAACCGCGTCGGCGATCTTCTGCTCTTCCTGCTGCTTCTTAAGCTGCCAGCCGTAGAACTGCTCCTTCGCTTTCGTCACCTCATCGTTGTTGGCTTGAACCCGGGATTGCATTTCGGTGATCTGCCGCTCGATCTCCGCCTGAAGCTCCTGGCTTTCTTTGGTTTTGCGCGCCTCGAGTTCCTGCAAGGCCTTTTGCTGCACGCGCTCGTAAGTATCCAAGGCTTTGTCGCGCCGCACGGCGTCCTGCACAATCTCCTCGGCTTTCACTCCCGCGGCCTCCAGAGCCAGCAGCAGCGAGCTCTTCTTTACGTCGCGCGAAAGGTTGCGGATGTGCTCGCTGTGCAGCAAATCAATGATCTTTAGAATCGTGTATCCGTGCTCGGGAGAGTTGATCTCCGCCGCGCCGTAGATTTCCTGGAAGGACATCGGGTTGGCCACCGGACCGGCAAACTTGGGGTCAGCGCTCACTCCGGAGGCTATTTCGGCGACGGTTTGCGCCGCGCTGCGCGGCCCTGCTGCGGCCGCCTCGCCACCTTCCGCAGGCGCCTCTTGCTCGCCTTTGGCTTCAGCGGGCTGATCGACCGAAAGAAAGTAGTTGTACCATTTCTTCGTGGTGGGATTTTCCATGTTTCACCGGGTGCGACAAAATCGCTCTATGTCACAGCAAAATGGACTACTGATTGTCATGTGAAAGGTATGATAGGCCACACCCAAAGTCAAGCATAACTGGCTAGCCCTCTCCCCCCAGTGGGATTTACGTGAAGAGCGATTAGATTGTTCCCCCCCGAACCGCCGTCTTGTCTTTACCCTGCCCAAGCCGCGCTGGCACGTCAGTTTGCGAGACGTTTTGGACTGAGGACGATTCCTCCTCTGCGTTCTCTGTGACCAAACAAAGATGGAACACAGAGAACACTGAGACCCTCCGTGCGCTCTGTGTTAAAGCTCTCGAAGCACAGAGTACACGGAGAAGCTGGTTTTGCTCGCGGCTCTGCCGTGCTGTGCTAGTATGAGCAGAAAGCAACGGCGGAGATTTTCCATGAGACTTTCAGCACGGCGGGGCTCGACGCTACTCCTCTTGGTCTGGCTTTTCGTAGGACTGGCGCTGACCCTCGCTCCCGGACAGCGCTCGCCGGAGACCGGTCCGGCGACCTATGTCGTTACGAAAGACGTAATGGTGCCCATGCGTGATGGGGTGCGGCTTGCCACGGACGTCTATTTCCCCAGCCGCGACGGCGCCAGGCTGGAGGGCAAATTCCCCGCCATCCTGGAGCGCACACCTTACAACAAGGACGGCTCGCTCGACTACCTTCTTCCTCTCGTGAGCCATGGTTACGTTGTGGTGTGCCAGGACACACGAGGCCGCTACGCCTCGGAAGGCGTCTGGCACATGATGACCGACGACGTGAACGACGGCTACGACACCGCCCAGTGGCTCGTGCGGCAACCCTGGAGCGACGGCGGCTTCGCCATGATCGGCACTTCCTACGTGGGTGGCACGCAGCACGCCATGGCCGAAAGCAATCCGCCCGGTCTGAAGGCATTGATCCCTGTCGACGCGGTGGCAAACGCCGGCTACTTCGGCATGCGCAACGGGGGAGCGTTCGAATTGCGATTCTTCAACTGGGTCTTCGCCATGTGCGCGCCGCAAGGCAGCCGGGAAGCTCGGGATCCGGCGGCGCGTGAGGCTCTTGAAGAAGCGGGGAAGCACGTCCGCGAGTACCTTGCCCAGCTTCCGTTGCGCAAGGGGACGACACCGCTCAAGCTTGCTCCCGAGTACGAGGATTGGTTAGTTTTCGCCATGAGCCATGGGGAAAACGACAGCTATTGGAAGCAACCCGGGTTTGGCGTCGTCGATCAGACCAGCCGTTACAAGGATGTTCCCGTTTATTTCATCGGCGGTTGGTACGATTCCTGGGCACTCCAGACGACCATGAGTTACATGGCTCTCGCGCGCGTCAAGCACGGCCCCGTGAAAATGATCCTCGGACCCTGGATCCATGGCCAGCATATGCATCATTCACACGGGGAGACAGAATTCGGCGCCCAGGCGGCTATCGCTAGCGAGGCGTTTCATCTGCGCTGGTACGATCGCTGGCTGAAAGGAGCAGATAACGGGGCCGAACGGGATACTCCAGTGAAGATTTTTGTCATGGGCGGAGGCAGCGAGCAAAAGACGGCGGAGGGCCTGCACCTGCATGGCGGCGTTTGGCGCGACGAGCAGGAGTGGCCGCTGGCGCGAACGCGATGGACTCCATACTATCTTCATGCTGACGGTGCACTTTCGACCGAGAAGCCGCCCGAGTCCTCAAGCAGCACGAGTTATGATTTCGATCCACGCAACCCCGTTCCTACTATCGGCGGGAACATCTCGTCCGGCGTCGGGATTTTGCTGCAGGGGGCTTGGAACCAGCGCTGCAGCGAGGCGGTGTGGAACTGTAATAACCACCTGCCGCTTTCTGCGCGGCGCGACGTGCTGGTGTTCACGACGCCGCCACTCGAACAGAATGTGGAAGTGACAGGGCCGATCGATGTGAAGCTGTGGGTATCGTCGTCAGCGCTGGATACTGATTTCACGGCTAAGCTGATCGACGTACACCCTCCCAGTCCCGACTTCCCGGCCGGGATGGACATGAACCTGGAGGACGGCATCCTGCGTGCGCGGTTTCGCGGCTCGCTCGATCATGCCGAACTCATGCAACCCGGCCAGGTTTATCCCCTGACCATCCATCTTTACCCAACCTCGAATCTCTTTGTTAAGGGGCATCGCATCCGGCTGGATATCTCGAGCAGCAATTTCCCACGCTTCGATGTCAACCCCAACACCGGCGAAGCGCTCAACGCGAACCGGCGGCTTGCTGTCGCCACGAACACCATCTTTCACGACCGCGAACGCCCGTCGCAGGTGATACTGCCAATCATCCCTTAATCGGGTGATCGGGTAATTTGTGATTTGCGATTTGTGATTTGTGATTGGGGGCTGAGTAGCTAATCACAGCGCGGCAAGGTCGCAACCAAATGCAGATTCTTCGCTTCGCTCAGAATGACCTGTCATCCTGAGCGAAGCGAAGGATCTGCTTTTCTTCGTGCACCGCGAAGAAACTCACCCGATCCTCCGATTCCCTCACTCGTCATTCCTCTCGGCCTTGCCGATGCACTTCAATACCAAGTGTTTCTTGACCACAGACTCCTGCCCGCTGTCCCCTTTCGCAGTTACCATTTCGAGGTTACCCACCAAGTGCACATAATCAGGATCGTCGGATTGGCGTCCCGATCCTCGCTCGACCTTACCCGCGAAGCGATAGTACTTTCGGTGGATGATGTTGGTCTTGAATTCGACGTGGTCGCGCTTGCGCAAGCCCGCGACGATTTCGTAACTCAGCACGTCATCGGATTCCTCGGCGCCCTGCGCAACTTCAATGTACCCTTTCAGCTTCCCTTCTTCTTCGAGGATTCCCAACGTGTCATCCGGGGAAAGGAAATGGTATTTGCCGGTGATATCATCCAAGTTCGGGGTGCCCTGCGGGGAGGCGTATCCGCGATGGGCGACAACCAGGATAGTCACCACGACGAGCAGAAGAATGGCGATTGACCACGCAGACTGGTTCTTGTTCGCTCCACGATCTTCGGCCATACCTTGAAACCACCTTTCGCGCCTCGTCCCTAGACAAGTGTATGCCCCGTAAGGCAAGACGGCAAGACAGGCCGCGTCTCTGCAACGTCGCGCACGGGATTATCCGCTAAAGGAAGTCGAGAGGGCGGCTGCAAAGGCCATCCCCGCGTACGCCAATCGCAGTCCATGCTGGCTGCTTGACAGCCTAATGGGTTTAGAGCCACGATGGCCTCATCCTTCAAGGGGCGTGGAATTTCAAGGGGAGGTGCGAGGATGGTTGCTCCGGGAGCTTTGACGAAAGCCTGCGTGTTAGTGTTCGTCGCAGGAGTTTACCTGCCGGGGATCATGGGCTCGGCGGCGACTCTGAAGCCTCTTGTCATGGGCAAGCGCGGTGTAGTAGCCGCAGGCCATCCGCTGGTTGCCGAAGCGGGCCTGCGGATTCTCGAAAAGGGCGGGAACGCTGTGGACGCCGGCGTCGCCACGCTTTTCGCCGCTTCCGTCGTGGAAATGGCCAGTTTCGGCTCGGGAGGGGAATGCCCGATTCTCATCAAGATGAAGGATGGCCCGGTGGTGGCCATCAACGGCGACGGGATCGCGCCGGAACTTGCCACCGTGGAGTTCTTCAACAGCCTTCGCCGGGACGACCCCAGGTTGGTCAGCGTGGGAACGATCGGCCACGCTCACGGCGGGATCATCCCTTCCTTCGGCCCACTCAGCGCCATCGTCCCCAGCGCCATGGATTCCATTCTTCTGGCCTTCGAGAAGTACGGGACTATGAAGTTGAGCGAAGTCATTCAACCGGCCATCGAACTGGCCCAAGGGTGTCCGCTCGACGACCATCTGGCGGCGGCGATTGCGCGCTCAAGGCCGGTATGGGAGAAGTGGCCCGACACAGTTCGAGTTTATATGCCGGGCGGGCATCTGCCGAAGGGAGGCGAACTCTTCGTTCAAGCCAATCTGGCCCGAACCTTTCAGAGCCTGGCGGAGGTCGAGCAACAGAACGCCGCCAAGGGACGCGCTGCCGCTCTCGAAGCGGTCCGCGACTACTTTTATCGAGGGCCCATTGCGAAGCGAATCAGCGATTTCTGTGAGTCGGCCGGTTGCTTGCTCCGTGAAGGGGACTTCGCTGCCTACCACGCGCGGGTGGAAAAGCCCCTCGAGACAACTTACCGTGGCATCCAGGTTTACAAGGTGGGGTTCTGGAGCCAGTCGCCGGTCTTCCTCCAAAATCTCAACCTGCTGGAAGGCTTCGATCTCAAGTCGATGGGGCATAACTCGGCAAATTATATCCATACCGTTGTCGAGGCGATGAAACTGGGATATGCCGACCGAGACGCTTACTACGGCGATCCGGATTTCAGCCCAATACCGATCCAGCTTATCTCCAAGGAATATGCCAACCTTCGCCGCCCCCTGATCAACTCCGACAAGGCCTCTGCGGATCACATCCCCGGCGATCCGGTTCACGGGCAGGCTCGCGCTTCCGCTGAATTCGTTCGGGCGCGGCTACGCACACCGCAACGGCGAGGATCAGGACACAACCTGCGTGAACGTCATCGACAAAGACGGAAACATGCTTTCCGCCACGCCCAGCGGAGCCTGGATTCCTGCCGTCATCGCGGGCGATACCGGCATTCCTCTGACCCAGCGCGCCCAGGCGTTTGTGCTGACGCCGGGCCACCCGAATCAACTGGCGCCTCACAAACACCCGCGCTACACGCTCACGCCTACCCTTGCCCTTCGCGACGGCAAGCCGTGGCTGGCGTTCTCAACCCCCGGCGGCGACAGCCAGGACCAGACGCTGCTGCAGATCTTCCTGAACGTCGTGGAGTTTGGGATGAACCCTGAGGAAGCTGTCGAGGCCCCGCGCTTCAACTCCGAGGCGATGTATAGCACCTTCGACGATCACAGCGACCAGCCGCTGGTCCTCGACGTCGAGACCAGGATCGGCGAACCGGTCTTCGCAACGCTTCGCGAGCGTGGACACAAGCTGGTCACACAGGGCGAGTGGGGCAATCCAACAGCCCCGACCATGGTCGAGTACGACGCCGTCACCGGTGTGATCAAGGCCGGCGCGGACGTGCGCGGGCATCGCTATGCGCTGGCGTGGTAGCAGTACAGTGGCGAGTGGTTAGTGGCTAGTCCGTAAAGCAGTGGCTGGTGGCTGGTCCGTTGTTCACCGCTACCACGTGATAATTCACCTCTAGCCACTAGCCACTTCTTTCATAACACCCCAAAACGCGCAAGAAATTAGTGACCTCGCCGAGGTGTGAAAGCGCGTTCCGGCAGCGCTCTTCCTTGAGGTGGCCCAGGAAATCGAGGTAGAAGAAGTACTCGAAGGGACGGCCGCGCAAGGGGCGGGACTCGAGTTTGGTAAGGTCGATATCCCGCAGCGCGAATACGCTGAGGCATTTGTAAAGAGCCCCGGGGGCGTTGCGGGTGGAAAACACAATGGAAACCTTGTTGGCCTTCGCGGCCACCTGGGGCCGCCGGGAGAGCAGCAGAAAGCGCGTGTAATTCTCGTGGTGGTCCTCGACGTGGGTAGCCAGGATGTGGGCCCGGTAAACCTCGGCGGCGATACGGCTGGCAATAGCTGCGGCCCCGGGCAAGGGGCGCTCCGCCAGCATTTTCACCGCTCCTGCGGTGTCGTAGAAGGGGACTTTTCCAATCTTCGGATGACGCTTGAAGAACACTTCGCATTGAGCTAAGGCCACAGGGTGAGAGTAAACCTGGGTAAGGCGCTTGAGCGCCGTGCCATGCGGAGCGATGAGATTGTGCACAATGCGAAGGTTGACTTCGCCAACGATGTGCAAGTCGTTTGACAGCAGGAGGTCGTAATTCTCGTGCACCGATCCGGCCAGGGTATTCTCAATCGGGGCCAGGCAGTATTTTGTCTTCCCGCTCACCACACTTTCGAAGATGGCTCCGAAGGTCTCGCAAGGTTTTGCCGTGATGTGCCTTCCCAGCAATTTGTATGCGGCTTCTTCGCTGAATGAGCCGCGCTCGCCTTGAAAGGCAACGGTTGGATTCGGCATATGAAGTGGGGATCCCTTCCGCGCGCTGTAGGGGCAACCCTTGTGGTTGCCCCAGGGCGGCCACCAGGGCCGCCCCTACAGCCCCAGCACCATTACGGACTTCCCAACAATCCTCGAAAGAAGAAGTCCACGTAGGCGCTGGAGATTTCTTCTTCCTTGACAGGCCCTTCCAGATGGTACCACTGGTAAAGCCAGTTGATCATCCCCAGCACAGCGAAGGCGGCGATATGGGGAGAGAGCTTTGGCGCCATACCGGACTGCTCCTGCACCTTCGCGATCAGTCCCTCGAGAAACTCGATATAAGTTCTTTTGCGCGCATTGATCTGTTTGCGCAAGTTCCCTTTCAGGGACCGGTTCTCGTGGAGGATAACCGTAATCTCCATGTCGCGGGCGCGGACCACCAGGTCGATATGCCCAAGAATAGTGCGGCGCAGCTTCACGCGCGGGTCCTGGATATCCTTGACTTTTGCCAGCACTTCCTCGTCTAGAATGTCCATTCCATAGTTCATTATTTCAAAGAGCAGCATATCCTTACTGCTCACATGATGGTACAGGCCCGCCTTGGTCAGGCCGACCGCCTGGGCGATGTCCTGCATGGAGGCGCCGTCGTAGCCTTTTTCATAAAACACCCGCGCCGCGACCCTGCAGATTTCGCGTAGTTTTTGTCGAGCTTCAGCAGTGTGAGCCATGGCAGTCAGAGCACTACTCAACACGTGGCCAGAGTCTATCACAGTAAGCGGCAGGCGGGAAGGTAGTCTCTGACTGGCGGATTCTCACAAGCGGGTCGCGGGCACTTCAGTCTTTCGCAGATCTGTCTCTCAAGGTCTGCGGCTTTCGGGAGCCAGGCAAGAGCCGCGGACCTACGGGGCAGGTCCGCGCTACCGCCTGTTTGTCGTCACGAACTTGGCGGGCCGGGACGTCCGTGGATGATCATCCAGGAAGTGCCGAACTTGTCCCGCAGCATCGCAAACCGGAAAGCAAAAAAGGTCTCCTCCATCGGCATGAAGATCTGGCCGCCCTCGGAGAGCAATCCATAAATTCGTTCCGCCTCGTTTATGCTGTCAACGCTAAGAGTGAGGTAAGCACTACGCATGGGCTGGAAGCGCTCCGGCGGAACATCTGCCGCCCAAAGCTCCGTCTCTCCAAGGCTCAGGCGGGCATGGAGGATTTTGTTCTTCAACTCCGGCGGCACACGGCTGGGATCCGGCACTTGGCCGTGGGTTATCATGGCTGTGATCTTTCCCGCGAGATGCTGCTCGTAGAAGCGGAAAGCCCGCTCGCAGTTGCCCCCATAATTCAGGAAGGTGAAAAGTTTCATAGCCTGGTCTCTCCTTTCGGAACGCTCGGCGTTGTGGTGCGGGCGTCTCGCCCGCAGTCGCGGGAGAGTCCCGCTTACGCGCGCGGGCAGAGCCTGTCCTGAGCACTGCGAAGGAATGCCCGCGCGACGGCGGGCGAGACGCCCGCACCACAACTCCGGGCCAACACTACTTCGAGCCTCGCCCCACGTCCAGGTGGCGGTAATTCATCAGCGCGTTGAAGAGCAGGAAGAAGCTGCCGGAGTTCTCATTCCTCCACATAGGATTCGAGGCAAAGAGCAGGATGTGTCCCTGGCCGTGGGGCACCTCCACCACCGCAGGTTTTTCAGCAATCTCCGCTCCTCCGTCCAACAAACCGCTCACCAGCAGGTTCTTGGCCTCGGCAAAGCGCAGAATCACGCGTGGAAACTGGGCCGCGGGCGGGATGCGCGTGCCCAGGTACATTCGCATTTCGTCCGGTACGTAGAGTTCCTGCTCGCGCGGAGTACGCTTGGGCTCCTCCTCGGGAGGCATGTATTGGCGGCCTTGGATCACATCGGGGTCGGTCGCTGAGCCGCGGCCGCTGCTGCGCGCCTCCCCGGCTTCTCCACGCCGACGGCCAAAACCGGAGCCGACGTTAAGGATGGAGCCCGCCCGGTAGTAGACGTAAAGCTTTTCGCCATAACCATAGGCTACAGGACTCTTCACATCCTCCACGCCGGCCAGCAGCACGTCGCCGCGACAGACAAGCCTCTGCGGCCGGCGCAGCGAGAGCATCTCCGTCATTCCGCCATCCACCGGCAGAACCGAGGCGCCCTCCACCGTCACCAGCAGGCCTCCGGCCTCAACGAACCTTTCCAGATTGGCTAGCCCGGAATAACCCAGCCCGCCGCGAATATCGTCGCTCGAATCCAGTCCGGTGGCGAAGAAGTTGGGCGTTTCCGGAGTGTTCTTCCACGGCATAGGATTGCCGCGCAGGGGGATGCCTTGCAGCATATCCGCCAACTCATCCCAATCCGGCGGCACGATAACGACATCGAACTGGTCCCGGAGATTTGATGTCTCGCGGACTTTCGTGTCCGAGATGTAGGTGTGAGGGATCTTGAGCTGGTCGAGGCTGATTCGAAACCAGCCGTCGTCCTGGGTTTCCCGCCAGTCATGCATGAGGGCGACCCGCGGAGCTTCAAGCGCGTGGCGGGCGACGCTCAGCTTCTCATCGGTGGCCCAAACGCTCACTCCAAGTTCGCGCGCGGCCGTTTCGATCTGGCCTCGATCTGCGTTAACATTGACGAATGTGCCGCGCGCGAATTTCTGGCCGTTCGCTTCAAAGGGCTCCTCGGCCGCTTCCATGGGAACGCTCGCCAGGCGGTAACGGAAGGTAGCCAGCACGCTGTCCGCATTATGGTTTACGAGATAGGTGGTGTGGCCGCTTCCCTTGACGCCTCCACTCACCGTCACATTCCCGTCCACCTTAGCCATGGGCACATTCAGAATGGCCGTATCCATCACCCGTACCGTCTTGACGTTGGCCAGCGCGCCCAACGTCCAGCCCGTGTCGTCGTAAGGCCGGGGATCGCGTGGGCTGTAGTATTGAGTGTCGAGGAGCGTATCCGCGAAGCGGCTGTAGGGCTGGTCCATGCGAATGATGTAGCTGCCGGCGGGGAAATGTTGGGTCACCGTGGTCGCGGGTTCTTTGGCTTTGTTTTTTTCGCCTCCGCCGGCTTCCTTGGCTTCAGGCGCCTTCGACGCCGCAGGCTGCGCCCTCATTGCTCCCTTCTCCTCCGCGCCTGCTTCTTTGGCTAGTTTTCCCTCGCCGTGCGCGTCCTTCGATTCGGCCGGCCCGCTCTCGCCGCCAATGGCCGGGTTCTCTGACTTGGGCACCGGAGCGCTAAAGGCTTGCGGGGCGCGCGAAATCTCGATGCCCTGCGACTGGAGGATGTTCAGCAGCCATCGCGGTTATTATCGTGTGAGACGTAATGACCCCACCAGGTGAGCGGATAGGTGTTGGCCTCCGGATGGTGCTTGCGGTACATGTAGACATCGACATAGCGGTCGTGGCCATCCGTCTCGCTCGCCGGAGTGAGCAGCACGATGCAATTCTTGCGGATGGTGTCAAGGAGCGGCGTGTCCTCAACCGCCAGGCGGTAGGCTAATTCCATCAACATCTCGGGCGAGCCGGTTTCGGGCGAGTGGATGCTTCCGGACGCCCAGTAGATCGGCTTCCCTTCTTGAACCAACGCTTGGGCTTCGGCGTCGCTCAAACCGCGCGGATCGGCCAGCTTGGCCGTGATGTTTCGGAAATGGTCCAGATTCCGCATCGTGGCTTCATCGGCGATCGCCACCAGAATCATCTCGCGGCCTTCCTCACTGTGACCCATTGAGAAGACTCGCACGCGGGGGCTGCGGCTGGCCAGAAGACGCATGTAGCCATCGTCCGTCATGCTGGCCCCACTGGTCACCCGACCCCTCACCCGGCCCGCCCCGGCTGGTGAAAGCGCCGGCTGCGGGCCACCCTCTCCCCTGGGAGAGGGCAAACCAGTCATATCGCCCTAGTCCTTGGCCTTGGCAAATGTCACGGCGGCGACGCCGAATCCGCCCAACTTGAAACTTGAACCCGCCAAGCCGCTTGAGGCGGGTGGATTCGATCCGGTCGCGAGGTCTACCACCTCCAGCGTCGCTCTATCAGCCTCGGGCAGGCTGATCTCAAAATCGCGCTGGCGTTTATTCACGAGCAAGAGCTTACGTTCTCCGCTGGAACTCACATACGCCTGCGTCATCACGTAACCGGAGTCGCTGGAGGCCTCGACAATCTTGTCGCCGGGCCGGAAGTGGTCGATGATCAGCTTGAGGGCCCAATATCGCGCGTTGGGCTGAGCCGTCTCCCAATCGAGCAGAGATATGCTCGGCCACAAACCGGGGCCGCCGGGTATGCTCGATTCGCCGGCCGCATCGATGCCTTGCCGCGCCAGCCCTGCGAAAACATACGCGAAGGTCGCCGCCGAAAGGTTCCAATAAGAAGGGCGAATGGCCTTAAAAACGTAATCGGGGTTCGTCTGCGCCCAGTCGTCGGGAAGCATCGTTCCGATCTCATTAACCATGGTGCCCGTCTTCGGCGACAGCATCTTGCGGATGGTCTCAATATAACCCACGATTTCGAGAAACTTGTCCGCCTGGTTGAAATAGGTGAACTGCTGGGCTTCGGGCGGTTCGTCCGAGTTGGGCACAGCGTAGAAGTGATAAGAGATCATATCGAGCGGAATGCCGGGTTTGTGGTGCTTGGAATTGAGAAAGTAAGTAAGGAACTCCGGATGCCCGACAATGTACGAGTGCGAAATACCGATAAACTGAGTGTCCGGCGAGACCTTGTGAATGGCCTCGACGACCGCATCGTAAAGCTTGGTGTAGGTTTCCGCACTGAAGCCGTGCTCGAGGTCCGGTTCATTGAACACTTCCCAATAATCAATCTTAAAGTGATGCCCTGACTCGTGCCGTTTCCCCAACTCGTCCGTGAATCCGCCTTTTACGTACCACGCGACGAGGCGCGCAAAGTAATCCGCAACCTCGTGAAAAGTGGGGTCTCGGAGTTCCCTGCCCTGCGCGTAATGCCATGCCTGTTGGTTCAGGTCTTGAGGATAGGCGGCCGGTTCGCCCTTGAACATCCAGGCCGGAATGGTGGTGAAGTTCAGCACCACGGGATGCCCGTCGAGAGCTTTCATCACGTCCTCAGTCACCGGATCGATTAGAGAGAAGTCCCAGGAGGTCTTCGTGGATGATGGCGGGTCGAGTTCCGGGACTCCGAGGTGCGGATAAACGTATCCCGCTCCCGTGTAGCGAACATCGTCCGCGCCGAGGTCCTTAACTCTCTGCAATATCTGATCGTGGAGCGGCGCGCCGCGCAGCATCGCCGGCGACGAGCCAAGCAATATGGTCGGCCGGGTTTGCAAAACGCGGATGGTGCGATCCCATCGGACCTCTACTTTGACCGGTCGTTCTTGGGCGCGAAGACTGGCAACGCCGAATGACGCGAGTACAAAAAATGCACACAGAATGCTTCGATGACGGTACATGCCCGATATCCTTTGCTGGTGGAGCGAGACACAGGTGGCCGGCGGCCCCTTGTCCGACGTCATTCGTTACTTAGATTCTGGCTTGATAACGGACTCGACTCTGAACAGGCGATAGTCCGAATACTTGTGACGATTGTTATACTCGGCGCGGCCAATGTTTACGCTGACTTCCACCTGTCTTGGGAGCCAGAAATCAAGGGGGCCGCCTTCGAGTTGGTTCATTGCATATGACACCTTCGTCGTCATCCTGATAAGTGGCGGAATCGGAGCCAGGAGATCCGTGCGCATCTTAATGATCTGGTAATCGGAGCTTTGGATCCAGGCTACACCTTGTACCAACAGCGGTACGGACCAGTCGCCGACCAGCCAGTGGCCCGTGACTGCCACTGGCCAGACGTGCTCGGCGAATGCGACGACCTCGGTTGGAGAACCGTCAATCGCTTGCTCACCCACGTGGTGAAAGTCGGACCAAGGCTGTTCCAGAGGTCCGAGAAAAAGCGCCATGGAAACAAAGCCCGTCGTTTTTATGAACCCCGGTGTTAACCCCTCGCCAGATTCCTCGCGCCCCTTCAGATCGGTGCGGTATTCGGTGAGCGTGAAGGCGCCCGACTCCGGTCGAGCCAGTATGAGGTATCGGAACTGCTCGATCCGCGCTGTCCTTCGAGTGGTCGCAGCCATCGCGGTCTCGTCGATCGTCTCGAGCGCGGTGACGTTGGTAAAGTTCGAAACGAATCTTTCGAGACTCGCACTGACGCGGTCCAGAATCCTGGGAAGCTGCGACTGATCTATGGCGGGTTTGAGTCCCTTGAGTTCAGGAATCTCGTGCAGCGTTTTCTTGAGCGGCCATTGGGTGATCGGCTGGCCGCGCCGGTAGGCCTCAAAGAATCTCGCGTCCGTCCCCGAAGAAGCATCCTGCTGCGCCACCGACCACCGGGCAGCCCACAGGAAGCACAACGCCCAGGCGAGATAGAAGAATCTACTCCTCCGCACGTGCGCCATGGCTGCGGTATAGCACAACTTTGCGACGGGGTACAGATAAATACTCGCGCTTCACTGTCAACGGGCAACGCAGACCTGTTTTGGGGGTCTGTGGCTCTTGCCGGCGACGAGTGACAAGTGCCGAGGCAGGAACCCGCGCCCTTCGCGATTCCTCTGCTCGTCACTTGTCTCTCTTCACTCGCACCTCAGCGCCACCATGGGATCGACCTTGGTCGCACGGCGTGCGGGAACATAGCTTGCTAACAGCGCCACGAAAAGCAGCGCGGCTCCTGTGCCGAGCATCGTCAGGGGGTCGGTCGTACTCACGCCGACCAATAATCCCTTCAGGGCGCGGTTCAGAAACACTGCCATCATTAGCCCCGCTGCCAAACCGAGGCCTGCAAAGCGCAGCCCCTGGCCCATCACCATCGACAAAACCTCGCGGCGCGAGGCGCCCAGGGCCACGCGTATGCCGATCTCTCGGGTTCTTTGCGCCACAGAGTACGAAATGACGCCAAAGAGGCCCACCGCCGCCAGGGCCAGCGCCAATGCCGCGAATGCGCCCAGCAGCATCATGTAGAACCGCCGCTTTCCCAGCGACTCGGCAGCTAGCGTCTCGAGCAAAACCGGTTCTCCCACCAACGCGTCGCGGTCGATCGCCTGAACTAGTCTGCGTGCCGGTTGGCCCACCCTAGCCGGCAAACCAAGGGCGCGCATCACCACTGTCGCACCATCCAAGCCCGCCTGGTCGAGAGGCACATAGAACATCGGCGGGATTGGCGCATCCACTCCAAAGTGGCGCACATCACCGACGATGCCTACGATTTCTCCCTGATTTTTTTCGTATCCGCCTCTCACGCCAAACCTGATCTTCTGTCCTATTGCGTCGCCGGCGGGGAAAAACTTCCGCGCGGCACTTTCGCTGATCAGCACGACTCGGACTGCTCCCAGCCGGTCGTCATCAGTGAAAATGCGTCCTCGGCGCAACGGAATGTCCATGGTGCGGAAATAGTCGGGACTGGCTGCGCGCAACTCTGCCGATGGCTCGTCCTTCTCCGGCACGCTCCTGCCCTCGACCCGGAAACTGCTGCTGAAGTCGTCGCCGGACAAGGGCAAGGGCGTCACTGCGGCCACCGATGCTACGCCCGGCACACCGCGCAGCCTGCCCAGCACTTCGTGCCAGTAGTTCTGGAGAGCAAGGCTGTTCTTGTAATGGGAGTCGGGCACACTGATGTCCAGCGTCAATATACCCTTGGTCCGAAAGCCCGGGTCGAGTGACCTCAGTCCAACGAAGCTGCGGACGAGCAAGCCCGCGCCAGCCAGGAGCGCCATCGATAGGGCGACTTCCGCAATCAGGAGCGCGTTGCGTGCACGTCCCGCCTCTTGCGAGGACCCAGCGGAAATCCTCAGCAGGCTGCTGACGCCCGTCCCCGACGACCGCAGCGCCGGAAATAATCCGAAGAACATTGTGCTCACTACCGCAACGCCCATGGTGAACACCAAAACCTCGGTGTTCAGCCCAGCACTCGATAGCCGCGGGATGTCCTTGGGCCCGAAGCGCACGATGGCCATGAGCGCCCAGTGTGCCGCCAACAGGCTAGCCCCTACGGCGAGCAGCGCCAGCAACAAACCCTCCGTCAGCGTCTGGCGAACCAGCCACCAGCGCCTGGCGCCCACCGCAATGCGCAGGGCAAACTCCCGATGCCGGGCCGTCGCCCGTGCCAACAGCAAGTTGGAGACGTTGGCGCACGCAATCAGCGCCAGCACGCCCACCGCCCCCAGGAGCACGAGCAGCGCCGGACGAACGTCGCCCACCAGCGCGTTGCTCCAAAGGTCCGCGCGCACCCCCCATTTCTCATCCTTATCGGGATAGAGCTTCCGCAGTTGCGCCATGATTCCTGAGAGATCATCATTCGCCTGGGCCGGCGAGACTCCGCCTTTGAGCCGTCCAAGGACTCTCAAGTAATGCGCGCCCCGCTGCGTCATCACTTTGTCGTCGAATCCTATAGGCATGTACAAGTCGCCGCCTTGCAGAGGAAAACTGAGCTCTGCGGGCATCACGCCTATAACGGTGTATGGTTGGCTATCCAATTGAATCGTTTTCCCGATCGCACCGGGCGTGCCACCAAATTCCGCTTGCCACAATCCGTAGCTCAACACCACCACGTGATTTGCACCTTTGTGATTCTCGTCCGCCAGAAATTCGCGTCCCAGCAGCGGATGTGCTTCGAGCGTGGAGAACATTCCGGCGGTTGCGAGGACGGCGCGCGTGCGTTTCGCTTCGCCCTGTCCGGTCAGCGCGTAGTCGCCGATATAGTACGCAAACATCGACGAGAATGACCGGTTTTGATCGCGCCAGTCGAAGAAATCAGGTGCCGATGAGGAGTAAGCTGTCGTGACGCCGTCCCGCTCCCACGTAGAGGCCACGCGCACAAGCTGCGTTGCGTTGCTATACGGCAGTGGCCGCAGCAATACTGCCTCAATCACGCTGAACATTGCCGTGTTCGCCCCGATGCCCAACGCCAACGTCAGCACCGCCACAGCCGTGAAGCCGGGATTCTTGATCAACATCCGCAAGGCAAAGCGGACGTCCTGAAAGAGGTTTTCCAGCCAGTTCCATCCCCACATGTCGCGACTCTCCTCTCTTAGGACCAGGTCATTGCCGAACCGTCTTTGCGCGGCATAGCGAGCTTCCTTGGGCTGAAACGCCGCGCTCGATCTCTTCCTGTTCGCGCAATTCGCGGTGCAGGCGCATCTCTTCGTCCAAGTCCGCGTCGAAACGCCGGCGCCTAAGCAGTATCAGAAGCCGCCTGCCAATTTCACCAAGCATGTTTCACTTTTGTAGGGGCGGCCCTAGTGGCCGCCCAGGGCGCCCACAAGGGGTGCCCCTACTCGTATCGGAGCGCCACCATCGGATCAACCTTCGTAGCGCGGCGGGCAGGTATCAGCGCCGCAATCAAGGTGCATGCAGCAAGCATCCCGGCAGCCAAGAGAAGGATCGCGGGGTCATAACTCTTGACGCCATACAGGATTGAAGAGAGCAGGCGGGAGCCAGCAAGGGCCGCAGGTATTCCTATCGCAAGCCCCAGCGCCACCTGAAGCGAGGCGCCTCGCACCACCATCGCCAGGACATTTGCACGTTCAGCGCCCAGCGCCATACGGATGCCAATCTCATTAGTTCGCCGCGCCACGGCGAACGCCGTGACCCCGTAAAGCCCCACGCACGCCAGCGTGAGCGCCAGCAGGCCAAAGAGTTCAGTGAGGCGGGCGATCAGGCGGTCCTGATTGAAATTCAAGCGGACCTGCTCGGCCAAGCTTGTCATGCCGAGACTCGTCAGGTTCGGGTCGATTCCCGCCAGGGTTTTTCGGACGGCGGCCTCCAGGTTCTCCGGTTTCCCCGCGGTACGCAGCTCGATGCTGTGGATGTAAGTGGAGCCATCCGGGACCGGGAACCAGGTCGGGTTTTGAAGCAAGGGAAGAAAAAACGTTGGGTAGGCAGGGCCCCGCGTGTCCTGGTATTTGGCATCCTCGACGATGCCGACGATTTCATAGTCGCCGCTATGGCTGGCGTAAGCCATTCCGAAGTGCTGCCCTATGGGATCTTCCTTGGGGAAGAACCGGCGGGCGAAAGCCTGATTGATGACGGCGACGAGCGGCGCAGCAGGCGTATCCCGCTCATCGATCACTCGGCCGCGGAGCAGGCGCGACCCGATGGTCTCAAAATAGTGAGGGCCTACGCGGTCCCAGGAGGGCGGTACGCCCTGAAGGTCCAGGGGATGACCCTCGATGTAGACATACTCGCTCCAATTGTCGCCGCTCAGCGGGGTGTAGCCCGATAGGCTGGAGCTGAGCACGCCAGCTAATTGCGCCAGCCCCTGCTCGAGTTGCTGGTAGAGCCCGTCCAGCTGTTCCGGCCTATACCGGGCCAGCGCCGGATCAATTTCGACGATCAAACGGCCTTGGGTGGCAAAGCCAAAGTGCTGGTCCTCGAGATTGTGCAGGCTGCGGGTGAGCAAGCCTGCTCCGATCAGCAAAACGGTTGAGAGTGCAACCTGGAGAATCACCAAGGACTTCTGAGCGAACGACGAAGCCTCGCGCGTCGAGCGGCCGGCGCCGCGGAGGGTCTCGGCAGGATCGGATCTTGACGCAATCCAGGCAGGTGCTACCCCGAACACGATGCCGGTGACCAGGGACAGAAGCAGTGCGAAGCCCAGCACCGGCAATGACGGCCGCGCACTGATGGGGACGTATTGGGCCCCGCGAAAGGCGAGCAAGAGAATGGCATGTGTCCCAGCGTAAGCCAAGTAGAGCCCGACCGCCCCGCCAGCCACCGCGAGCAAAACGCTTTCAGTGAGCATCTGCCTAAACAGCCGACGCCGGGGCGCGCCCAAGGCCAGCCGGACAGCGGTCTGCGAGCGGTTGGCCAGCCCACGGGCGAGCAGTAAATTGGCAAGGTTAGCGCAGGCAATCAGCAGGACCAGGCCCGAGAGCGTCTCCAGCAGGCGTAGACCGACAGCGTAGTCCTCTTGCATCTTATTTACACCGCTGCCGGCGGACGTGAGACGGATGTGCTGCTGGGCTATTTCTTCCCGATATTGCTCCACCAAGACCTTGTTGCTGCGCTGCTCCGGCGTGGCTTGCGCGTAACCTGTTGACCAGAGCCACTGCTGAAGCTCGGCGGTCAGGTGAGACTGGACCTGTAAGGACTGAACGCCGGGCTTTAGTCTTCCCATCAGGTAAAGCCATTCGAGATCGTCGCGATTTAAGCGATTGTTTAGCCGGTTCGGGAGCGCCTCAGTGGCCAGGGGAAGCCAGAAATCGGGCGGATCGCTGCGCAGTGTGTCGCCGTAAAACGCGGGCGGCGCTATGCCCACTACCGTGTAAGGCACGCCGTTGATTGTGAAGCTGGCGCCGATCACCGAAGGGTCGCTGCCAAACTGCCGCTGCCAGGTGTGGTAATTCATTACCGCCGCGGGCAGGGCGCCAGGGCTGTCGTCGCCCGGCATGAGGGCGCGTCCGGCGAGCGCGCTGACGCCGAACATGGTGAAGTAATTGCCGGAGACAAGCTCTCCGCTGTAGGGCTCGGCGGGACTGGTAACGTGGCTGCGGCGCACACTCAGGTCTGTCAGGGAAGGCGTGAAGGCGGTCAGCTCACTGAATTCCGTGGTGTGATCGCGAAGGTCCTTGTAGAGCGGATACGGGTAGAGAACGAAGCTGCCGCCGTTTTGCGTTCCGGTCATCTCACAGCAATTGTTGTTGTCGCCCAGCCGGTAGAGTTGGCCGGGATTTGCTACGGGCAGCGTCTTGATCATCACGGCGTCGACCAGCGTGAAGATGGCGGTGTTCGCCCCGATGCCCAACGCGAGGGTGATAACTGCAACTGCGGTAAAGCCGGGATTCTTTCTCAGCATCCGCAGGCCGTAACGGATGTCCTTCCCCAGGTCCTCCAGCCAACTCCAACCCCACATGTCGCGACTCTCCTCTCGAAGAACCAAATCGTTCCCGAAGCGTCTTTGCGCAGCGTAGCGGGCCTCCGTCGCTAAAATGCCACGCTCAATCCGCTCTTGCCGACGAAGCTCCCGATGCAGGCGCATCTCTTCATCGATCTCAGCATCGAATCGCTGGCGACGAAGCAGCATCAAGAGCCGTCTGGCGAGTTCGGCGAGCATGTTTCCCTCGGGAGAGCCAAGTGGCTAGTGGTTGGTGGCTGGTGGCTAGTGGCTAGACGCTGCTTTTCTAGCCACTAGCCACTAACCACTGCCCTACTCGTACCTGAGCGCCACCGTCGGATCCACTTTCGTCGCTCGCCTTGCCGGGATGTAAGTCGCTATCAATGCGACGCCGCCCAGGATGAGCAACACCAGCGCAAATGTTAGCGGGTCATCCGGCCGCACTCCGTAGAGGAGGCTGGACAACACTCGGGTCAGACCCAAGGCGCCGGCAATTCCCATGCCCATCCCGATCAGGGCAGGGATCATGCCCTGCCACACCACCATGCGAAGCATGTCGCCCTGCTGCGCACCGAGCGCCAGGCGAATCGCAATCTCGTGGGTACGCTGGGCAACGATGTAGGAAAGGACTCCAAACAGACCCACCGCAGCCAGCGCGAGCGACAGTCCTGCGAAGACAAGGAGCAAAGTGGTGTCAAAGCTGGCGTCAAGTGTGGTCTCTCCAATAAGCTGGTCCATGGTGAGGATGTCGGAAACCGCCAGCTCGGGGTCAAGCTGTTGGAACACTCGCTGTACGGGCAGGGCTAACCTGGCGACATCGTGAGATGAGCGCACCACAAGGATGGCGTAGTTTGGAACTTCACCTCCGTAAAGCGGCCCGTCAATGGGAAAGTACATGACGGGCTGGGGAGGCATGGCGAGCTCAGAACGGGTGTCGCCGACGACGCCGATAATGGCAAAGGACCGCTGGCCGATCGAGATCACATGCTTGCCGATCGGGTCCTCTCCAGCAAGATACTTGCGAACAAAGGACTCGTTGATAATGACCTCGAGAGGCTTCCCTGCGCGCCTCTCATCAAACGTTTGACCACGCAGCAGGGGAATTCCAAGCGCTGCGAAATAACCTGCATCGGCCCACTGAACAATGCAGTACTGGCTTTGTCCAGCCGGGAGCGGTGGATGCTCTGCGATCGCGAAGCCGCTGTCCCCGGGGTAACCTCCGCCCGGCACGGCCCTGACCAGCCCAGCCCGCTCGATTCCGGGGAGTGCCCGCACGCGCTCGAGCAGTCCGTCATAGAAACCCGCACGTTGCACTTCCTCATGGTACTTCGCCTCGGGAAGGCTGAATCGCATGGTGAGCACGCGGTCCGTGGCGCAGCCGAGATTCGCAAAACGGAGGCGAGAGTAACTCTTCAGCAGCAGGCCCGCTGCCACCAGCAGCACAACGGTGAGCCCCACTTCCATCGCCAGCAGCCATTTGCGAAGCCGCACAGGCCCCTCTCCCGCGCTGTGCGAACGCGACGATTCCTGGAGAGAAACAAGAATCTGTTCGCCCCTCACGGATATCGAAGAAGCCAAGCCGGCGAAGAGTGCACAGATGAAAATCAGCGCCGCGACAAAGGCCAGAACCATGCCGTCCATGTGGATCGTTTCAACACGGGTCACGTCCGGCCGCGCCGCCACGAACCACCGCATCATGGCGTATGCCAGCACGACACCGGCGGCCGCGCCGGCGGCGGAAAGCAGCAGAGTCTCAGTAAGGTGCGCGCCCAACAGTCGCCAGCGGCTGCCTCCCAACGCAGCCCGGACGGCGGATTCTCTTCGCCGGGCGACTCCGCGGGCCACGAGCAGGCCCGCCACGTTCAAGCATGCGATCAAGAGCAGGCACGCCGTGGCGCCCAGCAGGATGTACAGAGGCGTCTTGAGATCGCCGACCATGGCTTCGAGCAACGGACGGCTGTGCGCAGCCTTGCTGATGAAGGGATCATCAAGGTGCGCATCGTGCAGGCGGCGCGTGATGACCGTCAGCTCCGCCGTGGCCTCCGCGGCGCCCACCCCAGGGTTCAGCACGTTCAAGGGCGGCGAAGTCGTGAGAATCCGGGGCCTCCATCTCTTTGGGGGGTTCTTCGTGATAAACCGGCGTCCACAATTGGGTGGAATGGTCCGGATAAGCAAACCATGCCGGCATAACCCCCAGCACCACGTAAGACTTTGCATCGAGATGGATGCTTTTGCCTAGGATGGAGGGATCGCCGCCGAACCGTCTCTTCCAAAGCCCCCAGCTAAGGATAACGGTGGGGGGCGCGGATGGCTGGTCATCCGCTGCGGCAAACCCGCGGCCCAGCGCCGGCTCAACGCCCAGGGTGGGAAACAGATTCCACGTGCACTCTGCGGCATTCACTTTTTCCGCAAGCTGCCCGCCCGCAGACAACAGGTTGTACTGCTGGCCGCCGACAAGGGCCAAATCGGAAAAGCCGTGGCTCTGCTTTTTCCACTCGGCAAATACCCCGGCAGCATTACTGTTATAAGGGAACTTGTCGTCCGCACTGTGCTCGTAAAGGCGCACCAGCCGTGCCGGGTCTTTGAATGGAAGCGCCTCGAGAAGTACGGAGTGGACAACAGTAAAAAGCGCGGTGGTGGTTCCGATGCCCATCGCCAGAGTCAATACGGCTGCCGTCGCGAAGCCCGGATTGCGCCGAAGCTGGCGCAGAGCGAAGCGAGCGTCACTGATCATCGTTTCGAGCCAATTCCATCCCCACATGTCGCGACTCTCCTCTCTCAGAACCAAGTCGTTGCCAAAGCGCCTTTGCGCGGCGTAGTGAGCTTCCTTCGGTGAAAGGCCGCGCTCGATCTCTTCCTGCTCGCGCAACTCGCGGTGCAGGCGCATCTCTTCGTCCAGGTCAGCATCGAACTGCGGGCGACGAAACAGCATCCGAAGCCGTCTGGCGAGTTCAGCGAACATGTTTCCTGCTTCCACCATTTCCGGCGGTAGCAGACAAGTGGCTAGTGGCTAGTGGCTGGTGGCTAGTGGCGAGATACGGCGCAACGAGAGCGCCGCTAAACCGCTGGCCATCGACCACTGTTTTTCCAGCCACGAGCCACTAACCACTAGCCACTGCTCTTCCTCACGCCGTCTGAATAGCCCGCTTGATCGCTTGCATGACCCGTTCGAATTGTGAGACCTCGACCTCAAGCTGTTTGCGGCCCAGCGCCGTGAGGCGGTAGTAGCGCGCCCGGCGATTCCCCGCCGTGACGCCCCATTTTGCGCTGACCCAGCCTTTGATCAACATGCGTTGGAGCGCGGGATAAAGCGAGCCTTCTTCAACCTGCAAAACCTCGTCGGAAACCTGCTCGATCCAATTGGCGATCTCATAGCCGTGCAATTCGCCATGGCGAGCCAGGGCTTTGAGAATCAACAGGTAGAGCGTTCCGGGAGGGATTTCGTCTTCGTGCATGCGCTTGCCTCCTTACCCTAGTTAGACTATGCCAGTAAGGAAAGGTTAGCACCTGCGGGGAGATTTTTCAATTCGGACTTGGTGGGGCGGCGCGAAGCAAGCATTCACCACAGAGGGCGCAGAGTTCACTGAGCAGCTTAGTTTCGATAACTCCGTGAACTCTGTGTTCTCTGTGGTGACGCTTTTCGCTTTTAGTCGATGCCGTGGATCCGCAGGCTGACCAACTGTTCGATGGTCAGATTCTGCATGCCGTGCTGCGAGCGCATATTGGAAATGTACTCCGGCGTTACGCCGTGGATGCGCATGGCAATCAATTGGTCAGGGTCGGGGTGAGAGTAGCCGAGTTGCTTCAGCTTCTCAATGAACTCGGGCGAGACACCGTGAATGCGGAAAGCGATGAGCTTGTCGAGGTCAAGGTGGTTGTACCCGAGTTTGCTCATCTGCGCCATCCACTCCGGCGTGGCGCCATGGATCCTCAGCGCGATGAGCTTGTCCTCATCCGGGTTATAACCTTCTTCGTGCAGCGTCCGGATCATTTCCGGCGTTACACCGTGAATGCGGAACGCCACAAGCTTATCCGTGGAAGTAATGTTGAGTCCGGCCGCTCGGACCTGGTGAATGAACTCCGCTGTAACTCCAAAGATACGGAAGGCAATCAGCTTGTCGGTGTCCAATCCTTCCAGGCGCTCGCCCTTCATCTCCTTTGCGAACTCCAGGCTCACGTCCTGCGCGGCCATGTCGAACTGCTTTTCTTCGACGTCAAAACCCAGCGCTTTCATCTCCCGCGGATAGTCGGGGTTGGGAATGAAGTGGAACAAACCCGCCCCCTCGCCATTATCGAGGAACCCCTGGCAATCGAGTTTTCCGGCATCGCGCGAGACCGCGAAATGGACCTCGTGCCGCCCGGACGTCGATATATCCAGTCCCTGAAATGATTTCAATGGCCAGTCAGAACTGTGTTCGGAATGACCTCCGTGACGGGACTCAATCAGCGAAAAGCGGACTTGGCCGGCAAGGTCGGACGAACTCATCGTCCAGTCGCCGGTGCGCGTTTGCGACCATGCGGCGGGCACAGAGAATAGCGCGCAGAGCGCCGCCAGAACGAACCATCGAATGTGAGAGAACCTCATAGAATCCTCCTCCGAAGGGTCACATCACCCCGGCGAGTTTTAACTGCACGAGCTTGTCCAAGCTCAAGTTCTGAAAACCATGTTGGCGCGCCTTCTCCACGAATTCAGGAGTGATACCCTGGATCTTCGCCGCGACAAAATCATCGCTGGCGAGGTTTTTCAGACCTGTCGCCTGAAGCGCCTTTACGTATTCGGGCGTGACGCCCTGAATGCGCATCGCCACCAATTGATCTCCCGAGAGCTTCAGGCCGGTGGCGCGCATCTCCTTGACATACTCAGGCGTAACACCTTGCACACGCATTCCAGTCAGGGCGTCGACGTCAACCTGGAGGCCCAGATCATGCATTTCTCGCACGTATTCGGGCGTCACACCCTGGACCCGCATCCCGACCAACTGATCCGCGTTGAGCTTCAGACCTGTGGCGCGCATCTCCTTGACATACTCAGGCGTAACACCTTGCACACGCATTCCAACCAAGGCGTCCGCGTCAACCTGGAGACCCACGTCCTGCATTTCACGCACATATTCTGGAGTAACGCCCTGAACTTTCATTCCAACCAAATGATCTGACGTCAGCTTCAGGCCCGTGGCGCGCATCTCCTGGACGTATTGCGGGCTAACGCCCTGTACCCTCAAAGCGATCAGTTCTTCAGCGTCGAGGCTGAAGCCCAGAGCGTGCATCTGCCGCACATAGTCGGGAGTTACGCCTTGAACCTTCAGCGCGATGGCTTGCCCGACCGTGAGGTCCTTCAGGCCTGCAGCCCGCATTTGCTCAATGAAGCCTTGCTTGGCGCTGTTTGAGCTTGCGGCGCTTTGCCGTTCCGGCGCAGCGTCCTGACTTGGGGCCTGGAGCGGCGTCCCCGCGGTTTCAGTGCGAGCAAAAGTGTATTGATGAATGCCCTGTGATCGCACTGCGGGGCCTGCGAGGTGTTGAATCGAAGCGGGGTGTCCGACTTGTCGTGGTGGTCCTGTCGCCGCTTTCGCGACGCCCCAGAATCCGTTGCCGGCAAGCAGCGCGCCCGCCAGGCAGAGAAGACCCATCGCCAATCCGGCGCTCCGCCATTCGCCCCGAATCTCCGCCAGGCCGAGCAGCCGCAGGACGCGCGCCGCCAACGGTGAGGTGCTTATGCCCGTGGCCAGCAGCGGTGCGCTCCGCCTCTCCTCGAGCAGGGTGAGGGCGCGAGCATAGCCAACCGCGTCGCCGCAAACCCGAATCGCCTCATCATCGCAACAGTTCTCGCGCTCGACGCGAATTCGCCGGCTTACCCACCACACCGCCGGATGGTAGAAGAGCAAAGTTTCTGCCGCAACCTGGAAGAGATTCACAAACGAATCGAGGCGGCGAATGTGCGCCAGTTCATGAGCGATGACGGCCTCCAGTTGCGCTTCGGAGAGTCCCGTCAGCACCGTCATCGGCAGCAAGACGGCGGGCCGGAATATGCCGATCACTGCCGGCGCCGCCACCAGCCGCGTCTCGCAAAACTGCACCGCCCTCTCGATTCCCAGCCGCCGCTGAAGCATCCGGCACATCTCGAGCAGCTCGGAAGATACCGGCCGGATACCCCGGCGCCTCAATCGCTCGATGACGAAGAATCCTCCGGTGGCGCGCAGGCTGAAGAGGCCGACCCCAACGAACCAAAGCTCCACCAGCCAAATCAATCGATCAGGGCGAGGTTGGGAGTGTAGAACGGCTTGGGCCTCCGATGCCGTGCCGACGGTTGCCTCCGCTCGGTTAAGGGTAGCGGCCGCGGTGGGCTCACCCGTCCAGCCCACGGAAGGGTGAGCACGGGGTAACAAAACCAGAAAGGTGATCACAGGCGCCGCAACCAACAGAATCATGGCGCCAACTCCCAGAGCGTAACGCGTTGAGGCCCTCCGGCAGCAGACCATCAGAACGGAGAGCGCTGCGGCGAGCGCCGCGCCCTGCCAGACGAAGTGAAGCAGCGCCCAGCCGAGCGATTGCACCATGATCGGAGAAAGGGAGACTGCAAAATGTGTCATCGTATTTTCCTTTCCTGGTCGTCCAGAATTCGGCGCAATTGTTCAATCTCTTCGTGCGAGGTCCTACGGCCTTCGAGGGCGTGCATCATCAGCTCGCTTGCCGAACCCTCGAACACGCGCTCCAGGACATCGGCCGCGAATTGGCGCTTTGTCTTCTCAGGGGGCACGCACGCTTCGTACACATGCGCGCGCTGCTCTTCGTTGCGGCGCAAGGTCCCTTTGCTGGTCATGATCTGCATCAGCTTTAAGACGGTTGTGTATCCGATCGGTTTCTTTTCCCTCAACGCATCGTACACGTTTCGGACCGTCGAAGGGCCGCGTTCCCACAAAACATGGAGAATCTCCAGCTCGCCGGCGGTCGGTTTGGGCAGGTCTCGATGGCTCATAAGCACACAATACTACGAAGGGTTTCGTATTGTCAACGAAAATCTTCGTACTTGGCAAGAACTTTTGTTGGGGGCCAGATGTGCTAGGAAAGGAATTACGCAGACCTGCTTCACCGGCAGGTCTGTGTTAGCAGATTCACCCTACACCTCGGCGCGTTCCAGAAGAAACTCGGTAGCTAGTGGGAACGCCAGGGCGACGATGGTCCAAAAGACGAGCGGGCCGGCGGGGAAAGTCCCCGAGACACTCGTAAACCATTTGCACGTGGCCATCATGAACCCCCAGACCGAAGGAAAGTTGATTTTCCAGTAGTAGGCCAGGGCGACAGGCAGTAGTAAATCGATGAAGAGTATGCCAAAGCCGTAACTGAGGCCTTGCCGGCCGTTGCGCGCGACGAGCGTCATAAAATAAGTCAGGCCATAAGTCACGGCGCCACCCAGAGCCAACGGCAGAGCTGCTGCCAGGGGCCACCACGTTTGAACCTGGCCCGTCAGATAGACAAGCGTCCCGAAAGTCGCCGCTACGCTTAGAAGAATCATCACGCTCAGCTCCCAGACCCCCTCCAACCATCCCATCCACACCCAATATCTTCGCGGACGTGGCCGAACCAGCAGGAAATCCAGCGTCTTATCTTTGAACTCCTCGCCCAGGCCTGATGATCCCACCACCAATCCCCACAAGAGACCGAAAAAGGCAGTCCAACCTCCCAGGACAATTTCGGTGGTTTCCGACCACGATTGCATCAGCGTCGGGGGCTTACCACCCCAACCGAGCCGGACGGCAATGAAAGTGAACAAAACACAGAGAACGGGAAACGCTATGAGAGAGAAGATGAAACGGCTGCGGCTATCCCGCCAACATTTCCAGAAGTACATGGGTCCTCCTTTCGGACCAGCGCAAGGAAGATCTCCCGCAAACCCAGCGGAGAGACTTCCGCTACAGTGGCGCCCTGCCGGCTGAGCTCGGCGGCAAAGGCGTCCGCGTTTTTCTTGACGAGGTATTTGTGAAAGTTCCCCTCCGAAGCCAGCAACAAGACTTCGGGGGACTCTGTTTGTGGCAAGCCATTGCCGGCCGCAGTAACACATCGAAACTGGCCCTTGATATCATCGAGCCTCGCCTCGAGCAACAGCTTTCCGTGATCGATGAGGCCGATCCAGTCAGCAATCTGCTCCACGTCGGAGAGTTGATGGGAGGAGATAAATACGGTACGACCTTCACCCACCACGTCTTCCGCAAGGATGCGCAGGAATTCATCCACCGCAACGGGATCGAGCCCCGTTGCCGGCTCATCGAAGATCAGTAAATCAGCTCCCTGGGAAAGCGCCAGCAGAAGACAGACTTTCGTTCTGTTCCCTTGTGAGAGTTTTGAAAAAGGGCGGTCCATGGGAATCTCGAGCAGTTGCGAATACTTCCTGACCGCCTGATCCGACCACTTCGGATAGAAACCGCTCGTGAAGCGCACGAGTTCGCGAGGCGTGAGGTTTCCATACAGAGTCTTGCTTTCGCTTACGTAGGCCGTGCGCTCGAGGATGGCGACCTGCTCGCGGCCGACGGAGAACCCGAGAACCGTGGCACGGCCTTCCGTAGCCCGCGCGAGACCCAGCAATATCCGTATGGTAGAACTTTTTCCGGCGCCGTTGCGTCCCAGGAATCCGTAGACCACACCTCGCGGCACGTTCAAGTTGAGACCGTCGACAGCCCTGACTTTGGGATAGATTTTAACGAGCTTTTCGGTCCAGATTGCCATATCGCTCATTCTCTTCCTCCAATGCGTCCAACTCCTGCTGCACTAATTGCACGATTTCACGCGGGTCGAGCCGCAACTGGGTTCCTTCCACCGCGATCTGCCGTGCATAAGGCCGCAGCCGCCGAACCCTCTCCACCTTCAGGAAGCTCCCGGGATTTTCAGCTACGTAGGTGCGTCCGCCAGGGATCGTGCGCAGGATTCCATCGCGCTCGAGATCCTGGTAAGCGCGCGCGACCGTGTTGGTGCTGATGCGCAGATCGGAGGCAAGTTGGCGCACCGACGGCAAGGCATCACCAGGCGTCAAGGCGCCGGCGGCGATGTAGTGTTTCACCTGGGTCTCGATCTGAAGGTAGGTGGGAACGCCGGAAGCGGGGTTGACGTGAAGCAGCATGCTGTATTGATACACCGCTACAGTTGGCCTGTCAAGTGAATTCTATAAAAAACCGGCGAGCGACAAGGAGTCAAAGAATCAACCTTGCTGCTCGCTGGCGCTCGCCGCAGCCTCCGGCCGCAATCCACATTCAAGATTCAAAATGCAAGAAGTCGAGGAATGGAAGAGCTGGCTAAGAAACGAGAGTCTACGAAGCAGCAATGCGGGGTACGGGGCTCGCCAAGCGCCGCCCTGATTTCCACAACGCAAGCGCTTGCGTTCAGTCGTTGCAGGCCGGCGCGGCGGGGCGTATACTCGGGTTTAGCCCAAACGATCTCGGGGAACTCAGACGGAAGAGGAGTGAGACCCATGCCTACCTACATCACACTAGGTAAGTGGACGCAGCAAGGCATCGAGAAGGTCAAGGAGAGCCCCGCGCGGCTTGACGCCTTCAAGCAGCTTGTCAAGTCGGCGGGCGGAGAGGTGAAGGCGTTTTTTATGGTGACGGGTCGGTATGACATCGTCATCATTAGTGAAGCGCCGAACGACGACGCCATGGCTAAAGTAGCTTTGGCGACCGCCTCAAAAGGCGGCGTCAAAACCGAGACGCTGCGCGCCTTCACAGAAGACGAGTACCGGAGGATCATCGGAACCCTGCCCTGAGTGCAGGCTGAGAGCTGACGGCTGAAGGTTTGATCTACTCAGTTCGGAAGCTGCCCGTTAACCACCTCCAGCACTTCGCGTACCTTGCGCACCAGGGCTCCTGGCGCAAAGGGCTTCTGGAGGAATGCCGTCTTGGGATCCGACATGCCCCGGCGGGCGACGGCGTCCGCCGTGTAACCCGAGACGTAGAGCACTTTCATTGTCGGGCGCTCGGGCTTCAGCCGCTCGGCCAGCTCGAGTCCGCTCATACCGGGCATGACCACATCGGTGAGCAGCAGATCGATAGTCGCCGGGTTTTGCGCGGAGATCCGGAGCGCATCGTCGGGCCTTTCAGCCGATATTACCGTGTAGCCAGACTCTTTCAAAACCTCGAGAGTCAAATGCCTCACCATGGCTTCGTCTTCAACCACGAGGATGGTTTCCGTACCCCTCGCATGGTGCTCGATCGCATGGCGGCTCTTCGCCAGCTCCGCGACTTGATCGACCCGTGGGAGATAAATCTTGAAGCACGAGCCGTTCCCCAATTCGCTGTAGACATAGATGTAACCGCCGCTCTGATGAACAATGCCGTGCACCGTCGCCAGGCCCAACCCAGTTCCCTTCCCCTGCTCCTTGGTTGTGAAAAAGGGCTCGAAGATATGTTTCTGAGTTTCCGCGTCCATGCCGCATCCCGTATCGCTCACGGTGAGCAGGACATACTGCCCCGGCCGAATGGGATAGTGGCCGGCGGCGCGGGCCTCGTCGAGACAAACGTTTTCCGTCTGCAGGGTTAACCTGCCGCCATGAGGCATGGCGTCGCGGGCGTTCACCGCAAGGTTCAGGATCACCTGGTCGATCTCTCCCGGATCGGCTTTCACGCGTCCCAGCGCCGGCCCCGGAACGATCGCTAGTTCAACGTCCTCGCCGATCAAATGTCGCAACATGCGATTGATGTTGGTGAGAGTAACGTTCAAATCCAGCACCTGCGGCTGGAGCACCTGCTGGCGGCTAAAAGCCAAGAGTTGGCGCGTCAACGTGGCGCCCCGATCCGCCGCCTTCAGGATCTCGGCCAGGTGCGGATATTTCGGGTCCGTCGATTCCAGACGGCCCAGGACCAGTTGGCCGAAACCTGAAATTACCGTTAGCAGATTGTTAAAATCGTGGGCCACCCCGCCCGCCAGACGCCCGGCGGCCTCCATCTTCTGCGCGTGGCGAAGCTGGTCTTCAAGCCGTCGATGCCGGGTAATGTCTCGCCCAATGCCCTGGACCTCGGGCGGCATCCCGGTACGCTCGATGAGAGTTGTCCCCAGATCCACACGCAGCCGGGTGTTCTTCCTGGTTACGATTTCCACTTCGTAGGTCCGCTGTCCTTCCTCGCTTGCAGGCTGGAGCATCTCGCGAGCCAGGGCTGAGTATTCAGGCGCCAGAATCTGGGTAAGGTTCATCCTCAGGACGTCGGGGAGGTCGCACCCACCATGCGCCGGCCGGCTTTGTTCAGGGAAGTGAAGTGGCCGTCCTGATCGCAGGTAAAAACCATGTCATTGGCGTTTTCGAACAGCTCCTGGTACCGCTCCCTCGCGGAGGCTTCGCGTCCGAGCGAATCGCGGATGCTGTCGGTTTTTTCCGCCACCTGCCGCTTCAGCAAAAATGCCCAGAGTGTGGTGGCCAACACCACCGCCGCCAGCATCGCGATAATCCTGAGCATGCGCTTGATGTCTCCCCAGGCAGGGGGCTGAATCACCGCAACGTCATGCATCGAGCGGACAAGAATCCGAAACGACCGTGGATTGTGATCCTCATCGGCCTGGAGAATGCAGATCCCGGTTAATTGCAGCAGGCTTCCCGGCACTAGAGCCTCGAGGCTCTTCGCCGGCACGGGATCTTCCAGTTGCGCCAGAAAAAGGATGTTGCCCGACTCCATATTTAAGGTGTTCGGGCCGGGTGTCGCGTCGAGCAGGCGCGCCTGGATGCGCACGAAGTCGGCATCATGGCTGCCATCCAGCGCCTGTTCGACGGTGACGGAGACGGGAACAGGAGTTGGACCGGCGCCGATGCGCCGAAAAACTGCATCCCGCAGGACCGCGGAATACTCGCCCACGGCCGGAAATCCTACCGCTTCAACCAGATCTCCGGTCCGGATGGAAGTTGCCGCCGAAGTTCGAACCTGAAGGCCGTCGTTCTCCTCTTTGATGAAAAGCGCACTGCCCGGCTGCTGGAAGGTGACGACGCCCCGCACTTTGACACGGTGGCCGGACGCTCCCTGCGGGGTGAAGCGCAGCAGGCTGGATATCGGACGGCGGGGGGCGAGAAACGCGTTGCTGGGTGCGGGTTCAACAACGCGGAGTTGATTGAGACTCGGCGAGTAGAGAATCACGCCGGTAATTTGATTCTTCTGGTTGAATGCTGCGCCACACACTCCCTGGATGCGCACCTTGGCATCGACCAGAAAACCGGGAACGGCGCTAGGGAAGTCTGGAATCATCACGCTGAGCCGGCCACCTTCCGCGGCCAGATCGAGAGTCAGCCCCGCATCCCCTTTCGTGACGTTGCGGACGATACCTTCAATTTCTACCCATTGGCTGTCCTCTTGACTAGAGGCCATTCGGCCGTAGGTCACTCGCCGCGCTTCCGGCAGACCACCCTGGCCTAGAATCCGAATCTTCGGTTTATCAATCTGCGGGGCAAAATCGGGACTACCGCTGGTGCCCTCGATTTCCACCAATTGACCCGGTTGTAAGGGCGGTTTTGCGGTTCCGATGTTAACCCAAATGCCTGCTGTGGAGTCCTGGATGAACAAATCGTTTTCGGCCGAATTGAAATAGGTAACTACGGCGCGGACGCGGATCGGATACCCGAGGTTCGCTTCGTCATTCGAGAGATTCCTAATCTGCTCCACGCGGGTGAGCAAGGGAAGGCTTGATTTTTGCTGAGGAACTTGTCCGGCGCGCAACGCCGATGCGCCGGCCAAACCTGACAGCAGCAGGCAAAAAGCCAAAAGCCACAGCGGGCCACCAGCCATCACACGATCTCGGAGGCTTTTGGCGGCGCCCTTGAGGATTCCGGATATTCGCGGTCCGCCAAGGGGCGTATTATTCTCTGCCCACTTGTCGGCCTTCAATTCAGCGCTGGGCAACGGTGCGGGTAAGAGTGGCGCTGCAGTTCTCGCCGCCTCTGCCAACTCCTTCGGATGCGTGCCGGCTCCGCTGTGCACCATTGTGTACCGGATCTCTTCCCAGACCCCGGACGGAATCGTGAAAAACGCCTCGACCACTTTAGGATCGAATTGCTGGCCCGACTCTCGCCTGATTTCATCGTAAGCCACAGACCACGGGAGGGCGCGCCGGTAGGGGCGATCGGAGGTCATGGCGTCCAGGGTGTCTGCGACGGCGAATATACGCGCTCCGAGAGGAATCGCCTCTCCTTTCAGGCCTTGCGGGTAGCCCGTTCCGTCATAGGACTCCTGGTGGGCCAATACTATTTCAGCCGCGGGCGCAAGGAATGGGATGTGGGAAACCAGGTCATAGCCGATGCGCGAATGGGTCCGCATCACGGCGACTTCTTCAGGCGTCAACTTGGCTGGTTTATTCAAAATCGCGTCCGGGATTCCGATCTTGCCGATATCGTGCAAGTAGGAGCCACGCAAAATCTGGATGACCTGCTCGGGCGTGCAGATTGCCGCTTTGGCAATCTCCTGGCAGTAGCGGGATACGCGCTCAGTGTGTTCGATTGTTTCATTGTCCCTCAAGGCCAAGGCCCTTCCGAGCGTCTTCAAAGTCTCGTCGTAAATCTCCTGGATCTCGTCGTAGGTCTGCTGGATGCTCTTCACGGCGTCCTGAAGCTGTTCCGTCCGTTCCTGTACCATTTCCTCGAGGCGCTCGCGATACGCTTCGACTTCTATTTCGAGACGCTTTTTCTCGAGAGCACGATCCACTGCTAAGGCAACCTCCTCAAGCCGGAAAGGCTTCAGGATGTAATCGTCCGCGCCTTGCTTCATCGCGTCGACGCCGACCCGGACATTGTCCACGCCGGTGGCGATCAGAAAACTCATCCAAGGGTATTTGGTGCGCGCGGTTTCCAGAAGTGTTAAGCCGGAAATGCCGGGCATCCGCAGGTCGGAGATGAGGGCATCAAAGCGCTCACACTCCAATAACTTGATCGCCTCGACACCGCTTGATGTGGCTCGGCACTCGAACCCCTCCGGGGTTAGTCCCTCGATGAGCAGCGCGCAGATGGGGGGTTCATCGTCAACGACGAGTATTCGACCCCTCGGGGCGTTTGACGGCATGCGGCCTCCAGCTAGAAAACACCTCTAACCGCAGATAGACGAAGAACTCAAACTACTTCTAAGGGGGAATGCTAATGTTGCCGCGCGCGCGCCACAAGGTGACGCGGGTACTAGTACTTCCGTACCGTGGCGTGCAATGAATTCCCTTTTCGCCTATACTTGGGGCGCGGGCCCATAGCTCAGTTGGTTAGAGCAGCGGACTCATAATCCGTTGGTCCCAGGTTCAAGTCCTGGTGGGCCCACTTCCTCCCCTTACACGAAAAGTCAGTCCGGCGGACGCCAATGGCGACCTGGTAAAGACAAGCGATACTGCCACTCACTGAGTTGCCTGTCAAGTCAATAACTAAGGGATAAAATGTCGCTCGATCATCTGTCCGGGGGGCCGGCCCGCGACGGGCGGTTCTGGTGGGGGATTCGGGTCATCGGCCCGACGATCCGTGACCCAATCGTCAGAAGTCCTGATGTTCGGTGCGGGCGATGATCTCGTTCTGTAAGGCTGTGGTCAGATCACAGAAATAATCGCTGTAGCCCGCCACCCGAACGATGAGGTCCCGATGTTTCTCGGGGTTTTGTTGTGCGGCGCGAAGAGTTTCAGCGGTAACGACATTGAACTGGATGTGGTGCCCATCCAGCTTGAAGTAAGCGCGCACCAGATGCGCCAGCTTGTCGATTCCCTCTTCGCCTTCCAGCAGTTGAGGCGTGAACTTCTGGTTCAAGAGGGTGCCGCCGGTGCGGGCGTGATCCATCCGGGCGGCGGATTTGAGCACCGCTGTGGGGCCGCGCCGGTCCGCGCCTTGTACAGGCGAGATGCCGTCCGACAGAGGTTCGTACGCGTTGCGGCCATCCGGCGTTGCTCCGGTCACTGATCCGAAGTAAACATGGCAAGTGGTCGAAAGATAATTAACCCGGTAATTGCCGCCTTTGGTGTTCTTGCGCCCGTTCACCTCATCGTAAAAGGCGTTGAACAAGTCCGCCAGAATGGAGTCCGCATATCCGTCATCATTGCCGTACTTGGGGGTTTTGTTCAGAAGCATCTGGCGCGTTTTTTCATGCCCCTTGAAATCGGCGGCCAGGGCATCGAGCAGTTCCGCCATGGTCAAGTCCTTGCGATCAAAGACGCGGCAACGAATGGCCGCCAGGCTGTCGGTGCAACTGCCCGGACCCACCGCCATGATGTAAGTGGTGTTATAACGAGGGCCGCCGTCGTTGTAGTCACGGCCTTTCGCGATGCAGTCGTCGATGAGCAGGACAGGAACGGCGCAGGCATGTGGCGGGCGTAGATGCGCTCGATGATGTTGTTTCCTCGCACCTTGATGTCGATGAAGTGGTGCAACTGCTTACGGAA
Organism: uncultured Acidobacteriota bacterium; assembly: GCA_963722675.1. Lineage (GTDB taxonomy): Bacteria > Acidobacteriota > Terriglobia > UBA7540 > UBA7540 > CAVROP01. The sequence continues at coordinate 47,834 of CAVROP010000141.1, forward strand.
TGCCTGGAACAGCTCATTGTAGGAAGTGAATTCGTTGGGATCGCCGAGTCTCTAAGCCGAGCCGCTTGCCGGTGCGGGGGTCGCACCCGTTGTGCAGAGTGATTTCGAGTACTTTCGTAAGATTGAAATATCCCGTCAGGATATAGGCTTCTTTGCCAAACGCCCCCGTCTCGACGCAGCCGGAGTTGCCGCCGCAGCGCGCGTCTTCGATCGACTTCCCTTGGCGCAACAACTCCTCAACCACCAGGTCGGCGTTGAAGATCGAAGGTTGGCCCCAACCTTTGCGGACAATCTCCAGGCCGCGCTTCAGGAAGCAGTCCGGGCTCTTCTTGCTCAACTGCAGATTCGAGGACGGCTGGAGCAGGCGCATCTCGTCAATCACTTCGAGGATAAGATACGTGACTTCGTTGACGCCATCTGAGCCGTCCGCTTTCAGTCCTCCGTTGTTGATGTTGGCGAAGTCGGTGTAAGTGCCGCTCTCCGCCGCCGTCACGCCCACCTTGGGCGGCGCGGGCTGATTATTGAATTTCACCCAGAAACACTCGAGCAGTTCTTTGGCCTTTTCACACGTGAGGGTTCCGTCGGCCAGGCCTTTCTCATAGAAAGGCGCCAGATGCTGGTCCAGGCGTCCCGGGCAGAAAGAATCCCAGGTGTTCAGTTCGGTTATCACGCCCAGGTGAATAAACCAGTAGGCCTGCAAGGCCTCCCAGAAATCGTGCGGGGCATGCGCCGGAACGCGCCCGCAGACCTCCGCGATTTTCTCGAGTTCAGCCCGCCGCTCGGAGTTCGATTCCCGGCTCGCCATCTCCGCAGCCTTCTCCGCATGGCGTTCGGCAAAACGCATCACCGCGTCGGCCGCCATCGCCATCGCCCTTAGTTCCTCCTGCTTGAGGAAAGCTTCGGGGTCGTTCAAGAAGTCCAGGCGGCGGAGACTCTCCTCAACTTCGGACTTCAGTTCAAGCAGTCCTTTGCGGTAGATGACATCTCCCAGCGCCGTGTGGCCAGGCGCGCGCTGCTCCATGAACTCCGTGTAAATGCCGGCCTCGTAGGCGTCTTTCCATTCCTGAGACATTTCCCTGAAGATCAGTTCGCGAATTGAGCGGCCCTGCCAATAAGGGATGATCTGCTCGCACTGAATCGTCCTGGCTTCGTTGTCCACGTGATACCAGATCTTAGGGCGCGAATTGAGAATGCGGAGGTCTTCCATGCTGTGGCAGCAGAGCTCCGGGTAAGTGGGAGTCGCCTTCGGCGCGGGGCCGCGCTCGCCCACAATCAACTCTTCGCCGCCCACATAGATATTCTTCTTCTCCATCAAATGCCGAAGAGCCTGCGCCCGCAGCAGAGGCACCGAAGCGGTCCGGGATTCTCGATAAAACTCCGTAATCAACGCCGCCCTCTCGAGCGACAGCGCGGGCTCAGCATCGAGACTTTTCTGCCTTAAGCTCGCAACTCGTTCGTTCATCGTCAGCCACCTACTTTCACTTTGATGCCCGCTCGCTCAAACTCTCCCGCGATCCTCTTCATCAGGCTGGCGGGTGGCGCTTTGACATCTTCCAGACGCAACCCCAAACCCAGCCGCTTGTATTTCTCGGTTCCCGTTTCATGGTACGGCAGGAGATGAATCTGCCAGAGACGAAGCCGCGAGAGCAAGGCCACCATTTGCCGGACATTCAGGCCGTCGTCGTTGACAAAGGGAATAATCGGATAACGAACCACCACCCGCTTTCTTCTTTCCGCCAGCGCCTCCAGGTTCGCCAGAATCGAGTCATTGGTGACGCCCGTGTACTTCTTGTGTTTTTCGGGATCGAGGATTTTCAGGTCGTATAAGAACAGGCCTGCCTTGTCACTGAGTTCGAGAACCACGTCCTGCTTGGCCAAGCCGCAGGTCTCGACCACGGTGTGGATGCGTTTCGCGCTGCACGCATCGAGGAGCGAGGCGAGGAAGCGCGGCTGCGCCAGTGGCTCGCCGCCGGAGAAAGTGGCGCCGCCGCCGGATTGATCCCAGAAGATCACGTCTCGTTCTATTTCACTCATCACTTCCCCGACCGTCATCCGCCGTCCTGCCACCTTTCGCGCGCCGGCAGGACACGCTTCGGCGCAGTTCCCGCATACCTGGCACGCCGAAGTAGTCTGGATTTCACCATTCAGGCAATGCACCGCCCCATGTGGACATATCTTGATACACTCGCCGCAAACCAGACAGCGGTTCTGATAGTACATGAGGCCAGGCCCGGGACTCTGGCCCTCCGGATTGTGGCACCACCAGCAAGATAGCGGACAACCCTTGAAAAAAACCGTGGTCCGAATGCCCGGGCCATCGTGCAAGGCATAGCGCTGGATGTCGAACACCATGCCCACAAATTCCGGCGGCGAGGTTGGAGCCACGTCACGGCTGATTTCGAGTTGGTTGGCGTCTTCGCTCATCTTGCTAACTGATGCTCTTGCAGCGTGATCACCACTTTACCGCGAGCGTGCCCCGCTTCCAGGTAGCGGATAGCCTCAGGTACGTCATTTAGTCCGTAACGCCTGTCGATGACCGGCGTGAGCTTGCCCGCTGCCATGAGTTCCGCCATGGAGGCCAGGTCTTCAGAGTTCGGCTTGGCCATAAAGGTGACGAACTTCTGGTTGAGGAAGGGGGACAAAACCAAGACGGCGATGGCCCTGACAAAAAGTCCGACCATCCAGCGCCCCGTTGGCCCCCCCACCCCGATAAATATGCCCTTCGTATTCATGACACGACGGTATTCTGCCAGCGAGTGGTTCCCAATGCAATCGAAGAGCAGGTCATAACGTCGCCCCAGCCTCGTGAAGTCCTGGCGCGTGTAATCTATGACCTCATCGGCGCCAATGGACCGCACCATCTCCACATTCCGCGTACTGCACACCCCGCTCACCTCTGCGCCGAAGTACTTGGCAATTTGCACCGCGAACGTGCCCACGCCGCCCGCCGCGCCATTAATCAAGACCTTTGCTCCCGCCTGAATCTTTCCCTTGTCGCGAAGACCCTGCAACGCCGTGAGGCCAGCGATTGGCACAGCCGCCGCTTGCTCAAACGTCACGCTGTCCGGCTTTCTGGCCAGAGCTCGCTCGCGTGCGCAGGCGTACTCCGCAAACGCCCCGCGGCACGCTCCGAATACCGCGTCGCCCGCTTTGAACTGCGTTACGTTTCTGCCTACTGCTTCTACATAGCCGGCCCCATCAACGCCCAGCCGCCGCTCCTTCGGTCTGGCGAGACCGGCCATCAGGCGAAGGAAGTAGGGCAGTCCCCGCATGAAATGCCAGTCGTAAGGGTTTGCGGAAGCCGCGCAGACTTTTATCAGAACTTCGCCTTCCCCAGGCGTTGGCTTTTCGATATCTTCACATCTCAGAACCTCAGGTGCGCCGTACTTGTCATAGACGATCGCTTTCATCGGCATCTCCTCAACCCATTGAGGGTAGCTCCGACTTTCAAGTCCGCAATACGGTGATCCTTTGTTTTCATAGACATTCTCGCTTTGTTCCGCCGATTCTGGAGTCGAAGAGTCGAGAAGTCGAAAAGTTGAGAGGCCTACCGCCGCGGCCAAGGCCACGGTTGGGAGCTTGCGGCAAATCTTGCCTTTCGCGCTTCGACTCTTCAACGCCTCGACTCATCGACTTCTTGACCTCCTCCTTTGTTTTCATAGACATTCTCGCTTTGTTCTGTCAATTCTGGAGTCGATGAGTAGAGAAGTTGAGGAGTTGAGAAGCCAACGGCCATTTCCCGAACTGTAACTGGGACTCTGTGTCGGCTCTTGCCTTCTTCTGCTCAACTCTTCAACTCCTCGACTCCTTAACTTCTCGACTGTCTTGACCTCTTCCTTTGTTTTCATAGACATTCTCGCTTTGTTCTGCCGATTTCTGCGCCGCTGATCAGCCGACACCGCCCTTTCCGTTCTGGACCGGCGTAGGGGCGGATCGCGAACCGCCCCTACATCTCTTCCCGCCGCGATCCTTTGTTTTCATAGACATTCTCGCTTTGTTCTCCCGGAATGACAAACAAACATCGTTGGCACTGCTGCACTATCCTTTCCGGGGGCGCGAACTGGCGCCCAGCTTCCGCTCAGAATTCTAGCCTATCTTGTCGAGTTTGTCAAGAGACAAGAAGTCCCGGTCCTGTGATTCAGACAGTGGGGGGAGGGCGCGAGGCTGGCGGGAGGCAGGAGAGGCGAGACGAGGGGAATTGGGCGCTGGAGTGGGGGTGTGTTGAGACGGGTGGCGGCTGTGTCGTAGGGTGAAGACGGGTTGCGGGGAACAGCTCAGGCGGCTAATTTCTGGCGCTCAGTGGTGAGCTGAAAAGTCGTCGGTTGAAAGGCTGGACCCGGGCAGCGGACGGCTAGGGGGATCGGGCGTTTTCCAGCAACTGGTAGAGGTCTCGTTTCAAGAGGCGCATTTTCCTGAGCAATTTGGCGCGCGCATCCTCGGCCAGTTCCAGCAGGATCTCGGCGAACTCGGGGAGCAGCAACAAGCCGAAGCGTTGGCGGTAGTAGACGGCGACCACCTGCAGGGTCGGTCCGAGTCGTTGCAAGATTCGCGGTCGGGTGCGGCGGTTCATCTGGGGACGATGGCGCAAGAACAGATGTCCCTGGAATAGCGTATAAGCCAGCAGGACAAACAGCACTTGGCTGAGGACCAGGGCGAACTTGCAGGCGGTCATGCGGGTGATGTCCCAGAAACACTTGTATTGCCGATGGCGCTCTTCAATCGCGGTCCGCAGCTTGTAGGTGGTTCGCGTCAGCTCGGCACTCCAACGGGGCGCGGTGGTCGTCAGCACCCAATCGTGGACCTCTCCCTGGGCGTTGATCTCGCGGTTGATGACCGCCGTTAAGGGCACGGGACAGT
>CAVROP010000142.1:0-36120 GCA_963722675.1 uncultured Acidobacteriota bacterium
GCAGCAGCACGCGGGAGACGGGATCAGCGCGGTTTGGACGCTTGACGTGGGGCGAGGCAAAGATGGAGGCATTTTCGAGAGCACTTCGCCGGTGGGGCGCAGGTGCCCACGCGGAGGTAAATTGTCTGGGGGCCAGCGGGAGGGGGGAAACCGTTAACTGGTGTCGTCAGGGACGGGGCGCGACAAGCTAAGCCAGAGGAGTTGGCAGAGGGCAGCGGCTTCCAGGATGGGGTGAGTACCACGGTGGAGGTAACGAATTCGGTAGAGCCGTTCGATGGTCAGGGCCAAGCAGGTCAGGAGCCAGACGACCAGCACACTGTGGCGCTCATGGTGACAGATATGTTCCAGGCCGTAGCGATTCTTGGCATCGTTGAAGCCTTGATTTTCGATCTCCCAGCGGCTCTTGGCCATGCGGAAGATGGCGCGACTGCTGACCCCCTGGCGAGGGAAGTCGGTGAACCAGTAGGCCTCGGAGATGGTACCGTCGGGACGGTGCTGGCGGTAGCGAACTACCCGCACGGTTTTCCAACGCAGGGTTTCCCAAGGGTCGAAGTCATCGGCATCCCAGATCTCCACCCAGTCCTTACCGTAACCAAAGACCTGATGGGGCGCTTGGTGAAGAAACCTTTTCTGGGCGGCGGCAAACAATTCCGGGAGATTATTCTTCAAGCGGGCGACCACGAACAGTCCTAGATTACCGGCGTCATGCAAAAAGGGAGCCCGGGCGAAGTTCCCGTTGACCACCACATATTGCGCAAAACGGCGGCCCAGATTGCGGGCAGCACGGCGGAGAAGTCGTCGCCCGGCACTGTACTCGCTATCCCCAGGGCCGTAGGGTTCGACATCCAAGGGCAAGGTGAGGCCGGTTCCTACCACGCTGATCATCACCAGCTTATGATGGTAGCCGAGGATCTCTCTTTTCTGGTTTCGGTAGGGGCGACACAGATCGCAAACCTTTTCCTGTGATCCTCCGGCGCCGGTCCCGTCCACAGCCAGTCCGATGAAGCGGCAATCGTCGAACGCCTTGTGGCGCTTGGCTTCACGCACGGCGGTGACCGCGGCTTGGCGCGTCAGGCGGGGGTCAAGCCGTTCGGTGAAATAACTGAGGGTGTCGTTGCCGAAGCTCTGGGAGACCCCCAAGGCCCGCCGTGCCCCGGAACAAACCAGGGCTTCAATGGCCGCGAAGGCCAGGCGACGCAGCAAAGTCCCCATCAATAAAGCCCACACCAAGGCGGTCGCGGGAATGCGCTGCCTGCGTGCGGCCATCGCCCGGTGATCGGAAGTAGGACTTCAGACGCAGACACTTCAGCCGCGTAGTTTTTGAGGCGACGCGGGGAGGGCTCCCTCACCGCCGCCTTTGCTTCCGCCCCAGCGCCAGCAGTTGAGCGTTGGTGGCGAAGACCTCCGCCACCGCCTCTTTAAACTCCCGGCCCGCCTCCACCAAGCGTTGCACTTCCTCGACCCAATCGTTGGGGATGTGCTCCACCCGTTTCTTGCCGTCGGCCATAAAAGTGAGAGACCAGACGGGGTGCCCCTGCTGGTCCTTGGCGCAATGGCAACTGGGCTGGCCACAGCGGCGGTGAGTGAGGGAAAGAGAACCGGGAAGCAGGTCGGGCGGGATGGGGAAGCGGCGGAGGAGTTCGAACTTGCGCTGACGAAGACGAGCGGCTTGCGGACCTTTGGGTGCAATTCTCATATGAGTGTAATAATACATTCAGAACATGAAAGTCAAGCCCTTTTTTGAGGAATGCGAAAATAGAAGGGGTTCAGGAGAACAGGAGCGAACACGCTCTGACATGCGCCGCCATTAGCCCGGGTCTGGGAGGACTATTTGGCGTTTCCGAAGCTGCTGTGCGCCTGCCACGGCGCAGCGCAATCTGTCTTTGCCCCTTGCCAAAGTCCCTTGGTGTAACTACAATGTAAGCACGAGGTTAATAACGGCCATGAAGATTGAAATTGTACGACTGGGAAATTCACGAGGGATCCGAATCCCCAAGCCCATCCTCGAGCAGTGCGGCTTCCATGACACGGTTGAACTTCAGATCGAAAACCATCGTCTGGTGATCGCACCGGCCCGCCGGCCGCGCGAGGGCTGGGAGGAAGCTTTCCGCGCCGCCGGCTCTTCCGCTCACGATGAACTGTTCCTCGACACCCCCGCCAATCAATTCGATCGGGAGGAGTGGCGATGGTAGGCGATTCGCCGCGCTTGGACGAAGTCTGGTTGGTAACTCTGGATCCAACGCAGGGGGCGGAAATCCAGAAAACCCGCCCTTGCCTGGTGGTCTCACCTGACGAAAGCAACCGCCACCTGCGGACCGTCATTATCGCCCCCATGACTACCGTCGAGAGAGCTTATCCGACGCGCGTGGCGCTCACGTTCCAGGGCAAGCATGGGCAGGTGGCGCTTGACCAACTCCGCGCCATCGACCGGCAACGACTGGTCCGTAAATTGGGCAGGATCTCACCCAAGGCAGCCGCGACTGTCGCGACGGTGTTGGTCGAGATGTTTACCCGGAAGATTAGATAAGAACCGCGCTACCGGCCTGCTATTCAGGCCGTCCGCCGCCTTCGCGGGAATGACGGGCGTGGGATGGGTTTCGGCAAAGCCTGCTGCCTTTTTGACCGGCGGAGAATTCGGGCGGTGGCTTTTGACCTCTACACCCAATGAGTTGGGGACATAAAGAAGCAGTGTAATAACCCCCAAATCCCGGCATAAACTCTTTAGACCCTATCCCTTCTATAGCTCTAACGCGTTTAAAACTAACAAGTTACGCTACCGATTCGGCGAATGTTAAAAACTTGGCCCGCCTCTTGCTCCATGCAATTCTCATGGTGGAGGCGGTTCGATGCCATGGAGGTAGTCTCGTCACTCGTCACTTGTCACTCGTCACTGCGGTTTGAGGCACAGGCCATGAAAAAGGTACTCATTCTTGGTGCAGCAGGCAGGGACTTCCACAATTTCAACGTCGTGTTCCGCGACGACCCCGCCTACCGGGTGGTGGCGTTCACGGCCACGCAAATACCCAACATCGAAAACCGGGCTTATCCCGCGGAACTGGCGGGAAAGCTCTATCCTGAGGGGATTCCGATCATCCCGGAAGGCGAGTTGGAAAACACGATTCACAAATATGGTGTGGACGCGGTGGTTTTCTCTTACAGCGATGTTTCGCACCAAACGGTCATGCACCTGGCGTCGCGGGCCGTGGCGGCGGGGGCCGATTTCTGGCTGCTGGGGACGGAACGCACACAGTTGGCGGCGCAGGTGCCGGTGGTCTCCGTTTGCGCAGTCCGCACCGGCTGCGGCAAGAGTCCGGTTTCGCGGCGCGTGGTGCAGGAATTGCGCGCCCAGGGTTTGAGGCCGGTGGTGGTTCGGCATCCGATGCCTTACGGCGATCTGGCCGCGGAGCGCCTGGAGCGCTTTGCCACCCTGGAGGACCTGGAAAGGTACGGCTGCACGATCGAGGAGATGGAGGAATACGAGCCTCACCTCCGGCAAAACGCGGTGGTGTATGCCGGCGTGGATTACGAGGCGATTCTCCGCCAGGCGGAACGGGAAGCCGACGTGATCCTCTGGGACGGCGGCAACAACGATACTCCGTTCTATTGCTCCGACCTGGAGATCGTGGTTGTCGATCCTCACCGCGCCGGGCACGAGCTGAGCTATTACCCCGGGGAAGTGAATTTTCGCCGCGCGGAAGTGCTGGTGATCAACAAAGTCGATACGGCGAGCCCGGAAGCCATTGAAGCGGTGCGCTCGAACATACGGAAGATCAACCCGGGCGCCGTAGTGATCGAAACGGAATGCCGGGTGACGGTGGCCGAACCGGAACGGATCAAGGGGCGGCGCGTGCTGGTGGTGGAGGACGGCCCGACGCTGACCCACGGGGAGATGGCGTTCGGCGCGGGAGTGGTGGCCGCGCAAAAGTACGGCGCGGCGGAGCAAGCCGACCCCAAGCCGTATGCGGTCGGATCGATCCGTTCCACTTTCGAACGCTTCCCGCATCTCAAGTGCCTGGTGCCGGCGATGGGCTACAGCGAAACGCAGCGTCATGAACTGGAAGAAACCATCAACCGTACTCCCTGCGATCTGGTTCTGGTGGCGACTCCGGTGGATCTTACCCGGCTCTTGCATTTGAACAAACCGAGCCTGCGAATCGGATACGAGGTTGTGGAACGAACCAAGCCCGGCTTCGGCGAGATTATGGCTGAATTTGCGGCGCACGCGGCGTCACCCAGGAAGGCGAAGACGGCGTGAAGGAGTGGCCTTTTGCGGGCAGCCGCGAATGATTAGAAGGACCTGCATTCCGAGCGAAGCGAGGAATCTCGCTCTGCTGCGAGCCGCATCGACGAACAAAGATCGGGCGGAGGTTCCTGCGCTTCGCTCGGAATGACAGCGTGTTCCAAGTCGGAATGACAGCTTGTATCCAAGGAGAAAGAAAGGACTTTCACCATGCGCAGACTCAAGGTTGTAACCCAGGCGAATAGGGAGACTCCACTGCCTGCACGGCCTTCCACGCTCGCCCATCGGCACGTGGTCTCGTTGCACGATCTGGCTCCTGGGGAGACTGAGTACCTGCTCAAGCTGGGCAAGGTGGTGAAGGCCCAACCGGGGCGTTTCAAGCACGCGCTGGAGGGCAAGACCCTGGCGATGCTTTTTGAGAAGCCCAGCCTGCGGACGCGTGTGACCTTCGAGGTCGGCATGGAGCAACTGGGCGGGAAGGCGCTTTACCTCGGTCCGCAGGAAGTGGGGTTGGGGAAGCGCGAGTCGGTGAAAGACGTGGCGCAGAATCTCTCGCGCTGGGTGGACACGGTGGCGATCCGCGCCTTCGCCCATCAAACCGTGATGGAGTTTGCCGCCAACGCTTCGATCCCGGTCATCAATGCTCTCTCGAACTTCGAGCATCCTTGCCAGGCGCTGGCCGACTACTTTACGCTGCTCGAACACAAAGGCCCCTTGGAGGGGAAAACCCTCGCCTGGGTGGGCGACGGCAACAATGTGGCTCATTCCCTCATCTATGGCGCCGCAAGGCTGGGAGTGCGCATGCGCATCGCCACGCCGGCGGGCTACGAACCGGATCGCTCCGTTGTGGCCGACGCCAAACGCGAAGGCGGGGACATCACGCTCACTCACGATGCCCTGGAAGCTGTGGCGGGTGCGGACGCGGTCTACACCGATGTTTGGATCAGCATGGGCCAGGAGGACGAAACCGACACGCGCCTGCGCGTCTTTCGACCTTACCAGGTAAACTCCGAACTGCTGCGCAACGCGGGGCCTCAGGTACTTTTCATGCACTGCCTGCCGGCGCGCCGCGGCCAGGAAGTGACGGACGAAGTGATGGATTCACGTCGTTCCATTGTCTATGACCAGGCCGAGAACCGCTTGCACATTCAGAAGGCAATGCTGGCGGCACTGCTCTGTTGAGAGACGGCTATGCCCACCGCGGTCGTTGCCATTGGCGGCAACTCCCTGATCAAACCCGGCGAGAGGAGCACCGAACAACGGTCGAACCTCCAAACGACCTGTGAGGGCATCGCCGCGGTGCTCTCCGCCGGTTACCGCACGGTGGTCACCCACGGCAACGGGCCGCAGGTGGGCGACGCCATGCTGCGTTCGGAACTCGCCGCCGGCCAGGTGGAACCGCTGCCCATGGACGCCTGCGTGGCGGAGACCCAGGGGAGCATCGGATACCTGCTGCAGCAGATGCTGCAGGAAACCCTGTCGCGCCGCGGCCTGCGGCGGCCCGTGGTGACGATGGTCACTGAGGTGTTGGTCTCGCCGCGAGATCCCGCCTTCCGCAAACCCAGCAAGCCGGTCGGCCCGTTCTACAACCAGGAAGAAGCCGAGCGCCGCCACCGCACGTTGGGCTGGCAAATGGTGCAAGATGCCTGCCGCGGATATCGCCGCGTGGTGCCCTCTCCTGAACCGAAAGAGATCATGGAACTGCCCGCCATTCAAGCCGCCCTCGAGAGCGACGCGCTGGTGATTGCCTGCGGCGGAGGAGGAATCCCGGTGGTGTTCCGGCGCGAGCGATTGGTGGGAATCGACGCCGTGATCGACAAGGACCGAGCCTCGGCCTTGCTGGCATGGGAACTGGAAGCGGAGTTGTTTCTCATCTCCACCGGCGTCGCGCAAGTGGCCTTGAACTACGGCACAGTCAACCAGCAACAACTCGAACGGCTGAGCGCCGGCGAGGCTCGCGGCTACCTCAGCGCTGGCCAGTTCCCTCCCGGCAGCATGGGACCGAAAATCGAGGCCGCGCTGGCCTACCTCGAGCGCGGAGGCAAGCTGGTCATCATCACTTCTCCCGAAAACATTCCCGAAGCATTGCAGGGCATGGCGGGTACGCGAATCACACAGTAAGTTGTCGGTTCTCAGTTCTCAGTTTTCAGTAATCCAATCCATCGCAGTACAACAGCCCTCTCCCTTGGGGAGAGGGTGTCGCGCTCCGGCGTTTTCATCAGCCGGAGCGGGACGGGTGAGGGGGCGTTACGTTCACTCACTACTCCACCAGCGCCGGTCATTCCCGCGAAAGCGGGAATCCAGTGCGTCGTCCACACACTCCGCACAGTTATGGCAGTGGATTCCCGCTTTCGCGGGACTGACTGCGACATCGCCGCCGCAACAATGGTACGATTTCTGTACCCCATGATAGTGCCCGCCGAAAAATCCGACCGGCGACTGATGCGCCAGATGTTCGGAGCTATTGCGCCTCGGTACAACTTTGTCACCAGCGTCTTCTCTTATGGTATGGATCGTCGATGGAAGCAAACTGCCGTCCGCAAGGCCGCTTTGCCGGATGGCGCGTTGGTCTTGGATCTGGCGTGCGGCACCGGCGACTTTTCTCAACTCGTTCTTCAATCGCTGCCGACCGCAACGGCCGTCGCCGCCGACCTCACCCGAGTGATGCTGGAGACGGCGCGAGGGCGGTGCGGTTGTAAGGCGATCTGCGCCGATGCTATGCTCCTTCCCTTCCCCGACGACCTCTTTGATTGCGTTTTTGTTGGCTACGGCCCGCGCAACTTCCCCGACTTGAACACCGCGATGCAAGAGATTCGCCGAGTCACCCGGCGGGGCGGCATGCTGGTGAGCCTGGATTTCTTTTTGCCCTCCAATCGCCTTTGGCGCGCGCTCTATCTCGGCTATCTCTACGCCCAGGGGGCTTTCTGGGGCTTGCTGCTGCACGGCCGTCCTCGCTTGTACACTTATATTCCGCATTCCCTGCGAGGTTTCATTGCAATCGAAGATTTCTCCTCCTTGTTGCGCCGGATGGGTTATGCGCGTGTCGACGCACACTCTTATGTTTTTGGTGGCATAGGCGTGCACTGGGCTGTCAAGGCGTAGACCCGGCCCGCATGAAGGGGACGGCAAGCCGTCCCCCTACACTCTTCGAGACCTGTTGCCGTGGCGGCCGCGCGTGGAATACACTGCATAGCGCGGGCGAGACGCCCGCACCACATCCACTGCGAGTCCGAAATATGCGAATTAAATCCTTCAGCCTGCTCTTTCTCCTCGCCCTGCCGCTGCCTTTGGCGCGCGCACAGGGAACGGCGCCCACGTTCCAGCGCACGGTCGGCACGGGCACCTACACTTTGGCCGGCCGCGACCCGTCGCAAGGTGGAGTCACGAACATTCCCACCGTGCTCGTTCCTATCGCGCTCTCCTTCGAGACGAAGAAGTTCGAAGGCAAGCCCTTCGTCATGGACCCAGGCCGGGACGTAAACGGAATCCTCCAATCGCCCATCTTCTCCAAGTTTGACTTTCCCTCCGGCGGCAAGACGCAATATGCGGACGCGCTGCTGCGCACCACCTTCCCCTCGGCAAGCGGGTGGCACACGCTGCTGGCCAAGCCGGAAGTGAACCCGGTGAAGATCGCCGTTCCCGCCGGTTACGGCTATCTGCTGACCTCGAAGCGGACCGGCGCCTCGTTTGGCGTTGTGGATCTCGAGTTCGTTGAGAAAGAGCTGTTCAAACAGATTCCCAAACAAGAAGGCAAGCTGGTGATCGCCGTGACGCATAACACCACTTTCTATGCGGATGCAGATGCAACGGTCTGCTGCACTTGGGGCACGCACGGCATCGACTCCGCCACCGGAAACTCCTTCGTACTGGGCTCGTATCTCAGCTCCGCGCCGAGTGTCGTCGAAAACCAGGACGTGCAGCCGCTGACGCAACAACTCGGTGAGTTCATCAACGACCCGCTGTTTGACTCGTTGCTCGGCCTCCACAACCGCAATGGTCCAGGAAACAACTTCCCCCGCTGGCTGCGTCCCGTTTCGATGCGTCCCGGCGATTCGGGACCTTGTGGCGGCTCCGGCGTTGCCTCCGCGTACTTCCTGCTCGAACCCACGGATACTAACCCCAAGAACAATTTCCCCACCTCGAAAGCCTTCCTCGCCAGGGTACGCAAAGCGGTTTATCACCTTCAGAACGTTGCCCTGCTTCCCTGGTACACCGGCGGCGCGGAGGGACTCGGCAAAACCTACAGCTTTCCCGATGCGCAAGCACTTGCTGAACCTGCCAAACCGTGCCCGGCGCGCGGCAGGTGGCGTGGCGGGTCCTCCCAGCCCACAGCGAGTCCAGCCCCGATAAGCGGCTCTCGGAACGGCCATTGGCTCATTGGATACTGGGCCGGCTATGGCGGTCCTGGATCCGGTTTGCCGCTCCGCGCGATCTCGCCGCAGTGGGACGTAATCATCGTTGCTTTTGCTACGCCGGAAAAGAATGCGCCGGAAGGGACCCTGACGTTCCACACGCCCGGCGGCTACCAAACCGAGCAGTTCAAAGCTGACATCGCCTACCTGAAGAGCCAAGGAAAGAAAGTGATGATCTCGCTCGGGGGCGGCGGCGTTTACGTCCCGCTCGACGGGGCGCAGAGCGTTTCGAATTTCGTCTCCTCGGTCACGCGCATCGTCGCGGATTACGGCTTCGACGGCATCGATATTGACCTCGAGAGTCCGTCTCTCAACCTCGCCCCCGGAGATACGAACTTCAAGAATCCCACCACGCCATCCGTCGTGAATCTCATCGCCGGCCTGCGCCAGTTGCGCGACCATTTCGGGCCTGGCTTCATGATCAGCCTGGTGCCGGAAGGAACTCAGATTCCCTCCGGCTACCCGAGCTATGGCGGCCAGTTCGGCTCTTATCTGCCCATCACCTATGCCATCCGCGATATTCTCTCCTTCATTGATGTGCAGGATTACAACACACCGCCTCTGGAAGGCCTGGATGGTGAAATCTATCAGCCCGGCACAGTGAATTATCACGCCGCCATGACCGAACTTCTGCTGCAAGGGTTCAACGTTGGGGGCGAAGAGTTCTTTCCACCTCTGCCCGCCAACAAAATTGCCGTCGGTTTCCTCACCGGAGACGCGACGCCAACCGAAGTTACCGAGGCGATGGACTACCTCATCACCGGCAGGGCTCCCGCAGGAACCCAGTACAAGTTGCACGCACCCGGCGGGTACCCCAGCTTGATCGGCGCCATGTTCTGGACGATTAACGACGATCGCCGCGGCAATTACAATTTCTCCAATGCGGTCGGCCCTGAACTCCACTCCTATCGATGAATCGTAGGGGCGGCCCTAGTGGCCGCCCGGCTCATCGCCAATTCGGGGTCGTCGAAACGGCTGAGGTCGGCGTTGTCGTCGAGGACGCCCAGCGCAACGATGGCGAAGGTGAAGACGGTGGTTCCCTCATGGAAGGTGTCCGCCGAACGCCTTCTGGTTGTCCGTCATGGTAATATGGGCGTGGATATGGCCGCCCAGTACGTACCCATTGACGGCGATCAGATCCATGGGAGCTGCACGCTCGGTATAGGCCAGCTTTGCCGGAAGAGTGGTGCTGCTCACGGCATGAACGTGATATCGGGTGACTGATCCGACACCGCTCAGAATGACCGCGTTCTTGATCTTTTCGTTTTTCACCGCCTGCTGCAAGCCGTTCAACAGATCTGTGTTGTACTTCAAACGCACCAGCACGACGCGCTTGATCTCGCTCGTCGCGGTCACGACGTTCCGGGGGCTGACTGAGCCGCTGTAACCGCCGTCAGCCCCGCCAGTACCAAGATCGAAGCCGCCAGATAGAGAGCTGTTTTCATGATCCACCTCCAAGTCCAAGGTTAGGTGAGGCAGGGGGCGAGCGCAAGTGCCGGCCTAAAGGCCAGCGCTACCAGCCATACTGACGCTTGGCCAAGCCCGCCGGCCGGAACCTAAAGGCACAAGGATGCGTATAATCAGGTGCTAATCAGGAGAAACGGATGCAGCTCATCATTGAGGGCGTAGGCAAACTCTACAAAGGCAAGGTATGGGGACTACGTGGATTCAGTCTGACGCTTGGCCGGGGAGTTTTGGGTCTGCTGGGGCCGAACGGCGCCGGCAAATCCACTCTCATGCGCATCCTAGCGACGGTCACGCGAGCGACGGAGGGCCGAGTGATCTGGGACGGCGCCGATATCGCGAAGTCCCCGGACAAGGTGCGGTTGGTACTGGGCTATTTGCCTCAGGACTTCGGCGTGTACCCGAACCTGAATGCGGTGGAGTTTCTTGAATACCTGGCGGCGGTGAAACGCATCGACGCCTCCGCGGCACGGAAGCGAATCTCCGAATTGATCGAACTGGTTAATCTCGCGGATGCCGCGCGCCGTCCGCTGGGGGGATTTTCCGGAGGCATGCGGCAGCGGGTGGGAATTGCCCAGGCATTGCTGAACGACCCGCAATTGCTGATCGTCGATGAGCCGACCGCCGGGCTCGACCCGGAAGAGCGCGTTCGGTTTCGCAACCTGCTCTCGGAGCTTTCCGGAGAGCGCATTGTGATTCTCTCGACCCACATCGTTTCTGACGTGGAGGCGGTGGCGACGGACATTGCGCTAATCGATCATGGCGGGCTCGTCGTACATAGCGCCCCGGAGGCACTCCTTCAATCGGTCGATCGGCGCGTATGGGAGATTGTAATACCTAGTTCAGACCTCGGCGAACTTCGTAAGAGCTACCTGGTCAGCAACACGGCACACCGCAGCGACGGAGTCCACGCCCGAGTCGTGGCGGACCACGCCCCGGCGGCGTCGGCGCGCCCTGTTGAGCCAACGCTCGAGGACGCCTATCTCAGCGCTCTCGCGGCCCGCCGCAGCCAAACAGCTTCGACCGGAGGCGCGTCGTGAACATTCGCGCCATCTACCATATTGCCCGAGCCGATTTCCTGGAGCGGGTGCGACGCTATAGTTTCCTTGTGACCCTGCTCTTCGCCGTCTACCTCGGCTACGCCGCGGCCACGGGAAAGATCGCCGTGCACCTCGGCGATTACCGACCCGTCTACACCTCGGCCTGGATCGGCGCGAACATGGCGCTCGTGGCCTCGTGCTTCATCTCGTTGGTCGGCTTCTACGTGGTGAAAAATGCGATCGAGCGTGACCGCGCCACCCGGGTCGGCGAAATTCTCGCTGCCACCCCGCTGACGCGCGCTGTTTATCTGCTGGGCAAGTGGCTCAGCAACTCCGCGGTTCTCAGTGTGCAGGTTGGCGTGCTGGCCTTGGCCTCCCTGGTCATGCAGTTCGTGGTGGCGGAAGACCCGCACGTTGACCTTTGGGCCCTGCTCTCCCCTTTCCTCTTGCTGGCTCTGCCGGCGATGGTGGTCACGGGGGCCCTGGCGGTGCTGTTCGAGGCTATGCCCGTCCTGCGCGGCGGCGTCGGCAATGTCGCGTGGGTCTTCGGATGGGGCACGATGGTCGCCTTGCCCGCCCTCACCGGTCATCAGTGGCTCGATTACAGTGGCCTTTTTACGCTGATGACGAGCATCACGCGCGCGGCGAAAGCCGCTATCCCCGGTTACAACGGAGAATTCGCACTCCAGATCGAGGTCGGCCGCAAAACGATTGTGGCCGGGGGCCTTCGCTGGCCTGGAATCCGGTGGGACCTGCCGCAGCTTTGGTTGCGTCTGGAATGGATCGGCGTAGCTCTGGCGCTCGTGCTTTTGGCGACGCTTTTCTTCGACCGTTTCGATCCGGCGCGCGGCCGCAGGCTGTCCGGCGTCAGGCGGCGCTCCCGGCAAAAGGCCACACCACCCCTTAGTCCCCTCCTCAGAGAGGAGGGGAGTAACGTCGCACCTGTTGAGTCTCCTCGCAGTTCTGCGGTCACTCACTTGACCCCGCTAACCAGCGCCCGAAGCTGGGGTTTGCCTGAAATGTTCAGGGCGGAGTTAAGGCTGGCGTTGAAAGGGTATTCCTGGTGGTGGTATGCGGCGGCCGGCGGGCTTCTCGTGGCGCAGTGTGCCGCCCCGCTTGAGGTTTCGCGCGGCCCGCTGCTGACTGCGGCCTGGATCTGGCCCGTACTTCTGTGGTCGGCGATGGGAGCGCGTGAAGCTCGCCACGGCACGGAGCAGATCGTCTTCGCCTGCCCGGGAATCCTTCCCCGGCAACTCCCCGCCGAGTGGCTTGCTGGAGTCCTCATTGCGGTGGTCACGGGCGGGGGACCGGCCGTCAGGCTGTTGGTGGCCGCCAACTATCCGGGCGTTTTGGGATGGTTCGCCGGCGCGCTTTTTGTCCCCAGCCTGGCGCTGGCGCTTGGGGTCTGGACAAAATCCAGACGCCCGTTCGAAGCACTTTTCACGGCCCTTTGGTATAGCGGACCGCTGAACCGGGTTCCGGGTCTGGACTTCACCGGGGGGGCCAATGGCAGTCATACCGTCGAGTATGCATGCGTCTACGTTCTACTTACCGCTGCCCTTCTCGCCGCCGCCTTTTGGCGCCGCGGGTGGCAATTACGCCATTCTTAATTTCAAACACCTCTATAGCTAGACTTGAACAGCCAGGTCTTGTAGCATTGGACGCATGAGAAAAACCCAGACCGAGAAGCACAGTCCTACACCCAAAGGGAAAGGCACGCTGAAAGAGGTGGAAGAGTACCTGGCCCGTCTCCCGGACCCTGCCCGTGACATGTTAAGCAAAATCCGCGACGCGATCCGCTCCGCCGCGCCGCCGGAGGCTACCGAGACGATCAGCTATAAGATGCCGGCCTTCAAGTACAACGGAGTGCTGGTGTGGTACGCAGGGTTCTCGAACCACTGCAGCCTTTTTCCCACTGCGGCCGTTATGGACAAGTTCAAGGGCGAACTCAAAGGCTTCTCCACGTCCAAAGGCACCATCCAATTCCCGCTGGGCAAATCTCTTCCCATTGCCCTGATCAAGAGGCTCGTAAAGGAACGTGTTCGGCAAATCGAAAGCAAGCAACGCACTTGATAGGGCGGCGTTGTGGTGCGGGCGTCTCGCCCGCTGTCGCGGGAGCGTCCCACTCTCGCGCGCGGCCAGAGCCTGCCCTGAGCACTGCGAAGGAATGCCCGGGCGACAGCGGGCGAGACGCCCGCACCACAACTCGCCACAAGGCTAATCAACCAGTGAATCCAACACTGTCCCCACCTGGGCGTGCAGGTCAGGCGGCGCCCCGTAAACCACTCGCGCCGTCTTTCCCGAACGGTCGAACAGAAACATGGTGGGCACCGAGGTGATATTGCCGAACGCCTCTGCCGTCGCAGCATCGGTGATGGCCACACGCAGACCGGGGCTCAGCGACGCGGCGACGGAGTGTATCTTGTCTTCGGGCGACTCGACAGCAAGCGCCAGAATGGCAAGCTTGTCACCGTATTTGCTCTTCAGCTCGCCCAGCCAATCAAGTGTCGAGCGGCAGGGTGGGCACCAGGTCGCCCAGAACTCCACCAGCACCGCGCGCCCGGCCAGTTGTTCGGAACGTCAGCGCCTGCCCATTGAGGTCCTTGAGCTCGAGCTTGGGGAGAGTCAGAAGCTGGTTGAGCGCCGCGCTTGTGGCCTCGCTTTCACGAAGCGCCGAGTCCTTTTTGCCGGCCAGGATCAGGTCAATCATGTGGGTGAGATCGGCCTTGAACTTGGCCTGGTTATCGGCATTCTGCCAGGGGGCGTAGCGGCCAAGCCCTATCTTCTCCCGGAAATACCCGAAGTCCCTGGGGCAAGCCACGAGGATGTCGTCCACGAACACCGCCGGGTAACCCTTCACACCAAGACGCTCGGCGAGTTTGGACGTCCCGAAATTCTCGTTCACAAAAGTCACTTTGCCTGGGTACTTGGCCAAAACTTCTTGGACCAGCAAACTTGCTGGGTCGCAGAGGCTTCAAGTGTAGGGCCAGCGAACCAGGGTAATCTCAACCGCCTTGCCGGCGGTTCTCTCCGGCGCGGCGAGCGGGTGGTCGGCGGCAAAGTACGCGGGCAACACTTGGTCCACAATCACCGAAGCGCTTTTCCAGTCGTCCGCGCTCGGTGCGGAACCGTCAGGATGGGCGAGGTTCGACTCGGCCCACTCCAGGAAAAGCTGTGCGATGGACTCGTCGCGGCCGGAAGCGTTAAGGCGGCTGCGGGCCTGAGCGAGGGCGTCTTTGAGCGCCGGTTGCCGGGAAGTTTCGACCGGGCCGGCTTCGAGCACGCCATAATCGTGCACTGCTTTCAGATACTGACAGAGCACCCCGGCGTACGATTTCGAGGCGTCCAGCTCCGCCGCCTGCTTCAGCCCGGAATTAATAAGCATGAACTGCACGTGGAGATCGATAGAACGAGGCGGCTGGAAGGCGGCATTCACCTTTTGCTGGAGGCTCGCGAGTTCCGGCAGGAGCGAACGAAGCGGGTACGCCGCGCCTTTGCGCGGAAGGTGCAGGGAAGCAACAAAGGCCGCGAACTCCGCCTGGCCCTGCGCTTCACCGATATTGAAAAGGCCGTCCTTCGGCTCGGTCGAGACCGCGAAGCCGCGCCCCCCCTCGAGCAGCGGGATGGTCATGGCTTCCGCTGTCTCGGATAACGCCTGGAGGGCGGCGGGCGAGTCGCTCCAATTCGTCGCTCGGGTCTGCTGGTCGAGCGCGGCAACACTGGCGCTGACTTTCTCCCATTCCGCCTCGAAGGCCGGCACGCTGCTTTTCACCGACTCTGCTTTGTCCATGACAGTCCATACGCCGTGGATAAAGTCCGACACCTGACCGATTCCATAAAGGCTCAGGTAGAGCCTGCCGGCGGATTGATCCTTGAGAGCCGATTTGAGCATATCGCCGGCCTGCCGGTTCGCGTCGGGGTTGTCCGGAAAAGAAATGGGTTTCTTGGCCAGCGACTGTTGAAGGCGCTCCACTTCGGCCTGAACCTGCGAAGCTGCATCTTGCCCTGCGGCGGGCAAAGCCAACATCACGCCGATCAAAGCAACCCCCCACCAAGCGCCCCAAAACACAATTCGCCGGATACGCCGTCTCCTCGTAGGACTCGTAACAATACGCTCGCGATTATTCATCGAACTTCTCTCCTTCCTGCACGCGATTGCCGGCGCGGGTCTCCTCGCGTACACTCCCACGCCTACACACTAATGCGAAAACGCATGCAAAAAAAGGTAATGTCAAAATGTTCCTGCGTGCTTAACCCTTAGCCTTTAGCCGGTTTCTGCCGCCGGAACGCAACGGATAATACGGCTCGTGCCGTTGGCGAGCGCTGTCGTACCGTGAGCATTCGCGGATCCGCTGCCCAGCCGCGCTGCGGCCCTCTTCCATCGAGCATCCGTGCAGGTCGAGTTCGAAGCTGTTGCCGGACCGGTCGAAGTCTTGACGGGCCACAATCGTCCTCTCTCGGCCAGCCACCTTAACCTCCCGGCCAGTCGAAGCCCCCACCGCATTATAGAACTTTGCCTGGCGGCGCGGATCCCTGGCTCGCACCTCGTAGCCCGCGAAGCGGGCGAAAGGCCTCAGCCCACGGCCCACGAACGTGTGAAGACATCCGCGCCCGTCATCCCGAGCGAAGCGAAGGATCTCCACAGTCCCTTTGGGCGTGATGTGTTACGAGAAACTGCAGGGATGCTTCGCTGCGCTCAGCATGACAGGATCGAATTCTTTCACACCTTCATCGGCTGACTGCAGTGACGCTCTTTCGCCCACCCGGCGCCCAGTTTGAGGACCCGGTTGCTTGCCCTATTTCCCACCCGACGTTTGTCGGCGAGTGCCAACAGCACGGGTAGCCCGTTTCCCGTCAAAGTGCTCGGCTTGCAGAGCCATTGGCGATTAGTAAGCAGTAAGCGACTCCCGAGGAGTTGTTTCCTCGAACCCCGTATCTCGCGAGTCTGCACGCGAGTGGCACTTCGACGGTTTGCCGACTATACAGCCAAGTGAATTGCCGGTGCTGTCTCGAACACGGCCGCGCAATGTGGCGGCGGTTGTGGTATTCTCCCCTGCAATGGACTGGAAGAATAAGCTGTATTTCGGCGACAACCTGAACATTTTGCGCGACTGCGTCGCGGACGCCAGCATTGACCTGATCTACCTCGACCCGCCGTTCAATTCCAACGCCAATTACAACGTCCTCTTCAAGGAAAAAAGCGGCGAGGAATCCGCCGCGCAAATTACCGCCTTCGAAGATACGTGGCAATGGAGCTTGGAAGCCGAGGCGGTCTACAAGGAAATCGTCACCAGCGGCCCGCGCAAGCTTGCCGACCTGATGCAAGCGTTGCTCGCTTTCCTTGGCCGTAACGACATGATGGCTTACCTCGTGATGATGGCCATTCGGCTGGTCGAGCTTCACCGAGTACTCGCAGCCACAGGCAGCATTTATTTGCATTGCGACCCAACCGCCAGCCACTACCTCAAACTGCTCATGGATTCGATCTACGGCCCTGAGCATTTCCTTGCCGAAATTACTTGGAAGCGGACAGGGACACACAGCGACGCAAAGCGGTGGAGCCCAGTCGCCGATATCCTGCTTCATTACTCCAAAAACGATGACCCCACTTGGAATCCTCTGCACGAACCTCACAGTGAGGAGTACATTGCCAGCAAATACCGCTATGCGGAGCCCGACGGGCGTAAGTACAGGCTCGGCGACATGACCAGTCCGAAACCGAGACCAAACATGATGTACACCTGGAAGGGATTTCCGTCGCCTCCGCTCGGATGGCGCTTTTCCAAGGAGACGATGGCAAAGCTTGACAGAGAAGGTCGAATCTCGTACCCGGATTCAATATCCAAGCGGCCCCAACTTAAGCGTTATCTCGACCAGATGGCAGGCGTTCTCGCAGGAAATGTTTGGACGGATATCGACCCCATTAATGCTCGCGCCCAGGAGCGTCTCGGTTATCCGACTCAAAAACCCGAAGCCCTGTTGGAGCGCGTCGTCAGAGCGAGCAGCAATGAGGGCGACATCGTACTCGACCCGTTCTGCGGGTGTGGCACGGCAATCGCAGTGGCTGAAAAACTCAAGCGTCGATGGATCGGCATTGACATCACTTACCTCGCCATCAACCTTGTGCAGCGCCGCCTGAGAGACAGCTTCGGGGAGCAGCTTTGCCCTTACGAAATCATTGGTGCGCCCACGGATGTGGGCGGCGCGGAGGCTTTGAAGGAGATCAACCCGTACCAGTTCGAATGGTGGGCAGTGGACCTCGTGGATGCGCGGCCTGCCAAGGACCACAAGAAAGGCGCAGATGCGGGGATTGATGGCTACATCAACTTCTTCGATGATAAGAGCGGCCAAGCGAAGCAAGTGATTGTGCAAGTTAAGAGCGGGTACATCGGCGTGAACCACGTCCGCGACCTCAAGGGCGTTCTGGAGCGGGAAAAGGCTCCCATCGGAGTTCTGATAACGCTCCGCGAGCCGACCAAAGCGATGCTGACGGAAGCCGCTGCCGGGGGCTTCTACGAATCGAAAGACTTCCCCGGCCGCTACCCGCGTATTCAAATCCTCACCATCGCCGAACTTCTGGCAGGGAAGAAGATTCAGTATCCCGAGCATCGCGTCGAAACCTTCGCCAAGGCGGAGCGGAAGACGAAGCACGAGCAGGAAGGGCTGTTTCAGGCTGAGCCCCGCTCAGGAAGAGAATAGTGACTTCCGCGCAGTCAACGCTGCTCATGGGTTACGTTGGCGGCGGCGCACGTTCGGGGTGGCGCGGCGCACCTCCTCGCTGAATCTTTTCCGCCACGCCGAGCTCGCCCTCCTGCGTTTTTCCTTCCCCTTAGGCGTCCTTGCCCAAACGCTGTACCTGCACTTGTCTCCACAGTAGTCTCGTCGCGGGTTCAGCGCGTACATCCAGCGGCCACACACCGGACATTTGATGAATCGCTCCAACACGCCGGCGAACGCGAGCCGGTCGATAAGGTCCACCACTTCAACCCATTCAGCAACACGCCCTTCGATGCCCTGGAGCGTTAAGTATGCAATGAGATAAGCGCTACGCACGGTATGGGGGTAGATAATGCGCAATTCCACTTGACTTGGATGATCCAACTTTGTGCATGCCTGGGACGGGATAAACCGGTATGTTGAGACCGCCCGATCCAGGACGAGTCTAAAACCGAGGGCAGCCGTCTTGAGTTTCCGGTCCACCCAGCGCTCGAAAATTTGGATGGCAAGGCAGACTGAATTGTCGGAGCCCCTGTCACAGGAGTCAAGCCAGAGATTGATTGCCGCCAGGTTCGCGTCATAAAAATCCAGGGCTCGTAATGAGCGCACCGTGTACTTGGGGTCTCCAGTCGCCATTGCATGAATCGTCCGGCGCCGCTCCTCAAGAAACCTCCGTTCGCTGTGCCCTTTCATTTCACGGCGGAGAGCGATGACATCTCTACCCAATTCTTCGTCAGAGGCGAACGCCTGGATAGCCTCCCACATGCGGGTTGCATCTGCTTTTGATACTACAACCGAAGGAACGTAGCTACTCTTCGAGGCCAATTGAAATGCCCTCTCGCAATCCACCTTAGTGGCGAAGCGATCCCACACCGTTATTCCCGGAGGAGAGGCCCCCGTGACGAACCCTTGAACAGCTTGCTCTAGCCAAGGCCCTCCTTGAACATTAAGACATGATGTCACAGCGGTTTCCAGCCAAGGATGATCTCCGGCTTGTCGGAGATCGGCACTGATGATGTCCATCAAACATTCTGCTGCCACATTCATAGATGGCCATATCCGTTGCCTTCCTCTCTCATAGGCAGGTGGCCCGAGGTCGGCAAGCAGCCCGCCGCCAATCAAAGGTGGAACGGCGTTCAAGTGGTGCAGTAGACCTTCGGCCTCTCGGAGATATAGCCTGCACCGACCTGGGCGAACAATTGTAAACTCGTCTTTGCGTGATATACGGAATCCAATCATTTGTCGTTGGAATCAGTGTATGGTGATTCAAGTAAGGTTGTCAAAGGTTATCGTTGGCTTATTGATCACTGGAGGTTAGTGTTGGCAGGTTCACGACTGGAGATGAACTAACGTCATACACCGTCGGCGGCCAGACTTTGCGGTCTGGCAAATCCTAGAACTGGCAATTAAGATATGTTTTACCAATCGATTACAAACCGCAAAGGGGGCTCGGAACCATGGAAAGTGCGACAAACAGCCCTCAAAACTTGTCTACCGACCCCATAGTAGAGAACGCCGAATGAAGAATGAAAGCGGTCTCAGAAATAGGAGCCGAGAATGAATGACACAATTAAATGTGGGGACGAGAGCGGGTGCGAAGGAGACTTGAAAGACATGATGGCTGAGGAGACTTCAAGAGGCCGTCGCCAGCAGAAGAAGGCGGTAACGCTGGCTCGCCAGCGCATGATTCGAAAGGTTGCAGAAATGCTCGCTGAGCCAAGCTGCGAGAAAAGGACTTTTCTTGCGGTTATTCGTGAGTACGGGATAAAAGAGGGCTCGCCCGAGTTGCTTCAACTTTGCGAGTTGTGGGACGCTCGGTACGGCTAGCACCAAGAGCCGCTCGCTCGGCACTCTTTATGCGCTTGTCTTGTTCCTCGGCGGGGAGCGTGGAAAGGTGGCGAGACACTATCTTGGTGAAGCGGTCGGAAAACTCGCTTGCACTTATCCGCTGACGTTTTCTCGACATCCTTGGTCCTTCCCCCCCGCAGCCTCAGTCTAGCAGCTATATCTTACCAGACTACGGATGAAGAGCAACCACCGAAAGGTGACCGAAAAGCAGGTAGCCACAGTCAGCGAATTCCCGACTGTGGGCTTTTCCTATCCGCACATCCCAAATCATCGACGCGCCCGAACGTAGTCACAGAACACCGCATTTGCCAAGAAGAACCCGCGGTCAGGAAAGCGCTGACCACGGCTACCGGCATCTCTGAGAATAGGGCAGCGCTCCATCAGAATGACTCCGACGCCAAAAGAAAAGCTGTACTGCAACGTGGACGAAACCGGCCAGGACCCGGCATCAAGCGTTTTTGTGGTGGTGGTCGTCGTGAGCGCGGAGAATCAAGAAGCCTTACGACAGGCGTTGATGGACATTGAAGATGCCGCCGGGACTGGCAGACGGAAATGGCATAAGTCGCGCTCGGAGCGCCGCCTTCGCTATCTTCGTCTGGTCGTTGAAAGCAATCTTGTCCGGGTGGACGTGTTCTTTGGGGTCTATCAGAAGCCGATCCCCTACTTCTTTCCCATGCTGGAAGTGCTCGAAGGGGCACTCAAGAGCAAAGGCCAGTTGAACGCCACAGCGCGCGTGTTCGTGGATGGCATTGATCGTCAAAAAGCGAGTGAACTCACGAATGCATTGCGGGTCCGGGGCCTCTCGCTTGAGAAAGTCCGAAGCCGCCGCGATGAAAGCGAGCCGATGATCCGGTTGGCTGACATGTGGGCAGGATGCATTCGGGCGGCCCGAGAAGGATCGCAAGAAGAGGCGAGAATGCTCGACGCCGCGCTGAGCTTGCACTGCGTGTGGAGCTTGGTAGGGCTTCCCCAAAAAAGAAAAACCCCGTGACCGGGGTTTTCTCGTCTCGACTATTCTCCCTGGCGGGGAGACCAATCTCTGCCAAGCGGGCAGGCCTTCGCCGGGACTACATCTTAATTCTAAGGCGGTTGACTGGAACCTGTCAACCTGCGAAGAGCGGGTACGGGATAAAAGAGGGCCCAAAAATCAATTCACTAGGCCGTATAACGGCGTACTCGTTGAAGTGCAACATCCTCACTCCCCAGAAGTCCGCCGCGGGGAAGTTATGGTGCCTGGTTGCGGTCACGTGGATGTGTCGGCCAACCGCGGAAGTGACCTTGGCGAAGCAGCCAGGATTCTGGTGGAAAAGGCAGGGTGGAATTTTAGGCAGCACGCGCGCCACTCGATGACATTTGTACCGAGTTGACCGTAATGCCCTGGTCTGGCCAGGCGGGGCGTCGGGACTCGGGAGCGTCCGCCGGCTTTTTTGCATTTTTCACTTGACAAGCCCAGGGACATATGATAGCCTATGAGCGTGGTTGTTTTGTGGACACATTGTCGTAGGTGGACTCCGGGGCGCGCCGTGGCGCACGGCAATTCGGAACGGTCCCGGCTGTGGCGGAATGTAGGGAACTACAAAAAATGAAAAATAGTGGGAACGAAGCTAAGAAGTACTTGAAAACAAAGGACATCACTTTTTTGAGTGGTGCAAATTATGCGCGTTTTGCACGCAAATTAGCGCAAATCAGAGCTTAAACGGGGCAAAAACAGCACATTTTGTGCAAACGAACCGAAGCTTCGAGGCGAACGGCGCGGCGCGGAAGGTGACAAGAAGTCGGCTACCTGAGTTTGGGGTTTGCTTGTTTACGCCCAGGGCTTACGGGCGCCCGGAAACACCTGGGTAAGCCTCGGGCCTCGAGCACGGCCGGAAGAGCCATGAGTTATTCATATCGCAGCGCAATGATCGGATCGACCCTCGTCGCCCGGCGAGCGGGCACATAACTCGCCAGGATGGCGACCCCCGCCAAAAGCAGAGAGACGGCGGCGAAGGTCACGAAATCGGTGGGGCGAACGCCAAACAGCATGGACGACATCAAGCGTGTCAGACCCAGGGCGGCAGCCAGCCCGGCGCCAATCCCGATCAAGGACAGCCGCAGTCCGTGTGCCACCACCATGCGCAGCACGTCCGCGCGCTCGGCGCCCAGTGCCATGCGGATGCCGATCTCGTGCGTGCGCTGCGTGGCCGTATAAGAGATCACCCCGTAAATCCCCACCGAAGCCAGCACCAAGGCCAGGCCCGCGAAGACGCCCAGCAGCAGCATGGAGAAGCGCCGCCCGGCCACGGAATCTGAGATGATCTTGTCCATGGTCCGAACGTCGAAGACGGGTTGGTCGGCATCGCGCTCAGAAACGCGGCTGCGGACTGCGCTGACCAGGCTTAGCGGGTCCACGGTGGTCCGCACCATCATGGTCATGCCCGATGCCGCAAGCGGCAGGATTTGATCCGGCAATTGTATAAGCGGCAGGTAAAGCTGGTACTGGATCTTGGACGAGGAGTCGGAGTCGAGCCCGAAGTGCTTAACATGACCCACCACGCCGACGATCTCAATCGGCCCGTCGAGACCCGGACCAAATCCTTCCGGCACGGCGATCCGAATGCTTTGGCCGATCGGGTCCTGGTGCGGAAAGAGGCCCTTGGCCATCGTCTCATCGATAACGACCACCTGGCCGGACCCTTTGATGTCAGCATCGCTGAAGAAACGTCCGCGCAGCAACGGGATATCCATGGCGCGAAGATACCCAGGGGTGACGTTGTAGAGCAGCGCCCACAGCATCTCACTTTGGGAACTGGGGCGAGGACGGCCCGAAACCCAAAACGGCAGCTCGTCGTCGTTGCCGGTCAATGGAACATCGTCCACCAACCCTGCCGCCTGCACGCCCGGCAGCGAGAGGACGCTCTGGGTGATGTCCCGGTAAGCACTCCGAATTCGATCGGCCGTGGCACGATTGGCGGGGCTGAGGCCCACGGAGAAGGTCAGCAGGTTTCGCGGATTGAAGCCCGGGCTCACCCGGCTGAGGTGCCACATGGTCCTCAGCATCAGGCCGGCGCCGACCAGCAGGACCATTGACGCCGCCACCTCGGCGACCATCAGCGCGCAGCGCAGCCGGTGTTGCCCGCCCGTGGAGCCGCGGCTTCCTTCCCGCAGCGTGGATGTGCAAATCCAGCCGCGACATCTGCAGAGCCGGCGCCAGGGCGAAGATCACGCCCGTGGCCGCCGAAGCCGCCAGAGTAAACACCAGGACCCAGCCGTCCACACCGATATCCTCCATGCGGGGCAACCCACCGGGGATGGCCGCCAAGACTGCCTTGCGTCCCCCAGTGGGCGAGGAGCAATCCTAGGGCGCCGCCGGCGAGAGCCATCAGCACGCCTTCAGTGAGAACCTGCCGCACCATGCGGCCCTGGCTCGCGCCCAGGGCGGCGCGGATGGCCATCTCGCTGCGGCGCGCCGTGGAGCGGGCCAGGAGCAGGTTGGCCACGTTGGCGCAGGCGATCAGAAGCACAAAGCCAACAGCGCCGAGCAGCACCAGCAAGGGCGGGCCGCACATCCCCCACGATCTCTTGCGCCAGCGGCCTCACGTTGACGCCATGGTGGGCATTCGACTTGGGATAGGCCTGCGCGAGCTGCGCGGCCACGCTGTTCATGTCGGCCTGCAGCCTGCTCACGCGTGAGCCCGGGCTTCAGGCGTCCGACGGCGCGCAGCCCGGGATGCAGTCTCGCGCGAGCGCGCAAGCACGTCGTCCCATTGGCCGAGCAGGGTGAAGACGTCCGCGGCCCCAAAAAACGGAAAGCCGGCCGGAATCACGCCAACCACGGTGTAGCCCTGGCCGTTCAGGGTAAGAGGCTTGCCGATCACGTCGGGACTGCAGCCGAAGCGGCGTTTCCAAAGCCGCCACTGATCATCGCCACGCGGTTCGCGCCCACGTGATCTTCCTGGGCTTCGAAATCGCGGCCTAGAACGGGCGTGATCCCGAGGGTGGAGAAGAATCCGGCTGACACCATCTTGCCTTCCAGGTGCTCGGGCATCCCGCCGCCCCTGAGGTCATACGACCCCCAACGGTGTGCGGCGAGATTCTCAAAGGAGCGGTTCTCCTTCTGCCAATCCAGAAAGTTGGGGTAAGAGATCGACATCGTGTCGAATTCCGGCGTCTTCTCGGCCAGGATCATGAGCCGGCCGGGGTCACGGTAAGGGAGCGGCTGAAGGAGCACGCCGTTGATCACGCTGAAGATCGCAGTGTTGGCGCCGATGCCGAGGGTCAGCGTCAGGACGGCGACAAGCGTAAAGCCGGCATTGCTCGCCAGCATGCGGAGGCCATAGCGGATGTCTTGCCAGAGCGTTTGCATTGGAAGCGTCCTCCCGTCTTGTCGGAGACCTTGTCACAGAGAGATCCCCTACTGACCAAAACGCGAAAGCGCTGCCCTGAGTTCCAAAAAGAACAGGGCGTGCGACGCCGCAGCGTCGATCTTTTGTAGACGAAGAACTGCCGACCGCTGAGGGGGAAGGTCGCGCCACTCAACTTTACTATTTGCCGGTCCAACAAGCTCGCCGCTTGCCTAAGAAGGCCGAAATGCCTTCCTGGGCATCGGCAGCAAGCGAATTCATGCTCATGATCTCTTTGGCGTAGGCGTACGCCTTGGGCTGATCCAGGTCGACTTGGGTATAGAACGCTTGTTTGCCCAGCGCGACGGTGAGGTTGCTGGCCGCGGCAATCTTTGCGCCGAGTTCGTGGGTTGTTCGGGCCAAATCAGCATCTGTGACGACCTTGTTGACCAGGCCCCATTCGGCAGCGGTAACGGCGTCGATCGGATCACCCGTCAATAACATCTGGAGAGCCCTTTTGCGCCCCACCGCCCTGCTCAGCGCCACCATGGGCGTGGTGCAGAATAATCCGATCTTCACGCCCGGCGTGGCGAAGGATGCCTGGTCCGATGCCACCGCCAGATCGCAAGTCGCCACCAACTGGCACCCCGCGGCCGTAGCGATTCCCTGCACCTGAGCAATGACGGGCTGCGGTATCGACTGCACCTTCGTCATTAATTCCGTGCAGACGTCGAAGATGCGCCGGTACTCATTGATATCGCGCCCCACCATCTGGCCCAGGTCATGGCCGGAGCAAAACACCTTGCCTGCGGCCGCCAGGATGACGGCGCGCAAACTCGAGTCGCCGCCAATATGTGTCAAGCAGTCGATGAGTTCCAGCATGAGTTCGAGCGACAATGCGTTGCGGCGGTTGGGCCGGTTCAACGTAACGATCGCCAACGGTCCTTCAACATCCAGGCAGATGTTCTCGTATGGCATGGTTTTTCACCCTCTCTCTGTTCGCTCCTCACTCTTAAGATGGCTTGCGGTACCCTGATTAAGGACAACGACACACCCAGCATGCCATAAACCAACTGAATCGACCGGTTTTTCTTGTGAGATGCTAACTGGGCAAATGAATTGGCGGCAAGCCGAGTCGGGTCGCGGACCGGTCTGGAACTTCATGCAACGAAATTGCCCTGTCCACCGAATTGACTTTGGCAAAAGAGGAGTAGCGTGGAGGTGTCCGTCAGCCGACGGATTCCTCGGCGGAGCTTCCCAAATTCGAGCAGCGTTACGAAGTTGCTCGTCGCGAACACGAAATGGAAAGCCGCACAGGGTTCCCTCGGCCGACCTGTGCGGTCCTTTCGCCGGCACGCGACCCACCGACCCACGGGTTAGGGAGAAAGCGTTGTCTTTTCCCCTTCCGATATGGCTATAATAGCCATGACAGGAGGAAACCGCATGCGCAGTGTCAATGTTGCCGAGTTGAAGAACTCCCTGAGTCGGTATCTGACTTACGCCAAACAGGGGGAAGAAATCGTCGTCCGGGACCGCAATCTGCCCGTGGCGAAGCTCGTCCCCCTCTCCGTCGACGAAACCAGCAAGGATGAGCTGATTTTAGTCGCAGCAGGCAAAATGCGTTTGCCGCAGGCTCCTTTAGACATTCACAAGCTGCTCAAGATCCGTACCGGCCGCGTTGCCGCGAGTCAAGCCATCCAGGCCCTGGTGGACGAACGCGCGGAGGGGAGATGAAACCGCAACCGGCATTTTTCGATGCCAGTGCACTGGTCCCGCTCTGTGTTGGGGAGGCCACCAGCCGCCAAGCTCAGGCCCACCTGCGACAGAGCCTGCCGGTGGTGTGGTGGGGAACTCCGGTCGAGATCCATAGCGCGGTGGCCCGCCTCCACCGCATGGCCGTTTTGAGCGATCGCGAACGCAAGGGAGCTCTCGCCCGGCTGGAGTTGTTGAGCCGGGGATGGCGAGAGATCCTCCCAGCGGACTCGCTGCGGGAATTGGCACGGCAATTGTTGGATATTCATCAGCTTCGAGCGGCCGACAGCTTGCAACTGGCGGCGGCTCTCACCTGGTGTCACCAACAACCCAAGAACCGCAATTTTGTTTCCGGCGATCAGCAGCTATCCCAAGCCGCAGCCTCAGCGGGATTTACTGTCCTTGCGCTTTCCCCTTAACGCGTGGGGAAGGCCAAAAACCGGCGGGCAGGTATCCTCCAGCCCGTCGGCGGACGGGTCTCGCGACCGACGGATTCCTCTGCGGAGCTTCCCCAATTCGAGCCGCGTTACGATGCCTCTCGTCGCCAACACGAAGTGAAAAGCCGCACAGGAACGCAAAATACGCGTACCTGTGCGCTACCCGCCGGAGGTCATAGAGGGCTTCATGACCGGTCCGGTTCCTGACCGCTGAATCCGCATGCGACAAGAAGCGCCCGACGCACTTCAGGCCATCTCGCTTCCGGGAGACTGCAAAGGGCTGTTCCGATACGGTTACGTTGGGCAAGGGATAGATGATCGAAATTGAGGGCGCAGACAACCGGCATCCCATCATCGGGCGACAGGAGAACTTCTGTCGATAATCCACGGATCGTGCGCGTCACTGGCACGACGATGATTTCGTGCAAGTGATCCATCACCTCGTTCCGGGTCAGGATGAGGACGGGGCGCCGCTTGTCCGGTGGTTGAAATGTGTACCAACGGATTTCGCCACGGTTCAACGGACTTCCTCCCAACCTTCGGCGTCCCACGCCAACAAGTCCTCGTCACTCGAGAACTCCTCGTTTCGGGGAGGCAGGGCGCGGTATATATCTCGATCGTCAGCAGCGGGCCGCGCGCTGATGAAGCGAAGAAGGCGAAGACGCTCGTCGGGCGATAGGCAATCGACCAACGGGAAAATATCTTCGGCGCTCAGGTGTTTTGGCATCAGACCTATTTTACCAGACGGCAGGGGGTGTAGCGTGGCTTATCATATGAGCTTCCGCCATCGGGTCGTGGGCCTGTTTGAAATTTCATGGCACGAAATTGCCCTCTCCACCGAATTCACTTTGGCAAAAGAGGGTAGCGTGGAGGTGTCCGTCAGCCGACGGATTCCTCCGCGGATCTTCCCAAATTCGAGCAGCGTTACAATGTTTCTCGCCGCGAACCCGAAGTGAAGATCCGCACAGGAACGCAAAATACGCGTACCTTTGCGCTAGCCGCTGTTGTATAGTACCGATTATCAAGGGCATTTCTCATCAAGCCAGGAGGAACTGATGCAGGCCGCAAGGCAGGGTCGAATTCTCGGGTTAGCCTCCGGTACGGACGAGGAGTCTGGTGGTTCGACGGTTTAGCCACCCTAAAAGTCACCGGTGAACAAAGTGACGGGCTGTTCTCTTTGATCGAGATGCTCTATCCTCCGGGCGCAGTGGTCCCGCGGCACGTTCACCACCGGGAGGACGAACTCTTCTATCTAATAGATGGAGAGATCGAGATGCGAGTGGGCGCGCGAACGATCCACGCGAAGGCGGGAACGACTATCTTCGCACCACGCGAGATCCCGCATGGGTTTCAGGTCGGCATCCACCGACCCGTCCACTATCTGATCCTATACACGCCCGCGGGGTTCGAGGGTTTCATCAGGGACACAAGCACGCCAGCGCGCGAGCTCACGCTCCCGCCACCACCGAAAGCGCCGACGCCAGCGCAGATGCAGGCACTAAGCGAGATGATGCGAGACCGTTACGGCTGCGAGTGGGTTGTCGATAGTACAGAAGGAAGCAGCGCGCAAGAAAAACCAAGTCCCGGACACCGTCCGTTGGCCGGTTTTGACCCGTCCACCATTGGCCGGTTTTGAGGTGACCACCGAGGGAAAAGCCACGGATCGTGCGAAGCAGGTCTGCGCTTGCTGGGCGGAAGTCACCACACTGTCTGGACGTTTGAGGACTTTATGCGGCCGTCTCGACTGATGATGGGCACTCGCAAATATGCCGCAGTGGCCGCTACGATCCTACCCGGCATGTCAGGCACTTGGGCGCGGGGGACTTGGCGCATCGCTTCCACGACCTCAGCATACCGTAGGGCCGTGTGCGTATCGGCAACGCCCACGATCACGGGAGATCCTCGCCGAAGCCGCGAAACATTTCCCGGCGGTTCTCGTCGATCTCTTCCTCAGTCGGACCTGGACCGTACTTGGCAAGCAGTCCATAGGCCGATTTCTTAGGCTTGACCGGCTGTGCGGCCGCCTCGGCAAGAATTTTATCAAGCGCCTCGCGCAAGGCTCCGATAAACTCCCCTACCTGCCGCCAGCGGGTCTGGCCCGTGAGAGCTTCGGGACACCCGCTCGGCAAAGCTGCAACTAACCATCAACTTTCAACGGCTTCACCAGCACCTTCGAATTCCTCCCGCTTTGATCGTATTTTGCTCGGCGGACAGGCGGGAGATTATCCGAAGTGCCTTCCGTAAAGCCGCCCTTCGACTGGAAGTAAGTAAAGGCCTGCGTCGAGAGTGTGATCAGTTCATTCAACCCGGCTTCGCGCGCTTTGTTTTCGATGAATTGAATCAGCTTTCGGCCGATGCCCTGGTTTTCGTGTGCGGGACTCACAAAAAGGCTGGCGAGTTCGCCCTGTTTTTGCTCGGGATATATGTGCAGAGCCACGCAGCCAACGGGGTTCTTGTCAATTTCAAAGATAAAGTAGTCCCCCAAGTTCTTCTCCATTTCGACGCGTGTTCGCCGGATAAGTTCTTCCGCTTCCACCGCCTTCTTGGTCAGCCTCTGGATGGCCCGGATGTCTTTCTTCTTGGCAGGCCGTATCTGCTCGTATTCGTTTGCGTAAATAAGCGTGCCAATGCCCTCGTTGGAGAACACTTCGGCCAGCAGTCCTTCGTCCTCCCGGCCGCTGGCAATGTGGACGCGCTCCACTCCCGCCGAGCACGCGGCAGCCGCATGCTGGGCCTTCGAAAGCAATCCCGGCGCGAATCCGCCAGGCGCGACTTGTATGAGTTTTTGCAGGTCCGCCACCAGCATTTTGCGAATCAGTTGATCGCTGTGCCGCAGCCCATCCTGCGCAGTGAGATAAATCAGCTTTATTGCCTTTAAACTCTCAGCCGCAGCCACGGCGACACTGTCAGAGTTCGTCCTGTAAGTCTTGCCGTCGCCATCAAAGCCAAGCGGCGGAAGGACAGGAATGATTCCGCGATCCAACAATGTTTGGAGAAGCTCCGTGTCGAACGCGTTGCACCTTGCCGGTGAAAAGGTGGTCGACACCCTGGATGATTCCCAGGGGGTGGGCGATGATGGCATTGGTGCAGGCGGCGCGCAAGTCTTGGGCTGACAGGCCTTCCAGAATCTCGTGCGTGAGACGGTTTGCGGCGTTCAGGGCCATCTGCAGTGTCGGAGCATCGGTCACGCCAGTGCCATCGAAGTCGGAGGCTTGCACGCTCTGTTTCCCAGCGGCAGCCTTAATCTGTGCTGCCACCCCATGCGCGAGCACCACGCGGATGTTCAGGGAGCGCAAGACAGCGACATCTAAAAGGATGTTCGCGAAGTTCTCGTCCGTGACGATGTCGCCGTCTACGGCAATAACGAAGGTCTTGTCCCGGAATTGTGGGACGTATTGAAGAATACCGCGCAGGTCGGTG
The DNA here is from genome assembly GCA_963722675.1 of uncultured Acidobacteriota bacterium. GTDB lineage: Bacteria > Acidobacteriota > Terriglobia > UBA7540 > UBA7540 > CAVROP01. The sequence goes on from CAVROP010000142.1 coordinate 29,653, forward strand.
AGTTTCATGTGGAGACCCGATTGCTTGAATTGTGGCCTGACCGCCGTCTGGCATTTGAAAACCGTTCCACTTTACACCCAAAAAGAAAATCTGTCGTTCTCGAGGATCAACCCGGAATGCACTACCGAAGCTCCTATGGGGAGGTAAATGATGATCGTTCGGCGAAGCCAGAGACCACCGTCCAGCCGACATTCCGTCCCGGCTTCCCGTCCCGTTGACTCACTATCCGCGAGGGTAGCCGCCTCCAACATCCCATCGCCTGAGCTGGTCCGAACAAGTCAGGGTCCTCACGGTTTTTCCGCATTTTCCACTTGACAAACCCCGAGACTTATGGTAGCCTATTATAGTGGTCATTTTGTGGACAGATTGTCGTGGGCAGGCTTCGGAACGCGAGGAAAAACGCAATAGTCCCCGCACTCGGGGAAACCGGGGTTCGAAAAAACAAAAAATAGTACGACCGAAGCCAGTATGTTATTGAAAACAAAGGATGCCCGTTGCGAAACATAGCTAAAACGAACCCCAATTCAGTGCTCATCGGACGCCAAAAGGAGCAAAAGCAGCGTATTTTACGCAAGACGAAGCCAAGAGCTCGGAGTCGAGAGGCAACACCGGAAGAGGACAAATAGTCGGCTACAGAAGCCCGGGTCTTCTCCCGACGCCGAGATTCCGGCGCAGCGGAGATGGTGCAACTCGAGAGCCTGCGCCGTGCTGCACAGCCATGAATCCGAAACGCATCGACGCCCTCGCGAAGAGTGTCTGGGACTACATGAAGTTGAACCAAACGCTCAAGCCGGCGGACTGCATCCTGGTCTTCGGCAGCCACGACCCGCGCGTCGGAAAGTATGGCGCCGAGCTGTTCTTGCGGAGACTGGCCCCGCTGATTCTCTTTTCCGGAAAGCGCGGTGGCCTGACCCGGAAGTGGACAAAGACAGAGGCTGAGAAATTCGCTCAAATCGCCGTTCGGGCCGGGGTTCCGCGAGGCAAAATTCTCATCGAGAAAGAAGCGACGAACTCCGGAGAGAATGTACTGTTTACGAAAAGGCTGCTGGAAAAACAAGGTCTCAATCCTGGCAGTTTTCTTGTCGTCCAAAAGCCTTACATGGAGCGGAGAACCTGGGCCACGTTTAAGAAAGTGTGGCCGCGAAAGAAAATCATCGTCACCTCGCCGCCGATCTCGTTTGAAGATTATCCGAACCGATCGATCTCGAAAAGAGATGTGATCGCAATCATGCTGAGCGATTTGCAAAAGATCGCGCTCTACCCCCAAAAGGGATTTCAGATTTCGCAGAGAATTCCGAAGAAGGTTTTGGATTGCTACCGGCAGTTGGTTAAGCTCGGCTATACGGAACACCTCGTCCGCGAAGGCTCCAGAATCGTCCCCATTTAATGCGATAGGGGATGACGGCAGAAGGCAGGAGGCCAAAAATCTGCGCCTCGGTCCGTATCTACTCGCATCTAATCCAAGGAGGCAGCCGGGCACCGCGATCTCGAGGGCCGCGGCCTTGGCGCCCGAATCGAACGTGTCAACCAAGGTGACGATGGCGACCAAAAAACAGAACACAAAGCAGCGGACGAGAAAGACGCAGAGAACCAGCAAGGGCGCGGTCCGAGTCAAGTCCGCGACCAGGCCAAATCCCGCGATCGATGCTCCAAAACTGCACGCGAGCCTCGATCCCGACCTGCGGATCCTCAAGCCACCCCAGGCTGAAAAGGCGGCGGAGTTGGAACGTGAGGAGAGCCAAGGGCGCGCGGCAGGCCAGGCAGGGAGCTTACAGGGCCTCTCCGATCTGCCCGACGCGGCGCCTGAAAGCGTGGATGAACTGCTCGAGGAAGGAAACGCCTTGGAGGCCGGAATCGTCGAGGGCGTCGAAGACGCTCCCGACGCCGATCAGGGAGAAGTCAGGACGCACCAGGTCCCGGAGGACGACGTCCCCGAGGAGTATCTGGATAACGAGCCGTAACGGATTGGGTCCGTGATCAACCGAAGGCGCCGTCATAGGGACCCGCATTCCCGGAAGCGCTCAAGCCCAGGATTGTTCGAAACCTGCATTGTCTCAGAGAACTATGCTAAGCTAGCTCAACGTGTTCCGAAGGACTCAATCCAAGTCGCTGCTTCTTGCCTCTGACTTTGAATCCTTCCGGCGGCAGGAATCAATCTTCATCATCCTGAACCTGTTCATATTGGCCGCTCTGCAACTTTTTCACACACTCTTTGCCTCCTATTGGGGCTTCCCTTCTGCAACCCTGATCGCGATTTTGACTGGAGCGCTCTTGGCCCAAGGCGCGGAGTTGTTCTGGCTGTTGGGGCGCAGCCAGCCTCTTGGACCACGGGCAATGGCACTATTGACGTGGTACACAATAGGTTTCAACATTCTCCTGGGAGGCCTGCTCCAGAACGCCACCAATCGGCAAAATGCGCAGTACTTCGTCATCATGGTAATACCAGTCCTGGTTGCCGCATTTCGACTGGACCTGGCGCCGACGGTAATCGTCATCGCGCTCGTCGATTGCATTAATTTCCTTTGGGTTTGGCATTACGCGCAGCACCTGCATGGAACACCGGTTGACGAGTATATGGAAGCCGGCACCATGTCATTGATTGATACGGTGGTCGGCGTCCTGGTGTGGCTCATGGTGAAGAACCTTCGGCAGAAAGAGGCGCGACTGTCCGAGAGCCTTGCGGACCTTCAGAACGCGGAAGAGCGCCTCCGACAGGAGGAAAGACTTGCCGCCGTGGGGCGTCTGTCGAGTGCGATTGCGCACGAAGTTCGCAACCCCGTCTCGAACATTGCGAGCGCGCTCGCCACGGCGCGCGGGGGCGCATTGTCGCCGGCCGAGCGGGAGGAGATGTTCGGAATCGCAATCAAGGAGTCGCGCCGCCTGGAAACGCTGACGACAGATTTCCTGGCCTACGCGCGCCCGCGCAATCCCCAGAAATCTTCATCTTCCCTAGATGACACGCTGGGCTACGTCGCGGATTGCTTCCGGGCCCGCGCCAAGGAGGGGGGGGTGTCCATTCAGATGCACTCCTCCGGCCTCACCGCGGATTTTGATGCCACCGATCTCCAGCGGGCGCTGGTGAATCTGGTGATGAATGCCGTCGAGGCTTCGTTACCTGAGGGGATCGTGAAGCTCCGGGCCTCGACGAATGGCAAGGGCTGCGTGCAGATTGAGGTTGAGAACGCCGGGCCGGGCATTCCGCCGGACTCCGTGGCGCGGATCTTTGAACCGTTCTTTACCACCAAGCCGCAGGGCACCGGATTAGGTCTTGCCATTGCACGCAACATAGCCCGCGCTCATGGCGGCGACTTGATTCTCTCCATGAATGAACCGGGCCGTGTGTGCTTTGCCCTGACGATTCCCTTGGCACAAGTGCAAGCAGGTCATTGAAAAGTTATGGGCAGAATACTGATCGTAGATGACGAACCTCATACGCGCCGCGTACTGACGCTGAACTTGCAGCGAGACGGCCATGAGATCTCCGAAAGTGCGGGAGTACAAGAGGCCCTGCGGCTCATCGCGGCGTCGGCTTATGACGTGGTTCTTACCGATCAGAAGATGCCGGACGGCGACGGCTTGCAAGTGCTGGCGGCGGCGATCGAGGCCGACCCCACCGTCGCAGTGGTGCTCATAACTGCTTTCGCCACCGTCGATCTGGCAGTGGAGAGCATGCGGCAGGGGGCCTTCGACTTCATTACCAAACCCTTTCAACCGGACGTTGTGAGGGCGGCTGTCTCTCGCGCCTGTGAGCGCACGGGTTTGCGACGCGAGAACCTACTGCTTAAGGACACCGTCGTCCGCCTGGCGGGCACGCCGGAGATCTATGGCGTAAGTCCGGCAATCACCGCCGTGCGCGACTTGATCCTGCGGGTGGCCCCGACGGGCGCCACGGCATTAATTACCGGCGAAACCGGCACCGGCAAGGAGTTGGTGGCCAGGGCGATCCACAAAAACAGCCCCCGCACGTCGAAGCCCTTCGTAGCCGTAAACTGTGCGGCCTTCACAGAGACGCTGCTCGAGAGCGAGCTTTTTGGACATGAAAAAGGGGCCTTCACGGGCGCGGACCGCAGCCGGCAGGGGCTCTTCGAGGCTGCCCATGAAGGAACCCTCTTCCTCGATGAAGTGGCCGAGATGTCGCCCGCCGCGCAGGCCAAGCTTCTGCGAGTGGTAACCGAGGGGCAAGTGTTGCGTCTCGGAACCACACGCCGAGGAATGTCGATGTCCGTTTGCTGGCAGCTACGCACCGCGATCTGTCGCAGCGCGTGCGAGAAGGGCTTTTCCGGCAGGACCTCTACTACCGGCTCGCCGTGGTGCCCATTGCCATTCCCCCCTTGCGCGAACGGCCGGAAGATATTCCGGTTCTCGCGGAACTCTTTGTTCGCCAGGTCGCGACGGAACTCAAGCTTCCGAAGCGCGCCTTCAGCCCCCAGGCGCTGGAAAAGCTCAAGCGTTACGATTTCCCGGGAAATGTGCGGGAACTGCGAAACCTGATCGAGAGGGCCTCGATCCTTTCCCTGGGCAGCGAACTCACCGTGGATAGCTTCCCTCTTCCGTCAAGCTGGGACCCCGTCTCGGAATCCGACGGCGCGGCAGCCATCAAGGGCCGGCAACTCGCCGACATTCTGCCGGAGGTTGATGATCTGCGCAATTTCCTTGCGGAGGTGGAGAAGGCTCTCATCTTGAGAACTCTGAAATCCACCCACGGAGCGCAGGCGGAAGCCGCCCGCCGCCTGGGAGTTTCTCGCAGCGACCTCGGATACAAGATTGCCAAGTATGGAATCAACGAGCCCGGCGAGTAGGCGGCGCGATTGCCCGTCAGCTCGCTGTTGGATTGCCGGCAACAGACCCGGGTTCACGCTTCATCGTGTGGAGTGAAGCGAATACCGCGACCAGGAGGACTCCACACACGACTCCCAGCGACACTGCGGTGGGAATCTCAACGAAACGTCCCGCCAGCATCTTAGCACCCACGAAGATCAATATGGCTCCCAGGCCCACACGCAGGTAACGCAGCCTGGAAGTGACACCGGCAAGAATGAAATAGAGCGACCGCAAACCCAGAACCGCGAACATCGTCGAAGAATAGACAATAAGCGGGTCTCGCGTCACGCTGAAGATGGCGGGAATGGAATCCATTGCCAGCGTCATGTCCGTGAATTCGATCATGACCAGTGCCAGGAACAGCGGGGTGGTGAACCACCGCCCTTTACGACGGATAAAGAAGGATCCTTCAAACTCGTCAACCATGGGCATAAAATGTTGCGCCCACCGGACCAGTGGGTTGGCCCGCGGGTCGGGGGACGGCCTCTGGCCACGCAGCAGCCTGACTCCGGCGATCAACAGGAGCACACCAAAGACCAAGAGAACCCACCTGAAGTGCGCCAGAAGAGACAGGCCGGCGGCAATAAACACTGCCCGCAAAGCAATAGCTCCCAACACCCCGCAGGACAGTGTCTTATGCTGGTACTTGGGCGGTATCGCAAGCGAGTCGAAGATCACCGCGAACATGATCAGGTTATCTCAGGGGGATTGTAACTTTTCCAGAATGTAGCCGGTGAAGAACTGAACCCCGATTTCAGGCCCCTTCCAGACGGACAAGCCAATTCCGAACGCGACGGAGAGCGCAATCCAGCCCCCGCTCCAGGCTGCGGCTTCACGGGTGGAGATTTCGTGCGGGCGGCGGTGGAAGACCCCAGATCTAGAGCCAGCATCGCCAGGAAGAATGCTGTTAGCAGCACCATCCCAGACTATGTTGTACATTGCCCTCCCTTGAGCGACTTCTAGCAGACTGGGGGTTTAGGAAACTCGCACTACCTTTCTCTTCCGCTGAAACGACGAGAAATCAAGTAGCCGCCCCACGCCCCAGAGCCCCAAACGGGGCATAAGGCGAAGCCTTCTCCGTGTGCCGTTCGCGGAAATCCCCTGTCCTGCGTAGAGCGCACGGAATCCACGGGAAGCAAACACAAAGATAAATCTCCATGTCCAGGAGCAAGGGAGTTGTACCGCCCTCTGCCAAATTCTTCGGAATGAATAGAAATCGTTATAACACCTTTGGTTGGCCTGGAGAAGCTCTTGTTCGGTCATGTGAGGATGCTTCACCGTCACGCGCGGATACCGATTGTGCAGCCAATACTTCTCATACAGAAGCTCGGTCGCATGCTTTGGGGCCACAGGAAGAGGGCTCATCGTGCTCCGCCTTTTGCGGTCGGCCACCATCTCCCGGAAATCAACCGTGCCGGGGAACGGCCGATATATCGGGAACTGAGCGAAAAGCATCGTCGAGGACTTCACGAATTCCCGCATGGCTCCGAGTGTCTCCAGAGTATCTGTCTCGAGCCCGCAAATGATGGATCCAAAGACATAGATTCCATGGGATTGGATTGCCCGAATCACGTTTACCATCCGATCACCCACGGGGTTCCACATTTTGCGCTTTGCCTTGAGGGCCTCGAGGGTGAACGATTCGAT